>NZ_CP042306.1:1368750-2053125 GCF_007859635.1 Sphingomonas panacisoli | reverse complement strand
AGCAATTGGCCGACATGGAATCGGTCAGTTATACGGCCCGGGACGGGCTGGATATCCCCGCCTATCTGACGCTGCCGCCGGGGCGTGCGGCGAAGGATTTGCCGCTCGTCATCATGCCGCACGGCGGTCCGTTCGCGCGCGACGAATGGAGCTTCGACGTCTGGGCGCAATTTCTCGCGAGTCGCGGCTATGTCGTGCTCCAGCCCAATTTCCGCGGATCGACCGGTTACCGTCGCCAGTTCGTCGAAAAGGGCAACGGGCAATGGGGCCGCGGCATGCAGGACGACATCGACGACGGCGTCAAATGGCTCGTCGCGCGCGGCCTGGTCGATGCCAAACGCGTCTGCATCATGGGCGCCTCGTTCGGCGGCTATGCGGCCGAATGGGCCGCCGTACGAAACCCCGACATCTACCGCTGCGCCATCAGCCTCGCCGGGGTGTCGGATATCGCCGCACAGTTGAAATACGACCGGAAGAGCTTCGTTGCCGCGCGATATTATCGCAACTGGCGCGATCGCGTGCAGGGCGGCAATAGTGTCGATCTGGACGCGATTTCGCCGGCCAAGCGCGCTGTCGACCTGAAGGTGCCCATCCTGATTGCGCATGGCGACGCGGATACGAACGTGCCGCCCATCCAGTCTAAAATGCTGGCGGACGCGCTGACCAAGCTGGGCCGTCCGCCGGAATATTACGTCTACAAAGGCGAAGGCCACGGCTTTTCCAAGCCGGAAGATCAGATCGATTTCCTCAAGAAGGTCGAAGCGTTTCTGACAAAGTACAATCCTGCCTGACGCGCTCGATCGCGGCCGCGATGATCTCCGGGATAATGGCGACAGCCGGGACGCTCGTTTCCACGACGCTCGCTGCCTCGAATCAGCCGCCGTGAAGGTTCGCTAGATCTGGCTAGGGCTTGCCTATTTCTGCGGCTCAGCATCGTTACCCGTCGCAGGGTTGGTCGCTTCGCCCATACGAATGGTGGTCATTTCCGCCGCCGTTTTGATGTCGATCAGCTCGACTTGGAACACCAGATCGGAATTGGCGGGGATCGGACCCGTAGCCGTCGCACCGTACCCCAACGATGCCGGAATGCAGAGGCGGATAATGCCGGTTCGTGCCGCCATCTGCATTCCCTGCGAAAACCCCGAGATGACCTTGTCGACGGGTAGCGCAGATTGCATGCCCTGGTCGAAGACCGCTCCGTTCGCGGCGAGGTAACCGATATAGTTGATCATCACGGTGTCGGTCGCGCCCGGCTTCGCGCCCGCTCCTTCGCGGAGGATTGTGTATCCGAGACCAGATTTGGTTCGGCTCGCGCACAGGCGCTGAGCGGCCGGGATGATCGGCGCCAACGGCAACGGTATAATCCTGGTGTTCGGTGCGGCCTGCCTCGAGGCAGGCGGCGGCATCCTGCCCTTACGAACCGTCGCTTCGGTCAGCGAAGGCTGGAGAACAAGCCCTGCCAGAAGGAAGCATTGTGTCGAGAGGCGCAAGGTGCGTAGCGGCGAGTTCATAACTGCCAATCGCAGGGCGCGCGTTATCGATCAAGCTATGGATAGGTCCCGACCTGCGCGACGCGATCGCGCGTTCAGAAAGACATGATGCATTGTTATCGATGTCATCGTGCGATATCGATGCGCAAGCCGTCACGAAGATCGGCCATATGAAACAGGAGAGAACGATGGGCGGCAGGCAGCTCAAGGCAAGCGTGGCGGTCATAGCAGCCGGGTTGGCGCTGGCGGTGACGGCGGCGCACGGTCAATCGGCCGCACCGACCACCGGCCCCATCACGGTGCCGAGCTTCGTCCTGCCCTATTCGACGTATAACGCGCCGGAGACCGTTGCGCTGTTCGACCGGATGCGGGCGTTGCCGCAATTGCCGCCGAACGCTTCGATCCCGGAAATGCGGGCTTATTACGACGTCCAGAATACCGACCGCGTGAAGCGCATGCGGGCGATGTACGACGTCAAGGTCACCGATATCACTATCGGCGGCGTACACGTGCAGCGCGTCTTGCCCAGCGCGGGGGTGGCCGCGGCCAATCGCGGGCGTGTGCTGGTCAATCTGCACGGCGGCGCGTTCATGTGGGGCGCGAACAGCGGTGCGCTGGCGGAGGCGATCCCGATCGCGGCCGTGGGCCGCATCGAAGTGCTGACGGTGGATTATCGGCTGGGACCGGAGAACCGCTTCCCGGCCGCGACCGAGGACGTGATCGCGGTCTACAAGGCGCTGCTCGGCAAGTACCCTGCGCGGGCGATCGGCATCTACGGATGCTCCGCCGGCGGCGGGCTGACCGCGCAGTCGGTCGCGTGGATGATCGACAAGAAAATTCCGGTGCCGGGCGCGATCGGGACGTTTTGCGCTTCGTTGGTCGATCTGGGCGGCGACTCGGCATATTTCGCGGCAGCCGCGACGGGACAAGTGCCTAGTCCGGCGACCATGCCCAAGCTGATCTCGATACCGTATTTTGCCGGTGCACGGGCCGACGATCCGATGGTCTTTCCAGGCCTGTCGCCCGCGATCGTGAAACGATTTCCGCCGACCTTGCTGATCAGCGGCACGCGCGATTTCGCGCTGAGTTCGGTGCTGCACAGCAATGAGTTGTTGCGCGCCGCCGGTGTCAAAACGGAGCTGCGGGTATGGGACGGCATGCCGCATGCATTCTTCGTCGATCCGGAAGCCGCCGAGTCGAAGCAAGCGTATCAGGCGATCGTCGATTTCTTCGCCGCCAATCTAGTCGCGAAATAGCCGCCTTACGTTAGAAAGTTCTCTTGGATGACATCGATATCAATTTTCTGTTGTTATCGATGTCATCGCGACGTAATGAAGGGCTCACGCCGCGTGTCAGGGGCGCAATAACAATCGCCGGTGCGCCGGCGTTCGGGAGAGGAACCATGTCGAATCGCACCGCCGCGCTGCTCGTTGCAGCTTCGCTGATGGCGATGACCGCCGCCACCAACGCGCATGCGCAAGAGGCGCCGGACCAGAGCACGACTGCGGTGTCGGCCGACACGGTTTCTCCCGACCAAGAGGGCGAAATCGTCGTCACC
This sequence comes from Sphingomonas panacisoli, assembly GCF_007859635.1. Lineage (NCBI taxonomy): Bacteria > Pseudomonadati > Pseudomonadota > Alphaproteobacteria > Sphingomonadales > Sphingomonadaceae > Sphingomonas > Sphingomonas panacisoli. The sequence continues at coordinate 2,050,077 of NZ_CP042306.1, read as the reverse complement.
GCACGTCGCGTGTCGGAAAATCAGCAGAACGTTCCGATGTCGCTGACCGCAGTGAGCGGCACCGAACTGCGCGAGAAGGACGTGCAGACGGTTACCGATCTGCAGAAGCTGGTGCCGTCGCTGACGGTCAACACCGGCCTCAATCGCAACAACACCAGTTTCGCCATTCGTGGCCAGCGCGGCGGATCGCTGACCGCCGGTCTGGGCGGCGGTCCGTCGGTCGTGCCGTATTTCGCCGAAGCGCCGGTCTATGCGTCGGGTCCGGGCCTGTTTTTCGATCTGCAGAATATCCAGGTACTCAACGGACCCCAGGGGACGCTGTTCGGCCAGAACACGACCGGCGGTGCGATCCTGTTCGAACCGGCCCGCCCGACCAACGAGTTCGGCGGCTATATGATGGGGACGTACGGCAGCTATAACCGGCTCGACGTCGAAGGCGTGATCAACCTGCCGATCGTCGCCGACAAACTGTTGTTCCGCGCCGGCATTCAGCGTCAGACGCGTGAGGGTTTCAGCCATGATGTCACCAGCAAGCGCGACTACGATAATCGCGATTCGACCGTCTATCGCGCCAGCCTGATCGCGCGCCCGTTCAGCTGGCTGGAGAACTACACGGTCGGGTCGCTCTACGTATCGAACGAGCAGGGTCCCGCGGTCGTTTTGCTCGCCGCGAACTACAATCCCGCCAACCCGGCAGACCCGACCAAGCCGCCGCTCGGTGCGCTGGTCTATTCGGCGTTGCAAGCGCGCGCCGGGCTCGACGTTCGCCATGTCTCGCTCGATGCGCAGACGCGCGATCGCTTGCGCTCGAGTTCGATCAACAACCGCACGACGATCGACATCACGAGCAACCTGAAGCTGACGAATATTCTCAGCTACGCCCGGTATCAGACCGACAGCGCGCGCGACGATGACGGCACGCTCTTTCCGATCCAGAATTCGAACGGCGCCTATGTTCCGGGCTCGTGGAATTCCGACATCATCCAGTTCACCGAAGAATTGCGGCTGACGGGCAATTTCGGCCCCCTTAGCGTTCAGACCGGCGGCTATTACGACCGTACGTCGCCGGGCGGCGTCAATTCCTATACGCAGGAGTTGCAGACCGTCGCGACCACCAATCAGACCGACGCGGCCCTGCGCGGGAAATCCCGCGCGCTGTTCGGGCAGCTCGGTCTCGACGTCGGCAAGATCGTCCCGGCGCTCGACGGACTGAACCTGACCGCCGGCTATCGCTATACGTGGAACGATTTCGCGGTCAGCATCGATCTGCTCGTCTATCCGGGCGTGATCTCGTTCCCGCCGCCGTCGCCCAAGCCGGGCGATCTGTGTCAGCTGCCGTTCGGCGCGGTCTATCCCAATTGCCACCTGTCGGCCGCCGGCTCGACGTCGGGCGACTCCTTCGCGTTCGGCGCGGACTATAAGGTGACCGACAAGATCCTGCTCTTCGCCAACTACAAGAAGGGCTACAAGCCGGGCGGCATCAATCCGATCCTGATCGGTCTGGGTGGCACGGTCGACAGCATCGGCTTCCTGTTCCGGCCGGAAACGGTCAAGACGACCGAAGTCGGCATCAAGACCGAATGGCGCGCCGGCGGTGTCCGCGGACATTTCAACGCCACGGGCTACATCAACAAGTATAACGACATTCAGGCCAACGTGCCGTTGCTGATCGGCGCACTGACGACGGGCGGCACCGGCAATGCCGCGAAGGCGACGATCAAAGGCGTCGAGCTGGAAGGCGACATTCGCTTCGGGCGACTGTTCTCGATCAACGCCGGCTATGCCTATACCGATGCGAAATACGATCGCTACGTCCTGCCGACGACGCCGCCGACCGACCTGACCAATCTGCCGTTCGTTTACACGCCGAAAAACCAGTTCAACGTCAGCGGCGTCCTGACGCTGCCGGTGCCGGATTCGTATGGCGAGATCAAACTGAGCGCGAACTACGCCTGGAAGGGGCGGACCTATGTCGGCGATACCGACCCGACGCAGCCGTTCAGCTTCGTCGATCCGTACGGCCTGCTCGGCGCGCGGATCGATTGGAACAACTTCCTCAACAACGGTCATGTCGATCTGTCGGTGTTTGCCACCAACCTGACCAACAAGACCTATCGCACCAACGTGATCCAGCAATACAACGCCACGGGGTACAGTACGGCGATCTTCGGTGAGCCGCGGATGTACGGCGTGTCGCTCCGCGCGCGCTTCTAGCATGTGACGGCCGCCGGGCGCGTGTCCCATGACGCGCGGCCGGTCGTTCTGCGCGCACTTGGCGGCGGGACGGATTTGGCTAGAACCACCTCATGACGAAACGCGTATCGGCCAGTGAGCTCGCAGGGACGGGCCGCCGCATGACGATGGATGACCTGGCCGAACTGGCGGGTGTGTCCAAGATCACGGTGTCGCGCGCGTTGAAGGACAGCGCGCTGGTTCGCGCGCCGGTGCGCGAACAGATCCAGCAATTGGCTCGGACGCACGGTTATCGGCTTAACACCGCGGCGCGCAATCTGCGGCTGCGGCGTAATCATAGCGTCACGGTGGTCATCAACATGACCCCGACCGCCGACCGCACGATGTCCGACCCGATCTTCTTGGGGCTGGTCGGTGGACTGCTGCAATGCCTGACGGCGGCGAATTACCGATTGGTTCTAACGACCGCGGATCAGGTGTTGGCATCGGGCGACCATGATTCCGACGGCATCATCTTTCTGGGGCAGGGGACTGACGATACACTGCTCGGCCAGGTCAGCGAAATGGGCCTGCCGTTCGTCGTCTGGGGTGCGCGGCGGGCGACCGACGGCGACTGGATCACGATCGGCAGCGACAATCGTCGGGGCGGCGCGTTGATCGGACAGCATCTTGCGGCGCTGGGTCGTCGCGACGTGCTGTTTCTGGGCGACCAGGAACATCAGGAAGTCGCCGACCGGTTGACCGGCCTCGAGCAGGGCGGTGGCGCAACGATGCGCGTGACCGCGCGCGCCTGCGAGTTCGGGATGCTCGCCGGGCGCGCCGCCGTGGATGCGGCGATCGAGGGCGGCTGGCGCGGCGATGCGATCGTCGGCGCAAGCGACATGATCGCGCTCGGCGCGATGGATGCGTTGATCGCGCGGAATATCGCGATCCCCGATGACATGGTGGTGATCGGCTATGACGGCATTCCGGCAGCGGCGAACGCCGCCATCCCGCTGACGACGGTCCGGCAGGATTGGCAGCGCGCCGGCGAGTTGTTGGGGGAGACGATGCTCGCGTGGGTCGAGGGTACCCAACCTAACCCCGAAACGCTGCCCGTCGAACTGATCGTTCGAGCTTCCACGCAAGCCGACTGACGCTTTATCAGTTCGTTGGTATCGATATCATTATCGCTCTTGTTATCGATGTCATTCGCGAGTAGCTCTGTCCCGTCATTGGCGAGCCGCACTGGCTGGCCGATGCAGGAGGGGCCGGTACCTTGCGCGTGACGCCGTCGATGTTCCGTTTCAGCGTCATCGTGACTTGCCTCGGAGCGGCGGCGCGATGAATCGTCACGTCCCTGTTGCTAATTCCGTGCCGCCCGGACCCGACGAACTCTTCGGCGATCTGTTCGTCGCGGTACAGCAGCGGCGGTTGTTCGGCGACGGCAAGACCTTTCCCGACATGGAGCCGCGCCGCGCGCCGGCCGACATCATGGCGGCATGGGACGCGCAACGGCCGCAAGGCGACGATGAACTTCGCGCGTTCGTCGAACGGAATTTCGATCCGCCACCACCACCTCGGCTCGATCCACCCGATGATCAGGCAAGCATCGGCGACCATATCGCCGCGTTGTGGGACGATCTCGTCGTCACCGCGCAACCGGGTGGGCCATGGTCGTCCGCGCTTCCGCTGCCGTCGCCGTACGTCATCCCCGGCGGGCGGTTTCGCGAGATATATTACTGGGACAGCTACTTTACGATGCTGGGGCTGGCGATCGACGGGCGGGATGCGCTGGTCGAGTCGATGCTCGACAATTTCGTGTCCCTGATCGAGCGGTACGGACATATCCCCAACGGCACGCGGTCGTATTTCCTGTCGCGATCGCAGCCGCCGTTCCTCGCGCTGATGACGCAACTGTCACGCGATCCGGCGCCCGACGTGCATCGCCGCCGTCTCGCGGCACTACGCCGCGAACATGACTATTGGATGCAAGGCGAGAACCATCTCGCCGCACCGGGTGCGAGCGCGCATGTGGTCCGGCTGTCCGATGACGCCGTGCTCAATCGATATTGGGACGCGTCCGACACGCCGCGGCCCGAGGCGTATGCCGAGGACGTCGCGGTCGCCGCCGGTGCCGATCGTCCGACCGCCGATGTGTATCGTGACCTGCGCGCCGCTGCCGAAAGCGGCTGGGACTTCAGTTCGCGCTGGCTGCGCGATGCTGCAAGTCTGGCGACGATCGATACCTGCGCGATCGTGCCGGTCGATCTCAATTGCCTGCTGTATCTCAGTGAACGCCACATCGCCGAAGAAAGTGCGGCGTTGGGCGACGCGACGACGGCCGCCGACTATCGTCGACGCGCCGATCAGCGGGCGGCGGCAATCCTGCATTATTGCTGGATCGCGGAAGAGCGCCGGTTCGGCGATTGGCATTGGATCGAACGGCGGCCGACCGCCGGCGCGACCGCTGCCGGACTATATCCGCTGTTCGCCGGTATTGCGACGCCCGAACAAGCAGCGGACGTCGCGCGCACGGCCGAGCGCGATCTGCTCGCACCGGGCGGTCTGCGGACGACCACGGTCGAAACGGCGCAGCAATGGGATGCTCCGAACGGCTGGGCGCCGCTGCAATGGATCGCGGTCGCCGGGCTTCGGCGTTACGGACACGATGCGCTGGCGGACATGATCGCCGATCGATGGCTATCGACGGTCGAAGCGTTTTACGACCAGACCGGCGCGCTGTTCGAGAAATACGATATCGAACACGGCCGCCCGGCCAGCGGCGGCGAATACCCCAACCAGCAAGGGTTTGGCTGGACCAACGGCGTGGTGAAGGCGTTGCTGGCCGAGCGCGACAAACAGAGGAGATGACGATGGCCAAGGCTTGGATTCGGCGCGCGGCGCCGTTGTTGCCGATGATCGCGATGTCGAGCTACGCCGTGGCGCAATCGACCGCGCCGGCAGCGCCCATCCCCATGCCGACGCCGGCGCCGACGATGCAGCCTTTGCCGGCAACGCTGTCCGAACAGGCGCGCACCGCGATCACGACCGGCAGCACGGACAATCCGAACAAGATGCCGTCGCTCGCCGATCAACGTAAGTTCATCGACCAGTATCAACAAACCTTCGGCGCGCTCCAGCGCAAGAAATATGCTGTCGATATCAGCGAATCGACGATGGGTGGGGTCAAGGTCCGCCTCATCCGCAAGGCGGGCACGCCCGCCACGTCGAAGCGCGTTTTCTTGAACCTCCACGGCGGCGGGTTCGTCACCGATTCCGGTTCGCTGACGGAGAATATCCCGATCGCGGCGCTGACCGGCGTGCCCGTCGTGGCTGTCCTCTATCGCCAAGCGCCGGAAAGCCCGTTTCCCGCCCAGGCCGACGATGCGCTGGCGGTCTATCGCGAGTTGCTCAAGACGCATGCGGCGAAGGATATCGGCATTTACGGGACGTCGGCCGGGGCGATCTTGGGGCCGGAACTGCTGATGCGAATCCGCGCCGCGAAGCTACCGATGCCGAGCGTCCTCGGGGTATTTTCGGGTGACCTCGATCTGTCGCGGCGCGGCGATTCGATATTGGCGAACAAAAGCTACGAGATGCTGGCCGGGCTACTCAATGCGTTTTACTTGCCCAAAGGCCAGTCGGCGGCGGACCCCATGGTCTCGCCGATCCTGGGCGACCTGAAGGGCTTTCCGCCTACCATGTGCATGACCAGCTCGCGCGATGTCTTCGTGAGCTCTACGTCGAACTTCTGCCTCGCGCTCGAGGAAGCGGGGGTCGAGAACAAGCTCGTGTCGTTCGACGGCCTGCCGCATGCGTTCTGGGCATATATCGACGCGCCCGAATCCGATCGCGCCTTCAAGATACAGGCGCGATTCCTGCTCGGCCACCTCGGTAGATAAGGCGAATGGACCGCCGCCACCTCCCCATCGTCGGCGCGATCACGCTGACCTTCTTCCTGTTCGCGATCCTGATGAACAGCGTCGGGGCGGTGATCCTGCAGTCGGTGCTGACGTTTCAGGTGCCCAAGACCCAGGCGGCGTTGCTGGAGGGGTGCAAGGATCTGTCGGCGGCAGCGGCGTCGTTCGTCGTCGTGCTATTGCTCGCGCGGTTGGGCTATCGGCGTGGGACGGCGCTCGGATTGCTGGCGGTCGCGGCGGCGTGCTTCGCCGTACCGCTGGCGCCGGCTTTCTGGCTGCTCGAACTGCAATTCGTCGTGGTCGGCGCGGCGTTCGCGATCGCCAAGACGTCGGTCTACGTCATCGTCGGGCTGATCACCGAGAGCCGCAAGCAGCATGCCAGCATGACCTCTGCCCTGGAGGGCATGTTCATGATCGGGGTGCTGTCGAGCTATTGGCTGTTCAGCGCGTTCATCGATTCCGCCGATCCGGCGCGGCCGACTTGGCTCGGCGTCTATTGGGTGCTGGGCATTGCCTCGCTCTTGGTCGCCGCGGCGATCGCGTTCGCGCCGCTCGACGAGCGTCTGGCGGAAAACGATACGCAGAGCCTCGGCGAGCAATGGCTTGCGATGCCGCGATTGTTGGCGCGGCCGTTCGTCGTCGCGTTCATCGTCTGCGCGTTTATCGACGTGCTGGTCGAACAGAGCATCGGCAGTTGGTTGCCGACCTTCAACCGTGAAGTCATGAACTTGCCGGCGGCGCTGGCGGTGCAGCTTGCCAGCCTGTGGGCGACTGGTCTCGCGGTCGGTCGGCTTGGAGCAGGGCTGGTGCTGCGACGCGTACCGTGGGTGTGGACCACGGGCGTGGGCATGACGCTGTCGGTCGTCATTCTGGCGGTCGTCGTGCCCCTGACGCAACCGAGCGCAGCGGGGCTGCGCGCCGGCTGGTTCGACCTGCCGCCGGCGGCGTTCGCCGTGCCGGTGGTCGGCCTGTTGCTCGCGCCGATCTACCCTGCGCTGTGTTCGTCGGTGCTGAGCGGCCTGCCGCAAAACCGGCATGCGGCGATGACCGGGCTGATCCTGATTTCGTCGGCGCTGGGCGGGACGATCGGGTCGTTCATTACCGGGCATATCTTCGCGGCGTTGAGCGGGAAGGCGGCATTCCTCGCGATCCTGCCGCCGCTTGCTTTGCTGCTGGTCGCGACGATCGTGTTCGAGCGCATGCTGCGCCGCACGCCGCTCGCGTCGATCGAACCGCTGTCGCCGGACCTCGTCGCCTAGGTGTGCGCAGCCGCGCGGCAGGCGTCGATCACCACCATGTTGGCGATCGCATCGGCGCCACCGGTCCTGGGCGCCTCTTCGTTGCGAAACACGCGGATCACATGGTCGAGTTGCGCGTCGTAGGTCGAGCGAGCGTCGCCTGGCTCGACGATCGTCCCCGCCGCCGTTTCGAGTACCAGCCGGCCGCCCCGGTGTGGCGCAATGAACAGGTCGAGCGTCAGGCGACCCGAGTTTCCTTCAAGCCGGAGCACGCGATCGGTGCCGCCCAGCATCGAGCAATGGACGGTCGCAGGTATGCCGGCGAAGTCCAGCTGCGCCGTCAAGGTGGCATCGACGCCGTGGCGGAATACACCTCCAGCGCTACGTATGGTCGGCTCGACACGGAGCAGGGACCGCAGCGCGTGGACGCAATAACAGCCCAGATCCATCATCCCGCCGCCGCCCTGTGCCGCGTCCCAGCGTAGCTGACCCGGCTCGTCCGGGATCGCGGCGTCGAACGAGGCCGTGGCGTTCACGACGGTACCGATCGCGCCATCGGCGACGAGCGACAGCGCGCGCTGGAATTGCGGGTGGAAGAAATAATGAAAGGCCTCGATCACCGGCAGCCCGGCGGCGTCCGCCATCGCGACGATCGCCCGCGCGTCGGCCGCGTGCATCGCATAGGGCTTTTCGAGCAGCACGGGCTTGCCCGCGTCGAGAGCGAGCTTCACCGCCGCCCGATGCGCGACAGGCGGCAACGCGCAATAGACGAGGTCGACGTCGTCGCGCGCGACCAGTGCCGCATAGTCGGCGGCGACGGCTGGAATGCCGTGCTCGGCTGCGTAGGCGCTCGCACGGTCGGGATCGCGCGCCGCGACCGTCGATACCGTCACGTCGTCGCGCCCCGACGCGGGACGGATCACGGCGTCAGGTGCAATCGCCGATGCGCCGAGCAGACCGATTCTCATGCGCCGTCCCTTCCCGGTCCGGAGCCGGCACGCAACCCGATCACGGACGGCCGAACATCAGCTTTCGATAATTGTCGGTGGCGAACGGCAGCGCCTGGACCTGAGTGTTGTCGGTCATGTTGAGCTCGACCTGCTGATAGCCCTTCAGCACGTCCATATAAGCGCGGTCGAGCACCATCGTGCCGTGCCCGGGCAGCAGCACGTCCCACCGTGTCGTGTTGGGATAGAGCCCGTAGAAAGCGAGCTTCTTGAGCGACGTGAAATAAGCCTGCGCGTCGGCGAAGCTCGGCAAATTGGCACCCAGCCGATAATCGAACAGGATCGTGTCGCCGCCGAACAGGATATTCTTTCCGTCGATCGTCAGCCAATAACAGGTCGAACCCGGCGTGTGCCCGGGCGTGGCGATCGCGACGAAGGTCTTGTTGCCGAGTTTGAGTTCCTCACCGTCGTCCACCGGCCAATCGACCTTCAGCGTCGGATAAACGCCCTTCGTCAGCGCGGGGAATGCGTATTTTCCGGTGACGTATGTGCCTTTCTCGACGGCAGCGACGTCGGGGCGTCCGACCAGGATCTTGGCACCGAGTTTCTGGAATGCGGCGTCGGCCATCGAATGGTCGAAATGCGCGTGGGTGTTGATCACCCATTTGATCTGGCTGGGCGAGAAGCCGAGCTTCTCCACGTTTTTGAGGATCGCCGGCACGGTCATGGTCAGTCCGGGATCGACCAGTACCAGACCATCGGCGCCGGCATCGATCAGATAGACCAGATTGGGCTCGGCATTGACCAGATACACGTCGGTCATGATGCGTGCGGGGAGGGGAAGGGTGGCCGGGATCGGTGGCGTGTCGAGCTTGTAGCGTTGCAGGGTCGCGCCGATCTTGAAATCGTCCGGCCACGGCTCGGTGACCGGCAGCCGCTTGTCGAGTTCGCGCCGTTGCCAAGTATAGCGATCGTAGATGACCGTCTGGCCTTCCTCGGTCGTTTGGGTCGCGAGCGTGGGGATGTCGGTCGCGGGGGCGGCGATGCCGCTGGTCCCGGCCGTCAGCGTGGTGACGGCTAGCGCAGCCAGGAAAAGCGTTCGCGATCTGCGCATCGTGTCATCCTCTCGGTGTAATTATGCAGAAACAAAGATAAATGACATCGATAACAATCGCAATCGTTTTCGATAGGGCCTCGGATGCGTCGCCCGAGGATATCAGGATCTGCGTGTGTTTATGCGGGCCTGGATAGCGTGGCCGGCGTAGCAGGCGATCGCGATGACGCCGAAACAGATCAGTGCGATCCGGCCGTGGTCGTGGTCGAGCCAGTTGAGCGTGAAATAGCAGGCGAGCACGGCGAGGATCAGAAGAGGCGTCAGTGGGAATAGCGGTGCTCTGAATGTCCCGACGCCCGTCAATCGCCGCCACCGGCCGACGATCACCGCCAGCGTGACCGAAAGCGGGCTGAAGAGTTCCGCCGTGAGCAGCGTAAGCAGATTGCGTTGGCCGATGACCAGCATCGCCGCCGCGACCAGCGATAGCGCAAGCACCGCATAGACGGGCGATCCCGACTGCGGATGCAAGGCGGACAGCCGTACGTTTAGTCCGTGCGGCCAGATCTGATCGACGCCGGACGAGAAGAGGAAGCGGCTGAACGCGAGCATTCCCGCGATCAAATTGTTGAAGATGGCGAGGACGACGACTGTGAGCGCCACGGGCGCGACACGCGGGCCGAGCGCGGCGGCCAGGTACGTCCCGATCGGGCTGTCCGAGCCGAGCGTGGCTGGAAGGTCGCTCGCGCCCATCGACACCGCGAGCACTGCGCCCGCGACCAGCATGACGGTCACCACACCGGTGATGACGACGAGCTTGCCGATCGCTTGCGCGGGTCCCTTCATGTCCTCCGCGAAATACAGCGCGAGGCCCGCGCCCGAGCAGGCATAGGCGCCCGACAGGGTGGCGATCAGCATGGTTGCCACGGGCGTGGCCATCAGCCCGCCGGCCTTGTCGGGCAATACCGGCGTCAGCAGCACGTCGCCTACGCCGCGCGCGTGATCGAACACGCCGATCGCGACTAGCGCGCCGACCGCGACGAGTTCGATCATCAGCAGGATCGTGGCCACGCGCATGCTCGTCTTCAGCTTGGTGGCGGCGATGAGCGCAGCGGCTACGATCAGCACGAGCGCGATGATCGGCTTGGGCCAGGTCGGCGCATAGATGCCGATATAATTGGCCAGGCCGAGGGAAATGAACGCCAGCAGAGCGGGCGAGGTCACCAGCGTCAGGACGATGACCGCGAGCGCCCATCCGCGGCCGAGGATCGCATCGATGCCGGGGTAGATGCCGCCTGCGCGCGGATAGGCCGAGCCCAATTCCGCGTAGATCAGCGAGGCGAGCACCGCAACGGCACCGCCGATCAGCACCGCGAGTGCCGCGCCGGTCCCGGCGAGCTTGAGAATCTCCGACCCCGTCACGTAGACCGACGCCGCAGGCGATAGCGCCGATAGCGTCAGCCCGACGACCATCGCGCCGCTGAGAATGCGCGGCAATCGTCGATTAGCGCGGTCGTCGGCGGCCGCGCCCGGCTCCATATTATTGCTTGGCGTTGATCTGGACGCCGTTGGCGGCGAGCTGATCGACGATCTTCTGCGCGTTGGCGTTCCCGCCCTGCGCCAGCCGTTGCGTCCCGCGAGCCAGCGAATCGAGCTGCGCGTTGATGCGCTTGATCGTCTCGTCATTGCCGGCTTGCTGGCTGATCGCCTGCGACAATTTGCCGTTGGCTGCCCAGAGTTGAACGAGCTCACTCACCAGTAATATCGCCAGCGCTAGCTGCGTCAGGAGGAGCCCCCAACGACGGTCGGACAGCATGCTCATTTCGCATCCTTCTTGGCGTCACCGCTCTTGTCGTCGGTCTTGGCGGCGGAATCGGGCGCCTTGGCATTCGATTTGAAGGTGATGCCGTTTTCGGTCAACAATGCCTTGATCGCGGCGTCGTTATTGTCGGCCGCGGCGCTGGCCAGCATTCGGATCAGCGTAGAATTGACGTTGCCCGCCGCCTGCGCGCTCGCGAGCTTGGCCTGGCCGTCGGCGACCTGCTGTTGAAGGCTGCGGTTTTGGCTGGCGACCACGACGGTCATCACGACGAGGACAAGCACGAGCAATCCGCCGATCGCCGTCGTGCGGTCGAGCCAGTTCGGTGTTTCGGTGGACATGGAAGACCCCCCCTTCAAAATGCCACGACGCAGGGTAGGCATGTTGCGCCTACCCTGCGCAAGGGACTGCCTTACGCGGCGGTGCGCTGCGCGGTGCGCCGACGCATCGACCCGCCGATCAGGCCTAAGCCGAGGATCATCATCGTCCAGGTCGCGGGCTCGGGTACCGCGCCGGGATCGACCGGGCCGGTACCGGTCACCGTCGCGCGGACGGTGATGGTGATCGGCGTCAGCGCGAAGTCGTTGAGGCCCGCATACTGGCTGCGGCCGCTGAAGGTCAGCGTGTTGTTGTAGATACCCGCACCCAGCCCGGTATAGTTGAAGGTCAGCAGGTTGTTCGTGTCGGTGCTGCCCCCGGTCAGGCCCGAGAACGGCGTGTCCGCGAAGGTGTAGCCGGTGCTACCCGACGAGGCGAACAGGCCGGCCAGCATTTCCGAATAGGACTGGCCCAGATTGGCGTTGCGCACCCCGAGGTCGGTCGAGACCGATCCCGCCCCCGCGGCGAACGAGCCGAGGTCGAGGATGTAGTTCTGCGCCGATCCACTGAGCGTTCCCGTACCCGCAGCCTTGGTGATTTCCGCGATCGCCAGTTCGGTGACGGTGCCGACATAGTTGACTTGCTGCGCGGCGAGGGCGACCGGCGCGAGATCGGGGTCGGTCGAGGTGAAGTTGTGCCCAGGCGAACGTTGCCGACGTTGAGCGTGTTGCCGCTCAAGCCTGGTCCCGACAGATCCATCGTCGCGCTGGCGGCGAGGATCAGCCCGCTGCCGCTGACGTTGGAGTGCGCGACGAACGCATTGCCCGATCCGAAGTTCGCATTCTGATAGTCGCTGGTGACGGTGACGCTCCGGGCGCCCAGCGTCAGATTGCCGTTGTTGGTCAGAAACCCGGTGGTCGAGTCCGCTGCACCGCCCGAAATGTCGAGCGTCCCGCCGGCGTTCGAGCGCATCGTGCCGGTCGTGCCGGTGATGGTCCGCGTCGCCAGCGTCCCGCCGGCCGCCTCTACGGTGCCACTGTTGGTGATGTTGAACCCGATCGACCCGAACCCGGTCATCAGGCCGGTGTTGGTGCCGGCCGACGCCGTCGAGGTCAGCGCGCCGCCGCCGAGTTGGACGATGCCGTTATTGGTCAGGCTGCCCGACCCGCCGACGACGTTGAAGTCGCGACCGCCCAGGATGTTCAAGCGACCCGAGCGAGCAACCGTGGTCAGCGTGCTGTCGAGCGTCGTGTTCACGCCGGTGTTGAAGTTGGTGACGTTGAACACTGAATTCGCGCCGGACAGCGTGACGATGGTGTCGGTCGTCGCACCACCCGTGCCGATCGTCTCGATGCTGTTGGCTCCCGTGCCGCGCAACGACAGCGTGCTCGCCGCGCCGGTCGTCGATGAGACGTAGTTGCCCAGGCTGAGGACGTTGCCCGCCTGCAGGTTCGCTAGGTTGGCGTCGTTGTTCATCACGAACTGGCTGTCCGCGCCGATCGCGCCGATCGTACCGGTTGCGCTATTTTCGTAAAGGCCACCCTGGACCGACATCGTCTTGCCGTTGGCGGCCTGGATGGTGCCGGTGTTGAACAATCCGGCAATGCCGCTGGTGCCGAGCCCGCCGCTCACGCCGCCGCTGCCGCCGGCGACGTCGAGGTTCATCCCCGTGCCGGCATCGGCGGAAATCAGTCCGTTGTTGGTCAGGATGGAATTGTTGAATCCGATCTCGCCTGACCCCTGAACGGTCAGCCCCGACCCGAAGGTGAAGGCGCCGCCGAATTCGCCGATACGCGAATAGCCGGCCGAGCTGTCGAGGATGACGTTGCCGGTGCCGTTGATCGTCACGGCACCCGCACCCTCGGCGCGCAACCGCGTCGAGCCCGCCGTCGTCAGCGTGCCGTTGACCGTCAGCGTCCCGTTGATGAGGAGGTCGGAAGCGGCCCCCATCGTCAAGTTGCTGCCCGCGGTCAGCGTCGTGTTCTGCAGGAAGTATTGGCCCGACGCGTTGGTGATCAGACCGCCGGTGTTGGATGTCAGCGAACCGCCGATGATGCGCGCGTCGTTCTGCAGGATGACGGTGCCGTTGCCGACCGCCCGGATGATGCCCGTCGCATTGTCATAGTCGCCGCCGCCGATCGACAGCGTACCGCTGTTGGTCGCTTGCAGAATGGCCTTATTGATGAACGATACCGTGCCGTTGCCGCCGGCCGGATCGATCGCGAGCGTCGCGCCGGACACGTCCGCCGAGATCAACGCGCTGTTGGTGAAGCTCGCATTGTTGAATCCGATCTCGCCTTGGCCGTGGATCGTCAGGCCTGACGCGAGCGTGAAATTGCCGCCGAATTCGCCGATGCGCGAATAGGAGCCGGGCGCGCTGTTATCGAGGATGATGTCGCCGGTGCCGTTCAGCGTGACGGCGCCGGCGCTCTCGGCGCGCAGCCGCGTGCTGGCCGCCATCCGGAACGTGCCGTTGGTCGTCAGCGTGCCGTTGACGAGAACATCCGTGTTCGCGCCCATGACGAGGTTGCTGCCCGCCGCTAGTGTCGCGTTCTGCAGGAAGGACGTTCCGGCCGTTGTGATAGTGCCGCCCGTCGCCGTGCTCAGCGTGCCGCCGACAATGCGCGCGTCGTTGTTGATCTCGACCGTGCCGCCGTTGATCGCGCGCATGACGCCGGTTTGGTTGTCGTACAGGCCGCCGAGAATATGGACCGAGCTATTGTCGGCCAGAATCGTCCCGTTGTTGAGGAACCCGGCGTTGCCGCCCGCGCCCAGTCCGCCGCTGACGCCGCCATTGCCGCCGGCGCCGTCGATGTTCACGTTACTGCCCGCCGCGAAGGTGAACAAATTGTTGTTGGCGATCAGCGCGTTGTTGAAGCCGATCTCGCCCGATCCGGATACGTTCTGGTTCGATCCGAAGATGAAGGTCCCGCCGAACTCCCCGATCCGCGAGTAGACGCCGGGACCCGCATTCATCACGATATTGCCGGTGCCGTTGATCGTCACGACGCCGCCGCCTTCGGCACGCAGGCGCGTGCTCGCGCCCATGTTCAGCGTGCCGTTGTTGGTCAGGGTGCCGTTGATGATGATGTCGGAGTTCGCCCCCATGTTGAGCGGCGTTCCCGCGCTCAATGTCACGTTCTGCAGGAAGGACGTACCGCTGGTCGTGATGGTACCGCCCGTATTACCCGTCAGGGTCCCACCGATAATCCGTGCGTCATTGTTGATCAGCACGATGCCGCTGTTGGTCGCGCGAATGACGCCGGCATTATTGTCGTAGGCCCCACCGTCGAACCGCAGCGTGCCGCCGCCGGTCGCCTGCATGATTGCGGTGTTGACGAACGACGTGCTGCCGTTGTTGCCAGCGCTATCGACGACAAGCGTTCGTCCCGACGCATCCGCCGACACCAGCCCGTTGTTCGTGAAGCTCGCGTTGTTGAAGCCGAGCTCGCCGGCGCCGTGCACCGTCAGGCCTGCCGCGATCGTGAAGTTGCCGCCGAATTCGCCGATGCGCGCATAGCTGACCGAATTGTCGAGCAGAATGTCGCCCGTGCCGTTGAGCGTGACGTTCGCCGTCTCGGCGCGCAGACGCGTGGCCGCCGCCGTCGTCAGGGTGCCGTTGATCGTCAGCGCGCCGTTGACCAGGATATCCGAATTCGCGCCCATGACGAGGTTGCTGCCCGACATAACGGTCACGTTCTGCAGATAGGATGTGTTGCCGGGTGCGGTCGTCAGCATGCCGCCGGTGCTATTGCTGAGCGTCCCGCCGATGATGCGGGCGTCGTTGGCGATCGCGACGGTGCCGCCGTTGATCGCGCGGATGGTGCCCGCGCTGTTGTCGTAGCCGCCGCCGTCGAACCTGAGGATGCCGCCGCCGGTCGCTTGCATGATGCCGGTGTTGACGAACGACGTCGACCCATTGCCCCCGGCGGTATCGACGACCAATGTCGCGCCCGAAATGTCGGCCGACACCAATCCGGCGTTGCTGAACGTGCCTTGGCCGAACCCGAGTTCGCCCTGGCCGCGGATCGTCTGGCCCGACCCGAAGTTGAACGTGCCGCCGAACTCGCCGATGCGGGCATAGCCTCCGCTATTGTCGAGCGCGATCGTGCCGGTGCCGTCGATGTTGAGCGTGCCACCCGAGCGGAACCGCGCGTTTCCGCCGAAGGTGATCGTGCCGTTGTTCGTCAGCGTGCTGCCGACGATGAGGTCGGTCCCCGAAACGTTGAGCGTGTTGCCGCTGCCGAGCGTCAGCGTCGACGCCTGTCCGACCGCGCCGGTCAAGCTGACCGTGCCCCCCGCAATGGTGATGACCACGTCATCCGCGCCCGTGGGTACGACGCCGCAGCTCCAATTGCCGGTGGTCGCCCAGTTGCCGGCGGCGGTCAGCCAGCTGCACGTGGCTGCGTGGGCGGCGGATGGGAGTCCGGCCACCATGGCGAGACTGGTCGAAGCGAGAGCCAAACGGCGAAGCGCGAGCGAAGACATGAACTACCCCCTCATGAACCATACAATCGCCGATCGCCCCCACCGACTCGGGGGCGCACCGGCTCTCGAAGTTAACGATTGGTTAGGGTCGCTCGTCGGGGGCTCGCATCAGCCGTTTGTACTAAACGTACGATATTTTTTCGCTTTGCCCCAGATCGGGACAGGGCCTCCAGAGCATTCGCGGGATTGGCCGAACGATACCATTGCTATATATAAAGTTATCCTTGGGGGAGGGGCGACGCCGGACATGGGGCAAGCGGCCGAACTGATCGACCTGATCTACGATGCGCCGTTCACGCCCGGTGCGTGGAACGTCGCCATCGAGCAGCTGTGCGACGCGATCGGCGCCGAAACCGCGGTGACGACCGAACTCGATATCGTAACCGGAGAAGGTGCCGGCCAGCCGGTGCGGCAGGATCCGGCGGTGATGGAGGAATATCTTTCGCGCTGGGCGGCGGACAACCCGCTCGCGATCGTCGACGACCCGGTCCAGTATATGCGCGGCTGGCTGCCGACGATCGTGCGTGACGCCGAATGGATGGATCGCGACGAACTGCGCAAGACGCCCTATTTCAACGAATTCCTCGCCCGGCTCGGCGCCGAACAGAGTATGTTCCTACGGCTCGGGCTCGACGGCACGATGGTCTCGTCGATCAGCATCGCACGGCAGGAGGATCGGGGTGCGTTCAGCAAGGACGAGATCGCGATCGCGCGGCGATATCAACCGCATCTGGTGCGCGCCTCGGCGATTACGCGGCGGCTGCGCGTCGAACAGAATGCGCGCGACGATCTCGACGCGATGCTCGACACGACCGATCAGCGGCTGCTGTTCGTCGATCGCGCCGGACGTGTGCAGCGGATGACCGCGGCAGCGCGGCGATTCGTGTCGGAAGAGGGTGCGCTGGACATTACCGGCGGCCAGCTGCGAACCATGGACGCGGCGAGTGATGCCCACCTCCAGCGACTCTACGCGGCGGTGTTGGCGGGGAAGGAAATGCCGCCGGCGTTGACGCTGGGCCGTACCGGATCGACGCGGCGGTTTGCCGTCACGGTGTCGCCGGTCGGTGCGCGCAGCCGGGCGATGCTGAGCAGCGAACCGCTGATGCTGGTGTCGGTCAACGACGCACAACCGCCCGCACTGGGCGCGGAACTCGACGCGCGCGCGCGGTTCAATCTTACCGCTGCCGAAGGGCGACTGGCGACCGCGATCGCCGAGGGTCAGAGCCTACGCGAGGCCGCCGACCGGATCGGGGTGTCGGTTCATACCGTCCGTGCTCAGCTCAGCGCCGTCTTCGCCAAGACCGGCACGCGCCGTCAGGCCGACCTGGTCCGTTTGCTGCTCCACCGCTCCTGAGGCGTCCGACCTATCGCGACGGTTGTGATCGCGATACGAAAGGCCGGAGATGAGCAGTTTCGACGTCCTTATCGTTGGCGGCGGCCATGGCGGCGCGCAGGCGGCTATTGCGCTGCGTCAGGGCGGCTATAGCGGATCGATCGCGATCGTCGGCGACGAGCCCGATCCGCCGTACGAGCGGCCGCCGCTGTCGAAGGAGTATCTGTCGGGCGAAAAAGGTTCGACCGCATCCTGCCTGCGGCCGCTGGCGTTCTGGGTCGAGCGCGATGTGACGCTGCTGGCCGGGCGGCGAGTGGTGACGGTCGATCCTGCCGCGCATCGGGTAACGACGGCGTACGGCGGGGAAATCGGCTACGGCAAATTGATCTGGGCGGCGGGCGGCACGCCTCGGCGATTGGCCTGCGCCGGACACGATTTGACCGGCATCCACACCATGCGCAACCGCGCCGATGCCGATCGTATGATCGCCGAATTGCCCGACGTCCGGCGCGCCGTCGTGATCGGCGGCGGCTATATCGGGCTGGAAGCCGCGGCCGTGCTGACCAAGGCGGGGAAGGAGGTCGTACTGATCGAAGCGCTCGATCGCGTGCTGGCCCGGGTCGCCGGCGAACCGCTGTCCCGGTTCTTCGAAAGGGAGCACCGCGCGCACGGCGTCGATATCCGGCTCGGCGCGGCGGTCGATCGCATCGAAGGCGAGGGCGGCCACGTCACCGGTGTGCACCTGACCGACGGCGCGGTGATCGCGGCCGACATGGTTGTGGTCGGGATCGGTATCCTGCCGGAGGTCTCGTCCTTGGCCGACGCTGGCGCGGTGACCGGCAACGGCGTGGTCGTCGACGATGCGTGTCGCACCACGCTGCCCGACATCTACGCGATCGGCGACTGCGCTGCGCATCCCAACGGCTACGCCCAAGGCGCGGTCATCCGCCTCGAATCGGTGCAGAATGCGCACGACCAGGCAAGCGTCGTCGCGAAACAGATACTCGGCGAGGATGTGCGCTACGACGCGGTGCCGTGGTTCTGGTCGAACCAATACGACCTCAAGCTCCAGACCATCGGTCTGTCCACCGGCCACGACCAAACGGTGGTCCGCGGCGACCCGGTGACGCGCAAGTTCAGCGTCGTCTATCTGCGCGACGGGCGCGTCATCGCGTTCGACTGCGTCAACATGGTTCGCGATTACGTCCAGGGACGCCGACTGGTCGTCGAGGGCCTGTCCGTCGATCCTGCAAAACTCGCGGACCCCGAGGTCGTTTTGAAGGACCTTTGACGCGCGCATCCTGTTGCTGCGGCGGGCATTCGACTGCTTCAGATATTGACTAGCGAATGAATTAATATCTTAATGGCTCTGAACGGATCGCGGGCACTGCTCGACGAACCGCGCCAAGGGAGATGAGCCTGATGCAGTTACGTTCGTTGCTCGCGATGTCGGTCGCGCTTGCCGCTGTCATGCCGGCGGCGGCGAAGGGGCCGTCGGCTCAGGTCAAGATCGATACCGGCACGCTGGCGGGTGCGGCCGAAGGCAAGTTGCTGGTGTTCAAGGGCATTCCCTATGCCGCGCCGCCGGTCGGTCCGTTGCGCTGGAAAGCGCCGCAGCCCGCGCCGAAATGGACCGGCGTTCGCGACGCGAACAAATTCGGTTTCGCCTGCCCGCAGGACGACGCGCATACGGAACCCTGGGCGCAGGTCGGGCCCAAGAGCGAGGACTGCCTGTTCCTCAACGTCTGGCGCCCGGCCAAGCCTGGCAAATATCCCGTCATGCTGTGGATTCATGGCGGCGGCTTCACGTACGGTGCGGCGGGCGTGCCGCTGTACGACGGCACGGCGCTGGCGAACCGCGGCGCGGTGATCGTTACGATCAATTATCGCATGGGCCGGCTCGGCTTCTTCGCGCATCCCGGGCTGACCAAGGAAGACCCGAACGGACTGCTCGGCAATTACGGGATCATGGACCAGATCGCGGCGTTGCAATGGGTGAAGCGCAACATTGCGAACTTCGGCGGCGACGCTGGTAACGTCACGATCTTCGGCGAGTCGGCAGGGGCGGGGTCGGTGCAGATCCTGATGAGCTCGCCGGCGTCGCGCGGACTGTTCCAGAAAGCGATTTCAGAATCCGGCGCCGGCGGCAGCGTGCTGCCCCCGATCCGCGGCGGCGCGATCAATGCCGAGATGCTGGGCACGATGTGGACCAACAGCCTGGGCCTGAAGGATGCGACCGCCGACCAGCTCCGCGCGATCCCGCTCGCCGATGTCATCAAGAACGGCCGCTCGTTCCCGTTCATCGACGGCAAGGTCGTGACGCGCAGTCCGGGCGACCCGTTCTACCGCGGCGAGCAGATGAAGATCCCGCTGATGATCGGCGGCAATTCGAACGAATCGAGCCTGGGCGGCATGACCGAGCCGGCGGCGAAGGGTTTGTTGGGCGAGCAATTCGGTCCGTTGCTCGACGGCTATATCGCAATGACGGGCAAGCCGCGCGACAAGGCGGTGATCGATCTTGCCGAGGATGTCGGCTTCGTGCTGCCGTCGTTCGCGATTGCCGACAAGCAGGCGGCGGTGAATCCCAACACGTACGTCTATTATTTCGATCAGGTGCCGGTCGATCAGCGCGCCGGCGCTGCGGGAACCGATCATGGCGGCGAGGTCGAATATGTGTTCGGGACCAAGCCGGTCGAGCACGCTTGGGACGCGCGCGACGCCGAAGTGTCGAAGCTGATGGGCGATTACTGGGTCAACTTCGCGCGCACCGGCAACCCGAACGGTGGGGGTGCACCGAACTGGCCCGCGGTCACGTCCCTGCCGACGACGTATCTCTACGTCGGCCCGAAGACGCAGCCGCGTCGACTCACCCCGATCCAGGAGCAGGCGAAGGCGGCGACGATGGCCTTTTCGGTCAGCAAATGGGCGACGATCACGGTTCGCTGATCCGCAACTCCACGCGATAGGAAAAGCACATGATCATCACTCCGACACGCCGCCAGGTCGTCGCCGGCGCCGCAGGATTGCTCGCCACCGGCGCCGCCGGAGCGATGCCGCTTCCCGCCCGACGCCGTGCGCCCAAGGGATTCCTGTGGGGTACCGCGATTTCCGCGCACCAGAGCGAGGGGGGCAATACGAACTCCGACAGCTGGCTGCTCGAAACCAACACGCCGACCGCGTTCAAGGACCCGTCGGGCGATGCGTGCGACAGCTACAATCGGTACAAGGAAGACCTGGATATCGCCGCGAGCCTGGGTCTCAATTGCTATCGCTTCGGGATCGAATGGGCACGGATCGAGCCCGCGCCCGGCATGTTCTCCGAGGCTGCGCTCGACCATTACGTTCAGGTGCTGGAGGCGTGCCACGCGCGCAAGCTGCTGCCGATGGTTACCTTCAACCACTTCACCGTGCCGTTGTGGTTCGCAATGCGCGGCGGGTTCGAAGTGGCGGACGGGGCCGATCTGTTCGCGCGCTTCTGTGGGCGCGCGACCGAAAAGCTGGGACCGCTGATCGGCATGGCGACCACGTTCAACGAAGCCAACATTCTTGGCCTGCGCCGGGTCCTGCCGCGCTTCGCGAGCGACGCAGCGGCGGAGAACGCTCGCAATATGATTGCGGCGGCGCGGCGGCGGACCAATTCGCCGCAATTCTCCTCGATGCTGTTCGGCGATCCGGACAAGATCGACCCGGTCATGCTCGATGCCCATGCCAAGGGCTATGCCGCGATCAAGGCGGCGCGTTCCGATTTGCCGGTCGGCGTCACGTTGTCGATGCAGGAGATCCAGGGCGTCGGCCCGAACAACCGCGCCAAGGAAGCCGAAGCGACGATGTACGGCGGCTGGATCGACGCGGCGCGCAAGTCGGACTTTATCGGCGTCCAGACCTATTCGCGGCTGCGGATCGGCGACAAGGGGCTGCTGCCGCCCGACGGTAGCGTCCCGGTGACCGATATGGGCTACGAGAACTACCCGCACGCCATCGGCGCCTGTCTGCGCTACGCCGCCGAGCATGTCGGCAAGCCGGTTTATCTGACCGAAACCGGCATCGGCACGACTGACGATGCGGCGCGGGTGAAGTTCATCGAGGCGACGATCGCCGAGGTCGCGAAGTGCATCGACGACGGCATCGACGTGAAGGGTTACCTCTATTGGTCGCTGCTCGATAATTTCGAGTGGACGTCAGGCTATGCGAAGAAATTCGGCCTGGTCGAAGTCGATCGCACGACATTCAAGCGGACGTTGAAACCCAGCGCGCGCTATTTCGCCTCGCGCGTGAAGGCTAACCTGTTGTGAAGCCGAAGCGGCGCTGGTGGCGGATCGCGCTGAAGTCGCTCGCGGCGATCCTGGTCGTCTTGATCGTCGCCTTCTGGGCGATCGGCGGGTTTGATCTGATCGCGAGCATGCATGGTCCATCGACGCCGTTCGCCGAAGCGAAGGCGCCGCCAGCACCGGACTATGCCAAGCCCGCCGCGTGGCTGGCGTTTCCCGGGCGCAACGGGCTCGAGCGCTCGACCCCGCCGGGCATGACACCGATCGATGAGGCTCAGGCGCCGGTCGACGTCTTCTTCGTGCATCCGACCACGTTCAAGGGCAGCGCGGTGTGGAACGCGCCGTTCGATGCGGACGACAAGGCCGCGCCGCTCAACCCACCGGTGCTGCTCGACCAGGTCAGCGTGTTCAACGGATGCTGCCGAATGTACGCGCCGCGCTATCGCCAGGCGTCGCTCGCGGCGCTGAAGGAACCCAAGGCGATGGCGATCGCGTTCGACGATGTCGTCGCGGCGTTCCGTTACTACATCAAATATCTCAACAAGGGCCGCCCGTTCATCATCGCCTCGCACAGCCAGGGGACGTTCCATGCGATTCATCTGCTGCAACAGGAAATCCTTAGTACGCCGCTCAAGTCACATCTTGTCGCGGCGTATCTGATCGGCGGCTACACGCCCGATACGTTCGGCGAACTGGGGCTGCCGATTTGCGATAACGCGACGCAGACGGGATGCGTCGTGTCCTACAATACCAGCCAGACCGGACGCAGCGGCGCGCGGATGATTGTCGATGGCAAGAATTATTGGTGGCGCGGCACGTTCGTGACCAACGGCAAGCCCAATTCGATTTGCGTGAACCCGCTCAACTGGAAGCAACAGGGCGCGGCACCGGCGAGTGCCAATGCCGGCAGCCTGCCGTTCCCGGTCGCGCCATTCGGGACCACGGCCAAGCCGCTGCCCACGCTGGCTCGCAACCTGAGCGGCGCGGAATGCAAGAACAGTCTGCTCGAAATCGATGTGCCGTGGGGCGCGCCATCGGGCTTCACCGACAAGCTCAGCTGGATCTTCGGCAGCTATCACCTCAACGACTACGGCATCTTCTACGACGCCCTTCGCCGCAACGCGATCGATCGAGCGAAGGCATGGATCGCGGCTAACCCGCCTATCGCGCCGCGCTGAAGCCTCTAAAACGACTCGATGACTAGCGAACGGATCGTCATCGAAATCATCGGTTGGGGCGGCATGCTGCTGATCCTCGCCGCCTATGTCCTGTTGTCGACCGGACGGATCGACGGGCGGTCACGCGCCTATCAGTGGATGAACGTGGTCGGTGCGGCCTGCTTCATCGTCAACAGCGGCTATAACGGCGCGATTCCGTCGGCGACGCTGAATGTGGCGTGGGCGGGGATCGGCCTATACACGTTGTGGCGCGTGCGACGGCGCGCGGTCGAGGAGTAGGGATATGAAGATTTTCGCGACAGCCGCCGCCATCGCCTGCGCGATCGCGTTGCCGACCGTATTCCTGTCCGTCGCCGAAGCGGCGATGGTCAAGACTTTCCCGGTTACGCTGGTCGCGAACGGGCTAATCGTCGCGGGGCCGGGCGGACAGGCGCCGCAGACCGCGCGGTTCGGCATGGTGCGCGCGGCGGCCATCAAGATCGTGTCGGCGGGGCTCGGCGCGCCGACCAAGACCGGCGTCTATCCCGAATGTGGCAGCGGTCACGCGATCGGCTACGCCAAGTTTCGCGGCGGCATCGAACTGTCGTTCGTCGGCGGCGAGCTCGTCGGCTGGACGCTCGAAGATGGCGGGAGCCAGAATTACCGGATGGCCAATGGCGTCGGGATCGGCACCAACGTGACGACGCTCCAGCGATTGCTGCCCAAGGTGTTCGTCGATCCCGGCAACGAAGAAGGGGGCGGGCTCGGGCCGGGGTTCACGCTGGACGACGGTCCGAACGGCTGGCTCGACGGGAACAAGCCGACGTCCAAGGTCACGTCGATGTATTCCGGTGAAACCTGCATCGTGGAGTGAGTGCGTGCTGACCTTTTACGGGATCCCCAATTGCGACACCGTCAAGAAGGCGCGAGCGTGGCTTGATGCGCGCGGTACGAGCTACGCGTTTCACGATTACAAAAAGGCGGGCGTGGACGAGGCGTCGCTGCGGCGATGGGTCGGGGCGCTAGGGTGGGAAACGGTACTCAACCGTGCCGGCACGACGTTCCGCAAGTTGTCCGACGCCGACCGCGCCGATCTGGATGCGGGCAAGGCGATTACGCTGATGTTGGCACAGCCGTCGATGATCAAGCGGCCGATCCTGGAAGGCGACGGGGTCCTGCTCGCGGGGTTCAAGCCCGACGCTTGGGAAGCGGCGCTCGGCTAGGCTTGCCATCGCTTTGTCCCCGGCGCAGTCTCGCGTCATCAATCGCTTGGGGAGGGGTGACATGGCGACAGGCGTAAAACCACCGGCCTGGTTCTGGATCGTGGCGATCGTGCTCGTGCTGTGGGGCGCGATGGGGTGTTGGGCATGGTATATGCAGTTCACGCTGGGCGCAGCCGCCATGGGGCCAGTCGATGACTGGTCGCTCAAATATTATGCCGCGCTGCCGAGCTGGTACAACTACGTCTATGCCGTGTCGGTATTCGGCGGTCTGTTGGGCGCGCTGGCGCTGTTGTTGAAAGAACGGCGGGCCATCATCCTGTTCTGGATATCGCTGCTCGGGGTTATCGTCATGTTCGGCTACGCCTTCGCGGCGACCGATTTGATTGCGCACAAGGGCGCCGCGGCCACCGTGCCGTTCCCGGCCTTCATTGCGGCGGTGGCGATATTCCAGATCTGGTTCGCCGGGATGGCTGCGCGCAAGGGCTGGATCGGCGCGCGCTAGGCCGGGAGTGGGGTCACCCCTCCCACCGGAACACCTCGTCGAGCGGTTTGCCGAACACCTGCGCGATGCGGAACGCGGCTTCCAGCGTCGGGGAGTATTTCCCCGCCTCGATCGCGGCGACCGTCTGGCGCGTCAGGCCGATCCGCTCGCCGAGTTCGGCCTGCGTCATCTCGCCGGCCATGAAGCGCAGCAGGCGGATCTGATTGACCACGCGGCCGGGGGGCGGCTTGGCCATGTCCTCAGCTCCCGGTCCGATAGCCGATCGCCTTCGTCCCGAAGCGCACCGCTTCTCCCAGGATGAAAACGCCGATGAGCGCGAAGATGACGTTCACGCCGCGCAGACCCACATGCATCCACACGATCACCGCGACGATCGCGAGCAAGACGACGAAATAGGCGACCCCGCTCGCGCGCTGGCCGAGCATCCGGTCGCGCTCGTCGGGCGGCGCTGCGGCGTCGCCGGGCGCCATTAACGCGGCAATCGCCGCCGTTGCCGCCATCATCGCGGCCTGCGCGACGGTCGCGGCGATGAACAGCCAGAACAGCAGCATGTCGTGAGTCGCGCTGACCGTCAGCTTGTAAATCACCACCGCGAAGTAGCTGCCCCATACCAGCAGCGTCGTCACGAACGCGGCCCACACGATCTTTTCCCGGAACGCCACAATCGTCTCCATGTGATGTTTAACAAACGCAATGTTAAAAATATCATACATTTAGTCAAGAGTGTTTTGCACTTGATCCGCTGTGTGCTGGCACGCGCCGATGTCCGGCGTTACAGCGCCCCTATGTCCACGACCTTCACCATCGACACGTCGACCAGCCGCGCCAACCCAACCCCGGCGCCGATGAAGCGGCTGACCGTGCCGGCGATCCAGCGGCGCAAGGTCGAGGGGAAGACCGAAGAGCCGCTGGTGATGCTGACCGCCTATACCGTGCGGATGGCGCAGTTGCTCGACCCGCACTGCGACATCCTGCTGGTCGGCGATTCGCTGGGGCAGGTGGTTTATGGCCTGCCGTCGACCCTGCCGGTGACGCTCGACATGATGGTCGCGCATGGCGCCGCCGTGGTTCGGGGCAGTTATCACGCGGTCGTGGTCGTCGATATGCCGTTCGGCACCTATGAAGGCTCGCCCGAACAGGCGTTCGCCAGCGCAAGCCGGCTGCTGGCCGAAACGGGCTGCGCCGCGATCAAGATGGAAGGCGGCGCGGCGATGGCGCCGACGATCAAGTTCCTGACCGAGCGCGGTGTCCCCGTGATGGCGCATGTCGGCCTGACCCCGCAGGCGATCAATGCGCTGGGCGGCTATGGCGCGCGCGGACGGGGCCAAGAGGAAGAGGCGAAGATCGCGTCCGACGCCAAGGCGGTCGCTGACGCCGGCGCGTTCGCGGTCGTCGTCGAAGGCGTGGTCGAACCACTCGCGCGCAAGATCACCGAGACCAGCGACATTCCCGTCATCGGCATCGGCGCGTCGGCGGCGTGCGACGGCCAGGTGCTGGTGGCCGAGGATATGCTGGGTCTGTTCGAGCGGACGCCACGGTTCGTGAAGCGTTTCGACGATATGGCCGGGCGGATCAGCGATGCCGCATCGCGTTACGCGGCAGAAGTTCGCGCGCGTACTTTTCCCGGCGAAGAACAGGTCTATTTGCCGAAGCCCTAAGCCTCGTTGCGTTTCGGGCGTGCGCCGCTAAGGTCCGCCACCAAATTCCCACCACAATCGGAGCCTACCACCTTGGCCGTGCCGCCGAAAACCGATGAAGCTTTCCTGCGTGAGGTCGATGAGGAGTTGCGCCGCGACCAGATCGTCGGCGTGTGGACGAACCATGGCCGCTTGATCCTGGGCGCGATCGGCGCCGGATTGCTGATCTTCGCCGCGGTGCTGGGCTGGCGCTATTGGAGCAATAGCAAGGCCGAAGGGCAGGCGGTCAAGCTGCAGACCGCGCTCGATTCGATCGCCGCGAACAAGCCGGCCGAAGCGTCGGCGGCGCTGACCGACCTCGATACGTCGGGCGCGCCCGGCTACAGCGCGGTTGCTCGGATGACCGAGGCCAACCAGCTGTTCAATGCCGGCAAGACCAAGGAGGCCGCGGCCAAGTTCGCCGCGATTGCCGGCGATACCGCGCTCGGCAAGCCGGCTCGCGACTATGCGTTGATCCGCCAGACCAGCATCGAGTTCGACGGTCTCGCCCCGCAGATCATCATCGACCGGCTCAAGCCCTTGGCGGCCGCGGACTCGGCGTGGCTGGGTAGCGCCGGCGAGATGGTGGCGATGGCGTATCTGCGCCTCAACAAACCGAACGAGGCCCGCGCGATGTTCAAGAAGATCGCCGGGACCGAAACCGTGCCCGAATCGATCCGTCAACGTGCGGTTCAAGGGATGGATGCTGTGGACGTCGGCACGACCGACCAGAAGGGCAAGTAGAAGCATGGCGAGCAAGTTGCGTGTGCCGATCGCGGTGCTGGCGTTGACCGCACTGGCGGGTTGCGGCGTGTTCAAGGGCGGCGGGAAGAAGACCCCGACGGTCGGCGAGCGCATCCCGATCCTGGTGTCCGAGAGCGACGCGAAACTCGACCCGGCGATTGCAGGCCTGCAGGTCCTGTTGCCCAATCCCGAAGTCAACGGCGAGTGGGCGCAATCGGGCGGCAACGCGGCCAAGTCGATGGGGCATCTGGCGCTGGCCGGAACGGTATCGCGCGCCTGGGGCGTGACGATCTCGGCGGGATCGAACCGCTCGCGGTTGGCGAGCGCGCCAGTCATTGCGGGCGGCAAACTCTACGTGGTCGATATCGACGCGCAGCTCCACGCATATGATGCGGCCAACGGCTCGCCGCTATGGAACGTGCCGATCGCCAAGGGCGACGAGAACAAGCCGGCGCGGTTCGGCGGCGGCGCGAGCGTCGATAGCGGACGCGTGTACGCGACCGACGGGCTGGGCGATGTCGTCGCGTTCGATGCCGGGACCGGCGCCGAAGTGTGGCGCGTCAAGCCGGGCGGACCGCTGCGTGGTGCACCGACCGTGGACGGCGATCAGCTCTACGTCCTGAGCCAGGACAACCAGCTGTTCGCGCTGGCGACCGCCGATGGCGCGCAAAAGTGGAATTCGTCGGGCAGCCTGGAAACGCAGGGCGTGTTCGGCGTCGCGGCACCGGCCTCGGCGCGCAGCACGATCGTCGCCGGCTTCTCGTCGGGCGAACTCAACGCCTATCGCTACGAGAACGGCCGCACGTTGTGGGGCGACGCGCTGTCGCGGACAAGCATCACGACCAGCGTGTCGAGCCTGTCGGACATCGACGCCGATCCGGTCATCGACGGCAATCAGGTCTACGCGCTCGGCCAAGGCGGTCGCATGATCGCCGCCGACCTCGCCAGCGGGCAGCGCATCTGGGAACAGAATTTCGCAGGCATCTCGACGCCGTGGCTCGCGGGCGAGTGGATTTTCGTCGTGACCGACGAGAGCAAGGTCTATTGCCTGCAGCGTTCGACCGGCAAGGTGCGCTGGATCAGCCAGCTCCGCGCATTTAAGGTCGAAAAGAAGAAAAAGAAGAAGGATCCGCTGACTTGGTACGGCCCGGTGCTGGCCGGCAACCGGCTGGTGCTGACCAATTCGCTCGGCGAAGTGACGTTCCTGTCGCCCGCCGACGGCGCGATCGGTCAGGTGATCGACAACAAGGAAGGCTTCGGCCTCGGCCCCGTGGTCGCCAACAACGTGCTCTACACCCTCGATGTGCGGGGGCGCTTGACCGCGTACCGCTGAGGACCATCGCTCGCTGACGGGGGGGGCGTGACGTCGTGTCCCGTCCCCGCTACACGCGGCCGATGCCCTTACCCACCGTTGCCATTATCGGCCGACCCAATGTCGGCAAGTCGACGCTGTTCAATCGCCTCGTCGGCAAGAAGCTGGCGCTGGTCGACGACCAGCCCGGGGTGACGCGCGATCGGCGCGAAGGCGATGCGTCGCTGATCGGGCTCGACTTCCGCGTCATCGATACGGCGGGGTACGAAGACCTCGACGCCGCGACCTTGCCCGGCCGGATGCGTCAACAGACCGAAGCCGCGGTGGCGATGGCGGATGTCGCGTTGTTCCTGTTCGATTCCCGCGCCGGGATCGTCCCGCTCGACGAAGAGATTGCGCGGTGGCTCCGCGGGTCGGCGACGCCGGTGATCCTGATCGCCAACAAAGCCGAGGGCAAAGCGGGGGAAGCGGGCATCCTCGATTCGCTGTCGCTCGGCTTCGGCGATCCGGTACAGATCTCGGCCGAACACGGCGAGGGCATGGGCGACCTGTTCGAAGCGTTGTTGCCGCACATCCCCGAGCCAGTCGAAGAATTCGAGGCCGATGACGACAGCCCCGACGCGCCGCTCAAGCTCGCGATCGTCGGCCGGCCGAACGCGGGCAAATCGACGCTGATCAACCGCATGCTCGGCGAAGACCGCCTGATCACGGGGCCCGAAGCGGGCATCACCCGCGATTCGATCGCGGTCGATTGGGTATGGAACGACCCCAAGAGCGGCCCACGCGACGTCCGGCTGATCGACACCGCGGGCATGCGCAAGCGCGCCAAGGTGCAGGACAAATTGGAGAAACTGTCGGTCGCCGATGCATTGCGCGCGGTCGATTTCGCCGAGGTGGTCGTCCTGCTGCTCGACGCGACGCTGGGGCTGGAGGCGCAGGACCTGCGCATCGCCGATCGCGTGCTGGAGGAAGGCCGCGCGCTGATCATCGCGCTCAACAAATGGGACGTCGCCGAAAACGCTTCCTCGCTGTTCAACGGCGTCAAGAAAGCGCTCGAGGACGGCCTGAGCCAGGTTAAGGGCGTCACCGTCATCACCGTGTCAGCGGCGACGGGGAAGGGCGTCGATCAATTAATCGGCGCGGCGTTCGAGACGCGAGAGGCCTGGTCGCGCCGCGTCGGCACCGGCGAGCTGAACCGCTGGTTCGAACGCGCGATCGAAGCCAATCCGCCGCCCGCGCCCGGCGGCAAGCGCGTGAAGATGCGCTACGTCACCCAGGTCAAGACGCGCCCCCCCAGCTTCGTCATTTTCGGGACGCGCGTCGATCAATTGCCGGCAAGTTACGAACGCTATCTGGTCAATTCGATGCGGCGCGATCTGGGTTTCGGCGCGGTGCCGGTCAGGTTGACGTTCCGGGCGCCGAAGAACCCGTTCGACCGCGACAAGAAATGATGATCGCGGAAACGAAGTACCGACAAGCACTTAGATCGTAATTCCGGACCTTTCGTCAACGCATCGTTTACTCCCCTGCGTTACAACACCCGGTATGGGCAGTGCGAAGCACGGCACCGTTGGAGGTTGATGGTGACGATGGGCGGTGACCAGTTGATCGATTGGACCGCGTTTCAGGCGGCGCGAAGCGAGCTTGGCGCAGGGTTTGTGCGCATCCTGGGATATTTCCGTGAAGACGGCACCAAGTCGGTGGCGGCGATCGAGGACGCGATGCGCAACGGCAATGCCGCCGCGCTCGTCCTGCCGGCGCACACGCTGAAGGGCGAATCGCGCCAGTTCGGCGCGGAGCCGCTGTCGCACCTCGCCGAAGAGATCGAGCATATCGCGCGCCAGTGCGTGGAAACGCGCGACGCACCCGACCAAGCGCTGGAGCATGTCGTCAAACTGCGCCCCTGTTTCGAAGCGACGCTGACGATGCTCGAGCGGGAGGCCAATCCGCTGGTCGAGCGCCGTCCGCAATTTGGGCGCCGCGCGGGCTAAACGTCATTCCGGCGCGGCAAAGCCGCGCCGTCGGTCCTCGCTATGCGAGGCCGGCCGAGGCTGACCGCGCGACGCGGATTAGCGTGGCTAATCCACTCGGTCAGCCGTCCCCTTCTTCGGCCTTCGCGTTCAACTGAACGTAATTTTCGATGCCCATCCGCTCGATCATCTCGAACTGGCGTTCGAGCGTATCGACATGCTCTTCCTCGCTGTCGAGGATGCGGCGGAACAGGTCGCGGCTGACGTAATCGCGCACCTTTTCGCAATGCTCGATCGCATCGCGGAGCAGGGGCAGCGCCTCCATCTCGAGCTCGAGATCGGCCTTGAGCACTTCCTCGACCGTCTCGCCGATGCGCAACCGCCCGAGCAGCTGGAAGTTGGGCAGGCCGTCGAGGAACAGGATGCGCTCCGACAGCCAGTCGGCATGCTTCATCTCGTCGATCGATTCGTGGCGCTCGAACTCGGCGAGCTTCTTGACGCCCCAATGGTCGAACAACCGGTAGTGCAACCAATATTGGTTGATCGCGGTCAGCTCGTTCTTGAGCGCCGTGTTGAGGAATTCGATGACCTTGGGGTCGCCCTTCATGATGCCCGCCTATTGCTATGGATGGCGGACATCATAGAGCCGACCGCCGCATCGCGACAGTCCCAAAAATGGCGGATTTCTGCGGGTTTCAGCGGCTGCGAACGCTACGCAGCAGCACGTTCCTCGTCGATAATGGCTCGCGCGAACGGCACGCACTGACCGCATTTGGGCTGCATGCCCATCGCGCGATAGGCTTGGCACGCGGTCATCGATCCCGAGCGAGCGGCTTCGCGCACTTCGCGTTCACGGATCGCATTGCAGACGCATACCATCATGAGAACGATTATCCCTCTCGCCCGTTACGATGGAGTTAGCGTTAGTGAGAGTGATTCGCAAGACTATTGCGAGGCGTTTGCAATTTCTTGGCGGCGGCGGAAGGGTTGGAGCTTAAAGCGCGCCGCGCTGCGCCACAGCCATTCGAACGGCCCGTAGGCGAATCGGTCGAGCCAGGGTTCCGACCACGCGAGCATGACCGCCCACATCGCCGCGACGACGATCAGGCACTGCCAGCGCTGAAGATAGCCGTACCAGCCGAAGCCGTAGCCGTTGAAGAACAGCGTCAGCACGATGCTGGTGCCCAGATAGTTGGAGAACGCCATGCGCCCGGTCGCGGCGAGACGATCGGCGAGCCATGCGACCCGGCCGGACCGGACGAACAGGATGACCAGCGCGGCATAGCCGAGGCTAAGCAGCGGACGCAGCACGGTGAGTTGGATCGCCTCGGTCGCGGTCATTGTGAGCGGCGACCATCGCGTCGCGCTGAGCCAATCGACCAACGGGATATAGCACGTCCACAATACAGGTACGCTCGCCGCCGCCAGCCAATAGGCGCGGCGCGACCATGCGCCCGAGAAGAACCCCCAGCGAAACAGCGCCATGCCGATCAGCATCAGCGCCAGCGTATCGACGAACGCGATGCGGTTGATCACCGTCTGAAAGAAGATGGCGGTTTCCGTCCGCGATTTCAGTGCGTCGGCGTAGCTGCCGCGATATGCCGCGACTTCCTTTGCCGCGGCGTCGGGCGATGGCGCGGTCGCCCGTTCGAACGCGCGCCAATCGGCCGCCTGGGCATAATCCGCACCGCGCGCGGCGGCGACCCGGCCGCTGTCCAGATGATACCAGGCGCTAAGTCCGTCCGCCGCCTTGAGGCCGAGCAAAGCGATACCGATCAGCAACAAAACTCGCGGTTTCGCGCGCCAGCCAACGAACGCGATCATGCCGGTCAGCGCGTAGAGGACCAGGATGTCCCCGGCCCAGATCAGATAGGCGTGAACCATGCCGAAAACGATCAAGGTCGCCATCCGCGCGTAATGCACCCGTACCGGGCTTTCGTCGTTCGCGACCGCGCGCTCGGCGATCAACACAGTCGATGCGCCGAACATCATCGTGAACAGTCCGCGCATCTTGCCGTCGCCGACAGCGTAGGCGATCGCCCAGACCCACCAGTTCGCGCCGGTCGCTCCACCGTAATGGCTCGGGTCGATCTCGGCATAATCGGGCATCGCGAGCCCGTTGATGTTGAGCAGCAGGATGCCCATCACCGCGACTCCGCGCACTGCGTCGAGTGTCCGCAGGCGCGGCGCGGCGTCGGTCACTTCCGCGCGAACCACGCGATCGGCAGGCCGACCAGCACGATATGGCTGAAGAATTGCTCAGCAAGGCCCAGCGGCTTGAACGGATGGAAGCCGTACCGCATCGGCAGCACAACCAAGCTCATTATCGCCCACAGACCGATGCCGTACCCGATCCCCGCCATCACCCAACGCGTCTTGAGCACCGGCAGGCGATCCGCGACGATCACGAAGAACGCCACCATCACGGCCATGATCGCGAAGTGGATGCCGAGCCCGGCCAGCGCGATTTCCGACCCGCCCTTGACCGCGTCGTCGCCCAGCACCGCGCTTGCCAGGCCCTTGAGCATGTTAATCGGCTGCTTGCCGGCGATCAGTGTGTAGACCACCGCCGACAGGATATCGAGCGTGCCCGCGACCAACGTCGCCGTGACCACGCGGCGCGAAACCGACTGTCCCATAGTCCCTCCCTTGAGCGGCGCAGTTTCGCCACAGGTGGAACAACCTAAGCCGATCCTCGCAGCGGACAAGACTAGGCGATCGTGTCGCCCATCAGCGCGGGGAAGAATCCTTCGTGCGCGGCGCGCAGGTCGGTGAGCGGCACGCACCAATCGCCCTCGTCGAGTTCGAAGATCAGCCGGTCCTTGATCGTCCGCCCGATCGGATCGGCGGGGACGTCGGCCGCGGCCGCGTCCGCGAGGAATTCGGCGAGGTGGTCGTCGGGTACTGTCACTAGATACAGGCCTTGGTCCTCGCCGAAGAACGAGCCGGCGACGCCGAACGGCTGCGCTTCATTGATCATTGCACCAATGCCCGATGCCAGCGCCATTTCGGCGAGCGCGACAGCCATCCCGCCGTCGGACACGTCATGGCACGCGCTGATTGCGCCCTTGGCGATACAACTGCGGACGAAATCGCCGGTGCGGCGTTCGGCGCGCAGATCGACCGGGGGCGGCGGGCCTTCCTCGCGGCCGTGGATTTCGCGTAGCCATATCGACTGGCCGAGATGGCCGCTGCGTTCGCCGACCGCGATGATCGCGTCGCCGGTGTTCTTGAAGCCGATAGTGATGGATTTCGACCAGTCGTCGAGCAGCCCGACGCCGCCGATCGCGGGCGTGGGCAGGATCGCCGATCCGCCACCGGTCGCCTTGCTTTCGTTGTAGAGCGACACGTTGCCCGACACGATCGGGAAGTCGAGCGCGACGCACGCCTCACTCATCCCCTCCAGGCAACCGACGACCTGGCCCATGATTTCGGGCCGCTGCGGATTGGCGAAGTTGAGGCAATTGGTGACGGCGAGCGGCTTCGCACCGACTGCGGAGAGATTGCGCCAGGCCTCTGCAATCGCTTGCTTTCCGCCCTCGACGGGATCGGCGAAACAGTAACGCGGGGTGCAGTCAGTGGTGATCGCCAGGCCCTTTTGCGTGCCGTGGACGCGTACCACCGCGGCGTCGCCGCCGGGGCGCTGCACGGTGTCGGCGCCGACCTGCTGGTCGTATTGCTCCCAGATCCAGCGCCGGCTGGCAATGTCCGGCGAGCCCATCAGCTTGAGTAGATCGGCGGCGAGGTCGGCCGTTTCCGGCTCGTCGCTCAGCTCGGCCGGCTTGGGCGTCGGGACGTGCGGGCGATCGTAGAGCGGCGCTTCGTCGGCCAGCGGGGCGAGAGGGATATCGGCGACGACATTACCCTGCCATTTCAGAATCATGCGACCGGTATCGGTCACCGTGCCGATCACCGCGAAGTCGAGTTCCCATTTGCGGAAGATCGCTTCGGCAAACGCCTCGCGGCCAGGCTTCAGCACCATGAGCATGCGCTCCTGGCTCTCCGACAGCATCATTTCGTACGGCGTCATGCCGGTCTCGCGCTGCGGCACGTCGTCCATGATCAGTTCGATCCCGACGCCGCCCTTCGATGCCATCTCGACCGAGGAGGACGTGAGGCCGGCCGCGCCCATGTCCTGGATCGCGACGATCGCGTCGGACGCCATCAGTTCGAGGCATGCTTCGATCAGCAATTTCTCGGTGAACGGGTCGCCGACCTGGACGGTGGGGCGCTTTTCGTCGCTGTCCTCGCCGAAATCCGCCGACGCCATCGTCGCGCCGTGGATGCCGTCGCGCCCCGTCTTGGAGCCGACATAGACGATCGGATTGCCGACGCCCGACGCGGCCGAATAGAAGATCTTGTCGGTCTGCGCGACGCCGACGGTCATCGCATTGACCAGGATGTTGCCGTCATAGGCGCTGTGGAAATTCACTTCACCGCCGACGGTCGGCACGCCCACGCAGTTGCCGTAGCCGCCGATGCCGTGAACGACGCCCGCGATCAGGTGGCGCATCTTGGGGTGATCGGGCGATCCGAAACGCAGCGCGTTGAGATTCGCGACCGGCCGCGCGCCCATCGTGAACACGTCGCGCAGGATGCCGCCGACTCCGGTCGCGGCGCCCTGATAGGGTTCGATGTAGCTGGGGTGGTTATGCGACTCCATCTTGAAGATCGCCGCCTGGCCGTCGCCGATATCGATCACGCCGGCATTCTCACCCGGGCCGCAGATCACCCACGGCGCCGTCGTCGGCAGCTTTTTCAAATGGATACGGCTGGATTTGTAGGAGCAGTGTTCGGACCACATCACCGAAAAGATGCCGAGTTCCGTCAGGTTCGGCTCGCGCCCCATCGCGTGCAGGACGCGGTCATATTCCTCGGGGGACAAGCCGTGCTCGGCGACGATCTCGGGAGTGATTCCGCTCATGCCTCGCGCCCTTAGCGAGACGGGCGCGAAACGTCACGTGCTCAAGCTCCCATTCAGGCGAGTTATGCGTTTATGGCGCGATGGAAGGCTATCTCGGCAATACGGGTCGGTGGAAGGGTGCGGTCGGGGCGGTGCTCGTACAAGGCACGCTCTTGTGGCTGCTGATTGCCGGATTGGCGGTCAGCAACTCGCCGGTGCTGCGCGACAAGATCGCGTCGTTCGCCTTGGCACCTGATCAACCGACACCGCCGCCACCGCCGCCGCAACCGAAGAAGAACAGTTCGAAAGAAGGCGCGGCGTCGCCGGCCAACCTCCGCTCGACCGCGACCGAGGTCGTCGCGCCCAAACCGGTCCTGCCGCCCCCGCCGCAACCGATCGCGGCGGCGCCGATCGCGAACACCGGCGTTCAACCGACGCAGGGTGCGGCACCGGTCGAAGGGCCGGGATATGGCGCGGGCGGCGTCGGTAACGGCTTCGGCAGCGGCGGGGCTGGCGACGGCGACGGCGCGGGGGACGGTCGCGATACGCCGCCGCGGCGGGTCGGCGGGCGGATCAAACCGTCCGATCTGCCCGACGACCTCGCCTACAATCTTACGGCTGGGATCGATCTGGTTGTCGGCGTCAAATATGCGGTCGAGGAGGACGGGCGCGTCACCGATTGCCGGATCACGCGATCGAGCGGCAATGCAAGGCTCGACCGGCTGACCTGCGACTTGATCGAGCAGAAGTTCCGTTATCGCCCGGCGCTGGACGAGGATCGCAACCCGATCAAATCGTGGATCGTCGAAAACCACACATGGAACTTCGAGGATAGCGGTCCCAGGCGTCGGTGAGCGCGGAACTTCTTTTGAGAAACGATCGTTGTGCGGCCGTTCCAGTTCAGGAGGAGTATCATGCGTTCTACTCGATTGCTGGCCTGTGCCTCGGCGCTCGGCCTTATGCTCGCATCGACATCGGCAATGGCCGACGGCAAGATGGACCGTGCGCGCGCCGCCGTCGCCGAAGCGCGCGGTAAGGTCGATGCCGCGGCCCGCGCCGGGACCGGGCAGGTCGCGCCGCGCGCGCTGACCGATGCTCAGGCTTCGCTCCGTGCCGCCGAGGACGATCTGAAGGCCAGCCGGAAGGATCAGGCGATCGTCGATGCGCAGAACGCGTCGCGCCTCGCCGATCTCGCGCTCAACGAAACGCAGCGCGCGCAAGCGGACAAGGCAGCAGCGGATAAGGCAGCGGCCGACGCCCAGGCTGCCGACGCCGCGCGCGCCGCCAGCGATGCCGAAGCCCGCGCTCGCGCCGCTGAAGCCGACGCTCAGGCCGCGCGCAACGCCCCGCCGCCCGCCCCGGTGATCATCGCCGCGCCGCCCGCGCCGCCGCCCGCTCCGACACCGACCGAGACGACGGTGACGACCTCCACGACGACGCCGGTCCCGGCGACGCGTACGGTGGTGAAACGCGCGCCTGCCAAGCGCGTCGTGAAGCGGACGGTGGTTCGCAAGGCGCCTGCACCGGCTGCCAAGACGACTACGACGGTAACAACGAAAACCAACTAAGTCGGATGGGTCCGGGGCCGATCAGCTCCGGACCCAGCGCACGGCGGGATCGGCGAAATCGACTCGGTCCGCCAACTCCCACACTTGGGTGTAGCCATAGGCGTGGAGGTTGATGAACGTCTGTATGTTCAGCGATACCGGCGCCGACTTCAGCACGACCGGCCGCACGTTGTTCACGAAATTGTTGTTGCAGTAGATCAGCACCGGCCGCGAACGGTCGGGCAGCTTCTCGGCGAGCGCCTCCGCCGTGAAGTCGGTCAACGGCAAATTGATCGCGCCCGCAATATGTCCCGCGGCGAAGGCATCGGCTGAGCGCGCGTCGAGGATCACCGCTTTGCCGCTCGCCGCCATCGCCTGGAATTGCGCGAGCGATAGGCGGTGACGATCACGGATCGGCTGCAGATCGCGGGCGAGTTTCGCAAACGCCGGATAGTCGATCTGTGGGTTGGCCGGCGGCGTATCGGCCGCCAGCATTGCGCCGAGCAGCAGCAGGGGGGCCATGTACATTCTCCCATCGTTTCGCCGGAAGAATGAGCGTCTGCCGCTAAACCGGCGCTGAACGGGTCACAGGATCGTGCGGACCTTTTCCGGCGGTCGGCCGAGCACGACGCCTTTCGCCGTTTCGACTAAGGGGCGTTCGATCAGGATCGGGTCGGCGATCATCGCGTCCAGGATGGCGTCGTCACTCGCGACCTTGAGCGGCTTGGCGGCATCTTCGCCCGTGCGCAGCCCGTCGCGCGGGGTCAGCCCGGCGCGAGCGTACAACGCGGCAAGCTGGTCGCGGCTCGGCGGGTGGTGGAGGTAATCGACGACCTCGATATCGGCGCCCGCATCCTGCAGGATCGCCAACGCCTCGCGGGATTTCGAGCAGCGGGGATTATGCCAGATCGTCGCCTTCACGCCTTCGCCTCCGCCACGAAATCCACATCGCGCCGCTCGGGTCCGAGTAACGTCCAGATCACCAGCACGACCACGGTGATCCCCGCGACCAGCGCCAGCGCGAAGCCGTAATTTCCGCCATGCGCCTCCGCGATGCTCGCCTGGATCGGGCCGTTACGCGACGCGATCAGATTGCCGAGTTGATAGGCAAAACCGGGGAACAGCCCGCGCACCAGCGCCGGCGACAGTTCGTTCAGATGCACCGGCACGATGCCCCACGCGCCCTGCACCGCGACCTGGATCAGGAAAGCGCCCGCCGCGAGCATCAACGGTGTGGTGCTGAACGCCCAGAGCGGGATGATCGGCAGCGCGAGCAGCGAGGCGATGACGATCGCCCGCTTGCGACCGATCGTCTCCGACCATATCCCGAACCCGATCCCGCCGACGATCGCGCCGACATTGCCGATCATCGCCAGCAAGCCGACCGTGTGCGTGTCGAACTTGTGCTGTTCCTTGAGGAAGGTCGGATAGAGGTCCTGCGTGCCGTGGCTGAAGAAGTTGAAGCACGTCATCAGCACGACGAGGTAGAGCGCGATCTTCCAGTTCTCCGCCAGAACGGCGAGCGGATTGACCTGCGGCTTGTCGCGCCGCGCCTCGAACGCCGGGCTCTCGTCGACATGCATGCGGATCAGGAAGACGAGGATCGCGGGCGCGATACCGACCATGAACATGCCGCGCCAGCCGATCGTGTCGAACAGCAGGAAATAGACCAGGCTCGCCAGGAAATAGCCCGACGGATAGCCCGACTGGAGCAGTCCGGACACCGGGCCGCGCAATTTGGCCGGGATCGATTCCATCACCAGGCTCGCGCCGATCCCCCATTCGCCGCCCATGCAAAACCCGAACAGGGTGCGGATGACGAACAGACTGGTCAGGCTCCACGCGAACGCCGAGGCGAAGGAGAAGACCGAGAACAACAGGATCACGATCATCATGATCGGTCGTCGCCCGAACCGGTCCGCCAGCCACCCGAACGCGAACGCGCCGAACGGCCGCGCGGCGAGCGTCAGGAAAGTCGCCTCCGCCACCGTCTTCACGTCGGTGCCGTACTCCTTGGCGATCGCCGACAGCATGAACACGAGCAGGAAGAAATCGAACGCATCGAGCGTCCAGCCGAGATAGCTCGCCCAGATCGAATGGACCTGCTTGCGGTTGAGCCCCTTCAATTCGGTCGCCAGCGCCATCCAACTCTCCCGTCGACCGGGAGGGTTATGCGAAACGTGACAAGGGCGCTAGTCGGCGCGCGCTACGCGTCGCCGTCGCCTTCTTCCTGCCGCGCCAGCCACTCTTCGAGCCACTTGATCGTGTACTGGCCCTCGAGAAACTCCGGATCCTCGATCAGCGCGCGGTGGAGTGGGATCGTGGTCTTCATGCCCTCGACCACGAATTCCTCGAGCGCGCGACGGAGGCGACGGATCGCGCCGGCACGCGTCGTGCCGTAGACGATCAGCTTGGCGATCATCGAGTCGTAGTAAGGCGGCACGCGATAGCCGGCATAAAGTCCGCTATCGACGCGTACGTTCATGCCGCCGGGCGCGTGATACTGCTTCACCAGGCCGGGCGAGGGGGCGAAGGTGCGCGGGTCCTCGGCATTGATGCGGCATTCGATGGCGTGGCCGCGGAAATGCACGTCCTCCTGGCGCAACGTCAGGCCGTGACCTTCGGCGACGCGGATCTGTTCGCGGACGAGGTCGAGACCGGTGATCGCCTCGGTCACCGGATGCTCGACCTGCAGGCGCGTGTTCATCTCGATGAAGTAGAACTCGCCGTCTTCCCACAGGAACTCGATCGTTCCCGCGCCGCGATAGCCCATGTCGGCCATCGCCTTGGCGCAGACGCCGCCGATCCGCGCGCGTTCCTCGGCGGAGAGCACGGGCGAGGGAGCTTCCTCCAACACCTTCTGATGGCGCCGTTGTAGCGAACAATCGCGCTCGCCGAGGTGGATCGCGTTACCGTTGCCGTCACCGAACACCTGGATTTCGATGTGGCGCGGGTTGCCGAGATACTTTTCGAGATAGACGGTGGCGTCGCCGAACGCGGCTTTCGCCTCGCTACCGGCCTGCTGCATCTGCGTTTCGAGTTCCTGCGGATCGTACACGACCTTCATGCCGCGCCCGCCGCCGCCGGACGCGGCCTTGATGATCACCGGATAGCCGGCGGCCTCCGCGATCTTCTTGGCTTCCTCGACGTCCTCGATCGCGCCATCCGATCCCGGGACGAGCGGCAGGCCGAGCGCGCCCGCGGTGCGCTTCGCCTCGATCTTGTCGCCCATCGTGCGGATATGTTCGGGCTTGGGACCAACGAAGATGATCCCATGCGCCTCGATGATCTCGGCGAACTTGGCGTTCTCGCTCAGGAAGCCGTAGCCCGGGTGAATCGCGTCGGCATGGCTGATCTCAGCCGCCGAGATAATGTTCGGGATGTTGAGGTACGACTCGGTCGCTGGCGGCGGGCCGATGCAGATCGCTTCGTCGGCGAGGCGGACATGCATCGCGTCGGCGTCGGCGGTCGAATGCACCGCGACCGTCTTGATCCCCATTTCGTGGCAGGCGCGGTGAATGCGCAGCGCGATCTCGCCGCGATTGGCGATCAGGAGCTTCTTGATCTCGGGCAAGCGACTTACTCGACGACGACGAGCGGCTGGTCGAACTCGACCGGCTGGCCGCTACCGACCAGGATCGCGGCAACGGTGCCGGCGGCGGGCGCGGTGATCGGGTTCATGACCTTCATCGCCTCGATGATCAGCAGCGTATCGCCGGCGGCAACCTTTTGCCCGACCGCAATGAACGGCTTCGCTTCGGGATTGGGGGCGAGATAGGCAGTGCCGACCATCGGCGACTTCACGGCGTTGGCGGTGCTCGGCGCCGCGGCCGGTTCGGCGGCGGGAGCCGCGCCAGTAGCGGGAGCGGCCGCCGGTGCCGCGACGGGCGCGGGCGCGTACTGTACTGCCGCCGCGACTTGAGGCGCCTTGCGCGCGACTCGTACCTTGCGATCGGCGTCCTCGACCTCGATTTCGGTCAGGTTGGTATCGTCGAGCAACGCCGCGAGCTGGCGTACCAGTTCGACGTCGATCCGCATTGCCCCTTCTTTCTCGTCTGCCATGCAACCCTTCTTATCTGCCCCTTATGATGGGGCGAGCCGTCTGTCAGAGACTGGCGGCGGCTTCAAGCGCGAGCATATACGACAGCGCGCCGAACCCGGAAATAGTTCCGCGAGCGGCACGACCGACAAAGCTCGCGTGGCGGAAATCCTCGCGTGCCAGCGGGTTCGACAGATGCACCTCGATCACCGGTACATTGATCGCCTTGATCGCGTCGTACAGCGCGACCGATGTGTGCGTCAGCGCGCCCGCATTGAGCAGGATCGCCTTGACGCCCCAGCCTTGCGAGTCCTGCAGCCAATCGACCAGATGCCCTTCATGGTTCGATTGGCGGACATCGACCGCGACGCCCAATTCCTTGCCGCGCTCGGTCAGCCGGCCGGCAATGTCGTCCAGCGTGTCGGCGCCGTAGATTTCCGGCTCGCGCGTCCCCAGCATGTTGAGGTTCGGGCCGTTCAGCACCAGGATCGTTTCGGTCACCCTTGGCCTTTCGGTTGTGGCGCTTACGCTCGCGCCCCTATATCGCGATTTCTCATGAATACCATGCACACCGACGGCACCGTTTCGATCCGCGTCAATGGCGAGCACCGCCGCGTCGCCGCGGGGCTCAGCATCGCGCAATTGGCGGAGGAGCTTGGGCTGGTGCCGGAAAAGGTCGCGGTGGAGCGCAATCTGGAGATCGTGCCGCGATCGACGCTGGCGCAGGTCATGATCGAGGACGGCGACGAACTCGAGATCGTCCATTTCGTCGGCGGTGGGTGAGGCGATGGACGCGGGCGACATTGCGCTGATCGCGGTCGGCGTCTTGGGCACGATCGCCATCGTCTGCGCGGGCTTCATGCTCGACCGCCGGTCTCAGCGTATCAAATCGGAAAAAGGATGGCGTGCCTGGGCGATCCTGACGCGCGTGCGCAAGGAACTGTTCGATCGCCTGCACGGACCGCTCCGCCTGCAGGATCAACGCATCGAACCTCCGACCCAGAAGCGAAAACGCAAGCCCGCGACACCGCGCCGCAAAGGTTCTAGGAAGCCGACGCGCTGATTCACGACCGATCGTAAAGGCTGACCCGTAATGAATATCGCCACCCCCGTCGTCGCCGACGATAGCTGGACCGTCGCTGGTCGGACGTTCCGCTCGCGCCTGATCGTCGGGACCGGCAAGTATAAGGACTTCGCGCAGAACGCGGCAGCGGTCGAAGCGTCGGGGGCGGAGATCGTCACCGTCGCGGTGCGCCGCGTCAACGTTAGCGACCCCAAGGCGCCGATGCTTACCGATTTCATCGATCCGAAGAAGATCACCTATCTGCCCAACACCGCCGGTTGCTTCGATGCCGACAGTGCGGTGCGCACCTTACGGCTGGCACGCGAGGCGGGGGGCTGGGACTTGGTGAAACTGGAGGTGCTGGGCGAGGCGCGAACGCTTTATCCGGACATGCGCGAAACGCTGAAAGCCACCGAGACCCTGGTGAAAGACGGGTTCAAGCCGATGGTCTATTGCGTCGACGATCCGATCGCGGCGAAGCAGTTGGAAGAGGCGGGCGCGGTCGCGATCATGCCGCTCGGAGCGCCGATCGGGTCGGGGTTGGGTATCCAGAACCGCGTGACGATCCGCCTGATCGTGGAAGGCGCGAAGGTGCCGGTGCTGGTCGATGCGGGCGTCGGTACGGCGTCCGACGCGGGCGTGGCGATGGAGCTGGGCTGCGACGGCGTGCTGATGAACACCGCGATCGCCGAGGCCAAGGACCCGATCATGATGGCGCGCGCGATGAAACTCGCGGTCGAAAGTGGGCGTTTGGCGTATCTGGCCGGGAGGATGGGGCTGCGGCGCTATGCCGATCCATCCAGTCCGCTCGCCGGGTTGATCTGAAGGGAAACCGCATGCGCCGTTTCGTCATCGCCAGCGCGATTACCCTCGCGGCCTGCCATGCCGCGCCCAAGGTCGACAATAAGGATGCGTTGGCGAACGAAACCGCAGCCGCCAAAGTGCAAACGCCGCAGCCGGTCGAGTTGAAGGCGCCTGACGGCGTCACCGTCTATGGTACGTATTATCCCAACGCCGCGCCCCGGGCGCTGATCCTGCTGTTTCATCAGGCCGGATCGTCGTCGGGCGAATATGCCGACATCGCCCCGCGATTGCAGCGCGAGGGCTTCGCCGCGCTGGCGATCGATCAGCGCGTTGGCGGCAATCTGTACGGCGCCAATCGGACCATGGCCGCGGCGCAGGACAAGACCGACTATCTCGGCGCGCTTCCCGACCTCGAAGCCGCGCTGGCCTGGGCCAAGGCGAAGGACAAGCCGATCGTGCTGTGGGGATCGAGCTATTCGGCGAGCCTCGTCTTCCTGCTCGGCAAC
Organism: Sphingomonas panacisoli; assembly: GCF_007859635.1. NCBI lineage: Bacteria > Pseudomonadati > Pseudomonadota > Alphaproteobacteria > Sphingomonadales > Sphingomonadaceae > Sphingomonas > Sphingomonas panacisoli. Next base: position 2,007,074 of record NZ_CP042306.1, on the reverse strand, counting down.
GCCGCCGATGCGAAGGGTAGCGTCAAAGCGATCATGGCGTTTTCTCCCGGCGAATATTTCAACGACAAGAAAATGGTCGAAGCCGCCGCCGCCAAGATTGCGGTGCCCGTGTTCGTCACCTCCGCCAACACGTTGGAAGAGGAGGGTGAAGCCAAAGCAATCGTATCGGCGACGACGTCGACCGACCGCCAGCTATATATTCCGCGCACCGGCATCCACGGATCTTCGACGCTGAACGCGACGAAGAACCCGGCAGGCGCGGACGAAAATTGGACCGCCGTTCTCGCGTTTCTGAAACGCGTTTTCCCCTGACGATCGGCGGGAACCGGGTGCCGGTCCGGTCGTTCTGATCCATACTAATTTCGCTTGGTATGGAGTAGGTACGATGGGTGAATTGACCGACAAAATCAAAGGCGCCGTCGATGAGACGGTCGGCAAGGCCAAGCAGGCGATCGGCGGCCATCAGGGCGACGCCGAACTGCACAACGAAGGTCTCGCACAGGAAGGCAAAGGCAAGGTCGAAAAGCTTGTCGGCAAGGTGAAGGGCGCGCTGGGCGACGACATCTAGTCGCCGTCTAGCTCGACGCCGTCATTGGGCTGATGAGGGGGGCTGTCTGGTACCGGACGGCCCCTTTTTCACGCCGCGCGGCGCACCAAACCCTCTTTTCTTTGACCCGACACCACGCGATAAGGTTCGAAGATACGGTACGGACGGGAGGGGCAAATGCCGGACATGGAAATCGTCGCAACGGGCCTGCGTTTTCCCGAAGGCCCGGTCGCGATGGCGGACGGCAGCGTCATCTTGGTCGAGATCGCGGCCGGTCGCATCACCCGTGTACTGCCCGACGGTACCAAACAGACCGTCGCGGAACCCGGCGGTGGTCCCAACGGCCTCGCCATCGGCCCGGACGGGAAGCTGTATTGCTGCAATAACGGCGGGTTCAACTATATCGACGCCAACGGCTATCTCGCGCCGCACGGCCAGGCCGACGATTATTCGGGTGGTCGGATCGAGCGTATCGACATCGATACCGGTGCGGTCAAGATCCTCTATAAGGATGGCGATTTCGGCTGCGTGCTGCGCGGTCCGAATGACATCGTGTTCGACGATGCCGGCGGATTCTGGTTCACGGATCACGGCAAGACGCGTCCGCGCGAGCGTGACGTCGTCGGGATTTTCTACGCGAAGACGGATGGCAGTCACCTCGAGGAAGTGATCTTCCCGAGCGAAAACCCCAACGGGGTCGGCCTGTCGCCGGATGGCAAGCGGCTCTATGCGGCGGAGACCTATACGTGCCGGCTGATGGCATTCAACGTGATCGCGCCCGGTAAGGTCGATGGCACGTCGGGTCCGGGCGGTCCCGGTATCCCGCTCTATCGACCCGCCGGCTACAAATTCTTCGATTCGCTGGGCATCGAGGAAAACGGCAACATCTGCGTCGCGACGATCGGCGAGTGTGGGATCAGCGTGATCTCGCCGGCCGGCGAGCTGGTCGAATTCGTGCCGACCGACGACATCTTCACCACCAACATCTGCTGGGGCGGGGCGGACATGATGGACGCGTACATCTGCCTGTCGGGCAGCGGACGGCTGGCCAAGATGCGCTGGCCGCGACCGGGGTTGAAACTGAATTACAACGGATGACCCGCGACACCGTCATTTTCGATTTTGGCGGGGTGATCACCTCGTCGCCGTTCGAGGCGTTCAACCGGCTGGAGGACGAGCGCGGCATCCCCCGCGACTTTATCCGCCGCGTCAACGCGCTCGAGCGCGACGGCAATGCCTGGGCGCGGTTCGAGCGGGCCGAGATCGACGCCGCGACCTTCGATGCGATCTTTGCCGATGAAGCGAAAGCGTTGGGACACGATCTGCGCGGAGAGGATGTCCTGGCGGTCCTGGCCGGCGACATCCGGCCGCGGATGGTGGCGGCGCTCGATTGGCTGAAAGACAACGGCTACCGGATCGGCTGCATCACCAACAACGTGCCGACGGGCAGCGGCGCCGGGATGGCGCGGACGGCGGATAAGGCGACGGCGATCACGGCGATCCTGGCCCGGTTCGACTGCGTGGTCGAAAGTTCGAAGGTCGGCATTCGCAAGCCGGACCCAGCGATCTACCACCTGGCATGCGAGCAGCTCGGCGTGGCGCCGGCGCAATGCGTTTATCTCGACGACCTCGGCATCAACTGCAAACCCGCCGCCGAGCTTGGGATGGCGGCGATCAAGGTGGCGAGCGGGGATCAAGCGCTGACCGATCTGGAAGCGGTGCTCGCGTTGCCCGCCGGAACGCTCGCCTGAAAAAAAGCCGCGCGAGTTTCCCCGCGCGGCCCTGAACGTTCAGAAGTGGAAGCCAAGCCCGACCACGCCCTGGTTGCGGCTATAGGAGCCCTCATAGTTCGAATAGCGATACTCGGCCTTGAGTGAGAGGCTTTTGCCGAGCTTCTGTTCGACACCGACGCCACCGCGCACGCCGTCGAGGACGTTGCTGCCACTGCCGGACGTGGCGGGGGTGGTCGTATTGTCGACGTAACTGCCGGTGAGGCGGTTGTTGGTGTAGCCGACCTTGGCATACAGCAACGTAGAGTCGCCGACCACGCGGCCGATCTTACCGCCGACATAGAGGTCGCGGTCTTGCTTGGAGCAGTAGCTGAAGATCGCGCTCCCGCCGCAGCCCTTACTCGACGAACCCGTCACTTCGCCTTCGACGCCAAATACGGTCTTGCCGCGTTGCACGTCATAGCCAAGCTGGCCGCCATAGATCACGCCCGTGGCGTTGTTGCCCGGTTCGCTGGTGAAATCGACGCCCGTGATCGCGGTGGCCGATGCACCCTCGAAGGGCTTGTCGCTGTCCTGAGCGAATGCCGGGGTGGCAAACGCGGACAGCAGTAGAGATGCGGCAAAAAGTCGCATGAGGGTTACTCCATTTCATGGTGGGGACCGCCGGCCAAGGGGATAGCCGGCATTTGGTCGTCGGTACGCATTGCTCCTCGCGAGCGGTTACACGACCGCAACAAGCCGCGGTCGAGCTGAGGTTTCGCCGCGATATTTGGCCGCTTTTGGGCCGATGCGATCAGCCCGCGCCTTGATTTTGCCGGACGTGCGGCGCGTTGGGCCGGTGCGGCCATTTGCGCCGGCGAGCGTCTTGCCCCGGCAAGCGCGCGCTTCTATTCGCTCTTCAAACCCAAGGAGTATCCATGGCCCGCAAGCTTTATTCCGACGCCGCATCGGCGCTCGACGGCCTGTTGTTCGACGGCATGACGATTTGCGCCGGCGGGTTCGGCCTGTGCGGCATTCCGGAGCGGCTGATCGATGCGATCCGCGATGCCGGCACGACGGGACTGACGATCGCCAGCAACAATGCCGGGATCGACGGCGAGGGGCTCGGTAAGCTGCTGCGGACGCGGCAGGTGAAGAAGATGATCTCGTCCTATGTCGGCGAGAACAAGGAGTTCGAACGGCAATATCTGTCGGGCGAACTGGAGGTCGAATTTTGTCCGCAGGGGACGCTGGCCGAGCGCTGCCGTGCGGGCGGGGCGGGCATCCCGGGTTTCTACACCAAGACCGGCGTCGGAACGCAGGTCGCCGACGGCAAAGAGGTCAAGAATTTCGACGGCGAGGACTACATCCTCGAACGCGGCATTCGCGCCGACCTGTCGATCATCAAGGGCTGGAAGGCCGATGAAAGCGGCAACCTGGTGTTCCGCAAGACCGCCCGCAATTTCAACCAGCCGATGGCGACCGCGGGCAGGATCTGCGTCGCCGAGGTCGAGGAGGTGGTGCCGGTCGGCAGCCTCGATCCCGATCAGATCCATCTGCCCGGCATCTACGTGAAGCGGATGATCGTCGGTGCGCCGTACGACAAGAAGATCGAATTCCGCACCGTGCGTGAGCGGGCCGCCGCGTGAAGCGAGCCTTACCGTATTTGTTGATCGGCGCGGTGCCGCTGTCGGGCTGTATCGGCGTGGCGGCGCTGCCGGTCGGCTATGCAGCGATCGCGGGCAAGAACAAGATCGCCGACAAACGTCGCGCGAAGAAGGCCGCGCGCGAAGAAGCGAAGCGTGCTCCCGTCAAGACTGCGGACGGGCAGGCAGTCGTGTTGACCAACATGACCGCGCTTCCGGCGCCCGACGGCAGCGTTGCTGCGCCCGCACCAGCGGCTCCGGCCGCAGGCAAGGTGCCGCCGGGGATGCAGTATCTCTACGGCTCGGGCGAGGCGGCGGCGCTGAGCTATCAGGCCTATCTGGGCGTGATCGATACGATCATCGCCAAGTCGAGCGACCGCGCGGTGGGCCAGGCGGTATTCTCGGTCGTGCTCGCACCCGGCGCGACGCTGGACGCTCCGAAGTTCGAAAGCTGCGACAAAAAACCGCTCGCGGTCGTACTCGACATCGACGAGACGGCTTTGCTTAACCTCGGTTACGAGGCCGACGACAGCCAACGCGGCGGACCGTACGACCAGTCCCGCTGGGAACGCTGGGAGAAGACCGGTGCCGGCGCGGTTGCCGCGACGCCGGGCATGATCGAACTCGCGCGCGTGTCCAAGGCGTCAGGCGTGACGCTGGTATTCAATTCCAATCGCATGGCGACGAATGCCAAGGAGACCGAAGCGGCATTGACCGGCGCGGGGCTGGGCCCGGTAGAGCATCTTAAAAATCTCTGGCTCCAGGGCGATGCCGGCACCGGCAGCGCGAAGGACCCGCGGCGCGCGGCGATCGCGGCGCAATATTGCGTGATCGCGATGGCGGGCGACCAACTCGGCGATTTCAGCGATCTGTTCAACGCGTCCGGTCTCGACCCGGTGGCGCGCCGCGGATTGGCGCAGGGCAGGGCGGTCAAGATGCTGTGGGGGCATGGTTGGTTCATCTTGCCTAACCCAGTCTACGGGTCGGGATTGAAGGGCGATCTCGACACCATATTCCCGCGTGACAAGCGCTGGACCGACCCGGGGCCAACGCCCGTAGCTCCCGTGTCCGCTCCAGCGCCTACGCCGACGGAAAAGAAATGACCGACAAACCGATCCCGATCGACCTCGTTCCGTTCGCCGAGATGCTCGACGGCGGGCGGGAATTCCTGCGCGCCTGGGCGAAAGAAGGCGGACCGGCCAGCTATTTCGTCAACCCGAAGGCGCTCGGCGCCGACCCGGCCTTGTTCGGCATCGCATTGGTCGATGCCGCACGCCACGCCGCCGCCGCGTGGGGCAAAGCGCTCGGCCATTCGCAGGACGAGATGCTCGCCCGCATCTGGGAAGGGTTCGACGCCGAGCGAACCGCCCCGACCAACGATCTGCCGCTCCCCGTAGCGGTTGCCAGAAAGGACGACTGATGCCCTGGACCCGCGACGACATGGCCGCGCGCGCCGCGAAGGAATTGCGCGACGGTTATTACGTGAACCTGGGCATCGGTATCCCGACGCTCGTCGCCAACCATATCCCGGCGGGCGTCGAGGTTACGCTGCAGTCGGAAAACGGCATGCTCGGGATCGGCCCGTTCCCCTTCGCGGGCGAGGAGGACCCCGACCTGATCAACGCCGGCAAGCAGACGATCAGCGAGCTGCCGCAATCGGTCTATTTCGGGTCGGAACAGAGCTTCGCGATGATCCGCGGCGGCCATATCGACCTGACCGTGCTCGGCGCGATGGAAGTCGCGGAAAATGGCGACATCGCCAACTGGATGATCCCCGGCAAGATGATCAAGGGCATGGGCGGCGCGATGGATTTGGTCGCGGGCGTCAAGAAGATCATCGTCGTGATGGAGCACACGTCGAAGAACGGCGACCCCAAGTTCATTCCGGCCTGCACCCTGCCGCTGACCGGCAAGAACGTGGTCGACATGATCATCACCGACCTCGCGGTGTTTCATCGCCCCGATCACAGTTCGCCGTTCCGGCTGATCGAGATTGCGCCGGGCGTGACGGCGGATGAGGTTGCGGCGAAGACGACCGCCAAATACGAAGCGCTGACGACGGCGTGATTCGGCGCTGGCTGATCGTCGGAATCGTCGGTCTGCTGGCAGGGTTGGGAATCATGGTCGCGACCGTTTCACCGCCCGGCTTGCTCAGCATCCTGGACGGTGTGATGGGCGGCGGTTGGGGCGCGAGCCGGCCGGGGAGCGACATTGCGTTCGGGACGACCGGTCAAACGCTCGACGTGTGGACGCCGTCGGCCAAAGCCACCGGGCCGCGACCGGTGCTGATCTTCTGGTATGGCGGCGGCTGGGTAAAGGGCGATCGTCGCGCTTATGCGTTCGCGGCGCGGGCCTATGCCAAAGCCGGGTTCATCGTGGTGATGCCCGATTATCGCAAGGTGCCGGCGATCCGCTTTCCCGCCATGCTTCAGGACGGCGCGCAGGCGGTCAAATGGACGCGCGATCACATCGCCGAATATGGTGGCGACCCGAGCCGCATCGCGATCGCCGGGCATTCGGCGGGCGCGTACACCGTCGCGATGCTGGCGCTCGACGAACGCTGGCTGCGGGCGGAGGGTGTCGATCCGGGGATCATCAAGGCGGTCGTCGGCCTGTCGGGGCCGTACAACTTCTACCCCTTCACCTCGAAGCGCGCGGTCGACGCGTTGGGCAACGCCGCCGATCCGAAAGCGACTCAGCCGATCACCTTCGCGCGCAGGGACGCGCCGCCGATGCTGCTCGTCACCTCGACCAAGGATACCGAGGTCAAACCGCACAACGCCTATGACCTGACCGCCCGGCTCAAGCAGCTCGGCGCGCCGGTGACGATGATCGACTATCCGGCCCTGAGCCACGAGGACGTCGCCATGGCGTTGTCCAAGCCGTTTCGCGGCAAGGCGCCGGTGCTCGCCGACAGCGTCGTTTTCCTCGACCGCGCGATGCCGGCGCGCCGCTGACGGTTACTTGCCGCGGTCGCGCCGGTGCTGTTCGAGGTCGAGCACGGCCGAATCCTCGCCTTCGGGCAGCAGGCCAAGCCGACGTGCGACCTCCTGATAGGCCTCCGCCTCACCCCCCAGGTCGCGGCGGAAGCGGTCCTTGTCGAGTTTCTCGTTGGTCTTGATGTCCCACAGGCGGCAGCAATCGGGGCTGATCTCGTCGGCCAAGATGATCCGGCCGTAATCATTGTCCCAGATACGCCCGAACTCGAGCTTGAAATCGACCAGGCGGATGCCGATTCCGGCGAACAGGCCGCACAGGAAATCGTTGATGCGGATCGCCAAGTCGGCGATGTCGTGCATCTCTTCCTGGCTGGCCCAGCCGAACGCGGCGATGTGTTCGTCGGTGATCATCGGGTCACCGAGTTCGTCCGACTTGTAGGCATATTCGATGATCGTGCGCGGGAGTTGCGTGCCTTCCTCGATCCCCAGGCGCTTCGACAGCGTACCGGCCGCGACATTGCGGACCATCACCTCGATCGGCACGATCTCAACCTGGCGAATGAGTTGTTCGCGCATGTTGAGACGGCGAATGAAGTGCGTCGGTACGCCGATCAGCCCGAGCAGGGTGAAGATGTGCTCCGAAATCCGGTTGTTGAGCACGCCCTTGCCGTTGATCGTGCCCTTTTTCTGGGCGTTGAACGCGGTCGCGTCGTCCTTGAAATACTGGATCAGCGTGCCGGGTTCGGGACCCTCGTAGAGGATCTTGGCCTTGCCCTCGTAGATCTGGCGGCGGCGTGCCATGGTCGGCGCATACCCTTTGAAATGATCGCCCCGGCAACGCTGGCGCGCGCCGGGGCGGAGAAGCTGTGGCCGTTACAGGAAAGCGCCACCACGTGCAATCAGGCCGGCGTCTCCGTTGCCTTTCGGCGCGGGCGGAAGCGGCGCCAGAGCAGGAACAGCGCGAGCACGATGACGCCGGGAGGCGCGAGCGCCGCCAGCACGGTCAGGACCACGCCGATCGTGACGCTGACCGAATTGACGAAGACGTTCCCCGCGCTGGTGATCGGCGCGCTGCCGTCGAAGCCTTGGACCGCGGGGCCGGACTGATAATCGAATTCCATGGGCGTGTTGGCGAGCGATTCCTGCTGATCGCTTGTATTGGTCTTGTTGTCGGCGAGTTGCGTTGCGATCGCCTGGCGTTGGTTCTGCAATTCGCTGCGTTCGTCGTCCTTCAGATCCTTGCGCGCGAGTTCGCGGTCGAGCCGCTGCAATTCCGCGGTCGCTTGCGCCTTCAACGCTTGGAGCTTGGCGATTTCCGCGCCGGCATCGGTGCCGGTGATCTCGGCATCGACCAATTTGCCCTGCGCGGCGGTGATCGCGTCGATCCCCTTCTTGCCGAACGCGCGGGCGAGGGCGGGGTCGAGCTTGAACAACAATACGCCTTCGTTGCTGTTCTCGCCGAGCACCCGGTACCGCATGCCGGTGATCCGGCACTTCGCGACGCCGAGCGCTTCGCACGCTTGAGCATGCGCCTCCTGCGCGGCGGCGAGTTTCTCGGCGGGCAGGCGGAATGCGTAGCGATAGGTGAAGGCGACGCCGGGTGCGGCGGTGACGTTGATGCCGGGCGCCGCGTCCTCGGCGGCGTAGCGCGATACCTCGGCAGAGGGTGCGGACGCGGCGGATTGCGACTGCGGTGCGCTGAAATTGTTATTGCCGTAGGAATTTTGGGATTTGGAACATCCGGCGAGAACAAGCGCCGTCGCACCAACCGTTGCCATCAACACGTACCGCATGGAAGCTCTCCCGTCCGATGATAATACACCATCTCATCGATAGGGTATTACGTCAAGACGAGCGTTTTCAGCGACGAAATGCTTTGGCGATGAGGCGTTTCGTCTCGGTCCAGGCGGCGGTACCGGGTGTGATGAGTTCGACATGGCCAGTGTTGGGGACGGTATGGAGCGTCGCTTCACCCTTGGCCTTGGCGATGTAATCTGTCGCGAGTCGGTAGGGGATGATCGCGTCTTCGCGACCGTTGACCAGGTCCTGCGGGACCCCGAGCGGAAACAGGCGTGGGACGGAAGTGTCGGCATAGCGTTCGGTGCGACCGTTACCGACCAGTTTTTGAACGACGTCGGTACCGCAGCCATTGTCCGGGCTGGCCGCCGTCGCTTCGAGATCGGGAAGACCGCCCAGGCTGATGACGCGCGCGATCGGTAGTGGATCGGGTGCGCGCAGCGCGCTGTTAGAGGGGAGCTTCGGCCGCGCGGCGAGCCACAGCGCAAGGTGGCCGCCTGCGCTATGTCCAACGGCGATGACCTGGCTCAAATCGAGCCGGTACTTTGCGGCGGTCGCGCGCAAGAGGTCTGCCGCCTTGGCGACATCCTGGAACGTCCCCGGATAGCCGCCGCCGGGCCGGTCGACGCCGCGATAATCGATATTCCAGACCGCATAGCCCGCCTTGCGCAGGTCGTCGGCCGCCCAGTTCATCAGCGTGCGGTCGGCGATGCTGGTCGTCCAGCAGCCGCCATGGACCATCAGCACGACGGGGAACGGGCCTAGGCCGGCGGGCAGCCAGAGATCGACCTTTTGATAGTCGTCCGGCCCATACGTGATCGTCGCTTGCGGCGAGGGGCGCGGGCGGCTGGTTAGATCGCCCCAGGTCATGGGCGTGAAAGGCGTGCTGGCGCTCGGCATGATCGCGAAAGACGCCAGCGCGGCGATGAAGGCAAGCCGGATCATCGCCGCACGATAGCAAGGGAGCGGGCCGACCGCGAGGGAGCGACGATCGGCCCGCTAGATCAGCGCGGGGTGCCGATCTTCACGTGGCGCCAATGCCGGCGCCACGGCGCGTCGAACTGCTGGCGAGTCAGCGCGTCGAACGTGTCGCCGACGATGCGGGCAACGTTGCCGGCCAGCTTATCGATGCCGGCGCTGAGGTGATGGCGGTTGGCGGCCCAGTCGCCGCTCAGGAAATCGTCACGCATGGTCAATTCCTTCTTCGGTCAGAGGGGTGTCGCTAGCCATTGCGATATGCGCGAAGCCGCCGACGGGCGCCAACAAATCGTTGGACATGATCGACAAGTACCGCTTATCAATGACGCATGCGCCGTTTGCCGCCCCTCGCCGCCGTTCGCGTGTTCGAAGCCGCCGCGCGCCATGAGAACTTCACGAGCGCCGCCAGTGAACTGGGCATGACCCAGGCGGCGGTCAGTTATCAGATCAAGTTATTGGAAGAGCGGCTTGGCGCGCCGCTGTTTCGCCGCGAAAAGCGTCGCGTGGTGCTCACCGACGCCGGCCGCCGCGCCGCACCGCAGATTACCCGGGCGTTCGACGCGATCGATCAGGCGTTCGGTGCGATCCGCGCGGATGACGAGGGTGTGCTGACGGTGTCCACGTCGAATACCTTCGCCAATACGTGGCTCGCCTGGCGGCTCGGCAGCTTCCAGATGCACCATCCGGAGATGGCGGTGCGGCTGTCGACCAGCGACGCGCTCGCGGACTTCATCACCGATGACGTCGATATCGCGATCCGTGCCGGGCTCGGCGGGTGGGAAGGCGCGCACGAGGAGTTGCTCGTCCCGATCGATTTCACGCCGATGTGCTCGCCGGGATTCATGCGGCGGCACGGCCCGCTTAGTCCTGCCGATCTGCTGCATGTGCCTCAGATCAGTCCGCATGATCCCTGGTGGCCGTTCTGGCTGCGCGAGGCGGGCGTCGATATCCCGGAAGGCCCCCCGCGCCCCGGCGTCCGGCTCGATAGCCAGGCGCATGAAGGGCACGCCGCGATGGCCGGGCAGGGGGTGGCGATGCTGACACCCTTCTTTTGGCGGAACGATCTGGCCGAAGGGCGGCTTGTGCGGCCGTTCGATCAAGTCTCGACGCGCGGCTATGCCTATTGGCTGGTGTATCCCGAAGCGCGGCGCGGCATCGCCAAGATCAAGAGGTTCCGCGAGTGGCTGCTGGCGGAGCTCGCGCGCGATTTGCCAAGCCCGGTCTAGCCTGTTCGCACAAACCGCATTAACCGCGCGCCATGGCTTCCGACATCACCGACCTGCCCGACAATCCGCCAATCGGCGTGCTCGACGCGCCGTTCGATAGCGCGCTCAGCGAACGCTATCTCGTCTACGCGCTATCGACGATCACCGCGCGGTCGCTGCCGGATGTCCGCGATGGACTGAAGCCGGTGCATCGCCGCCTGCTATGGGCAATGCGATTGCTGCGGATGGATCCGGCGGCGGCGTACAAGAAGTCGGCGCGTGTCGTCGGCGACGTGATCGGCAAGTATCATCCGCATGGCGACCAGTCGGTCTATGACGCGATGGTCCGCCTCGCGCAGGATTTCTCGCTCCGCTACCCGCTCGTCGATGGGCAGGGGAACTTCGGCAACATCGATGGCGATAACGCTGCGGCTTATCGTTATACCGAAGCCAGGCTGACGCAGGTCGCGATCGACCTGATGGACGGGCTCGACGAGGACGCGGTCGGTTTTCGTCCCACCTACAATGGCGAGGAACAGGAACCGGAGCTGATGCCCGGGCTGTTCCCCAATCTGCTCGCCAACGGCGCGGCGGGAATCGCGGTCGGCATGGCGACCAGCATTCCGCCGCACAACGCCGCCGAACTGCTCGACGCCGCCATCGCGCTGATCGACAACGGCCAGGCCAACGTACTCGACTATGTGAAGGGGCCCGATTTCCCGACCGCGGGGATCGTCGTCGATAGCCCGGCTGCGATCGCCGAAGCTTATGCCACCGGGCGCGGGTCCTTCCGGGTGCGCGCGCGAATGGAGAAGGTCGTCGAGAAGGGCGGCGGCTGGCACATCGTCGTTTCCGAAATTCCGTACGGCGTCGCGAAGGGCAAGCTGATCGAGGGCATCGCCGACCTGATCAACGACAAGAAGCTGCCCATCTTGGGCGACGTGCGCGACGAATCCGCCGAAGACCTGCGCATCGTCATCGAACCGCGCAGCCGCACCGTCGATGCCGACGACCTGATGCACAGCCTCTATCGGCTGTCCGACCTCGAAACGCGCGTGCCGCTGAACCTCAACGTGCTCGACGCCATGCGCACGCCGCGCGTGATGAGCCTGAGCGAAGCGTTGCAGGCGTGGGTCGATCATCATTTCGTCGTGCTGCGTCGCCGCTCGCAGCATCGGCTCGACAAGATCGCCGACCGGCTGGAACTGCTCGGCGGTTATCTGATCGCGTTCCTCAACCTCGACCGCGTGATCGAGATCATCCGCACCGAGGACGAACCGAAGCCGGTGATGATGGCCGAGTTCGGGCTGACCGACCGCCAGGCGGAGGCGATCCTGAACATGCGGCTGCGCAGCTTGCGCCGGCTCGAGGAAATGGAGATCCGCAAGGAACGCGACGCGCTGGAGAAAGAGCAAGGCGAACTCGAACTGCTGCTATCGAGCGATGCGCGGCAACGCACGCGGTTGAAGCGCGACCTCGGCAAGATCCGCGATCGCTACGGCCCGGAAACGGCGCTCGGCCGTCGCCGCACGATGATCGAGGAAGCGGCGCCGGCGCGCGACATCCCGCTAGAGGCGATGATCGAGCGTGAGCCGATCACCGTCATCCTGTCGCAGCGCGGCTGGATCCGCGCGATGAAGGGCCATGTCGAACTCGCCAGCGCCGACGCGATGAAGTTTAAGGAAGGCGATGGTCCGCGTTTTGCCTTCCATGCGCAGACTACCGACAAGCTGCTGCTTGCGGCGGAGACCGGGCGATTCTACACGCTCGCCGCCGACAAGCTTCCCGGCGGGCGCGGGTTCGGCGAGCCGGTGCGGCTGATGATCGACCTCGACGGTGAGGTGCCGATCACGGCTCTGTTCCGCGCGAGCGAAGCCGAGCGGTTGCTGGTCGCGGCGAGCGATGGGCGCGGATTCGTCCTCAAGGCCGCGGACGCGATCGCCGAGACCCGCAAGGGCAAGGCGGTCGTCAACCCGCGGCCCGGCGCGAAGCTCAAACTGGTCAAGCCGATCGGCGTCGAGGACGATTACGTCGCGGCGATCGGCGACAACCGCAAGATGCTGGTGTTCCCGCTCGCGGAAGTCGCCGAACTTGCAAAAGGGCAGGGGGTGCAGTTGCAGCGCTATCGCGATGGCGGACTGGCCGATGCGATCACGTTCAAGTTCGCGGACGGCCTGAGCTGGGCGATGGGCGGCGAGAGCGGACGGACGCGGACCGAAACCGATCTGCAGCCATGGCGGACCGCGCGCGGCGCCGCAGGCCGCATGCCGCCCACCGGATTCCCGCGCGACAACAGGTTTTAAGTGGCTGATTTCGTGACAAGCTTCAGGCGGCTTTAACTAATCGAAGCTAGTCAGCGGGGAATGCCGCTCGGATTCTCCCGTGTGAAGACCATCCCACGTGTTTCCGCCGAGCCGGTGGAAGGCGCGCTGTTGCCGAGCCAAATTCCCGGGATCGCGGCATCGATCGAATTGATACCGGTGGCATTGGCGCTGGTCGGCCCCGGCGACGGGGGCGTCGAGATTACCGCAGCGAACGGCGCATTTCGCCAGGCCGGGCTGGGCAATGCCGAGGGGGAAGCACCCCTGATCCAGCACCTCGGAGATCGCCTGGCTCAGTTCCTGACCAGCGATCGCGACCGCGAAGAGTTTTCCTGGGAGTTCGGCAGCGCCGTCGATTGCCGCCACTTCCGCGTCATGCTCGCGCGCCGTACATCCAAATCGAGCCACTGTTTCGTCACGCTGACCGATCATACCGGCGAGTTACGCACCGAGCGCAACTTGCGCCGCGAGATGATGACCGACAGCCTTACCGGGTTGCCCAACCGCGCCGCGTTCAGCGAATTGCTGGAAGAGCGCATCGCCGCCGGCGACGGTGCTGCGCGTTACGCCGTGCTGATCGTCGATCTCGATCGGTTCAGCCGCGTTAACGCGTGCATGGGGTCGATGGCCGGCGACGAGCTGCTGATCACCGTCGCGCGCCGGTTGAAGGGCGCGTTGCGGGCGGTCGATGCGCTGGCCCGGACGGGCGGTGACGAATTCGGTATCCTGCTGACCCTCGAAGCCGATGCGGCGGAGGCCGATCATGTCGCCAGCCGGATCGAGGCGGCGCTCGCTACGCCGTTCCGGATGTCGGACTTCGAAATCCGCGTCGCATGCTCGATCGGCGTCGCGTTCGGCAGCGACGAGATCGACGACGCCGAGGATTTGATCCGTCACGCCCAGTTCGCGGTGAAGCGGTCGAAGACGTCGGGCCACGCCGAACATTATCAGATGCGCGCGCTGGACGCCGCCCGCGCCGCGTTCGGGATCGAGACCGAACTGCGCCGCGCGATCGAGCAAGGCGCGCTGCGGCTGACCTATCAACCGATCTGCGATCTCGCTTCGGGTCGGGTCGTTGCGTTCGAATCGCTGGCGCGCTGGACCAGCGAAAGCGGTCACGAGCACTCACCGAACGACTTCATTCCTGTCGCAGAGGAATCAGGCCTTATCGTGCCGCTCGGCCGCTGGGCGCTCGACGAAGCGGCGAAGACGTTGCGGGCATGGGACGTTCGCGCCGGTGGCGGCTGCGGCGTCAAGTTCGCGGTCAATCTGTCGGCGATCCAGTTGCATCGCGACGACATCGCGCCGGCGGTCGAAAGCGCGCTGATGGCGCATCGATTGGCCGGAAGCCGCTTCACGCTCGAACTCACCGAAAGCGCGCTGGTCGCCGATCCGCAGCGCGTCGCCGACACGATGCACGCCCTGAAACAACTCGGCACGACGCTGGCGATGGACGATTTCGGGACCGGCTATTCGAACCTGGCCTATCTGCAGAAACTGCCCATCGACGTGCTCAAGATCGATCGCAGCTTCGTCACCGGCATGCTCGCCGACCGCGACAAGATAGCGATCGTTCGCGCGATCCTGAGCCTGGCGCAGGCGCTGGGGCTGGATACGACCGCGGAGGGCATCGAGACCAACGAACTCTCGCAGACGCTGACCGCGCTGGGCTGCACGTTCGGTCAGGGGTACGTCTACGCCAAGCCGCTCGAAGCCGACGCCGCCTACGACTTCCTGATGTCGGCCAACAGCTGAGCGACTTCATCGTCGGCGATCGCCGCGACGCGATCGGCATCGGGAAAACCTTCGGCGATCCAGCGGTCTTCGATCTTGTGCAGCGTGCGCGCGACGTCAGGGCCGGCGGTCAGGCCCTTGGCGACCAATTGGCCGCCCGACATCGGAAAGGTCGGGACGGTCCAGGCATCTATCTCCGCCAGCATGCGATCGACTGCACCCTCCGTAAGATCGGCTAGCAGGATCTGGTCGTGCGCTCCGACAGCGCCAAGGCGGTAGCGCAGTTCCTTCGCGTTCGCTGTTTTTAGCGGCTCGGCGGCGGTCAGCATGCGCTTGCGATCGGCATTCGACAACTTGAGCCGCGCCCCGACGGATTCGACCGTGTTCGTCGGCACCAACGACACCAACCGCAGCAAGGCATTATACAGTCTTTGCGTACGTTCTTCGCGGCGCACCGTTCTGACAAAGCGATCCAGATTGCCGATTTCAGGCAGGACCGGCGCGAAAATTCCGCGCTCCAGCATCAGGGCAACGACCTCGGGCGCGCGCGGCGCGACGAGCAGGCGGAGCAGTTCGTTGGCGATTCGCTCACGCGACAAGGCCATCAGGTCGTTGGCGCGATCGGTGCAGGCTTTCAGTCCATCCGGATCGGGTTCGTCGCCAAACCGCGCGAGGAAGCGGAAGAAGCGCAGGATGCGGAGGTGGTCCTCCGCGATTCGAGTCAGCGGATCGCCGATGAAGCGCACGCGCCGTGCTTCCAGGTCGGCGATGCCGTCGAAATAGTCGAACACGTCGCCGCTTACCGGATCGGCGTACAGTGCATTGATCGTGAAATCGCGACGCGCGGCGTCTTCGCGCCAGTCGTCGGTGAAGGCCACGGTCGCGTGCCGCCCGTCGGTTTCGAGATCGCGGCGAAGCGTCGTGACTTCGTACACCGCGTCGCTGGCGACGGCCGTGATCGTCCCGTGCTTAATGCCGGTGGGGACGGCCTTGATCCTCGCGGCCTCGAGCAGATCGACGACCGCATCCGGCGCGTGCGTCGTCGCCAGATCGATATCGGCGGTGTCGATTCCGAGCAGCGTGTCCCGTACGGCCCCGCCGACGATCCGCGCATTGCCCGGCCCGAGCGCATCGACCACGCGCTTCAAACCGGGATGGTCGCGCCACGCGGCGGCGGGCAGGATCACGCCACCCATCGCAGCCGCCGCGACAGATTGACCATCATCGCCGCCGTCGCACCCCAGATGCGGCGGTCGCGCCAGTTGATCTCGTAATAGGTGCGCGTGCGGCCCTGCCACTCGGCGCTCGCCTGGACCTGATTCGCGGGATCGAGCACGAAGGATAACGGGACCTCGAACACGTCGGCGACCTCGGCCTCGTTGGGGTGATAGTCCAGGTCTGGCGCGATCACGCCGATCACGGGCGTCACCGCATAGCCGGTGACGGTGAGATACAGGTCGGCCGCTCCGACCACTTCGACCGCGTCGCGGGGCAGGGCGATTTCTTCCTCGGCTTCGCGCAGCGCCGCGGCGGTGGCGTCCGCGTCTTCGGGATCGATCCGTCCGCCGGGGAAGGCGACCTGCCCGGCATGGCGGCGCATCGTGTCGGTGCGCTGCGTCAGGATGACCCCTGGCTCAGGCCGGTCGGTGATCGCGACGAGCACCGCCGCCGGCGCCGCTCCGTGGCTGAACGTTTCGGCGTTGTCGCCCGGCAACAGGACCGGCGCATGATCGTCCGCCATCAGTGCGGCGCGCAGCCGCTCCGCCAGCGTCATACCGCCGGTTCCAGCGGAAAGAACGCGCCGTCGCTCCACACGCCGGCGGGATCGTCGTCGCCGGACAAGGCTCGTTCGGCGATGTCGTAATAGACGCTCCGCACGACCAGCGCCTCAAGTCCGCCCCGCACATGGAGATAGGGGCGGGGGCCGTCGTCGGCCTGGACGAACCGCAACGGATGATCCGCGCCGGCGGTAACGAGATCGCCGGTATTGAGCCGAAACGCCAGCTTGGCGTCGCTACCATCGCCTTCCGTCTTCATCTCGACCGCGACGAACGGCGCGTCCTCCACCGCGATGTCGAGCTTTTCGACCGGCGTCACCAGCACGTAACCGCCGTCGGGCTCGCGGCGCAGGATGGTCGAGAACAGCCGCACCATTTCCTGCCGGCCGATCGGCGAGCCCATGTGGAACCACGTGCCGTCGCGCGCGATCCGCATGTCGCTGTCGCCGCAATGTGTCGGGTGCCATTTATCGACCGGCGGCAAGCGCTTCTCGCTCGCCAACCGCGCGATATCGGCGAGCGACAGGCTGGCGAGATCGGGCGGCGGCTCCATCGGCATGCCGAACCGCTAGGCTAGCGGGCGTTACGCCGCAACCGCGACGCGTGGACCGACCGTCCCGGCGATCGCAGGAACATCGCGGCCGCGCGCGAGCAGACGATGGCGTTCGACCGGGCCCGGCAAGCGCCAGCCGCCCGTCGCGTCAGCGCTGAAACCCCAGAAGCGGCTATAATAGTCCGGGTCGCCGACCAGCATCATTGCGCTGTCGAGATCGAGTTCGACCGCGGCGTCCAACGCCTGGTGCATCAACTCCTTGCCCAGCCCGCCACCCTGCCGCGATGGCTCGACGGCGACCGGACCGACCAGAACGAGAGCATGGGTGGCGCCGTAATCGCCAATGATCTGCACCGGCCAGCACTGGATCGTCCCGATCAATGCGCCGTTCTCGATCGCAGCGAAGCTCAGTTCCGCGACCGGCGCCACCCCTTCGCGAAGGCGATACGCCGTCTTCGAATGCCGGTCTCGCCCGAACGCGCGGTCCAGCAACGCCTCGACGGCGGCGGGATCGACGGTTGCGATCGGCACGAACTCCAGCACTTCGGTCTCCTCTGTCCAGGCGGGATACCCGGGGCGGGCGCGTTTAACGCCATGACGCCTGAACGCAAGGAGAAGGCTTGATCGCGAGCAGCGGGACGGGCAGGGGCGCGGGCGATGACCGACCGCCTGCAACTCCATGTCCGCGACCTCGAAGTGATGGTGCTGACCGGAATATATTCCGAAGAAACGCATCTGCCCCAGCCGCTCAAGATGTCGGTGACGGTCGATCTCGACCTGCCGGGCCGATTCGGCCCCGATTCGCCGCTGACCGAATCGAAGAACTATCTCGATCTGAAGCACGCCGCGACGACCGCGCTACCGGCCGGCGTGCATTTCAAGCTGGTCGAGGCAGTCGCCGAGCACATCTGCGAAACGTTGTTCCTGCAGGACAAGCGAGTCGCGCGGGTCGAGGTGGAGATCATCAAGCTGGCGATCGCCGAAGCCGGCGAATCGATCGGCATCACCTTGGTGCGCAACCGCCGCTAGCCGCGGCAGGCGCCCAAGCCGTTCTGCACAAACCGATAATCGTCACGCACCGCTGCCGCATCACCCGAATCGAGACCGGCCAGGACGTCGGCGGGCAATTCGGCGGGCAGGCCGCAAGCCAGGCGGTACCACAGAAAAGTGTCGCGCTGCGGCGGGGGCAGGGCATCATCGACCACTTCGCTGAGCGACACCGTCCAGGTGGGCGGTTGGTCCTGCTTGCGCATGATCGACAGCGAGATCGGATGACCGTTGGTCTTGAGGAAAATCTGGGTTTCGCCCTCGCCGGGCAGCGTCCCCGCCGCGTGGAAAGCATTGGCGATTCCCGTGATCGCGGGCGGCGAATCGGCGGCGGTGAAGTCGCTCGCGATTCGGCGCGTCGTCGCTTCGGTCGCGGGGCTCCAGATCAATTGCGCGTTGCTGGAAATCAGTTGGACCTGATCCGCGGCACTGGCCACCGGTCGGGCGAACAGCAGGACGCGCTGCTTCTTCAATTTGGGCGGGCTGCCGCGCAAATCCAGCTTGGCATCATAGAGATAGCCAATTCTAGGCGGTACGGCGCCAGGGCCGCGGATCAAGGCGACGACATCGACCGTCACATACAACCGGACGTAGCCGGCCGGGACGTTTCCTGCCTCCGGTCCCTTGATTTTTACTACGTCGCGAACGGTTCCGTCGATCACCATCGGCGCCCCGATCGCGAGATCGGCAAGGTTCGCATAGCGATACACGGGCGGCGGCACGGCTGTGGTGGCAGGGGCCGCAACGGCCATATCGGACAGCCCCGTCGCCAGGGCGAGCAGCGCAAAGATTCGCATCACGGGAACACTCGACATGCCGAAAGGGTTAGGCGAAGAGATCGTCTCGAAACAGAAATAATTATTCGTCAATGCGTTTGTTCGTTTGTTGCGTCCGACAAAGCGTTTGCGTCGTTCCGTACGTGGCGATAGGACTCGCGTTCTGCCCGATCCGGCGCTAGCCGACGGGTGCGCCGCATTTATCGTTAACGGCCGCACATCGTGGGTCGGGATGAGGGAGTTGGGTTTCTGAATGGCATATGCTGATCGTGATACTACCGGCAGCCGCATCACAGCGATCATCGTCTGTTCGCTGATCGTTGCGTTGTTCGGCTACGCGTTCGTGACCGGCCTGGCGTCGAGCATCGCCAAGAAGGTTACGGAAAAACTGAATACATTCGACGTTGCGCCGCCGCCGCCGCCGCCGCCGCCTGACAAGCCGCCGCCGCCGCCGCCCGACCAGCCGAATCTGCCGCCGCCGCCCACCGCGCCGCCGGTGTTCAACACGCCGGTCCCCGCGCCGGTGACGTTCCCGCCGCAGCCGCCGCAGCCGCCGACGTTGGCGCCGCCGCAGCCGCCGGCACCGCCGCAGCCGCCCGCGCCGCCGGCTCCGCCGCGCGTCGCGACGCCGGTGAAGCCAAAGGGATCGATCGGTAATTGGTTCCCGCAGGATTCGTATCCGGCGGCTGCCAAGCGCGCCGGTGCGCAGGGTCGTGTGTCGATCCGTATCGTCATCGGTACGAACGGGCGCGTGACGAACTGTCAGGTGACGGCATCGAGCGGAAACTCCGATCTCGACGATACGACCTGCCGGCTCGCTCTGCGTAACGGACGGTTTGACCCGGCGAAGGACGCCGCTGGCAATCCGATCGAATCGACCTACCCGATTCCCGGCATTCGTTGGGAACTGAAAGACGAGTGAGCCATCGCCGGGCGCGGGCCATCCGCGTCCGGCACATTACTGAATTGAAGACGATCTAAAGAGGAAGCATCGAATGAGCATCTCCATCCTTAATGCAGGCGCCGCGGGAGGCGCCGCCGAACAGTTCGGTCTGTTCAACGCCCTTCAGCAGGGTGCGCCGATTTCGTACATCGTGGCCGGCACGCTGACGATCATGCTGTTCTTCTCGCTCTACATCATGTTCACCAAGCTGTTCGAACAGCAGAAGATCATGAACCAGGCGAAGCGCGTCCGCGCCGGCTTCTGGAATTCGAACTCGCTGCGCGAAGGTGCCGCGAAGCTCGAGAAGAACACCGCCTACAAGCAGCTCGTCGACGACGGCCTCTCGGCGCAGGAACAGCATAGCCGCCTGACCGATCCGGTCGAAGCGCACGACTGGCTGCACGGTTCGCTGCGTCGTTCGGAAGACACGATCAATTCGCAGCTGGGCGGCGGTCTCGCCTTCCTCGCGACCGTCGGCGCGACCGCGCCGTTCATCGGTCTGTTCGGTACGGTTATCGGTATTTACCGCGCGCTGATCAAGATCGCGTCGGAAGGCCAGGCGTCGATCGACAAGGTCGCCGGCCCGGTCGGCGAGGCGCTGATCATGACCGCGTTTGGTCTGGTCGTCGCCGTCCCCGCGGTGCTTGCCTACAACTGGCTGCAGCGCCGCAACAAGTCGATCGCCGAAGACCTCAACGCCTTCTCGAACGACGTGCTCGGTTACCTCGCTTCGAACGGCGCGGTGCGTCCGACCACGGCGGCGCGCGCCAAGGCGGCCGCTCCGGCCACCACGGCGGCGAAGCCGGCGACCACCACTGCCGGCCAGACCGGCGGCGTGCCCGTCAAGCCGGGTTCGTGATGATCGGCGGGAGGGGTTTCTCCTCCCGCCCACACCCCTCGCCGATATGGCGGGGGGACATGAATTAAGGATAGGAAAGCTAAATGGCGTTCAGTTCCGGAGGTGGCTCCGACGACACTCCGATGTCGGACATTAACACCACGCCGTTGGTGGACGTGATGTTGGTGATGCTCATCATCTTCCTCATCGCTGTTCCCGTTATCGTGCAGAACATTAAGCTGAAGCTGCCCGACGTGAAGTACGATCCGACAACGACCAAGCCGGAGAACGTCTCGCTCTCGATCGTCGAGGACGACAAGGGCGCCTGCGCGGTCTATTGGGGCATGACTCGGATGGGCCACCAGGAGCTGTTCGACCGGGCCAGCAAGAAGATGAAGGCCGATATCGAACGGCTGCAGGCGGCCGGGCCGATCGACCCCGAGCAGATTCCCGAGGTGCACATTCGCGGCGACGTCAACGTGCCTTACAAGTGCGTCGGCGGTGCGATCTACACGATGCAGAGCGCGGGCTTCATCAAGGTCGGCTTCATTTCGCAGCCGCCGCCCAAGAGCCAGTCGGCTTCCTGACCGCCCCCGCGACATTACGGAGTTTTGAATCATGGCAATGAGTGGCGGCAGGGATGATGGCCAGCCGATGATGGATCTGAACATGACGCCGATGATCGACGTCCTGTTGGTGCTCCTCATCCTGTTCATCATGAGCATTCCAGCCCAGACACACGCGGTGAAGGTCGACCTGCCGGTCCAGTCCAAGTCGGCACCGCCGCCGGTCGAACCGCAGAAGAACAAGATCATCATCTACGCCGATGATCGGATGACCTGGAACGGCGCGGAAATCGCCAATGAAGATCAACTTGCGCAGTACCTCGAAGCGACCAAGCAGATCGTCCCCGAGCCCGAGCTTCACTTCCAGCCGTCGCCCGACGCGCGGTACGAGAAGGTCGATAAGGTGCTTGCCGTGATCAAACGGTCGGGCATCACCAAGCTTGGCTTCATCGGCAACGAATATTACGCCAACGAATTCTGACGCTTCCTCGTCGGATAGAGAGGGCGGCCGCGCGAGCGGTCGCCCTTTTTCGTTGGTTGAAACGATGTGTGGCGCTGAGGCGAATTCGCGTTGCCAGGCTTCACCGTCGCAAGGCTGGCCGCGATCAGGTCTGCGAGACGCGGATCAACGAGCGCTAATCTTCCGATCCGATCCTACAAACGCGGCAGCGTGACTCCCCGCTGGCCCATATATTTGCCGGCGCGGTCGGCATAGCTCGTCTCGCACGGTTCGTTCCCTTGGAGGAACAGGAACTGGCACGCGCCTTCGTTGGCGTAGATTTTCGCCGGGAGCGGGGTCGTGTTCGAGAATTCCAGCGTGACATGCCCCTCCCACTCGGGCTCGAGCGGCGTCACGTTCACGATGATCCCGCACCGCGCATAGGTCGATTTGCCGAGGCAGATCACCAGCACGTCGCGGGGTACGCGGAAATATTCGACTGTCCGCGCCAGCGCGAAGCTGTTGGGCGGGATGATGCAGCAATCGGTCTTGCGGTCGACGAAGCTGGTCGAGGAAAAATCCTTCGGGTCCACCACCGCGCTGTCGATGTTGGTGAATATCTTGAATTCGTCGGCCACGCGCGCGTCGTAACCGTAGGACGACAACCCGTAACTGATGCACCCTTCGCGCCGCTGCGCCTCGACGAACGGCTCGATCATGCCGCGCTCAAGCGCCTGCTCGCGGATCCAGCGGTCGGACAAGATCGACATTCACCACTCCCTGTTGCGTCCAAGCTTTCGCGGGAATGCATCGACGGAGCAAGACCCGCGTTGATGCGGCTGTGGATGGATCGGGAGAATGAGCATGCGGATCGACGGGGCGCGGGCGATGGGTGGCTATGCCGCAGTGATGACGCTGGCGACGATATGGCTGGCGCTGGGTGGCGTCGCACCCGCTACGGCGAGGTTCGATACGATCGACGTCCAGCGGATCAACGTGCGCGAACCCGACGGCACGCTACGTCTAGCGATTTCCAATCACGCGCGCATCCCCGGCCTGATCTATGGCGGCAGGGAATATCCCAATCCCAACCGCACCGACGCCGGGATGATCTTCTACAACGATCAGGGTGACGAGAATGGCGGGCTGGTGTTCGACGGCGGACTGAAGAACGGCAAGCCGACCAATGGCGGCAGCCTGACCTTCGATCGCTGGCGTCAGGATCAGACGTTGCAACTCGTTAGTACGGAGGACGGCGCGGACCGCCGTGTCGGCATGGTCGTCAACGATCGCCCCGACACCCCGCTCGATTTCGACGCGATGGATCGTTGGCGCGCGATGAAACCCGGACCGGAGCGCGACGCGCTGACCGCAAAGGCCGGGTTCGGCAATGCCCGCCGCGCATGGCTGGGCCGGACCGAAGACGGCACGGTGGCACTCGTCTTGAGCGATCCGCAGGGACGGCCGCGGCTGACGCTGGGTGTCGGGAAGGACGGCGAGCCTAGCGTCGAACTGCGCGACGCCGCCGGTAAGGTTACGCGGACGCTACGCTAAGCCGAGATTGGCAGGCCCGAAGGCGTAGGGAAGGAGATCGCTCAGCCGATATTGCTCGGTCGGTCCGCCGGTAAGCCCCGAACAATAGACGGCAAGATCGCGCTTGCCGCGCTGCGCCGCCTCGTTGAGCACCTGGCGGCACCTGCCGCAGGGAAGGATGGGCTCGATGCCGTCCTTGCCCGTCATGCCGCCGACGATTCCGACCGCGACGATGTCGGCAAGCCTCCCCGCCGCGCTTGCGGTCGCCGTCGCGACGGTCTCGGCGCAGAGCGATAGGCCGTAGCTCGCATTCTCGAAATTCGCACCGCCCATGATCGTCCCGTCGCTCATCAGCAGCGCCGCGCCGACCGAGAAGCCCGAATAGGGCGCATAGGCATTGGCTGCCGCCTCGCGCGCCGCCGCGATCAGTTGTTCGCCCTCACTCATTTCGCCACCACATCCCAATTGATCGGGCCGTTCACGCCGTCGATCCGACGCATATCGTTCGCGCGCCACATCCGCCATGGCCGTGCGGCATAATCGGGCGGGAAGAAATTCTGCGCGCTCCAGATCGGGCGATCGAGCGCTTCGGTCACGCGATACTGCGCCTCGAACGCGCGGCTGACCAGTAGGATCACCGGCCGCTCGCTGCGGCCTTCGACCATCACGATGAACAGGCGCAATTCCTCGATCACTACGTCGCGCGCCGGCCGCGTATCGCAGCCGGTACCGAAATCGATTGCGAGCGCCGGCGGCAGTGCGTCGTCGGCCTTGGGCACGGTCGTGTTGAAGTTGTTGGCCTGGTCGGCGGCAAGGCGGCACAGCGACCAGATGTGAATCGCGCCACGCCGCAATTCGGCGGCAGCGGCAGCGTGCCAGTTCTCCTCGAACCGTGCGTCGCGATCGCTGCCGCTCGTCGCGACGACATAGCCGAAATCCGCGCCTGCCGCCTTGACCGCATTCCAGTCGATCGCGCCGTTCGCCGCCGATACGTCGATGCCCTGGAACTGATAATTGGCGACGGTCGGCCGCCAGCTCTGCGCCAGTAGATACGTCGCCAGTGCGAAGGCGACCGCTATGACGACCAGCCCGCCCCACAACCAGACCCGCCGCGCCACCCGTCAGCCCCGGATGTGGAGCACGCAGATCAGCGTGAACAGCCGTCGCGCAGTGTTGAAATCGACCTCGATCTTTCCGCCCAGCCGTTCCTTGAGAAGCTCGGCCGCGTCGTTGTGGATGCCGCGCCGCGCCATATCGACCGTTTCGATCTGGGCGGGGCTCGCGTGGCGGATCGCGTCGTAATAGCTGTCGCAGATTGCGAAATAGTCCTTGATCGGCCGCCGCAGCGTGCCGAGCGACAGGATCAGCGTCTCCAGCTGCGACCCGTCCTCGCGCGACAGATCGAGCACCAGCCGCCCCTCTTCGACCCCGAGGTTGAGCAAATACGGCCCGGCATAATCGTCGGGATAATCGCGCTGCGGCTGGAAACTGTTGTCTTCGATCAGGTCGTAGATCGCGATGCGGCGTTCCTGCTCGACATCGGCGTTGCGCCACATGATCGTGCGCTCGTCGAGCTTGATCTCCTTGATGCGATGGTCGGCCACGGTTCGGCGCTTATCCCCATCCAATTGGATTATCCACAGTTGAGCGGATCGGCGAGGGGCGTAGAAGCGGGATCATGGCGACCGCGATTCATTCCCTGACGACGACCGAACCCCCCGTACTGCCCCAAAACGTGGAGGCGGAGGCGGCGTTGCTGGGCGCGATGATGATCGACAATCGCATTGCCGACGATACTGACAAGCTGACGGCGGACCATTTCTTCGAACCGCTGCACGGCCGAATCTTCGCCGCGATCAAGAGTTTGCGTGAGCACGACATGACCGCGACGCCGGTCACGTTGCGGCCGATGTTCGAGGCCGATCCGGCGATGAAGGAACTGGGCGGGCCGGGCTATCTGGCACGGCTGACCGGGTCGGGCGCGGGATTGATCGGCGCGCGGCAGTTCGCGCAGCAGATTTACGACCTCGCGATGCTGCGGACGCTTATTCAGGTCGGCCGCGACCTGGTCGACAAGGCGATGGACACCTCGAAGGAGGTCAATCCGCGCGGTCAGATCGAGGCCGCCGAGGAGGAGTTATTCAAGGTCGCGGCCGATGGGGGCAGCGAAACGTCGATAAAGACCTTCGCGCAGGCCAGCACCGCAGCGATCCAGATGGCCGATCGCGCGCTCAATTCGGGCGGCGGCGTGTCGGGCGTCACCACCGGACTATCCTCGGTCAACGCCAAGATGGGCGGCTTCCACCGTTCCGACCTGATCATCCTCGCTGGGCGCCCGGGCATGGGCAAGACCTCGCTCGCCACCAACATCGCGTTCAACGCGGCGCAGCGATACATGCAGGACGATATGGACGGCATCGATCCGAAGCAGCGGATCGGGGCCAAGGTCGCGTTCTTCAGCCTGGAAATGTCGGCCGATCAGCTGGCGACCCGCGTGCTGGCCGAACAGTCGCGGATTTCGAGCCAGGACCTGCGCATGGGCAAGATCAGCCAGTCGGAGATGGATCGGCTGGTGGTCACGTCGGGCGAACTACAAAACCTGCCCTTCGTGATCGACGACACCGCAGGCCTAACGATCGGCCAGCTCCACACCCGCATGCGGCGGCTGCAGCGACGACTTGGCGCCGACGGGATCGGCATGGTCGTGGTCGATTATCTCCAGTTGCTGGCCGGCAGCGGTTCGCGCGCGAGCGACAATCGCGTGCAGGAGATTTCGGAGATCAGCCGCGGACTCAAGACCTTGGCCAAGGATCTGAACGTCCCGGTGCTCGCGCTGTCGCAGCTCAGCCGTCAAGTCGAAAGCCGCGAGGACAAGCGTCCGCAGTTGAGCGACCTTCGCGAATCGGGGTCGATCGAGCAGGACGCCGACGTCGTGCTGTTCGTCTATCGCGAGGACTATTACGTCGCGGCCAAGGAGCCCAAGCGCCCGGTCGAAGGCGACGATGCCAAGGTGTTCGAGGACCACTCCAAATGGGCCGAGGAAATGAACCGCGTCTACGGCCTCGCAGAACTCATCGTCGCGAAGCAGCGCCATGGATCTACGGGCAAGGTGATCCTGAAATTCGAGCCGGAATACACGTTGTTCAGCGACTATGCCGGCGAATATTCGAGCCCTAGCTACGAATAGTGCTTAGAAGAACGGCTCTTCGCCCGGTTTTTCCGGCACGTGGATGCCGCATTCGGTCTTGTCCCAACCGCGCCAGCGACCTGCGCGCGGGTCTTCGCCGGGCTGTACTTTGGACGTGCAAGGTTGGCAGCCGATCGACGCGTAGCCATCCGCCTCGAGCGGATGACGGGGCAAATCGTGTTCGGCGAAATAGGCGTCGAGATCGGCCTTCATCCAGTCGCCGAGCGGGTTGACCTTCAGCCGCCCGTCCTCGACTTCGAACCGCGCGATGTTCTGACGGGTCTGCGACTGGAATGCCTTGCGGCCTGAAATCCAGCTGTCGAGCCCGGCCTTGGCGCGCTTGAGCGGCTCGACCTTGCGGATTTCGCAGCAGCCGTCGGGATCGTAGGACCAGCGCAATTGCTGGGCATCCTTGGCCGCAAGGACAACGGGGTCAGGGGTGATGGTGCGGCTGTCACTCAGCCCGAATATTGCCAGCAGCGTGTCCCGATAGGTCAGCGTCTCGGGAAACATCCGCAGCGTGTCGACGAACACCACCGGCGTCGCGGAGTTAGCGCGCGCGACGAGGTGGAGCAGCACCGCGCTTTCTGTGCCGAACGACGACACGACCGCCGTGTTGCCGAGAATGCCCTCGGCGAACAACGCCTTGAGCATGGTCAACGTATCGACTCCCGCGAACCGCGCGCTCAGGCGGTCGGCGTCGGCCTGGGTAAAGGCCGGCGTGGTGTCGATGACGTCGATCTTGCGCGCGGCACTAGCCATGCCGCAATTTCCACACCGGAACCGTGTGGTCGGCGGCGGTCTGGTAGCGATAGTCGTAGCGGTTCAGGCTGGCCTCCAGCACCGCGAGATCAATCGGCTTGTCGGGTGCGAACCCGTCGAAGCCGCAACGGCGCATATGGTCGATCTGGTCGACCAGCACGTCGCCGGTCGCACGCAACTCGCCCTCGTACCCCGCTTCGCGCAGGATCTGCGCCGACGAATAGCCGCGGCCGTCGCGGAAGCGCGGGAAATCGATTTCGATCAACGCGATATGCTCGAGATGCGGAAGCAGACGCCGTGCGTCCTCGCCGGCTTCGAGCCGAACCGCCGATGAATTGGCCTGGTCGAGGAACGCGTCGAGCGTGACGGCAGGCGCGTCGGCCGGCTCGTCGTCGCGGAAACGCAGATCGGCGGGGACCGCGATGCGAGCGTCACCCATAGATCGCCTCCTTGAACGGCTCGAACCCGACGCGGCGATAGGTGTCGAGGAAGCGTTCGCCCTCCTCGCGCACCGCGAGATATTTGTCGGTCACACGCTCGACCGCATCGACCACGCCGTCCTCGCTGAAACCGGGGCCGGTGATCTTGCCGAGGCTGGCATCCTCCGCGCCAGAACCGCCGAGCAGCAGCTGGTAGTTTTCGGTGCCTTTCTTATCGACGCCCAAAATGCCGATATGCCCGGCATGATGGTGGCCGCACGCGTTGATGCAGCCCGAAATCTTGAGCTTGAGTTCGCCCAGTTCGCGCTGGCGGCCGAGATCGGCGAAGCGCGTCGCGATCTTCTGCGCGACCGGGATCGAGCGCGCATTGGCCAAGCTGCAATAATCGAGCCCTGGACACGCGATGATGTCGCTGATCAGGTCGAGATTGGCGGTCGCAAGACCGTTCTCGTCGAGTATTTGCCATAGCGTATAGAGATCGGCCTTGCGGACATGCGGCAGGACGATGTTCTGCGCGTGGGTGACGCGCAGTTCGTCGAAGCTGTACTTCTCGCCGAGGTCGGCTATCAGCTCGATTTGCCCGGCGGTTGCGTCACCGGGGATACCGCCGACCGGCTTCAGGCTGATATTGACGATCGCATAGCCCGGCGCCTTGTGCGCCTTGACGTTCTGATCGACCCAGAGTGCGAAATCGGGATCGGTGCGGTCGATCTCGTCGGTCAGGCCTGTTTCGAACGGCGGCGGTTCGAAGAACGCGGCGATACGGTCGAACTCCTCGCGCGGCACGTTCGAACCATTAGCGAGAATATGCTGCCACTCAGCCTCGACCTGGCGGGTAAATTCCTCCTGGCCGAGTTCATGGACCAGGATCTTGATCCGTTGCTTGTGGATATTGTCGCGGCGCCCGTTGCGGTTCCACACGCGCAACGCGGCCTCGATGTACGAGAACAGATCGTCGGCGGGGAGGAACGGGCGGATCAACGGCGCGACGAACGGCGTGCGGCCCATGCCGCCACCGATATAGACTTCGAAACCGAGTTTGCCGGCGTCGTTCTTCACCAGCTTCAGCCCGATATCGTGCAGCCGGATCGCCGCGCGATCCTCGTCGGCCGCCGTCACTGCGATCTTGAACTTGCGCGGCAAGTAGCTGAATTCGGGATGGAACGTTGTCGCCTGTCGGATCAGCTCAGCCCAAGGGCGTGGATCGCATACTTCGTCCGCCGCGGCGCCAGCATATTGGTCCGACGACAGGTTGCGGATCGACTCTCCGCTGGTCTGGATCGCGTGCATCTCGACGCTGGCGAGGTCGGCCAGGATGTCGCCCGCTTCTTCCAGCTTGATCCAGTTGTACTGCAGGTTCTGCCGCGTCGTGAAATGGCCGTAGCCGCGATCGTACTTACGCGCGATGTGCCCGAGCATCCGCATCTGGCGACTGTCGAGCGTTCCGTACGGGATCGCCACGCGCAGCATGTACGCGTGTAGCTGGAGGTAGAGCCCGTTCTTGAGCCGTAGCGGCTTGAACTGGTCGTCGGTCAGCTGCCCGGCAAGGCGACGGCGCGCCTGGTCGCGAAACTCCTCGACGCGCGCATCGACGATCGCCTGGTCGTATTTGTCGTAGCGGTACATCAGATCACCCAATTGCCGGCGTTGGGATCGCTCGGTTTGAGCGTCAAATCGGGCCGCACCGTCGGGCCGAGCGCGCGGATACGGTCCTTGATGTGCGCGGGGCGCGGACCCTTGGGCGTCTCGGTCGCGTCGATGATCGTGCCGCCGTTGACACGGCACGCGCCGTCCTCGGCATGTAGGATCGCTTCGCCCTTGTCGCCGACATCGACGGCGTCCTCGACATGGCGCGACCAGCCGGAGCCGGTCCACCAGATCACATCGCCCGTGGGGAGGTCGTTGCCGGTCAGAATTTTCATGCCGCCGCCTCCGCCATCTTCGCCCAGCGTGCGAGCTTGTCCTCGGCGTCGCTGAGTTCGACAACCTCACCGACGACGATGATCGCCGGGCTGGCGACCTTTTCGCGCTCGACCATCGGGCCGAGATCGGCGAGCAGCGACTTGATCGCGCGGCTGCCGTCGAGCGTCCCGCGCTCGAGCACGGCGACCGGCATGTCGGGCGCGACGCCGTCGGCCATCAACTTGTCCGCAATATCGGCCGCGGTCGCGACGCCCATATAGATGACCAAGGTGCGGCCTTTGCCGGCGAGACCCGACCAATCCTGATCGGCGAGCCCCTTGCACTGACCGGCGACGAAGCTGACCGCCGACGAATGATCGCGATGGGTCAGGGGCAGCATCGCCTCCGCCGCGCAGCCGAGCGCCGCCGATACGCCGGGAATCACCTCGACCGGTAAGCCTGCCGCGCGTACCGCCTCGACCTCTTCGCCGCCGCGCCCGAAGATGAAAGGGTCGCCGCCCTTCAGTCGAACGACGATCGATCCGGTGCGGACGTGCGCCACGATCAGCGCGTTGATGCCTTCCTGCGGCACCGTATGCTTCGACCGCGACTTGGCGACCGAGATGCGATGCGCATCTGGCGGGGCGATGTCGAGCACACGCGGATCGATCAGCCCGTCATGGACGACGACATCGGCGCTCTTCAGCGCGTCAACGGCACGGATGGTGAGCAGGCCGGGGTCGCCGGGACCGGCGCCGACCAGGATGACGCGCCCTCGCGCCTGCGGATCGAGAATGCTTGCCATGATGCGGTGCGAAATGATCCCGCGTGCCGCCGGCGGCAACCGATGGATGCTTGTGCGTGGCCTAGCGAAACTTTCCCGGGTCGTTCGCCGCCGCGGTCAATTCGCGCGCGCGGCGGGCGAGGCGGATCGCTTCGTCGATCAGGTCGGCGGCGAACGCCGGGTCCTTCTTGCCGATCGCGATGTCGAGACAATTGCCGGCTTCGATATGAAGGCGG
This sequence comes from Sphingomonas panacisoli, assembly GCF_007859635.1. Lineage (NCBI taxonomy): Bacteria > Pseudomonadati > Pseudomonadota > Alphaproteobacteria > Sphingomonadales > Sphingomonadaceae > Sphingomonas > Sphingomonas panacisoli. Next base: position 1,976,414 of record NZ_CP042306.1, on the reverse strand, counting down.
ACGGCACGGGGCGGGGCGGTGATGGCGTCGAATTTGGTTTTCATGGTCTTCACGACCCGTGGAATGCCGCAACGCGCCCGGAGTTCCGGGGCGTTGCGACAGACCGTTTGGATCGTCACTCCTCGCGCTGGCCCATCAGGCCAAGCAGCAGCTGGAACATGTTGATCAGGTTCAGATACAGCGACAGCGCGCCCATGATCGCCATCTTGTCGAGCGCCTGATGTCCGCGATATTCGACGAATTCGCTCTTGAGACGCTGCGTGTCCCAGGCGGTCAGGCCCGCGAACACGACGACGCCGACAATCGACACCAGCATCTGCAGCATCGACGAGCCGAGGAAGAGGTTGACCAGGCTCACGCCGATCACCGCGATTAGCCCGACCATCAAGAACGAGCCGAGCCCAGTCAGGTCGCGCTTGGTGGTGTAGCCCCACAGGCTCAGCCCCGCGAACATCGCGGCCGCGGTGAAGAAGGCACTGGCGATGCTCGTCCCGGTATAGACCAGGAAGATGCTGGCCATCGACACGCCCATCACCGCCGCGAACGCGAAGAACGCGGTGCGCGCGCCGGCGGTCGTCATCCGGTCGATGCGGAAGCTGAAGAACATCACGAACGCCAGCGGCGCGAAGATCGCGACCCATTTGAGGGGCGTGCCAAAGATCAAGGCCGACAGCGGCGGCGTCGCCGCGACGGCGAGCGCGACCAGGCCGGTCAACGCGAGGCCGAGCCCCATGTTGCGGTAGATGCCGAGCATGTACGCCCGCAGATCGGTGTCGAACGCCTCGCTGGCCTGGGTCAGTCGCGAGAAGGGGGAAATGGTATTCATGTGTCTGGCTCCAAGGTCAGGCGATCGCCGGGCGACGACCGAGCGCGAGGCGCGCCACGCGTCGCATCTCGGCGGCGTCGGGAATGTGCCGGAACAGGCGATCCTTGATCGCTAGGCGGCGTTTTTTGAGGTCGCGCACGCGCAACGCGTCGGGCGCGATGCGCGCCAGTTCGCGGCGGATCTCGCGGTTGATGAGCTGGTGGGCGGCGATCAGCCGCTCGATCAAATTGGACATACAAGCCACTCCATCGATGGTTTATCGATCGAGGTTGCTTCGGTGGGGAGTTGGGGCGCCGGGAAATATGGCAACCGAACCTGCACCGAGTTCACCTCGATGCGGTCCGACATCACGTGGGCTTGTTCAGCCCTCGCCAGAGGGGCCCGGTCCGCAGATACTAAACTAGGGTAATTCTCGATGGTTGCAAGGGGTGGGCGCGCGGCGCGCTTCAGCAATCATTTGTCGCAAACGGACTAGAGCGCCGCCCCTGCATTGACCGCAACGGCGGCCGGCTCTCGGTCCAGCCACATAATCAGGGGTTCGTTGAAGAAGGGCTGGCAGCCGAGCGTTTCAGCCGAGACGATCAGCGTGTCCTTGTTCCATCCGACGGCGATCGATGGCGCTTTTCCAGGAAAAACGGCGCGCACCAGATAGGGTTTACGCTCCACACGGTCGTTCGGATCGCGTCCGAACGGCGTGTAAACCGCGGGAGGTTGCCCGAGATTCTCGACCGTCGCCAAGAAACCGGCCATCGCCTTCGCCTGGGTTATATCGAGCGCGACGGCGGATTTCCGTGTCAGCATCGCTATGGCGTCGGCGCGACGCTTGGGCTTGACCGAATAAATCAGACTGCCGGGAACGACCGTTTCGGGCCTGGGGCCGAATTTTGTCGTCCAGGACGCATAGGTCGGCGCATTGCAGCGATATTGGGCGATCGGCATCGGCTGCGCGAACGCGACCGCCAGCGCGACCAGCATCATTCGGGTTCGTACTCGCGCAGCCCGATCCCGATCGACGCCCGTGCCGCATCGGCCTCGTTCGACACGACCGGATAGGCGCAATAATCGGCGGCGTAGTACGCGCTGGGGCGGTGATTGCCCGACCAACCGATCCCACCGAACGGTGCGCCGGAACTGGCGCCGTTGGTCGGCTTGTTCCAGTTGACGATCCCGGCGCGGGCATTGGCCCAGAAGCGGTTGTAGAGATCGGGCGTCTGGGTGATCAGGCTGGCCGACAGGCCGTAGCGCGTGTTGTTCGCCTCGATCATCGCGGCGTCGAAATTATCGGCGCGGATGACTTGCAGGATCGGACCGAACAGTTCGAGGTCGGGGCGATCGTCGAGCGCGGTGACGTCGAGAATGCCCGGCGTCAGGAACGGCAGATCGGGTTGCGGGCGCTGGAGGTGGCGGATCGGCTTCGCGCCGCGCAGCACCAGGTCGAGGAAGCTTTCGCCGAGCATGTCGGCGGCTTCGTTATCGATCACCGGCCCCATGAACGGCGCAGGATTGTCGTGCGGGGCACCGACGATCAGGCGATCGACGATCTTGCCGAGTTCGCCCATCAGCGGCTCGTACAGCGCATCGTCGACGATCAGCCGCCGCGCGGCGGTGCACCGCTGCCCGGCGCTGGTGAACGCCGATTGCACGACGATAATCGCTGCAGCGTAGAGGTCGGGCGTGTCCCAGACGATGATCGGGTTGTTGCCGCCCATTTCGAGCGCGAGGATCTTTTCGGGGCTTTCGGCGAATTGGCGGTTGAGCGCGATGCCGGTGCGTGCCGAGCCAGTGAACAGCAACCCGTCGATATCGGCATGCGACGCCAGCGCCTTGCCTTCGGCCGGCCCGCCGATCAGTACGCGCGCGCAGCCTTCCGGCACGCCGGCCTCGCGCAGGCAATCGATCAGGAACGCGCCAGAAGCCGGGGTCTTCTCCGACGGTTTGAACACCACGGCATTGCCCGCGATCAGCGCCGGGACGATGTGGCCGTTGGGCAGATGCGCGGGAAAGTTATACGGCCCGAGCACCGCGAGCACGCCGTGCGGTTTGTGGCGCAGCGCCATGCGGCTGCCCATGGGGGATTCCATCCGCCGCTGGCCGGTGCGTTCGGAATAGGCCGATACCGAAATATCGACCTTGGCGACGACCGATTCGACTTCGGTCTTCGCTTCCCACAGCGGCTTGCCGGTTTCGCGCGCAATCAGGTCGGCGAAGGCCTCCGCGTGCTTGCGGACGACATTGGCGTAGCGGCGCAGCGTTTCGATGCGAAACGTGACGGGTTTGGCCGCCCATTCCGCCCAGCTGGCCCGCGCGATCGCGACTTCGGTGTCGGCGTCGCCGACCGCGCCGCGCCACAACTCGGCCCCGGTCGCTGGTTCGTGGGAGATGAGTTCGGCGGGCATCCGTTGCACGTCCTAGCGGGTTGCCGGGGCGGCGGCTAGCGCCGCGCCCATCTCGCGGATCGCGGCGACCTTGGCGTGGAGTGGCGCCCAATCGTCGCGTTCGGCGATGGCGGCCCAGATTGCTTCGACTTCGTCGATCAGCATCGAGCAGGGTTCGCCTGCCCAATATGGGTGCGCGCGATCCGCGCGAGGGGTGTAGGCAAGCAGGGCGGCGCGGGCATCGGCCCATTCGTCGCCATATGATTCGGGCAACGCGCGCCCGAACGCGTCGAAGAAGAACCGGTCGATCGGCGCCGCCGTGCCGCGCAGGGCGGGCTCGATCGTCTGGACGAGGTGGCGGTCGGTCTCGGGATCGCGCGGCACCAGACCCAGCCGCCACAGGATCGCATCACTGACCGCACGCTGGTAATGGTCACCGAACGTGTCGAGCACAGCGATCAGCGGCTCGGCGTCGCAGATCGGGCGTAGCGACACCGCGAGTTGCATCGCGTCCCAATGGATCGCTTCGGGCTGGCGACCGAACGCGTAGAGTCCGGCATGGTCGAAATAGGCGGCGGTGAAGGCCGGGTCCCAGGTCGGATTGAACCGCCATGGGCCGTAGTCGAAGCTCTCACCCGTCACGTTGATATTGTCCGAATTGAGCACGCCATGGACGAACCCGGCGGCCATGTAGCTCGCCGCGAGCCGAGCGGTGCGCTGAACGACGAGGTCGAGCAGACGGACCGGCGCATCGTCGCCCGGCTCCTCGTCGTACAAGTGGCGCAGGACGTAGGCCGTGAGCGCGCGCAGGCTCTCCTCGTCGCGGAAATAAGCGAGCCGCTGAAACATCCCGATGCGGATATGGCTGTAGCTCAGCCGCACCAGCACCGCGGATCGCGTTGGCGACGGCTCGTCGTTGCGGTCGAGCGCTTCGCCGGTTTCGATCAGCGAGAAGCTGCGCGAAGTGCGCACGCCGAGTGCTTCGAGCATCTCCGTCGCCAATATCTCGCGCATGCCGCCCTTCAGCGTCAGCCGACCGTCGCCGAATCGGCTGTACGGCGTTTGCCCCGACCCTTTTGTACCGAGGTCCATCAGTCGGCCGGCCTCGTCGCGCATTTGGGCGAACAGAAACCCGCGACCGTCGCCGATATCGGGATTGTACACCCGGAACTGATGGCCGTGGTAGCGCAGCGCGAGCGGCTGCTTCAGCGTGCCGGGAAGCGGGTGGAACCGCCCGAAATGCGCGATCCACGCCTCGTCGCTCAGCGAATCGAGCCCGACCTCCGCCGCCGCGCGATCGTTGCGGAACCGCAGGATCGTCTGCGGGAAATCCGCCGCCGTCACCGGATCGTAAAATGCGTCGCCCAACTCCAGGATCGTGTTTTCGGGTCGATATGCTTGCGGCGAGGGAGGCATGCGGCAATATGGCGGCGTCGCCCAACAGGACGCAACCATGCCGGCTTATGAAAATCGTTACTGGGAGTCCGACGACGAGGTGCGGCTGCACTATCGCGACTATCCGGGACGCGAAGACCGCCCGCCGATCCTGTGTCTGGCCGGGCTGACCCGAAACGCACGCGATTTCGAGGATGTGGCGGCGCGGCTCGCGGGGGACTGGCGGGTCATCGCGGTCAATTTCCGCGGCCGTGGGGGCAGCGGCGCGGCCAAGGATCCGATGACCTATGTCCCGACGACCTACGTCAAGGACGTCGAGGCGTTGCTGGCCGAGCTCGAGATCGACCGCTACGTCGCGTTCGGCACCTCGCTCGGCGGGATCGTGACGATGCTGCTCGCGGCGGCTGCGCCGGAAAAACTCGCCGGCGTCGTGCTCAACGATGTCGGGCCGGAGATCGAGGCGGCGGGGCTGGGGCGCATCCGTACCTATGTCGGCAAGTCCAACGTCTGGCCGACTTGGATGCACGCGGCGCGCGCAGTGCAGGAGGGGAATGCCGACGTCTATCCGAACTACGATGTCGAAGACTGGCTCGCTATGGCCAAGCGGCTCTATCGCCTGAACAGTTCGGGCCGAATCGTGCTCGATTACGACATGAAGATCGCCGAGCCGTTTCGCGTGCCGGGGAACGAGGCCGGGCCGGATATGTGGGCAGCGTTCGATGCGCTGAAGGCGGTGCCGACGCTGATCGTGCGTGGCGCGCGGTCGGACGTGCTGGGCGACGCGACGGCGACAAAGATGGCCGCGCGGCTCGACAATGCGGAACTCGTGACGGTGCCCGATGTCGGCCATACCCCGATGCTGACCGAGCCCGAAGCGGTCGCGGCGATCGACCGGCTGCTCGATCGTGTCGCGCGGGAACCGGTCAAGGCCTGACGGTCGCTTGATCGGCGGCGGCAAAGCTGGGTAGGGGCGTAGCGTGCCTCAACCCCTCAACATCCTGCACATGCATTCGTCGTTCGATCTGGGCGGCAAGGAAGCGCGTGCGGTGCGGCTGATGAACGCGTTCGGACCCGCTGCGCGGCATACGATCGTGTCGGGCATGCCCGATGCGCTGTCGGCGCGCGACGCGATCGCCAAGGGGATTGCCTACGAAATCGCGCAAAACCCGCCGCCGCTGACTGGCCGGCCGTCGGTGGCACGTTTCGAGGCGATCGCGAAGTACATGCGGCGCTTCGATCTGGTGCTCAGCTACAATTGGGGCGGGATCGACGCGGTGATGGCGAAGCGCGCCTTTCCGAAGGGAACGCCGCCGATCATCCACCACGAAGACGGCTTCAACGCCGACGAAGCGGTGCGGTTGAAGGCGCGGCGAACGGTCTATCGCCGCCTCGCCTTCGGCGCGGCCTACGCCGTGGTCGTGCCGTCCGTAACCCTCGAACATCTTGCGAAAACAGTATGGAAGATCGGTCCACCGCTCCTCCATCGTATCTCAAACGGGATCCAGACTTCGCTCTACGCGCGGCAGCCCGATTCCAGGGCGATACCGGGTTTCGAGCGCAAGCCGGGCGAGATCGTGGTCGGTGCGCTGGCCGGCTTGCGCGAGGTCAAGAATTTACCCGCGCTCGTACGTGCTGTTGCTGGATGCCCCAGCAAGATTCGTCTCGTGATCGTCGGCGAGGGGCCTGAGCGCGAAAAAATCCTGCGGACTGCAGCGAACATGGGGATGACCGACCAGCTCGTCATGCCCGGCTTCCTGCCCGATCCGCATCGGTACGTCGGGCTGTTCGACATCATGTCGCTGTCGTCGCTCAGCGAGCAATTTCCGATCTCGATCGTCGAGGGCATGGCCGCCGGCCTGCCGATCGCGGCGACCAATGCGGGTGACATGCTGCACATGGTATCGCGCGAGAATTGGCCGCTGATCGACGAGCATCGCAACGAAGTCGGCCTGCGCGACGTGATCCAGGCGGCGGCGGCCAATCCCGCGGGCCGCGCGGCGGTCGGCAAGGCCAATCGCGCCAAGGCCGTGGCCGAATATGACGAAAAGACAATGATTGCGGCCTACCGCGCGCTGTATGAGAAAGCGGTGGGTCGGACAGGTAGCTTAACCTAAGTTCGTATTTACTCGCACGGGCGCATCCAAGCGCTATAGCGGTGCGTTGTTGTTCCAGGAGACCGATGTGTTCAAGGGCTTGAAGCCTATCATCTACAATGGCCGCGAAGTCTGGCCGCTGGTGGAGGGCGGCAAGGGTGTCGCCGCGACCAACCACGCGTCGGCGGGGGCCTGGGCCGCGGCGGGCGGCATCGGTACGGTCAGCGCTGTCAACGCCGATAGCTACGATCCCGAAGGCAAGATCATCCCCCAGATCTACCGCGCGCTGACTCGGCGCGAGCGGCACGAGGAACTCGTCGAGTACGCGATCGAGGGCGCGGTCCAGCAGGTGAAGCGTGCGTTTGACATCGCCGGCGGCAAGGGCGCGATCAACATCAACGTGCTGTGGGAGATGGGCGGCGCGCAGCGCGTGCTGCACGGCGTGCTGGAGCGGACGAAGGGGCTGGTCGCGGGCGTGACGTGTGGCGCCGGGATGCCGTATAAATTGTCGGAGATCGCAGCCTCTTACAACGTAAACTACCTACCGATTGTCAGTTCTGGCCGTGCCTTCCGCGCGCTGTGGAAGCGCGCATATTCGAAGGCTGCGGAATGGCTCGCCGCGGTGGTCTATGAAGACCCCTGGCTCGCCGGCGGGCATAACGGCCTGTCGAACGCCGAAGACCCGCTCAAGCCGCAGGATCCCTATCCCCGCGTCAAGGAACTGCGCGAGACGATGCGCGAGGGCGGTATTTCGGACGACGTGCCGATCGTGATGGCGGGCGGCGTCTGGTATCTGCGCGATTGGAACGACTGGATCGACAATCCCGAACTCGGCGCGATCGCCTTCCAATACGGTACGCGCCCGCTGCTGACGCAGGAAAGCCCGATTCCGGAGGGCTGGAAGTCCAAGTTGATGGATATCGAGCCCGGCGAAGTGTTGCTTCACCGCTTCTCGCCGACCGGTTTCTACTCCAGCGCGGTGCGCAATCCGTTTCTGCGCTCGCTCGAAGCGCGGTCGGATCGCCAGATCGCGTTTTCCGCGCAGGAGGCGGGCGATCACACCTTCCAGCTCGATGTCGGCGTGAAGGGCAAGAATTTCTGGGTCACGCGCAACGACTTGCTGCGCGCCCGCGAATGGTTCGGTCAGGGCTTCACCGACGCGCTCAAGACGCCGGACAATACTCTGGTGTTCGTGACGCCCGACGAAAAGGCCATCATCCGCAAGGATCAGGCCGATTGCATGGGCTGCCTGAGCCAGTGCGCCTTCTCGTCGTGGAAGGACAGCGAGACCAATTCGACCGGGCGTCTGGCCGACCCGCGCAGTTTCTGCATCCAGAAGACGCTGCAGGATATTGCGCATGGCGGACCGACCGAAGAGAATCTGATGTTCGCCGGGCATGGCGCTTACAATTTCAAGAAGGATCCGTTCTATTCGAACGGCTTCGTGCCCACGGTGAAGCAATTGGTCGATCGGATTCTGACCGGCGATTGACCGCAGCATCGCTATCGCGCGGCCAAGACATGGTTAATTGCTCGGCAACCATGAGCCGTTAGCCTGGGCGATATGAAACGCGCGCTCGTCATCCGTCATGTCGATCACGAAGGCATCGCCGGGTATCGTGAGCCGATCGAGGCGGCCGGATACGACATCCACCGCGTCGCCGCGCACCATGCCGGATGCGCGAAACTCGATATCCTGTCGCCCGATCTCGTCGTCGTGATGGGCGGGCCGATGGGCGTGTACGATATCGATCACTATCCCTGGCTTAACGACGAGATTGCAGTGTTGCGACGCCGCCTTGCCGCCGACCGGCCGATCCTCGGCGTGTGTCTGGGCGGCCAGTTGATCGCGGCGGCGTTAGGTGCGCAGGTCCGCAAAGGCCCGGCGCGGGAGATCGGCTTCGCACCGCTGGCGCTGACCGAGGCCGGCAGCGCGAGTCCGTTGCGCCATTTGGCCGCGACCGAAATGCTCCACTGGCACGGCGATGGGTTCGATGTACCCGATGGCGCCGATCTGCTCGCGACCACGCCGCTCTATGCGCAGGCGTTCGCGCGGGGGCGCAACGTACTGGCGCTGCAATTCCATGCCGAGATGGGCGAGGATGAGCGGTTCGAACATTGGCTGGTCAACGACGCCGGCGACATCGCCGAGGTCGGCGAAACGCCCGACGCTCTGCGCGCCGCACACGATGCGAAAGGCCCAGCCGCCGTCGCGGCAGGCCGCGCGATGATCACCGAGTGGCTGGCGGGGTTGGCTTAGAGCCAGCCCTCGAGCACCTGGTCCGGCGGACGGTGGCCGTCGGCCCAATGTTGGATGTTGGAAATCACGCGCTCGCCGGTTGCAATCCGCGCTTCATAGGTCGCCGACCCCATGTGCGGCAGCAGTACGACGTTCGACAGGGCGAGCAGGCGCGGGTCGATCGCGGGCTCATGCTCGAAGACGTCGAGCCCCGCACCGGCCAGACGACCGCCCTCCAGCGCATCGATCAGCGCCGCTTCGTCGATCGCGGTCCCGCGCGAGGTGTTAATCAGATAGGCTTCGGGCTTGAGCAGAGCCAACCGCCGCGCATCGATCACATGCTCGGTCTGGTCGGTGTGCGGGGTGTGGATCGTCACAAAGTCCGATCCGCTCAACATCTCGTCGAGATCGTCGTGCCACGTCGCGCCCAACTCTGCCTCAAGCGGGTCCGGCAAGCGATGACGGTTGTGATAGTGGATCGTCAGGCCGAACGCCCGCGCCCGTGCCGCGACCGCCTGGCCGATCCGGCCCATCCCGACGATCCCCAGCGTCTTGCCGCCGATCCGGTGACCGAGCATCGCACCGGGACTCCAGCCGCGCCATTCGCCCGACCGCGCCAGCTTCTCGCCCTCGGCCAATCGCCGCGGCACCGACAGGATCAACGCCATCGTCATGTCCGCGGTGTCGTCGGTCAGCACGCCCGGCGTATTGGTGACCAAGATACCGCGCGCTCGCGCCGCCTTCAGGTCGATATGATCGACGCCGTTGCCGAAATTTGCGATCAGCTTCAGCCGGTCGCCCGCCGCCTCGATCAGATCCTCGTCGATCGCATCGGTCACGGTCGGCACGAGCACGTCGGCATCCGCCACCGCCGCGATCAACTCGTCACGCGACATCGCGATGTCGTCGCGGTTCAATTGCGTGTCGAACAGCTCGGCCATGCGGTCCATCACCGCATCGCTCAATTCGCGCGTCACGATCACCCGTGGTTTTCGTCTCGAATTGGGCATGTTCGACGGCTTGGCGCTGGTTTGGACGTAGGTCAATCGTTGCTGTGGGACAGTTCGGCGCGATAGAAGGCGACTCGATCGATCAACGAGGGATTTGCCATGCGCTACGCCAAGGCAGTGATGATGATGGCGGGCGTTGCGCTGGCGCTGCCGGCAGTGGCGGCCCTGGTTGAAAAGAAGCCGCCTTACTTCGCCTCGCTCCAGGCCAAGGAGGTGCGGATGCGCACCGGGCCGGGACGCAACTACCCGATCAGCTGGAAGTACGTCCGACCCGGGTTGCCGGTGAAGGTGATCGAGAATTTCCAGGAAAAGGGCGCCGGGGCGGCGTGGCGCAAGGTCGAGGATCCTGGCGGGACGCAGGGCTGGATGCAGGCCAATCTGGTCAGCGAAACGCGCACCGCGATGGTGATGGGCGACGTGGCCGAACTGCGCGACTCGCCGCGTTACGGCGGCAAGGTCAATTGGCGCGCGGCAGCCGGGGTTGTCGGGCGCGTCAGTAAGTGCGGCAACGGGTGGTGCTATCTCGACGTGATGGGCCGCGGCGGGTTCATCGAGATCAGCCACATCTGGGGCGTCGACGCGACTGAAACGATCGAATGATGCGAATCGAACGCGATGACCTGTCGCGGCCGGAAGTAGAGATGCTGGTCGAATATCACTTGCGGGAGATGCATGCGCATTCTCCGGCCTGCCACGTGTTCGCGCTTGATAGCTCCGGTCTCAGGCACGCGGATGTGACGGTATGGACGGTGTGGGATGACGCCGCCTTGCTCGGCATGGGCGCGATGAAACACCTCGACGACCAGCATGGCGAGCTGAAATCGATGCGGACCGCGCCGTCAGCTTTGCGGCGCGGCGTAGCGCGCGCGGTGCTCGATCACATGATTGGTGAGGGCAAGGCGCGAGGCTATCGGCGGCTCAGCCTGGAGACCGGCTGCACGGCGCCCTTCGAAGCGGCGCACGCGCTCTATCGCGCCGCCGGATTCGTCGAGACCGGCCCGTTCGCAGGCTATAGCGACACGGGTTTCAGCCGGTATTTCGCGCTCGACCTTTAGATCAATTCCACCGCGACCGCGGTCGCTTCGCCGCCGCCGATGCACAGCGACGCCAGCCCGCGCTTGAGGCCCCGCGTCTGGAGCGCCGAAATCAGCGTCGTCATGATCCGCGCGCCACTCGCGCCGATCGGATGACCGAGCGCCGTCGCGCCGCCATGGACGTTGATCTTGTCGTGCGGAATGCCGAGGTCGTGCATCGCGATCATCGCGACGACGGCGAACGCTTCGTTGACCTCGAACAGATCGACGTCGCCGACCGACCAGCCGGCCTTGTCGAGCGCCTTCTGCATCGCATTCACCGGAGCGGTGGTGAACAGCGCGGGCGCATGGGCGTGCGCGGCATGCGCGACGATCCGCGCTACCGGCGTTTTGCCCATCTTGTCGGCGACCGACTGGCGCGTCAGCACCAGCGCCGCCGCGCCGTCCGAGATCGACGAGGCGTTGGCGGCCGTAATCGTGCCGTCCTTCGAAAAAGCAGGGCGCAGCGTCGGGATTTTGGAAGGGTCGCCCTTGGTCGGCTGTTCATCGAGCGTGATCGTGTCGGTGCCCTTGCGGCCGACCACGTCGACGGGGACGATCTCGCGGTCGAACGCGCCCGACTTCTGCGCTTCCTGCGCGCGGGTCAGCGAGGCGATCGCGTAATCGTCCTGCGCCTGGCGCGTGAACTGATATTCCTGCGCGGTATCCTCGGCGAACGCGCCCATCAGCTTGCCGGGCTCGTACGCATCCTCGAGCCCGTCGAGATACATGTGGTCCTTCATGACGTCGTGTCCGATCCGCGCGCCGCCGCGGTGGCGCATCGACAGATACGGCGCGTTGGTCATGCTCTCCATACCGCCGATCACGAGCAGATCGACCGACCCGGCGGCGAGCGCTTCGGCGCCCATGATCGCAGCCTGCATGCCCGATCCGCACATCTTGTTGACCGTGGTCGCCTCGACATGATCGCCGAGGCCAGCGCCGATCGCCGCCTGGCGCGCGGGCGCCTGGCCGAGCCCGGCGGGGAGCACACAGCCCATATAGATGCGCTCGATCGTCTTCGGATCGACGCCCGCGCGCTCGACCGCGCCCTTGACCGCCGTCGCGCCGAGATGCGTCGCGGAGGCGCCGGTCAGCGAGCCTTGGAAGCTCCCCATCGGGGTGCGAGCGTAGGAGAGGATAACGATCGGATCGGCGGTCATGACAAGGCTCCGGAGTGGTTGCGCGCGATGTAGGGAGCCTCGCCTTTGGACGCAAACCCAGCCCGTCATGCCGGACTTGATCCGGCATCCCGCTTTTTCGGTCGGTCGAAGAAGCGGGACCTCGGATCAAGTCCGGGGTGACGAAGGAGGTGGGGAGGGCTAGGCCGTTCCTGATGGAAACCCTTACCACTGCGCTCAAATGGCTGGCATCGATCAGCGGTATCGTCGCGGCGCTGATGGTGTCGCTCGATTCGGGCCGGCGGGTGACGGGGTGGGGATTCGTGATCTTCGTCGGATCTTCGATCTGCTGGATCGCTGGTGCGGTGCTGGCAAAGGACGGCGCGTTGGGGACGCAGAATGCTGTGTTGTTCGGCATCAACCTGTTCGGCGTGTATCGCTATCTGATCCGCAAGAAGGCCGATGCCTGACTGGGTGTGGCCCGCTGGGCTGGGCGTGCTCGGCGCGATCGTCGGGAGTTTTCTTGCGACCCTGGTGATCCGTTGGCCGCAGGAGAGGTCGGTCGTCGGCGGGCGATCGGCGTGCGATGGGTGCGGGCGTACGTTGCGGGCGTGGGAGCTGGTGCCGCTCTTCAGCGCACTCGCGTCACGCGGCCGATGTCAAAGTTGCAGCGTGACGATCGATCCGCGGCATTGGCAAATCGAACTTGGTTGCGCGGCGCTCGGCGTGATCAGCGGGATCGCGGTTCCCGGGCCGATCGGCGTTGCGGGCGCGGTGCTCGGCTGGCTGTTGCTGGCGCTGGCGGCGCTCGACGTCGCGGAGTTCTGGCTACCCGACCGCCTCACGGGCGCCTTGGCGGCGATGGGACTCGTATCGATGTCGGTGGCGCCGCCCGCTTGGCCGGATCGCGTGATCGGAGGCGCGGCAGGCTTCTTATCGCTCTGGTTGATTGCCTTCGCCTATCGCCGCGTGCGGGGCCGCGAAGGACTGGGCGGCGGCGATCCCAAGCTGTTCGGTGCGATCGGATTGTGGGTCGGCTGGGCCATGCTGCCCTTCGTCCTCCTCCTCGCCTGCGTCATCGGACTGGCCGCGGTGCTCGCCTCGCGACTTCGCGGCCAAGCTGTCGCGGCGACCGATTGGGTGCCGTTCGGCGCGTTGATGGCGATCGCGGCTTACCCGGTATGGCTGGTCATGGTAGCGTCCGGCCTATGAAGATGCTTCCGCTCGCCCTGATCGTCCTCGCGCTGCCCGCGGCCGCCAAGGACAAGAAACCGCCGGCGCCCGCGCCGATCGTCGCCAGCGTCGATGGCCTCCCGATCGGCGTGGTGCCGAAGCAGGATCTACCCTCGAAAGGGTGTGCCGCTTATCTCTGGACGCGCGGGCCAAGCCAGGCGATGATCGCGATGGCGGTCGCCGATCCGGCGACGATCCGCCTGACGATCGACGGCAAGGTCCAGGATTTCGCGATGACCACGCAGAACGGCACCGGCGGCTACGGCTTCTCGCAGACCACCGAATATCGCGGCGGCGACGTGACCGCGACGCTGGAGATGACGATCGCGACCGAAACCGGCATGACCGGCGGCGCGCGGATCGGCGACGCGACGCTGCGGATCGACCGGCCCGGGCGAGACAGCGTTGTCGTCCCCGCCGGCGGCCTGATCGGGTGCGTATGATGGACATGCGGTCAACCCTCGACGCGCAGCGGGCCGCGTTTCAGGCCGAGCTCCCGGTGTCCGCCGCGACGCGCAAGGATCGCCTGAAGCGCGCCGCCGCGATGATCCGCGACCACGCAGATGCGTTCTGCGACGCGCTGTCGGAGGATTTCGGCCATCGTAGCCGCGAGCAGTCGATGGTCACCGACATCGCCGCGTCGATCGCGCCGATGAAGCACGCGATCAAGCATCTCGACAGATGGATGCGCCCCGAGCGACGCCCGGTGACGTTTCCGCTGGGTCTGCTCGGCGGTAAGGGGTGGATCGAGTACCAGCCGAAGGGCGTGGTCGGCGTGATCGCACCGTGGAATTTTCCGGTGCAACTCGTGATGGCGCCGATCGCCAATATCTTCGCGGCCGGCAATCGCGCGATGGTCAAGTCGAGCGAATTCACCGCGCGGACGGCGGCGTTGTTCGAGGAGGTCTGCCCGCAATACTTCGCCGCCGATGAGCTGGCATTCTTCTCGGGCGGGCCGGAGGTCGGCAAGGCCTTTGCCGAACTGCCGTTCGACCATCTGATCTTCACCGGTGCGACGGGGATTGGGAAACACATCCTGCACGCTGCGGCCGACAACCTGACGCCCGTGACGCTCGAACTCGGTGGCAAGTCACCGGTGATCGTCGGGAAAGGGGCCAACGTCCGCCAGGCGACCGAACGCGTCGCGCTCGGCAAGATGATGAACGCCGGCCAAATCTGCCTCGCGCCTGATTACATGCTGGTGCCAGACGATCAGGAGCAGGCGGTGGTCGATGGGCTGAAGGCCGCGGTATCGACCATGTATCCGACGCTGTTGGCGAACCCCGATTACACCTCGATCGTCAACGACCGGCACCATCAGCGCCTGCAGGACTGGCTGGCGGATGCCAAGGCCAAGGGCGCGACGATCGAGACCGTCAATCCGGCGAACGAGGATTTCGGCGCGAGCAACACGCGCAAGATGCCGCTGCATATCGTTCGCAACGCGACCGACGACATGACGGTGATGCAGGAGGAAATCTTCGGTCCGATCCTGCCGGTGCGCCGCTATTCCGGTGGCGTCGACACCGCGATCGCCGAGGTCAACCGCCGCGATCGTCCGCTCGGGCTGTACTATTTCGGCAACGACGACACCGAACGCCGCCGCGTACTAGACCGCACGATTTCGGGCGGCGTGACGCTGAACGACGTGATCTTCCACATCACCAACGAGGAACTGCCGTTCGGCGGCGTCGGTCCGTCCGGGATGGGCGCTTATCACGGGCATGACGGGTTCAAGACGTTCAGCCATGCCAAGGCGGTGTATCGCCAGCCGAAGATCAACGTCGCGAAACTCGCCGGGATCATGCCGCCTTATGGCAAGAGTACGACGGCGTCGGCCAAGCGGCAGATGAAGTGAGGTCGGGTTCGTTGGTTGGGCGGTGCAAGGCGGTGTTGGTATTGCTGTCGTTGGTTCTGTGGACCGGCGCAGCGGTGGCGCAAACCACGGTGCAGCAGTTTTTGTCGGGCAATCGCGAGGCATACGACGACCTTTCGCCTGGGGCGAAGCGAGAGGTTCGTCGGTTTGCGACCGATGTGTGGGTGCCGCTGATCAACGCTATCGTCAGGATGCAGGCGATGAAAGGCTGTATGCCCGAACGTGAAATGGGCCCCGAATATCGGCGCCTGCAGGCATCGCGCAAAGAGATCGAGGATCTATACCAGGTTCGCCGTCGTGAACTGGAGGCGTCGTTTTCGCCGCGCGACATAGCGACGTTCCAGCGGATTTTCATTCCCTTGGCGCCGCCGCAGCCTGTCTGTCCGCCGACACGGCGTTGATGCGAGATGAGATGGCGGGCTAGCGTCCGACCTCCGCCAACTTCGCCGCCAGCCAATTGCGTTCAGCATCGCCGGGACCGAGTGCCAACGCCGCGTCGTATGCCTCGCACGCGGCGTCGTAGAGACCCAATCGTGTGAGCAGATCGGCGCGGACCGCATGGTAGGGAAGGTAGGTCGCGAGGCCGCTATGGCTGAGCGCATCGACGTCTTCCAACGCTGCCGCCGGGCCGCGCATCTCGGCTAACGCGACGGCCCGGTTGAGCCGGGTCAGCGGATCGTCGCGATGTGCCAGCAATGCGTCGTAGAGGATCAGGATCGCGGGCCAGGGCGCGGGATCGTCCAGCGACGTCCGCAGGCACCATTCCGCATGGATCAGGGCCTGCAACGTTCGGGCGGTCAACGGACGGCCGAGCGCCGTGCGCAGATATCGCTGGGCATCGGCAATTAGCGCGGTGTCCCACAGCGCCGGGTCCTGTTCCGACAGAGGCACCATCGCGCCCATGTCATCGACGCGCGCGGGCCGGCGAGCCTCGGCGAACCGTACCATCGCCGCCAGTGCGTGAACTTCGGCCTCCTTTGGCAACATTGTAGCCAGCGTTGCGGTGACGACCCGCATCTCGGCCGCATACCCTGCGTGTAGCCCGGTCGCAGCGCCGTCGGCATGCGCGTGCGCATAGGCGACCTCGATCGTGGACAGCACCGCGTCGAGCCGCTCGGCCCAGTGGTCCGGACCGGGAATCTCGAACGGGACACCCGCCGCGGCAATCTTGCGTTTGGCGCGGGTCAGGCGCTGCAGCAGCGCCGGCTCGGCGATCAGGAAAGCGCGGGCGATCTCCTGCGCCGACAATCCGCACACCAGCCGTAGCGTAAGCGCTGCGCGCGCCTCCGGATGGATCGCCGGATGGCAGCAGACGAAGATCAACCGCAGCCGTTCGTCGGGAATATCGGGGCGCGCCGCCATCAATTCCTCCGCTGTCGGCTCGGGCTCCAGCGGCGGCAGCGCGGCGCCGTCGCGCACTGCCCGCCGCCGCAAGATGTCGAGTGCGGCGCGCTCCGCGACCCGGAAAAGCCATCCGGCCGGATTGTCGGGTTCGCCCTGCGCCCATGCCCCAACGGCGCGCGCGCAGGCTTCGGCGAACCCGTCCTCCGCCAAATCCAAGTCGCGAAACCGGGCCGCCAGCGCGGCGACGACGCGCGCGCCATGTGTGCGGACGGCCCGGTCGAGCGGCATCACCCGCCCATGATCGCCGGCCGTACCTCGACCGATCCGCCGAGCCGGATCGGGACGCGTTTGGCGAACGCTATCGCTTCGTCGAGGTCTTGCGCTTCGATCAAGTAAAAGCCGCCGAGCTGCTCGCGCGTTTCGGCGAAGGGGCCGTCATGGATCGTCTGGCTGCCGTCGGGCGCGGTGCGGACGGTCGTCGCGGTGGTGACCGACATCAGGCCGGATCCGGCGACCAGCTTGTCGCCCAGCTCGCCCGCCAGCGCATAATGCTTGGCGACGATCGCCTTGAGCTCGGGGCTGTCTTCCTTGCCGCCATAGCCGGCTTCGTCTTCGTAGATCAGGACCATGTATTGCATCGTGCTTCTCCCGCCGACCGCGCGATTGCGATCGTACTCGGGAGACGGGCAAGCACGAACGGATTCGACAGGGCGGCGAAATTTTTTTCAGACGGCTGGTGGTGCGGCCGGTATTACACTCCGGCGAATAGGGGGATTATCATGCCGGCGACGAGCACATGCCTGAACTCGCGATGCCGCACGAGCGTCGAGGGGACGATGGCCAAATGCCCGAATTGCGGCGGCGGGATGCGGACGCCACGTCGGGTGCGGATCGCTGGCGGGTTCCTGCTCGCGTGCGGCGCGTTCCTCGCCGGGATGATGGGGTGGCTCTACTACGCGCTGTCGCCGACGATGCTGCATCCCGGAACGCGAATCGGCGGCACGACTTTCAACGGCACCGCCGAACAGGCGCGGACGATCCTGATGCTGTTCGCGACGATCGCGGCGTTCGGCGCCGGATCGATGTTCTACGGCCTGTGGATGCTGTTCACGGGGCGGCGCAGCATCGCGCTGATGCTCGTCGTCCTCGCTCTTGCCGTCGCGATCGGCGGCATGTGCTGGTGGACGATGCAGGTGGTCCCCGAAACCTAGGGTAGCCGCGCCTTCGGAAAGCCCGACCACACCTCGTCATAATCCTCGTCGAGCGCGCTCGTCTCCAGCGCATAGTCGGTGCAGTGGAACACCCAGCGGCTTTCGATCATGAACGCCATCGTGCCATTGATCTTGTGCGGTTTGAGTTCGGCTTCGCTCGCGCCCTTCCAGCTGGCGACGTCGGGACCGTGGCCGCTCATCTGGTTGTGCAGCGACATCGCACCTGGGCGGAAGCCGTCCGCCTTGGCGTCGTACGCGCCGTAGAGCAGCCCCATGCACTCGCTCATCGTGTTGCGGTGGAACCAGGGCGGGCGGAACGTGTCCTCGGCGACCATCCAGCGCGGCGGGAAGATCACGAAATCGGCATTGGCGGTGCCGGGCACGTCGCTGGGCGAGGTGAGCACCGTAAAGATCGACGGATCGGGATGGTCGAAACTGATGCTGCCGATCGTGTTGAAGCGTGTCAGGTCGTAGCGATACGGCGCGTAGTTGCCGTGCCACGCGACCACGTCGAGGGGTGAGCGGCCGAGGTTGGTTGTCCACAGCGCGCCCTCGAACTTCTGGATCAGGTCGTAATCGCCCTCGACATCCTCGAACCAGGCAACCGGCGTCTCGAAATCGCGCGGGTTGGCCAGGCCGTTCGAGCCGATCGGGCCGAGATCGGGGAAGCGGAAGGGCTGGCCGTGGTTTTCGGCGACGTAACCGCGCGCCGGGCCGTCGGGCAGGGTGACGCGAAACCGCACGCCGCGCGGGATCACCGCGACCTGACCGGGCGCGATGTCGATCCGGCCGAGTTCGGTCAGTAGCGTGAGCCCGCCCTGTTCGGGCAGGATCAGCAGTTCGCCATCGGCCGAAGCGAAGACGCGGTTCTCCATGTCCTTGCTGGCGGCATAGACGTGCATCGCGACGCCCGCCTGGGTGCGCGGGCCGTCGCCGGCGACGACCATCGTCGTCAGGCTGTCGAGCCAGTCGGCCGCGGGCGCGTCGCTCAGCGGCTGCCAGCGCAGGCGGTTGGGGGCGAGCGGCTGCTTCGACAGGCCGGGCGCAAAACGCTTGGCGCCGTCGTAGCGGGCGAAGGCCGGATGCGCGGCGCTCGGGCGCAGGCGGTACATCCACGTCCGCCGGTTTTCATGGCGCGGGGCGGTGAATGCGGTGCCGCTGAGTTGTTCGGTATAAAGTCCGAACGCCGGCTTCTGCGGCGAATTTCGCCCGATTGGCAGGGCGCCCGCGACGGCTTCGGTCGCGAAGTGATTGCCGAAGCCGGTCATGTAATCGGTCATCTGCGCCTCAAATTTCGTCGCCCCGGCGCAGGCCGGGGCCGCTGCGTTTTTCGGCACGCGCTCGCCATCCACCCGGCGACCCCGGCCTGCGCCGGGGCGACGGCTTCGTTAAGCCTCGACCCCCGGCACGACGCCACGGCGGATCTGGTCGAGTTCGATGCTCTCGAACAGCGCCTTGAAATTCCCCTCGCCAAAGCCGTCATTGCCCTTGCGCTGGATGATCTCGAAGAAGATCGGCCCGACCATGTTGGCGGTGAAGATCTGCAGCAGCAACCCGCCGCCCGTCTCCGGCGCCCCGTCGATCAGGATCTTGCGCTTGCGCATTTCCGCCACGTCGTGGCCGTGGCCCGGCAGGCGCTGGTCGATCATGTCGAAATAGGTGTCCGGCGAATCCTGGAAGATAATGCCGTTGGCGCGCAACCGATCAACCGTTGCGAAGATATCGTCGGTGGTCAGCGCGATGTGCTGAATGCCTTCGCCCTTATAGTCCTTGATGAACTCTTCGATCTGCGAATGCTCGTCCTGACTCTCGTTCAGCGGAATCTTGATCTTGTCGTCGGGCGCGGTCATCGCCTTCGAAAACAGCCCAGTCGCCTGACCCTCGATGTCGAAGTAGCGGATCTGGCGGAAGTTGAAGATCCGCTCGTAATAATTCGCCCAATAATCCATCCGGCCGCGCCGCAAATTGTGCGTGAGGTGGTCGAGTATCTCGAGCCCGACCGAATTGTCGTCCACGCCCTTGCCGGTCGGGATAAAATCCGTACCCCACACATCGTCTTTCTTGTCGACGAGATAGAGATTGGCGCCGCCGATCCCCTCGATCGCCGGGATGTCGAGCTCGCCGGGGCCATTGCTGCCCGTCACCGCGACCGCGCCGCGTTCGACGGCGAGCTTCAGCGCCGCCTCGTCATCCTCGACGTTGAACGCCATCGCGTTGGCGCTCGGGCCGTGCGCGTTGCGGAAACCGGCGACCTGGCCGGCATCGTCCATGTTGAGCAGAAAGTTGATCTCTCCCTGCGCGTAGCGACGGACATTCTTCGACCGATGCGTACCGACATGCGTGAAGCCCAGCTTTTCGAACCAGTCGGCCATCGCCGCCGGATCGGGCGAAGTGAACTCGACGAACGCGAAGCCGTCGAGGCCCATCGGATTGTCGGTCGTGTCGGTCATGGTTGGCTCCGAAAGTGGTTTCAATTGAAACTATATCGCAACGTGCTGGCGTCGTCAAAGGTCAAACCGTCGTCGCCCGGACAAGTTCAGCATGACGGATGGGGGCGGGCGCGCTAGCGTCACGGATGTGACACAACTCAAGCTCGACACCTTCCTGCCATACCGCCTGTCGGTCGTGTCGAATCGTGTATCGGCGGCGATCGCGACGGCGTATGTCCGGCTGTTCGGGCTGAAAATTCCCGAATGGCGACTGATCGCGGTTATTGCGGAGGGGCAGCCGATCACGCAGCAGGCGGTCGGTGTGGCGACGCGGATGGACAAGGTGACGGTGAGCCGCGCGGCGCAGGCGCTGGCCGAGCGTGGACTGATCGCGCGCCAGCCCAATGCCGGCGACAAGCGGTCGCATCTGCTGTCGCTGACCGACACCGGGCGGGCGCTGTACGATCAGGTCGCGCCCAAGGCGCTGGAAATGGAAGCGGCGATCTTCCAGCAACTCGATCCGGAAGAACGCAAGACCCTGTCGGCGATGCTCGAGCGTATCGAAGCGGCGACTGCACGGGTCGCGCCCGAATCGGCCGAATGAACCTGGCGGGGAACAAAGCGTTGGCAGGGCAGGAAGGGGGGCGATACCACGATCCCCGGCAAAGGGGCTGTCGTGTCGCGTATCGTCAATCATTGCTGCTACGCGATCGCCGTCGGCGCGCTGGTACCGGGCATGGTACTCGCGCAAACGGCTACGACGCCGCAGACTGCGCCCGGGAGCCAGCAGGGCAAGCCGGTCCCGATCCCGACGCCGACCAGCGACCCCGAAGGCGACAAGCCGATCGTCAGCGACAAGGATTTCAACGCGGCGCTGCCCAAGCTGTCCGACGACATCAACGCGCCGCTCGAACCGATCCCGCAGGACGCGCCCTTCACCCCGCAGACCGCCGACAAGGCGCCCGACAGCACGACGCCGCCGCCCGCGCCGGTCGTCGAACCCGGCACGCTGCCGCCGCCGTCGGAGCCGCCGACGGAGCTCGCCCAGCCATTGCCGCCGCTCGACAGCTACAACACGGCGCCGGTCGTCGATGTCGCGGTGACCGACGACAAGAAGGGCGCGCAGGTTCGCTACGACACCGTCGTCAACGGGCTCGACGCGCTCAAGCTGGACGGCCAGTTCCGCACCTTCTCGGCGCTCAAGAAGGGCGGCGGCAAGGCCGCGAACATCCCGATGGTCACGGCCCGCGCCCGCGAGGACGAAGCGCTCGCGATCCGGCTGATGAAGAGCAAGGGCTATTACGACGCCAGCGCGGTGTCGGTGATCGAGAACGTCCCGAACGACCCAACCCGCGTCCGCGCGGTGATCAACGCGGTGCCGGGCAACCTCTACAAGCTCGGCGAGATCAAGGTCGACGCCTATCCCGTCGCGCCCAACGACCTGATCACCAAGAACCTGCCGCTGCGCACCGGCGATCCGATCGAGGCCGAGCGCATCCAGGGCGCGGAAGCCAATGTCAGCCTGCAGCTCGGCCAGACCGGTTATCCGTTCGCCCGGCTCGGCACGCGCGATATCCTGCTCGACGAGGCGAACTTCACGGGCGACTATACGCTGCCGATCGATACCGGACCGCGATCGAGTTTCGGCGACATCACCACGACCGGCAAGCTGGCGTTCGGCGCCGACCACATCCGCATCCTGCGCCGTTTCAAACCCGGCCAGCTGTACGACACGCGCGGCATCGACGATCTGCGCAAGGCGCTGGTTGCGACCGGGCTGTTCTCCACCGTCGCGGTCGAGCCGGTCGATACCGGCAAGGACGCGCCCGACGGCACCCGGATCGTCGATATCGCGGTCACCCAGCGCGTCGGCAAGACTCGATCGATTGCCGCGACCGGGGGCTACAGCACCGGCCAGGGGCTGCGCGCCGAGGCGACCTATACCGCGCGCAACGCTTTCCCGCCGGAGGGCGCGCTGATCTTCACGGCGGTCGGCGGTACGCAGGAGCAGGGGGCAGGGGCCACGTTCCGACGCTCCAACTGGCGCCAGCGCGACCGTACGCTGAGTTTCGGGCTGGCGGCAGGCCGCAACAACTACGACGCGTTCAACGCCGTGTCGCTATCGCTGATCGGCCGCGTCTCGTACGATTCCACGCCGATCTGGCAGAAGAAATTCACTTATCAATACGGCTTCGAACTGACCGGCACCAACGAAGACGTGTACGATTTCGGCCTCGGCAAGCGGAAGCGCGGGACGTATTTCATCGCCGCGCTGCCGTTGATGGGGCAGTTCGATCGATCGAAGAACAAGCGGACCCCCGATATGGGGCTGCTCGACCCGACGCAGGGCTATCGCATCAAACTGACGCTCAGCCCGGAAACGTCGGTGCGCGGCGCGGCGCGGCCCTATCTGCGCGCGATGGCGGAGGCGAGCGGCTATTATCCGGTGATGGATAGCCTGACGATCGCTGGGCGCGTCCGCGTCGGGTCGATTCAAGGAATCTCGCGCGACGACCTCGTGCCGTCGCGGCGTTACTATGGCGGCGGCGGCGGGTCGGTGCGCGGCTACGGCTATCAGCGGCTCGGGCCGTTCGACCCGAATGGCGATCCGGTCGGCGGGCGGTCCCTGAACGAGTTCGCGCTCGAGGCACGCTATCGCGTCGGTAATTTCGGGATCGTGCCGTTC
Organism: Sphingomonas panacisoli; assembly: GCF_007859635.1. NCBI lineage: Bacteria > Pseudomonadati > Pseudomonadota > Alphaproteobacteria > Sphingomonadales > Sphingomonadaceae > Sphingomonas > Sphingomonas panacisoli. The sequence goes on along the minus strand of NZ_CP042306.1, from coordinate 1,953,503 downwards.
GTCGATGCCGGCAATTCGTACGAATCGAGCATGCCGAAGTTCAACGATCTACGCTTCGGCGCGGGCATCGGCGGGCGCTTCTACACCAATTTCGGTCCCGTCCGGATCGACGTCGCCACCCCGCTCAATCGGCGCAAGGGCGATAGCCGGATCGCGCTGTACATCTCGATCGGCCAGGCGTTCTAATGGGCGAGGCGACCGTCCCCGAAGACATGCCGGAAACGACGATCGTCGTCCGGCGGCCGCTATGGCAGTCGATCGCGCGCTGGATCGCGATCGTGCTCGCCGGCATCGCGGCGCTGTTGGTGGCAGTCTATGTGCTGCTCGACACAGCGCCGGGACATCGCTTCATCGTGTCGCGTCTGGCTAACTACACGACCGAGACCGGTCTCAATATCAAGGTCGGGCGGATCAAGGGGTCGATCTACGGCCGGATGGAACTGGTCGATCTGCGCGTCAGCGATACCAAGAGCGTGTTCCTGACCGCGCCGTCGGCGGTGATCGACTGGCACCCATTCCAGTTCTTCTGGAACCATATCGACGTCGATTCGATGGAAGCGCCGCTGGTCACGATGACGCGGCCGGTGACGCTCAAGCCCGGCGATCCCAACGCGCCGCTATTGCCCGACATCGATATCGATATCGACCGATTGAAGGTCGGCCGGCTGGTGCTGGCGAAGGAGGTGACGGGGCAGGCGCATCTCGTTCGCATCGACGGCGCCGCGCACATCGCGGCGGGCCGCGCGCAACTCGTCGCCAATGCCGACGCGTTGAAGGGGCCGGGAATTGCGGGCGGCGATCGGTTGCGTCTGACGCTCGACGCGGTGCCGAAAGACAACCGGCTAGCGATCAAGGTGTCGCTCGACGCGCCCGGCGACGGCGTGGTCGCGGCGATGAGCGGGACGAAAGCCCCGCTGACCGTCCGTGTCGACGGCAAGGGCGACTGGAAGGCGTGGGCCGGCAAGGGACTGGCGACGCTCGGTGGGCAGGAACTGGCCAATCTCGATCTCGGCGCGGCGAACGGCACCTTCACGATCCGCGGGTTGACGCATCCCGGGCTCTACATGGCTGGCCCGGTCGAGCGGCTGACCGCGGGCGGGATGATGGTCGATATCACCTCCACGCTCGACAAGCGCAAGGCGACGACGCGGATGACGTTGACGTCGAGCGCGCTGGCGGTCGCGGCGAACGGCTTGATCGATCTGGGCGAGAACAAGTTCGGCAATTTCGTCGTCGATGCGCGGCTGCTGACGCCCGGCGCGATCCTGCCCAATCTGGCGGGCCGCGACGTGATGGCGCATCTGGCGCTCGACGGGCCGTTCGTGACCCCGACGGTCGGCTACAGCATCAGCGCGGCGGCGCTGTCGTTCAACGGAACGGGCGTCGAGGGGCTGAGCGCATCGGGCAAGGCGACGGTCGATGCCGAGCATGTCATGGTCCCGGTCAACGCCCGCGCGCGACGCGTGACGGGACTGAACGCGGCCGCCGGCGGCCTGCTGACCAATGTCAGCGCGGTCGGCGATTTCGCCTATTCGAACGGCAAGTTGCTGTCCGACAATCTCAAGATCAAATCCGACCGCATCGACGCCACCGCGATCGTCGTCGCCGACCTGCCGAGCGGGCGCTACACCGGCGCCTTGAAGGGGCGGGTCAACAACTACACGATCGACGGCATCGGCATCGTCGATCTGACCACCGACGCGAAACTGGTGACCGTCCCGTCGGGCGGGTTCGGGATCAAGGGCCATGTCGTCGCGCGGACCAAGCGCATCTTCAACAGCGGCGCGGCGGACTTCCTGGGCGGTAACGCATTGGTGTCGAGCGATGTCGGGTACGACACCAACGGCCGCATCACGTTCAACAACGTCAAGCTGACCGCGCCGCAATTCACGATCTACCGCGGCGGCGGTAGCTATGCGCCGAACGGGCAGATCTTGTTTGCGGGCGACGGCATGTCGAAGGCGTACGGCCCGGTCTCGGCGCGTGTTACCGGCACCGCGAGCGCCCCCGTCATCGTCATTCGCGCGCCGCGTCCGGGCGTCGGGGTCGGCTTGTCGGGCCTCGAAGCGACGATCCGGGGCAAAGGCGACGGATATGCGGTCGTGGCCAAGGGTGACACAAGCTACGGTCCGTTCGCTGCCAACGTCCTGATCCGCACGGGCAAGGTGCTGACGATCCAGGTCAACCAAGGCACGCAGTTCGCCGGCGTCAACCTGCTCGGCAACCTACAGCAAACGCCCGCCGGGCCGTTCGCCGGCCGGTTGCAGTTCGCCGGGTCTGGCGTCAACGGCGTCGCGACCTTGGCGGCCGAGGGCAAGGTCCAGCGCGCCGATTTCGACGCGCATGCTTATAACGCGCGCATCCCCGGGGCGGTCGATTTCACCATCGGCCGCGCGCTCGCGAAGGGGACGATCATCCTCTACCCGAGCGGCCCGCGCGTGCTCGCCGACGTCCAACTCGCCAACCTTCGCTACGGCGAAACTGTCCTGTCGGTCGCGCGCGCCAAGGTCGACTACGCCAACCAGACCGGCACGGTACAGGCGCTCGCCAACGGATCGAGCGGCGTGCCGTTCACGATGGGGCTGAGCGCGCAGCTGCAGCCCAAACTCTGGCTCGTCGCGCTGCAGGGCAAGGCGAACGGCATCGCGTTCCGTACGCCGCGCCCGGCGCGGATCGAGCCGCTGAACGGCGAATACAAGCTGCAACCCACGCAGATCGTGTTCGACAAGGGTACCGCGCGCATCGCCGGAAGCTATGGCAAGGGCGTCACGCTCCAGGCGCGGCTCGATAAGCTCGACCTGTCGGTCGCCAACGCATTGGTCCCAGGCCTCAACATCGACGGCGTCGCGACTGGCAGTGTGGATTATATCCAGCCGACCGGTGCCGAGGTGCCGAACATCGACACGCGCATGACGATTACCGGCTTCACCCGGTCGAGCGCGGAGATCGTATCGCAGCCGGTCGACATCACCTTCCTCGGCCGGCTGACCGCGGCGGGCGGCGATGCGCGCGCGCTGATCAAACGCGGCACGACGACGATCGGGCGGATGCAGGCCAATCTGGCGCCGCTGGGCGGTGGTGCGAGCTGGTCCGAGCGACTGATGTCGGCCCCGTTGACCGGCGGTGTGCGCTATAATGGGCCGGCGGGCGTGCTTTTCTCGCTGACGGGTCTCGCCAACCAGCAGGCCTCGGGCGGGATCGCCGTTGCGGCCGATTTCGGCGGCCGGCTCGGCGCGCCGCAACTCAACGGCATCCTGCGCGCCGACAATCTGACGTACATAAACACCGCATTCGGCACGAAGCTGACCAACGTGCAACTCGCCGGACGCTTCACCAACGATCGGCTGGAAATCACCAAGCTGGAGGCGAAGGCCGGGCAGGGCACGGTCAGCGCGAACGGCTGGATCGGTCTGTCGTCCGACGCCGGCTTCCCGCTCCAGCTCAACGCGACGCTGCAGAACGCGACGCTCGCCGACAGCGATTCGCTGGCGGGGACGGCGACCGGCACGCTGGCGGTGACCAACGGCAAGGGCGGCGGGCTGATCAAGGGTGACTTGCGCATCCCCAACGCGCGCTACGAATTCAACTATCAAGGCCAGGCCGAAGTACCCGAGCTCAAGGGTATCCGCCGCAAGTCCGACGCGCCGCGCCCGCACGGACCGCCCGCGCCCGAAAGCAACTTCAAGCTCGACGTCCGCATCCGCGCCGCCAACCAATTGTTCGTCAGCGGCATGGGGCTCGAATCCGAATGGAGCCTCGACATGCGGGTTGGCGGCACCTCGGCCCAACCGATCGTGTCGGGCAATGCGGAGATTGTGCGCGGCACCTACAGCTTTGCCGGCAAAAGGTTCGACATCAACCGCGGCAACATCCGTTTCAGCGGCAACGCCCTGTCCGACCCCGACATCGACATTTCGGCGACGACCGACACCAACGGCATCACCGCGGTGATCAACATCGGCGGCACCGGCCAGCGTCCGCAGATCACGTTCACCTCGACGCCGACGTTGCCGCAGGACGAAGTGCTCAGCCGCCTGCTGTTCGGGACCAATCCGGAAAATCTGTCTGCAGTCGAAGCGTTGCAGCTGGCCGCCGCGCTCAATTCGCTGCGCGGCAGTGGCGGCGGGCTCAACCCGCTCGGCAAGCTGCGCGGCGGGCTCGGGATCGATCGCCTGCGCATCCTCGGCGCAGACGAAGCGGGCGGGCGTGGCACGGCGCTCGCCGCGGGCAAGTACATCACGCGCAACATCTATATCGAGATCATCACCGACGCCCGCGGCTTCACCGCGACACAGCTGGAGATTTCGCTGACCAAGAGCCTGAGCGTGCTGTCGCAGATGAGCTCGTTCGGCGGATCGGGCGCGAGCGTGAAGTACCAGAAGAACTTCTGATCCCAACTAATCCTCCCCTGCCAGGGGGAGGTGTCAGCGTAGCTGACGGAGGGGTGGACGCACGACGTTAGCGGTTGTCGCCCGCTCCCTCCGTCGCCTTCGGCGCCACCTCCCCCAGGCAGGGGAGGATTACGATACTGACACTCATGTAAGTTGCCTTCCGCTTCCCGATCGAATAATCGGTACGGTGGAGAGGTGGCTGCCATGGAACATATCGACGTCCTGGTCGTGGGCGCGGGGATTTCGGGGATCGGCGCGGGCTATTACCTGCAAACGATGTGTCCCGATCGCAGTTACGCGATCCTCGAAGGGCGCGCGGCGCTCGGCGGCACCTGGGACCTGTTCCGCTATCCCGGCATCCGGTCGGATTCGGACATGTACACGCTCGGTTATGCGTTCAAGCCGTGGACCGAGGCGAAGGCGATCGCCGACGGGCCGAACATCCTGAACTATCTCCAGCGCACGGCTGCCGAATACGGCATCGACAAGCAGATCCGCTACAATCACCACGTCAAGAGCGCGGCCTGGTCGACCGACGAGGCATGCTGGACGGTCGAGGCCACCGGACCGGATGGGCCGGTCACGATGACCTGCAATTTCCTCTTCATGTGCTCGGGCTATTACAATTACGCCAAGGGCTATTCGCCCGAATTCGCCGGTGCGGAGGATTTCAAGGGGCGGATCGTCCACCCGCAATTCTGGCCGGCGGACCTGGACTATACCGACAAGAACGTCGTCGTGATCGGCAGCGGCGCGACCGCGGTGACGCTCGTGCCCGCGATGGCGCCGAAGACCAAGCATATCACCATGCTCCAGCGCTCGCCGACTTACATCGTCGCGCGGCCGGGCGAGGATGCGATGGCGAACTGGATGCGCGGCAAGCTGCCGAGCAAGATGGCCTATGGCATCACGCGCTGGCGCAACGTCCTGCTCGGCATGCTTTTCTTTAAAATGGCGCGCGGGAAGCCGGAAAAGACCAAAGAGCGGTTGCTCAACATGGTCCGCGAGGAATTGCCCGACGCCGATATCGAAACGCACTTCACCCCCCGCTACAATCCGTGGGATCAGCGCCTGTGCCTGGTCCCCGACGGCGACCTGTTCGCGTCGATCCGCGAAGGGAAGGCGGAGGTCGTCACCGACACGATCGACCGGTTCGTGCCGGAGGGGATAAAGCTCAATTCGGGCAAGACGCTTCCCGCCGACGTCATCGTCACCGCGACGGGGCTCGAACTGCAATTGCTCAGCGACGTGCAATTCTCCGTCGATGGCGTCGCCCAGGATTTGTCGCAGACGATCAACTATAAGGGCATGATGTATTCGGGCATCCCGAACATGGCCTCGTCATTCGGCTACACCAACGCGTCGTGGACGCTGAAAGCCGACCTGACCTGCGCCTATGTCTGCCGCTTGCTCAATACGATGAAGAAGCGCGGCCTGCGCCAGGCGACGCCGACCCCAACCGATGCCGTGGGCGAGGAGCCGTTCCTCGATTTCAGCTCGGGCTACGTCACGCGCGCGATGGACAAATTCCCCAAACAGGGCGCGCGCAAGCCGTGGAAGGTCCACCAGAACTACGCGCTCGATCTGATGGCGCTGAAGTTCGGGTCGGTGGACAACGAGATGGTGTTTTCGAACCCGGTGCCGGCGAAGGTGAAGGAAGCGGCGTAGGACTCGTCATCCCGGCGAAGGCCGGGATCGCCGGGTGATTGGGCAAGCCGCCAGCGGCGCCGGCCTTCGCCGGGGCGACGGTTAGGTCTGCCGCAGCAACGTCACCCGCGCCTTGCCGTAGATCTTGTCGGCGTCCACCTCGAACCCGGCAATCTCGACTGCTTCGTTGCGCTGCGTTTCGATACTGATCCAGGTCGCCGGGCCGATCCAGCCGAGCCGCGCGAGTCGGTCAAGCGCGACGACGCCCGCGCCGGTACCATACGGCGGGTCCATCATGATCACGTCGAGCGGCGCCGTGGCCGGCCCGAGCGCCATCACCGATTGCGCGCGGATATCCGCCTTCGCGCCGAGCTTCGCGACGTTCACGCGCAACGCATCGAGCGCGGCCTTGTCCTGCTCGACGAACAGGCAAGACCCGGCGCCGCGCGACAGCGCTTCCAGACCCAACGCGCCGGATCCGGCGAACAAGTCACCGACCGCCAGGCCTTCGAAACTGCCGATCCGGCTGACCAGCATCGAAAACAGCGCCTCGCGCGTGCGGTCTGCCGTCGGCCGCGTCGTATCCCCCTTCGGCGCGACGATCGCGCGCCCGCGCCATTGCCCGGCGATGATCCGCATTACTTGCGGCCGCGCGGGGGGCGCCCGCTCGGCTTGCCGCGACCACCCGCCGGGCCCTTGGCCGGGCCGGCAGGGCGGGCAGGAGCGTCGCCGCGATCCTCGCGGAAGTTGCGAGAACGTGACTTGCGGGCGGAATCGGACGTGCCGCCACGAACGGCAAGCGTACCGTCGGCACGCTGACGAGGTGCCTTGGCGGGCTTGGCCGCCGGCCGGGCCGGTCTGGCGGGCCGCGAGGTGGGCCGCTCGGGCTCGCGTTTGGGGGCAGCGGCGCGCGCCGCGACCGGCATCACGCCCTGGTCGCGCACCCGCGCCGGCTGCGGCAAATCCTTGCGCGTCGGGTTGGCGCGGAACGATTCGACGTCGTGCGGGCGCACTTCGCCCACCGCGCCGACCGGCAGGTCGCCCAGCACGAACGGTCCGTAGCGCGTGCGGATCAGCCGGCTGACCTTCAGCCCGAGATGTTCCAGCACGCGGCGCACTTCGCGGTTCTTGCCTTCGGTCAGGACCATTTCGATCCACACGTTCGCGCCCGTCCGCCGCTCCAGGTTGGCGTCAATCGACCCGTAGCGCACGCCCTCGATCTCGACGCCTTCGATCAGATCCTCGAGCTGCTGCTGCGTGACGTTGCCGTACGCCCGCGCACGATAGGCGCGTTCGACCCCCGTCGCGGGCAACTCCAGCTGCCGCTTCAGCCCGCCGTCGGTGGTCAGCAACAACAACCCCTCGGTATTGAGATCGAGCCGCCCCACCGGCACCACGCGCGGCAGCGTCTTGAGCAGGCGATCGTAGATCGTCGGCCGCCCGCCGGGATCGCGCTCGGTCACCAGCAATCCACTCGGCTTGTGATAGATGAACAGCCGCGCCGCGGTCGGCGCCGCGACCGGATTGCCGTCGACCGTCACGCCGTCCAGCGAGGTCAGGATCGTCGCCGGCGTCTCCAGCACCACGCCGTTCAGCGCCACGCGCCCCTCCGCGATCATCCGCTCGACCTCGCGCCGCGACGCGACGCCGGCACGAGCCAATAATTTTGCGATTCGCTGGTCTTCAGGCTTCTTGGCGTTGGGCATGGTCGCGCCAATATACCGTTTTGTCCGGGGTGGGCTTATTATTTGCACCCGGACTCGTTGCCGAGCGTTAAGCGACGGCAGCGTAACGACGCGCGGGCGAAACGATCCGCGGGCAAGGGATGACAGCAATGGTGTTCGGACGACGCAAAAGGACGATCACGCGGCTCCTGGTCTGCGAGGACGAGCCCCTCATCGCGTTCGACAACGAATATGCCCTGACCGAAGAAGGGTTCGAGGTCGTGGCGACGGTCGACAAGGTCGCCGACGCGATCGCCGTGCTCGATGCCAATGCCGACGTTCACCTGGTGCTCGCCGATGTCAGCCTGGCCGACGGCAACGGCATCGATCTCGCAAGACAGGCGCACGCGCGCGGCGTGCCAGTGATCTTCTGCACGGGCGATTGTCCCGAAGGGGGCAGAGCGTTCGCGCGCGGCTGCCTGGCCAAGCCGTATAGCCCAGCCGACCTGATCGACGCCATCGCCGCGGTCGACAGCCTGATCCAGGGTCGCGCTCGCCCACGCCGCCTGCCGCGTGGTTTTTCGCTGTTCGATCAGGAAGCCACGGCTTAACGGCTACTGTGCTCCGGCGAAGGCCGGAGCGTTGGCGGTTAGTGGTATCAGCCTCCTAGGCTCCGGCCTGCGCCGGAGCACGGGATGCTTGATGCGTCGGGACCGTCGCGTCTAATGGACCTCATGACCGACGTTCTGAGCAAAGCCGCCCCGTCCTCGTACCGCGTCCACGGCGCCACCGGCGAGTGGGAAGTGATCATCGGGCTGGAGGTCCACGCCCAGGTCACCTCGAACGCCAAACTCTTCTCCGGCGCCGCAACCGCGTTTGGCGCAGAGCCCAACACGCAAGTCTCGCTGGTCGACGCCGCGATGCCCGGCATGCTCCCCGTCCCCAACCGGGAATGCATCCGCCAGGCGGTGCGCACCGGCATGGCAATCGACGCGCACATCAACAAATGGTCGCGGTTCGACCGGAAAAATTACTTCTACGCCGATCTGCCGCAGGGTTATCAGATCAGTCAGCTCTACCATCCGCTGGTGGGCGAGGGATCCGTCGAGATCGAATTGGAGGGCGAGGAAAGCCCGACCAAGACGATCGGGGTCGAGCGCATCCATGTCGAGCAGGACGCCGGCAAGCTGATGCACGACCAGCATCCGACGCGGTCGTACGTCGATCTCAACCGCTCCGGCGTCGCGCTGATGGAGATCGTCAGCCGCCCAGACATGCGCTCGCCGGCGGAGGCCGGGGCGTACCTCACCAAGCTGCGCTCGATCCTGCGCTATGTCGGGTCGTGCGACGGCAACATGGACCAGGGCTCGATGCGCGCCGACGTCAACGTGTCGGTGCGCCGTCCGGGCGGCGATTTCGGGACGCGGACCGAGACCAAGAACGTCAACTCGATCCGCTTCGTCATGCAGGCGATCGAGCACGAGGCGTCGCGCCAGGTCGACGTGCTCGAAGGCGGCGGCAAGATCGTCCAGGAAACGCGGCTGTTCAATCCCGACACCGGCACGACGCGGTCGATGCGGTCGAAGGAGGATGCGCACGATTACCGTTACTTCCCCGATCCCGATCTGCTCCCGCTCGAACTCGACGATGCGTTCCTGGCGGAGTGCAAGGCGAGCTTGCCCGAACTGCCCGACGCCAAACGCGCGCGCTACGAAGGGCTGGGGATCACGCCGTATCAGGCGAACGTGCTGACCGCCGAGGTCGAGACCGCGCGCTGGTTCGACGCCTTGCTCGATCAGGGCGCGAAGCCGGTCGCGGCGGCCAACTGGGTGTCGTCGGAGTTGTTCGGCGCGCTCAACCGCATCGGCAAGGACATCGCCGAATCGCCGGTCGGGCCGGGCCAGGCTGCCGAGCTGCTGGCGCTGGTCGCCGACGGCACGCTATCGGGCAGCCTCGCCAAGCAGGTGTTCGAGGTGATGCTCGAAACCGGCGATGCGCCCGGCAAGATCGTCGAGGAACGTGGGCTCAAACAGACGTCGGACACCGGCGCGATCGAGGCGGTGATCGCCGACGTGCTGGCGAAGAACCCCGGCCAGCTCGAACAGTATCGCGGCGGCAAGGAAGCTTTGTTCGGTTTCTTCGTCGGCCAGACGATGAAAGCGATGCAGGGCAAGGCAAACCCCGCGGTGGTCAACGAACTGCTCAAGAAGGCGCTGGGCTGAACATCCTACCGTCACCCCGGCCTTGAGCCGGGGTCCCGCTTCTTGCTACGTCGGGGTCAAGCGGGACCCCGGCTCAAGGCCGGGGTGACGAGATGAGGAGGCAGTGAAATGCGGAAATTCATCGCGGTCTTGGGAGCGCTGGTAGCTGCGCCGCTCCTCGCCCAAACGACGCCCGCACCAGCGCCAGCGCCAGCCCCGACCCCATCGCCCGCAGCAACCCCCGCTGGCCCGCCGCTCCCGCGCGTCGCGATCGAAACCACGGCGGGCCGCTTCGTGGTCGAGGCCGACACAAAGCGCGCGCCGATCAGCTCGGGCAATTTCCTGCGCTATGTCGATCAGAAACGGCTCGACGGCATCACCTTCTATCGTGTGGTGAAGGTCGATACGCGCTTCGGCTTCGTCCAGTTCGGCACCAACGGCGACCCGGCCAAGACGCTGCCGCCGATCAAGCACGAGCCGACCACGCTGACCGGGATCCAACACCTCGACGGCACGCTGTCGACCCCGCGTCTCAGGCCCGGCACCGCGCGCGGCGACTTCACGATTATGCTGGGCGACCAGCGCCCGTCGATGGACGCCGACCCGTCCAAGCCCGGCGACAATGCCGGCTATGCCGCGTTCGGCCATGTCGTCGAGGGCATGGACGTCGTGCTCAAGATCTTCGACGCACCGGTGTCGAAGACGGGTTCGATCCGGGGGGCGTTCAAGGGTGAGGTACCGGTCGCGCCGGTCCGCATCGTGTCGGCGCGGCGGGTGAAGTAGTTCTAATCGTTAGCCTCTTGCTCGTGGCCGCGGGCGCGATACGCTGATCCCGCCGTCGCGGTGATTCGCGGCGGCCAAATAGGGGGTTGCATGAAAGTGTATCGATTTGCCGCGGTCGCGGCACCGTTGTTGTGCGCCACGCAGGCGCTGGCGCAGGGCGCGCCGACCTATATCGCCGACAGTGCGTCGCCGTTCGGCGCATCCACCGTCACCAACGCCGATGCGGCATCGGTCAAGATGCCCAAGCTCGACTACAAGTCGGACGGAACCGAAGCCGGGGATTTCGACAAATATTACACGTTCCGTCGGGCGGATACCGACTTCGCTACCGCCTACGCTGACATCGCCGAGTGCGACGGTTATGCGCGCGGCCTGCAAAGCGGGGTTACCTATCAGCAGGTCCCATACCCCTACGCCGCCACGCTGGCCGGTGCGGTGGGAGGCGCCATCGGCAACGCGATGGCGGTGGCGATCTTCGGCTCGGCCGAAAAGCGCCGGGCGCGACGCGTCAACATGCGGACGTGCATGAACTTCAAGGGGTATGCCCGTTACGGCCTGCCCAAGTCGCTGTGGGACGACTTCAACTTCGAGGAAGGGCTCGGCAGCGTGAACGAGGAAAAGCGTCATCGTTATCTGATGCAACAGGCGTTGGTCGCGTCGTCGGGCACGCTCCAGGGGAAGGATCTGGGCCTGTGATCAAGCCGCTGACTACAATATTCGCCGCGCTGCTTCTTGCCGCGCCGGCGTTTGCCAAGAACAAGGATGTCGTGTTCGTCACGACCACCACCATCAAGGACAAGCCGGGACCCGTCGCGATCTCGCCGTCCATGGCGTACGTCATGCTGCGCTCGAACGTCGCCGTGCCGCTCTATCTGATGAAGGTGCCGAGCGCCGAGGACCAGGCCAACTACGACAAGATGCGCGCCGACGCCTTGGTCAAGGCTCACGCCAAGTATCTGAAGAAACAGAAGGAATATGACAGCGCGGTCAAATACAACAAGAGCCTGTCGGAAGGCGCGCAGCGGCAGCCGCTGCCCGACAAGCCGGTCGAGCCCACCGAGGCCAATTTCGAGTTCACGCCGTTCCCGTTGCTTACCGGGGTGCCACTGGGTCCGTTGAACCGGTTCGCCAAGGCCGACGGCGGGCTATCGACCTACCTCCAGGAGCTGACGCCGGGCGAATATCGTATTTACGGTCCGCTATCGGTGATGCCGAACGGCGCGGCGATGGGCGGTTGCTATTGTATGGGCAGCGTCGCCTTCGTCGCCAAAGCGGGCGAAGTCGTCGATCTCGGGATGCTGGTCGCGCGGACGAACGTGAAACGGCCCGAGGGGGGATTCATCGGCGCCGTTCGCCGACGACGGTCCCATCCTGTCACCGGCAACGGCGGCGCTCGACGCACGGTTGTCATCGGCGAAAATCGTCCAGGCCAAGTTCCGCCCGATCGGCAAGTTGCCGAATTACTACGGCGTGAACATCGGCCGCATGCCGGCGATGCCGGGCGTCATGCGCTACGAGCGCGATCGCATCGTCGATCTGACGGGAGGGGCCAACTAACCGACTATTGCGCGTCGGCGTCCTGGTTGCGGGTCTCTCCGCGCTCAGCGTCGTCGTTATTCTCGGTCGCCTGCTCGATATCCTCGCGGTTCTTGTCCGCGGTTTCGGGCGTGCTGTCGGGGTGTTTGTTGGGATCGGCCATGGTCGTTCTCCTTAGCTGGGGTTCGCCGGCCCGGTCGGCTGTTCGCCGGGGGCGGGGATGTCGATGTCCGGGGTCGGTGGGCTGATTTCCGGCGGCGGACCGTCGGGGGTCAGCGGCTGGCTGGGCTGGGGCGGCAATTCGGGGGGCGGCTGGGTGGCCATGAATGGCTCCTTTCACCGTCATCAACGCAGTTGCGCGTGGCGGGTTGCTCCTGACCCGACACTTGCTATAGACGCCGCCGACCGGCGGTGTCCCAAGCGGGCGTGGCGGAACTGGTAGACGCGCTGGATTTAGGTTCCAGTATCGCAAGATGTGGGGGTTCGAGTCCCTTCGCCCGCACCAGTCCCCGTGACGAACGGGGGACGACACCGACCATCTTTTCTTACGATAAAGGCCGAAAATGAAGACTGTCGAGACGTTGAACGAGGGCCTCAAGCGCGCCTATGCGCTGACGATCACCGCCAAGGAAATCGACGCCAAGGTCGACGCCGAGGTCAAGAAGGTCGCGCCGCAGATCCGCATGCCGGGCTTTCGCCCGGGCAAGGTGCCGGCGAACCTGATCCGCAAGATGCACGGCCCGGCGCTGGCGCAGGACGCGCTGAACTCGGCGATCCAGGACGGCATCCAGAACCTGATCGCGAGCAACAAGCTGCGTCCCGCGATGCAGCCCTCGGTCAGCCTCGAAAACGAATATGAAGCCGGCAAGGACGCCGAGCTGAAGGTCGAGCTGGAAATCCTGCCCGACGTCCCGACCCCGGCGATCGACAAGCTCAAGCTCGAGCGTCTGACGGTCCCGGCCAACGACGACGCGGTTCAGGCGCAGCTCCAGAAGTTCGCCGACCAGCAGAAGTCGTGGAACGACACCAAGGACGGCTACAAGGCCAAGCAGGGCGACCTCGTCACGGTCGATTTCGTCGGCAAGACCGCCGACGGCGTCGCGTTCGACGGCGGCACCGGCACCGACATGGCGGTGGAAATCGGCGGTGGCCGCCTGATCCCCGGCTTCGAGGAGCAGGTCGTCGGCATGAAGGCGGGCGACGAGAAGCAGATCAAGGTCACCTTCCCGGACGATTACGGCGCCAAGGATTTGGCCGGAAAGCCCGCCACGTTCGATCTGACCGCCAAGTCGGTGCAGACCGCGGGCGAGACCAAGATCGACGACGCGCTGGCGACGTCGCTGGGCCTCAAGGACCTCGAGCAGCTCAAGGGCTTGCTCAAGGGCCAGGTCGAGCAGGAGCTCAACGGCCTCACGCGCACGCACATGAAGCGCAAGCTGCTCGATCAGCTCGCCGCGGGCCATGACTTCCCGGTTCCGCCGTCGATGGTCGAGGCCGAATTCGCGCAGATCTGGGAACAGCTGAAGCACGAAGCGACCCACGAGCCCGATCCCGAGGCCGCGCTCAAGGAAATGGAAGCGGAGAAGGGCGATTATCAGGCGATCGCCGAGCGCCGCGTGCGGCTCGGTCTGCTCCTGTCGGAAATCGGCCAGGCCAATGGCATCGAAGTCACCAGCCAGGAAATGAACCGCCTGATCGCGCAGGCCGCGCAGCAATACGGCCCGGAGGATCAGCAGCGCTTCGTCCAGTACATCCAGCAGGAGCCGATGGCCGCCGCCCAGCTGCGCGCCCCGCTCTATGAGGACAAGGTCGTCGATTTCCTGTTCGAGAAGGCCGACATCAAGGATCGCGAAGTGACGCGCGAGCAGCTTGAGGAAGCGATCGAGAGCGAGGACGGCTTCGCGACCGGCACGCATCATCACGACCACGACAACCACAAGCCCAAGGCGGCGAAGAAGACCGCGGCCAAGAAGACCGAGGCGAAGGCCGACGACGCCAAGCCGGCCAAGGCGAAGAAGGTCGAGAAGGCGGACGTCGAACCTGCCGCGCCCGACGCCAAGGCGAAGGCTGCCGAGCCGGTGAAGAAGGCCGCGACCAAGGCCGCCCCGGCCGCGAAGGCCGAACCCGCCAAGAAGCCCGCCGCGAAGAAGGCGCCGGCGAAGAAGTAAGCAGACCCGTCACCCCGGCCTTGTGCCGGGGTCCACGGTGCCGCAAACTATAGGTCAGGAAGCTCTTGCTTCTCGCTTGGCCGCCCGGTGGACCCCGGCACAAGGCCGGGGTGACGACGGGGGATGTGAGTGACGACCGAACCACGCATCGCAGTCCTGCTGCCCTGCTATAACGAGGAAGCCGCGATCGCGCAGACGGTCGCGGGGTTCCGCGCCGCGCTGCCCGGCGCCGTCATCTACGTCTACGATAACAATTCGACCGACCGCACCCTTGAGGTCGCGCAGAATGCGGGCGCGATCGTCCGCACCGAACGGATGCAGGGCAAGGGTAACGTCGTCCGCCGCATGTTCGCCGATATCGACGCCGACATCTACGTCATGGCCGACGGCGATGCGACCTACGATGCCGAGGCCGCGCCCGCGATGATCGCGCGGCTTGCCGACGAACAGCTCGACATGGTCGTCGGCACGCGCATCCACGAAGCCGCCGACGCGTATCGTCGCGGGCATGTGATGGGCAATCGCGCGATGACCGGGCTGCTCGCGGGGCTGTTCGGGCGCAGTTTCACCGACATTTTCTCCGGCTACCGCGTCTTCTCGCGCCGCTTCGTGAAGAGTTTCCCGGTGCTGTCGGGCGGGTTCGAGATCGAGACCGAGATCAGCGTCCATGCGCTCGAACTGCGCATGCCGGTCGGCGAGGTCGAAACGCGTTACTTCGCGCGACCCGAGGGGTCGGTATCGAAGCTCAGCACCTATAGCGACGGCTGGCGCATCGCGAAGACGATCGCGGTGCTCTACCGCATCGAGCGGCCGCTACTGTTCTTCGGCTGGATCGGTGCGCTGCTGGCGGCGCTCGCGGTGATCCTCGCGATCCCGCTGGTGGTCACGTACCTGCAGACCTCACTCGTCCCGCGCTTTCCGACGGCGATCCTGGCGACCGGGTTGATCATCCTGGCGGCATTGTGTTTCTTTGCGGGGCTGATCCTGGATACCGTGGTGCGGGGACGGCGCGAGATGCGGCGGCTGGCGTATTTGGCGCATAAGGCGCCTGGCGCCTAGAAATCGCTCTTCCCGAACCGCGCGACGCCCTGGTTCATCCCGGGCGGGTCGAGCACGGTGACGTCGAGGTCGAGCGGCTCCCCGATCCAGCGCGCGAGGCTGGTATGATCGGCGAGGTCGTCGTCGGTCAGCGGATGGATCAGCGCGCGCAAGCCGGTCGGCTCGATCGCTGCCGTAACCTCACCCCTCGCGCTCTCGGGAAAGTGGATTTCGAACTGCGGGATCGGGTGCGGGCCGACCGGGCGGTCGACCATGCTGCCGACGAACAGGATCGGCGCATCCGCGGCCATCCGCTCGAACTGCCCGCGCAACTCCTCCGCCACCGGACGCTCGCCAGCGTCGTAATAGACATGCGCGTGCCAAGGTGCGTTATCGTCGGTCACTAGCATCTCCTGTGCTCCGGCGAAGGCCGGAGCGTTGGCAACCATTCGCTGCGATTTCCAACGCTCCGGCCTGCGCCGGAGCACGACTATTAGGACGGCTGCACGATTCCCAACCGGATCAGACTCTCCCCGCTCGCGACGATCGATTCCTCGTTGGACCGGAACTTCCACCCCAGCAGGTCGCGCGCCTTGGCGTTGCTCGCTTCGCCCTTGATCCCCAGCCGCGGTACTGCCTCGCGCGCCAGCGGGTTGAAGATCGCGACCAGCTTGACCAGCCAATCGGGCAGTTCGCGGAACTTCGCCTTGGCCGCTTTTTCGCCCATGCCCGCGCGCAGGATGTCCGCCATGTCGGCCATCGACAACACGCCGCCGGCCGTCGCGAGGAAGCGCTGGCCCGCGGCGGCCGGGTCGGTCATCGCCTTGACCTGCATGCCCGCCACGTCGCGCACGTCGACCGCACCCAGATATAGCCGTGGTGCACCGGGCAATTTGCCCTCAAGCATCCGCTTCACCAGCTCGATCGAGGTCGACAGGTCGCCGTTGAGCGCCGGGCCGAAGATGCCGACCGGATTGACCACGGCCAGCTCCATCCCCTTGCCCTCGTCGGTCACGAACTCCCACGCCGATCGCTCGGCCAGCGTCTTGGATTTCATATAGGGCTGCACCGCCTCGCCGTTGACGTCGGTCCAGTCGGTCTCGTCATACGGTGTATCGCGATGACCGTGGCCACAGCCGACCGCCGCGAAGCTCGACGTCTGGACGACACGCTTCACGCCGGCGTCGCGCGCCGCGCGCAGAACGCGCAGCGTGCCATCGACCGCGGGGCGGATCAGCTCCATCTCGTCCTTGGGCTGCGCGATCGGGAAAGGGGACGCGACGTGCTGGACATAGTCGCAGCCCGCGACCGCCTCCGCCCAGCCGTCGTCCTTTTCCAGATCGGCGGCGAAAAAGCTCAATTTGTCGAGGTTGGTCGCGCCCGCCTTGGTCAGCGCCTCGCGCACCGCCGCTTCCTTGGACAGGTTGCGCACGGTCGTCCGCACCGTATGGCCTGCTTCCAGCAATTGCAGGATGACGTGTCCGCCGACGAACCCCGACCCACCGGTGACCAGCACTGTGCTCATGATCGCTCCCCTTCGCCGCCAATCTGGGCCGTTGCCCGCCGCCGCGCAAGATAACGCTGGCAATGTAGGATTTCGCCTGTCAGCGTTGCTTCGCATCTTCGTGCGTCCGGCGAAATCAGGGAGTTTTCGGGACGAGCGCAGCGGCGGCGGGAACGACGTCGCTAGTGTAAACTTCGTGTCAACTTAGCGCCGCCGTTCACCACGCCACCCCCTTGCGCCCCGCCAGCCGAGCGCCGATGTAGGGCTCAGCCAAGGGCATAAGGACCACGAGACTCCCCATGATCAATCCGTTCGACACCGGCAATTTCACGCCTCCGGGCTTTCAGATCGACCCCGTGACCGGCGGCCTGGTGCCGATCGTCATCGAACAGTCGAACCGCGGCGAGCGAAGCTTCGACATCTACTCGCGGCTGCTGCGCGAGCGGATCATCTTCGTCGTCGGCCCGGTCGAGGACCATATGGCCTCGCTGATCACCGCGCAGTTGCTCTTCCTCGAGTCCGAGAACCCGAAGAAGGACATCTTCATGTACATCAACTCGCCGGGCGGCGTCGTCACGGCGGGCATGGCTGTCCACGACACGATGCAATACATCCGCCCGCGCGTCGGCACGGTGTGCATCGGCCAGGCCGCCTCGATGGGCAGCTTCCTGCTGGCGGCCGGCGAGCCCGGCATGCGCGTCGCGCTCACTAACGCGCGGATCATGATCCACCAGCCGTCGGGCGGTGCGCAGGGCATGGCGTCGGACATCGAGATCCAGGCCAAGGAAATCCTGCGCATCCGGCATCGGATGAACACGCTGTATGCGAAATATACCGGCCAGCCGATCGAGGTGATCGAGAAGTCGATGGACCGCGACAACTTCCTCGAGGCCGAGGAAGCCAAGGCGTTCGGTCTGGTCGACGAGGTGTTCGACAAGCGTCCGGCGGTCGCGGACGACGCGTCGCCCACGGCGTGAGCCAAGCCAAATTGAGAACGTCGTAAACGTCTTATTTTGGTCATTGTGGTAATCGAGAGCGTCGGGTTACACTCCCGACGCTCAAGCCCCCATTGGGGCGAAGGAAAGTTTGAATGACGAAACTCAGCGGCGGCGATTCGAAAAGCACGCTCTATTGCTCGTTCTGCGGCAAGTCGCAGCACGAAGTGCGCAAGCTTATCGCCGGCCCGACCGTGTTCATCTGCGACGAGTGCGTCGAACTGTGCAACGACATCATCCGCGAGGAAACGAAGTCGGCGCTGGTCTCGAAGAAGGACGGCGGCGTGCCCACGCCGCAGGAAATCTGCGACGTTCTCGACGATTACGTGATCGGCCAGCGCCGTGCCAAGCGCGTGCTGTCGGTGGCGGTGCACAATCATTACAAGCGGCTCAACCATGGCGCGAAGGGTGCAGATGTCGAGCTCGCCAAGTCGAACATCCTGCTGGTCGGTCCGACCGGGTGCGGCAAGACGCTTCTCGCGCAGACGCTGGCGCGCATCCTCGACGTGCCGTTCACGATGGCCGACGCGACGACGCTGACCGAAGCGGGCTACGTCGGCGAGGACGTCGAGAACATCATCCTCAAGCTGCTCCAGGCGTCCGACTATAACGTCGAGCGGGCGCAGCGCGGGATCGTCTATATCGACGAAATCGACAAGATCAGCCGCAAGGCCGAGAATCCCTCGATCACGCGCGACGTGTCGGGTGAGGGCGTGCAACAGGCGCTGCTCAAGCTGATGGAAGGCACCACCGCGAGCGTTCCGCCGCAGGGCGGCCGCAAGCATCCGCAGCAGGAATTCCTGCAGGTCGACACGACCAACATCCTGTTCATCTGCGGCGGCGCTTTCAGTGGCCTCGAAAAGATCATCGGCGACCGCCTGCAGGGCAAGTCGATCGGCTTCGGCGCGCATGTCGCCGGGCCGGACGAACGCCGCACCGGCGAAACGCTGAAGTCGGTCGAGCCCGAGGATCTGCTGAAGTTCGGCCTGATCCCCGAATTCGTCGGCCGCCTGCCGGTGATCGCGACGCTTGAGGACCTCGACGAGACCGCGTTGGTCAAGATCCTGTCCGAACCGAAGAACGCGCTGGTCAAACAGTATCAGAAGCTGTTCGACATGGAGGAGGTCAAGCTCGGCTTCACCGACGACGCGTTGATCACGGTCGCCCGCAAGGGCATCGAGCGCAAGACCGGTGCACGCGGGTTGCGGTCGATCCTGGAGGGCATCCTGCTCGACACGATGTTCGACCTGCCCGGCATGGACGGCGTCGACGAGGTGATGATCGACAAGGACGTGGTCAACGGGACCAAGGATCCGATCCGCGTCTATGCCAAGAAGGAAAAGGCGGGCGACGCCGCCTGATCGGTCGGAAGCGGGGAGGGACGATGCTCGACCTGCGGCCCAATTGCGAATGCTGCGACCGGGATCTGCCGCCGGATAGCCAGGACGCGCGGATCTGCACGTTCGAGTGCACCTTCTGCGCGGACTGCGTGGACGGCGTGCTCGGCGGGGTCTGTCCGAACTGCGGCGGCAATTTCGTGCAACGGCCGATCCGTCCGAAGCATTTCCTCGAACGGCATCCGGCATCGACCCAGCGCATCCTGAAGGCCAAGGGCTGTCAGGCCGCGTGATCCGCGAGGCTACACCGGACGATCGCACCGCCGTCGCCGCGATGCTGGCGCGCGCGTTCGCGAACGACCCGGCGATGAGCTACATTTTCCCCGATCCGCGCGACCGGGCAAAGCGGCTGCCGCGGCTGTTCGCGTTGCTGTTCGATGCCGATGCACCAGGGCTGCGGCTCGTCACCGGCGACGCTCAGGCGGCGACCCTGTGGCAGCGGCCGGGGACACCGCAGGCGTCGACGATGGACTTGCTGCGCCAGGCCATCCCGCTGGTCGGCGCGCTGGGCTTCGCCCTCCCGCGCGCGATGCGCGTCGGCGATGCGCTGGATGCTCACGCTCCGCCCGAGCGGCACTGGTATCTCCACATCGCCGGCGTCGATCCGTCGCAACAGGGCAAGGGGCTGGGCGGCGCATCGATCCGCGACGGCCTGGCCCGCGCAGCCGCCGATGGCGTGCCCGCCTATCTGGAGACCGCGACCGAGAGCAACGTCGCGCTCTACCAGTCGCTGGGCTTTGCCGTGACGGGCGAATGGCACGTCCCCAAAGGCGGCCCCAAATTCTGGTCGATGCTGCGCGCCGCCGATTGACGGTTCGGCGACCGCGGATAAGCTGGCGAAATGCTGACGCTTCTCCTTCTCGCTTCGCTGGCGGTCACTGCCGACCAGGCTCAGGACCAGACCCCGACGCCCGCGCCGACCGCCACACCGGCACCCGCCATCGTCGGCGAATCCCGCGAAACCGCCTACAAGGTGAAGAGCGTCGCCGAGGAATATGCGATCATGCGCAAGCTAGGGCTGCGCGTCGACATGCAGTCCTTGGTCGAGGAAAAGGGACATCCTTACGACGTGTTGGAAGGGGTCGATCCCAATACCGGCGCGAAGCACACGGTCTGGTTCGACATCAAGAGCTTCTACGGGAAGGAATTCGGCTTCTAGAACAGTCCCGGCACGAAGCGCTTCACCCGCGCCGCATAATCGTCATACGCCGCGCCGAACTGGGTCCTTAGCAGGGCTTCCTCGCGCATGACCCGCATCCACGTGCCGATCACGTAGAGCGGCACCGCGACGATCAGGTTGCGCCAGTGTCCGAACGCGATCGCCATCGCGACCATGAACAGGCCGAGCGCGACATAGATCGGATTGCGGATGTGCTTGAACGGTCCGTTCTGGACAAGCACGTGGTCGCTTCGCGTCTGCGCGACCACCGCCCAATTTTTCCCCATCGCCCGCGACGACGCGTTGAACAGCCCGACCGCGCCGCCCATCAGCAGACCGACGACGACCGCCTCGACGATCGCCGCTCCCGACATGGGATCGAGCGCGACATGGACCGGGCCGAACCCCGCCGCGCCGATCCCGAGCCCCTGCACGACGATCCACAATCGCGTGATCGGCGCGCTTTGCGACAGCGGTGCCGCGGGCAGTCGCGCGACCCGGGCCCGGGCCGCCAGCAGCGCGATGAAGAATGCCAGGAAGCCGAGCATGATCACCGCCATGCCGGGTAGGCCGACGGGTTCGTTGGGGAAATAGTGCAGCATCCTGCTCTTCTACCGCGGTTTCGCCTGTCCTGCCTGATAATCCTCGACCGCTTTCGACCGACGCAGCACGCGTGCGTACGGATCGACCAGCACGCGCGCGTCGGCGGGCGCGTCGATCGTCGCGGTGCCGTCGGTCATCGCCACCTTCATGATTTTGTCGCCGATCATGACCTCGATCGGCATCGGGAAGGGGAGGTTGTCGGGCGTGAGCCACAACAGCGTCAGTTTGTCGCCGCTCCGCGCCTCGATCAGCTCGGGCAAAGCCGCGCGGCGGAGGTAGACATCGAAGAACCAGTCGTAATCTTTCCCCGTCACCTTCTTCACGAAGGCCTGATACTCACGCGTCGAGCCGTAACGCGGGGCGAAATTACCGGGCTTGGGATCGACCCGCCCATAAACCTCCAGCCGGGTCACGTCCCAGAAGTCCTTCTCGCCGATCAGCCAGCGCAGCGTGTGCAGGATCCACGCGCCCTTATTGTAGATGTCCTGGCCCGGCCCACCTTTGGCCGGCTCGTAGACCTCTTCCTCGGTCACCACGCGGTCGCGGACGATGGGAACGGCGTTGACGACCATGTTCCGCTTCTTGTCCATCATCGTCGCGTAGCGGGCATAGCCTTCGCGCCACAGGCCGTAGGCGGGCTGCATGTATTCGCCATAGCCTTCGTGCAGCCAGTAATCGTCCCAATTGGCGGCGGTCATCTGGTTGCCGAACCATTCGTGACCGAATTCGTGGTGGAACAGCCAGTCGAAGCCTTCGGGTGCCTTTCGATAGCCGTTGCCGTACGCGTTGATCGTCTGGTGCTCCATGCCGAGGTGCGGCGTTTCGACCACGCCGACCTTCTCGTCACCAAACGGATAGGGGCCGACATTGGCTTCGTAGAAATCGAGCGTCGGGGCGAATTCGGCGAACAGCATCTTCGCCCGCACTTCCTCGCCCGGCAGATACCAGTAGAACATCGGGATCGTATTGCCGAACCGGCTTTTGTAATTGCCTTCGATCACCTCATACGGCGCGATGGTCAGCGAGATCGCATAAGTGTTGGGGTGCTTGACCTCCCAGTTCCACCGCGTCCGGCCGTCGGGGAGCGTGTCCATTCCCTTGAACAGGCCGTTCGCCGGCGCCTTCAAGCCCTTCGGTACCGTAATGTGGAGCGCGACCTTGCCCGGTTCGCCCGTGGGATAGTCGAGGCAGGGCCAGAGGATGTCGCAGCCGGTACCTTCGGTCGTCGAGGCGATCCAGGGGCGGCCGTCTTTGGTCTTGGACCAGACCATGCCGTCGTCCCAAGGCGGGTTGACCGCGACGTGCGGCGTGCCGCCGAACGCCATGGTGGCCGTAACGCGCTCGCCGGCGGCGTACGTGCGGGGGAGCGTGATGGTCAGCCGTCCGTCGGGATTGGCGTAGGCACTCGCCGCCAACCGCTTGCCGTCGATCGTCACCGCGCCAGGGCCGAGATTGCGGTCGAGGTCGATCACCAACTTGTCGAGCGGCGCCTTGGCGGTGAAGCCCAGCACCGCTAGCCCCTTCACCTGCTGCGTGTCCGGCAGCACTTCGAACGACAGATCGGCGGTGTCGAACTGCAGTTTGGCCTGGTCGGGATCGATCGGCCCGCCCGATCGCTGGGTCTGAACGCTGAGCGCGGGCTCGCCCTTTTTGGGCAGGGTCGCCGCGCTGGCAGCCGCCGCCAGCACCGCGCTTATCCCCAACAACGCTATGCCGAAACGTCCCCGGCGATTGATGCTTCGCTCACCATTCCCATATAAAGGGTCAAATGCGTCCCGATCGGACGCCGTCGGAGTGTTCATGACCCAATCCTTCCCCGTATTGCCGCTGCGCGACATTGTCGTTTTTCCGCACATGATCGTGCCGCTGTTCGTCGGCCGCGACAAGTCGGTTGCCGCGCTGGAAACCGCGATGGCCGCCGACAAAGAGATTTTCCTCGTGGCGCAACTCGATCCCGGCCAGGACGATCCCGGTCGCGACGATCTGTACGACATGGGCGTCATCGCGACGATCCTGCAGCTGTTGAAGCTCCCCGACGGCACGGTTCGCGTGCTGGTCGAAGGGAAGTCGCGCGCCACACTGACGGAATTGACCGGTGTCGGCGACCATCTGACCGCCGATATCGAGCGGATCGACGAGGAGCCCGCCCAGGGCGTCGAGATCGCCGCGCTGATGCGCTCGGTGGTCGAGCAGTTCGAGAATTATTCCAAGCTCAACCGCAAGCTGCCCGCCGAAACCGCGGTGCAGATGAGCGAGATCGAGGAGGCGTCGCGCCTCGCCGACTCGATCGCGGGCAACATCGCGATCAAGGTCGCCGACAAACAGGCGCTATTGGTCGAACTCGACCAGTCGAAGCGGCTGGAAATGGTCTACGCGTTCATGGAAGGCGAGCTCGGCGTTCTACAAGTCGAGAAAAAGATTAAATCGCGCGTGAAGCGCCAAATGGAAAAAACCCAGCGCGAATATTATCTCAACGAACAGCTGAAAGCGATCCAGCGCGAACTCGGCAACGAGGGTGAGGAAGGCGATGGCGACGAAATCGCCGAGCTGACCCAGAAGATCGCGACGCTCAAGCTGTCGAAGGAAGCGCGGACCAAGGCGACCGCCGAGCTCAAGAAGCTCAAGACGATGGCGCCGATGTCGGCCGAAGCGACCGTCGTGCGCAACTATCTCGACGTGCTGCTCGGTCTGCCGTGGGGCAAGAAGTCGAAGCTGAAGAAAGATATCGCCGCGGCGCAGGCGGTGCTCGACGAGGACCATTACGCGCTTGAAAAGGTCAAGGACCGGATCGTCGAGTATCTCGCGGTGCAAGCGCGGACCAACAAGCTGAAGGGGCCGATCCTGTGCCTCGTCGGGCCTCCGGGCGTCGGCAAGACCTCTCTCGGCAAGTCGATCGCCAAGGCGACGGGGCGCGAGTTCATCCGCCAGTCGCTGGGCGGCGTGCGCGACGAGGCCGAAATCCGCGGCCATCGCCGCACCTATATCGGCTCGCTGCCGGGTAAGATCGTAACCAACCTGAAGAAGGCTGGTGCGTCGAACCCGCTGTTCCTGCTCGACGAGATCGACAAGCTCGGCCAGGATTTCCGCGGCGATCCGGCCTCGGCGTTGCTCGAGGTGCTCGACCCCGAACAGAACAACAAGTTCAACGATCACTATCTCGAGATCGACATCGACCTGTCGGACGTGATGTTCGTGACCACGGCGAACACGCTGAACCTGCCGCAGCCGTTGCTCGACCGCATGGAGATCATCCGGCTCGAGGGGTACACCGAGGACGAGAAGGTCGAGATCGCGGAGCGGCACCTGATCGCGAAGCAGGTCGAGGCGCACGGGCTGAAGGACGGCGAGTTCACGCTGACGAACGAGGGCCTGCGCGCGCTGATTCAGAAGTACACGCGTGAAGCCGGCGTCCGCACGCTCGAACGCGAGATCGCCAAGCTCGCCCGCAAGGCGTTGCGCCAGATCCTCGAGGGCAAGACCGAGAGCGTGACGATCACGCCCGACAACCTCCATGAGTTCGCCGGCGTGCAGAAGTATCGCCACGGCCTGTCGGAGACCGAGCATCAGATCGGCGCGGTCACCGGGCTCGCCTGGACCGAGGTCGGCGGCGAGTTGCTGACGATCGAAAGCGTGACGGTGCCGGGGAAGGGCGCGATCAAGCTAACGGGCAAGCTCGGCGACGTCATGAAGGAGTCGGCGGAAACGGCGATGAGCTTCATCAAGGCGCGCTCGCCGTCCTACGGCATCAAGCCGAGCCTGTTCGCGCGCAAGGACATCCACGTCCACTTGCCGGAAGGCGCGGTGCCCAAGGACGGGCCGTCGGCGGGGGTGGGCCTGGTGACGTCGATCGTCTCGACGCTGACCGGCGTGCCGGTGCGGCGCGAGGTGGCGATGACCGGCGAGGTCACGTTGCGGGGTCGCGTGCTGCCGATCGGCGGGCTGAAGGAAAAGCTGCTCGCGGCGTTGCGCGGCGGGATCGAAACCGTGCTGATCCCGAAGGAGAACGAGAAGGATCTCGCCGAGATTCCGGCCAACATCAAGGAAGGCCTGAAGATCGTGCCGGTCGAGCATGTCGACGAAGTCCTGCGGCTTGCGCTGACCGGGCCGCTCGAAGCGATCGACTGGACCGAGGCCGACGAGCTGGCGGCGCAACCGCCCGCGCCGATCGCACCCGCCGGCGAAATGCACCATTGATCCGATGACGTAACGATCCGCCGCAAATTCCCCGGACGGGATTGGATTTGCGGCGGAAACGTTTGACTCCCACAAGGGCAATCGCCTTACTGCGCCGTCCGCCGGTGCGGCGAGTCTCATTACCGACACAAACTCAAAACGGGGGTTTCGAGTCCCATGAACAAACAAGAGCTGATCGCTGCGGTTGCCGATACGGCGGGCCTCAGCAAAGGCGACGCATCGAAGGCGGTCGAAGCGGTGTTCGACGTGATCGGCGGCGCGCTGAAAAAGGGTGACGAAGTCCGCCTGGTCGGGTTCGGCACCTTCTCCGTGTCGAAGCGCAAGGCATCGACCGGCCGCAACCCGCGGACCGGCGAGCCGATGACGATCAAGGCATCGACTCAGCCGAAGTTCAAGGCCGGCAAGGGACTGAAGGACTCGGTCAACTAATCGGCTGGACAGGTGCGGCGCGCTCGCCTAGACGCGCCGCTCCCGAACGGATCGGGCGCGTAGCTCAGCGGTAGAGCACACCCTTCACACGGGTGGGGTCACAGGTTCAATCCCTGTCGCGCCCACCATCGCGCAGATGGTGAGACGGGCTAGCGAAGCTAGTCCGCCCAGCATCAAGCGCGGCCGGCGGCGCTGCAGGCGCCGTCCGACGACGCGGCTTTGCCGCGGCGCTACGACATCTCAAATATACTGCTGCTTGCGCGCGCCATCTCGCGCAGCGCCGCGGCAAAGCCGCGTCGTCGACCGGCGCTCTGCGCCGTCGGCCGTGCTAGCTGGCGTGCGAATTAGCTTTGTTAATCCGTCTCGCCAGCTGCGAAAAAAGGCGGCCACCTCTCGGTAGCCGCCTTTCCCCCTTTTGGTTCCGATCTGGGGGATCAGAACTTCGCGCTGAGCTCGAAACCCCAGGTCCGCGGCGGGTTGAGGTTGCCGTAGTCGCCCAGGATGCCGCCATAGTTGGTCGAAACCAGCGTGGTGCCGTTATAGTTGAGCACCGGCGACGAGTTCGCGGCCGAACGGCGATAGACGTAGGTGCGGTCGAACAGGTTGCGCACCCAGAACGCCAGGGTCACCTTGTTCGTGTCGCTCACCTTGACGTCGGTCAGTGCGACGCGGCCGTTGACGACGAAGCTCGGGTCGGTCTTGGTCGGTTCGAGCTGGAAACTGTACTGGCTGCTCGCATAGTTGGCGTCGAGGTGGAAGCGAACCTTCGTGTCGCCGCCCGCAATCGGCACCTCATAGTCGATCGAGCCCGACGCCGCGTTGTTCGGCGTGTAGACGATGTACAGCTGCTGCGGCAGCCCGCCGGTGATCGAGTTCACCGCCGACGGCGCCTTCCAGTAAGTATAGGCGTACGACGCCGTCAGCGTCAGCTCGGGGATCGGACGGATCGTCAGATCGGCTTCGACGCCGCGGATCTTGCTCTGGCCCGCATTCTGGGTCTGCTCGATATGCGCGCCGTTGGTCGGGCTGGTTGCGGTGGTATCGAACAAGTCGAAGTCGAACTGCGTGTTGCTGCGGTTCATGATGTATCCCGCCAGGTTCAGGCGAACCTTGCGATCCAGGAACTCCATCTTTGCGCCGACTTCGTACGACTTGACCGCTTCCGGACCGAACGAGTTGAAGCTCTGCGAACGGTCGTTGGCGCCGCCGGCGCGGAAGCCGGTCGCGTACTTGGCGTAGAGATGGATATCGTCCGACGCGTCGATCGCGATGTTCACCATCGGGTCGAAGCGGCTGATGCTGTTAGAGAAACGGAACGGCGCCGCGACACTGTTCACCGTCGCACTGAGCGGATTGATGTCCGCGCGGTTGTTCACCACGTAGAGCTGACCGCGACGCTTGTCCTTGGTCCAGCGCCCGCCGGCCGTGACGTGCAGCCAGTCCGCGCCTTCCGGCGTGTACGTCAGGTTGCCGAAGATAGAGTAGTTGTGGTCGAACGCCTCGCTGGCGCGGGTGATGAATTGGCAGCTGTTCGCGAATTGCGGAACGACCGCCGCCAGGTTGTTGGCGCACGACGCGTCATACTGCTGATAGCCCGAATTCGCGCCGGTGATCGTGCCCGGTCCGGGGATCGGGCTACGGATGGTGTAAGCCGAGCCGTCCGCGTTCCACAGGTTGCTCAGCGGGGTCGCGGCATATTCGGTCGCGCGTTCGGTATAATAGTACGCACCCACGACGTAGCTGAACCCGCCGGAGCTGCCGACCGCCTGAAATTCCTGGCTGAACTGGTGCTGGCGCAGGAACGACAGGCTGTAGCGGCTGAAGGTCGCGTTCGGTGCGAACGTGCTGCGGTTGGCGCCGCCCGAGTTATCCCACTGATCGGTCGAAACGCCGCGCCATGCGGTGATCGAGCGTAGTTCGAGCCAAGGGGCCGCAGTGTATTTCAGGTTGGCCGAGAAGCCGTGCGTGATGTCCACGCTGGGCTGCTGCGGCACGCCGATGTCGGCGACGGTCTGGCGACCTGTATGAACCTTCACCAACGGCGCGAGCGGGGCGACGCAGATGGGGCGACCGGCCGCTGCCTGGGCGGCGGTGATGGTGCCGCCGCACGCGATCGGCGTCGCGGCGCCCGTGCCCGGCACGAACAACGACGTACCGACCACGCCGGTCTGCGGATTGGTGTAGGTGCCGACGAGATACTTGTTCGGGTTGTAGCTCAGCAGCTGGCTGTACTGCGGCGTATTGTCGTCCTTCGCATAATCATACGCGAAGTCGGCGGTGAAGCCGGCGAACGGCTTCCAACGAGCGGCGGCGCGGCCGCCCTTGCGATCGTAATAGTTCCAGCCGGTCGAACCCGTCAGCGGATCCTTCACCGTCGCGTCCTGATGCTGGTACACCCCATCGAACTTGAACGAGAAGCCCATGAACTCGGGCAGGTTGATGTTGATGTTGGCGTTGCGGCTGCCGTAATTGCCGAGGCCGGCGGTCAGGTTGCCGCCCCATTCGCCCGTCGGCGCCTTGGTCACCAGCGACAGTGCGCCGCCTTCGGTGTTCCGGCCGAACAGGGTGCCCTGCGGACCCTTCAGCACTTCGATGCGCTCGATGTCGAACAGCGCTGCGTTGAGGCCCTGAGTCTTACCGAGAGCGACGCCGTCGATATAGACGCTGACGCCGCCGTCGCGGGCCGTCTGGTTCTGGTCGTAGGGAACGATACCGCGGATACCGATGGTCAGCGCGGACTGACGCGCTTCGAACGTCGCGATGCGCAGCGACGGCACGGTGCCGTCGGCGAGGTTGAACAGGCTCTGCACGTGGCGATCGGTCAGCGATTCGGTGCTGAGCACGCTGATCGAGATCGGCGTCTTCTGCAGGTTGGTCTGCACCTTCGTCGCGGTGACGACAATGTCGGCGAGGCCGGCGCCGGCATTATCATCGGGTGCGGGCTGATCCTGCGGCGCCGCTGCCGGAGCCGGGGCGGTCTGTGCGAGCGCGGGCGTGGCGGTCATCGCCAGCAAGGCGCCGCCAAGCAAAAGCTGCGCGCGAAGGCGTGAAGAAAGTTGCATGTTTTTCCGGTCCCCAGGTCCGGCGCGCTTTGCGTCGCCGATCGATCAAAATGCCGACGATCAGCCGCGAATCGGTTTCGCTGCGCGGCTTCGTCCCGGGTGCTCTAGGAACGGCGTGCGACGCTTCGGCGTCAATTGCGTGACGCTAACGTAACGCTTGGATGAAGGTTTGGAGACTCGTGTTACGGTTCCGTGACGGCCGCGCGCCGCTACGCTTCGCCGAACGCCCAGGGCCGTTCGCGAAACCATTTGGTTATCACGTACTTGACCCCGGCGCGCACCTTCATGCCCTGATGGATCGTGCTGGGGTTGGGCGAGCCGTCCGGGCGCAGGTTGTTCCATGACAATAATTTGCCGGTCTCGGGCTGGATCGTCTTGTCGATCGTCTTGAACCGCGTCGCGCCGCCGGCCTCGGGCTCGTTGAGATAGATCATCACCGTCCACGTCCGGTTGCCGGCGACCGAGCAATATTTGTGGAAGTCGATGCCTTGCGGCTCGAAATAGTCGGTATGGCCTTTGAACTCCTGGCCGATCGCGTAACGCTGTCCTTGGATCGGCTCGCCATGTGCAGGATCGAGCCCGATGAAGTCGATGATCCGTCGTTCGAGGTCGGCGACCACGGGAATTGCGGGGTCGAGATCGCACGTCTCGCTCGTCCGGAACGCCGCGTCGCCGTTATAGTCCGACACGGTCGAAGGACGACGTATGGCGTCGATCAGCGTGATCAGGTCCGCGCACAGATCGGGGGCGATGAAGCCGCGCTTCTGAAACAGCGTGAGCTTGGGGCTAGGCGTGCGCTGGACGCCCGAATGCGACAGAATGTGCGCGACAACGGGTTCGGACGGATGGCCCGAACCGAACCCTTTTGCTACAACAGGGGTAGTGGGGGTGGTCATCAATATTCTTCTGCCAAATAAATTTGGTAGTCGCCACACCGGCTTGAATCGCTAAACCGTGCCCATGCGACGCGCCCCCCGTCCTTATTTCCGCCGTGTCGCGCGCCTAGGCGAGATGTGTCATGCGGCTTAACCCCAGCCCGCGTTTGCGCGCACTCCTGCGTAGGTTTCCAGCGATGAACCTGTATTCGCTCGGCGAATTGCTGTTGCTCGGCGCGCTGGCGATCCAGTGCGCGCGGCTATTGTGGGCAATCGTGACGCCGGTCGGGCCGCTCGGCGACTGGCGCGTCGCGCAGCCGGGGGCGGGTTCGTCGGTCGCGATCCTGCGCGGGTTCGATCCCTTCTTCCGCGTGAGCGGTGCGCAGACGTCGGCATTGACAGTCACATCGCTGCAACTGACCCTGTTCGGCACCCGCATCGACGACGCGACCGGATTGAGCTCGGCGATCATCGCGGGCCCCGACGGCATCCAGAACAGCGTCGGCCTGGGCGAGGAGATCGTACCCGGCGTCCGGTTGAAGGCAGTCGCGTTCGATCACGTCACGATCGATCGCGGCGGCAAGGCCGAGGAATTGTACATCGATCAATCGGCTGGCGCCGTCCCCGCCGCAGCCGCGGCGGCACCGACGCCGGGCGCGCCGCCACCCTCCGCTCCCATGATGGGTGCGCCGGAAGCCGGACCGGGCGTCAACGCGTCGCAGCTGAAGTCCGACATCGGTTTCACGCCGCGGATCGACGGCGGCCGGATCACCGGCATGATGGTGCGATCGCAGGGGAACGGCGCCGCTTTCCGCGCAATCGGGCTCAAGGATGGCGACGTGGTCACCGCCGCGGGTGGCCGCGCGATCACCGGCCCGGGCGATCTCGATCGCGTTATTTCATCGTTAACCCCTGGCGCCAGTCTTTCGGTTACCGTGGAGCGAGGCACGCAGACGCTGGCCCTCGCCGTTACGATAAGAGGTCAATGAAAAAGCTTACCCTCGCCGCCGCGTTGATCGCGCTGACCATCGCCGAGCCGGTGCTCGCGCAGACGACGGTCAACGTGCGCGATGCCGACATCCGCGCCTATATCGCCGACGCCGCGCGCGTGACGGGGCGCACCTTCGTCATCGACAGCCGCGTGCAGGGCAAGGTGACCGTCGTCAGCGAACGCGCCCTGAGCCGTTCCGAATATTTCGAGCTGTTCCTATCGACTCTACGCGCCAACGGCTTCGTCGCGGTACCAACGACCAGCGGCGCGTTCCGTATCCAGCCGATCGACGGTGCCGCCGCGCAGCCCGGCCGCGTCGGATCGGCGGGGGCGAACCGCAACCAGTTCGTGACCGAGATCATCCGGCTGCGCTCGATCGACGCCGCGCAGGCGGTCGACAGCGTGCGCAGCCTGGTCAGCCCGCAAGGGTCGGTCAGCGCCAATCGCGGCAGCAACTCGATCGTCGTGGTCGATTTCGCCGACAACGTCCGCCGCGTGCGCGAAGTGTTGCGTCGGCTCGACATCGATGGTGCGGCGAGCCGGATCGTCGCGCTGCAGAACGCCAGCGCGAAGGAAATCGCGACCGCGCTGACGTCGCTGATCGGCGGCGGTGGGGCGGCGGGTGCGCCGGGTACGGGCAGTTCGAACGCCAGCGTCGTGGCGATCGAAAGCTCGAATGCCGTTGCGATCCGGGGTGACGCGAACACCGTTGCGCGCTTGGCGGCGATGGCGCAGGATCTCGACCGCAAGGCGCGGAGCGGGCAGGAAATCCGCGTCGTGTTCCTGGAGAATGCCGACGCGGCGCAATTGCTGCCGGTGCTGCAACAACTGGTCGGCCAGCCGGTGACGCAGCCGCCCGAAACGCAGGGCCTGAGCGCCGCGAACAACAGCATCGGCGGCAGTTCGACCAACGGATCGACCACGACGACGACCACCGCACCCGTCGCGGCGCCGGTCACGACGACCACCACGACGGGCAGCGGTACGCCCGCTATTACCGGCATCGGCGGCCGTAGTGCGTCGGTCATCACCCGGTTCGCCGGCGCCAATGCGATCGTGATCGCCGGGCCGGCCGAAGTGCAGCGCCAGCTCGCCGAGGTCATCGCCAAGCTCGATACGCGGCGCGAACAGGTGCTGGTCGAAGCGATCGTCGCCGAAGTCTCAGACACCACCGCCTCCAAGCTGGGCGCGCAATTCCTGCTCGGCAACATCACGGGCGGCGCGTTTGCGGCATCCACCTTCTCCAACTCCGCACCCAACATCCTGCAGATTGCCGGCGCGATCGGCGCGCGCAAGCTCGCGACGACGACGACCACGGTGAATGGGACCACCACGGTCACGACCACCAACAACGCCGTCAGCGACAGCCTCGCTCAATCGGCGATCAGCTCGATCCTGGGATCGCAGGGTGGCTTCGCCGGGTTCGGCGGGCGGATCGGCGACACGATCTTCGGCAGCATCATCAACGCGGTGAAGAGCGATACGACGTCCAACCTGCTCCAGTCGCCCTCGATCACCGTCATCGACAATACCGAGGCGCGCATCCTGGTCGGTCAGGAAGTGCCTGTGACGACCGGCCAGGCGCTATCGAACAATTTCGACAATACGTTCCGCACGACGCAGCGCGAGAACGTCGGTATCCAGCTCCAGGTGCGGCCGCAGGTCAATTCGAGCGGATCGGTCAAACTCTATCTGCGCCAGCAAGTCAGTTCCATTGCCGGTCCGGTCAGCAGCGACAATTCCGACCTGGTCTTCAACAAGCGCGAGATCGAGACCGTTCAGACCGTCGATGACGGCCAGATCGCCGTGATTGGCGGGCTACTGAGCGATGAGGAGCGGCGGACGATCGAGAAGATTCCGCTGCTCGGCGACATTCCGGTGATCGGCAATCTGTTCAAGTCGAAGGGTAAGTCGCGGACCAAGACCAACCTGATGGTCTTCATTCGCGCGACCATCCTCCGCACGCCGGAGGACATGCGGCGCGTGACCGAGCAGCGTTACGGCTATCTACGGCTGCAACAGGCCGGTCAGCGGCCGAACGAAGAGCCGTCGATCGACCAACTTGTGCGCGACTATATGGCGGCGACCCCGCCGATCCCGTCGGCGCCGATCCCGGGCAATATAGACGACCCGCGCATCGCGGTGCCGACGATGAGCGGCCCGACACCGACGACGAAGGGCGGCCGGAAAAAATGACCGTCATCCGCACCGGCGACTTGATCGCGGCGGATGACGCGCCGGTGCCGGAGCCGCTGACCTTGGCGCCGGCGCTGGTCGCGGTACCCTATCTATTCGCGCGCCGATTCGGCGTGGTGCTCGATCGCGACGGCGACAATCTGTCGGTCAGCATGCGCGACGGGGCGGACCCGAAGGTGCTGCTCGAACTGCGCCGCGCGCTGGGGCGGCCGTTTTCGGTACAAAGCGTCGCGGCGGATGCGTTCGACCGGTTGCTCGGCGATAGGTACGCGATGGACGGTCAGGCGACGGCGCTGGCGGCGGGGACGCTCGGGATCGGCGAACTCGACATGCTGGCGACCGACCTGCCGACCGCCGACGATCTTCTCGACACCGCCGACGACGCGCCCGCGATCCGACTGATCAACGGCATCATCGCCGACGCCGCGCGCAACGGCGTGTCGGACATCCATATCGAGCCGTACGAGACCGGTCTGGTCGTCCGCATGCGGATCGACGGGGTGCTGCGCGAGACGCTACGCATGCCACCGCACGTCGCGCCGGTGGTGGTCAGCCGCATCAAGGTGATGGCCCGCCTCGACATCGCCGAGCGGCGCATTCCGCAGGACGGGCGGATCGGGCTGACGCTGGGCGGGAAACTGCTCGACGTCCGCGTTTCGACCTTGCCGAGCCGTGCGGGCGAGCGGGTGGTGCTGCGTATCCTCGACAAGGACAATGCCGGGATCGATCTCGACGTGCTCGGGATGACGCCGACGACCAACAGGCTGCTCCGACACGCGCTGAGCGAGCCGAACGGCATCATCCTCGTCACCGGTCCGACCGGGTCGGGCAAGACCACGACGCTTTACGGCGCGCTCCGCCTGCTCAACGACGGCACGCGCAACATCCTGACGATCGAGGACCCGGTCGAATATGCGATCGAGGGCGTCAGTCAGACCCAGGTCAACCCGAAGGTCGGGCTGACCTTCGCAGCGGGCCTGCGCGCCATTCTGCGCCAGGATCCCGAGGTCGTGATGGTCGGCGAAATCCGCGACCGCGAGACGGCCGAAATCGCCGTGCAGGCGTCGCTGACCGGTCACCTCGTGCTATCGACAGTCCATACCAACGATGCGGTCGGCGCGATCACGCGGATGCGCGATATGAAGGTCGAACCGTTTCTGCTCGCCTCGACTCTGCGTGCGGTGATCGCACAGCGGCTGGTGCGGCGGCTGTGCGAGCATTGCCGAAAGGCCGAACCGGCATCGCCCTCGGTCGCGGCATTGCTGGGGATCGAGGTCGGCACGACCGTCTACGAACCAGCGGGATGCGAGCAATGTTCGCAGACGGGGTTCAAGGGGCGAGTCGGCGTGTTCGAAGCGGTGCGGATCGACGAGACCCTTCGGCGACTGATCAACGAAGGCGGCGACGAAACCGCGATCGCGCGTCACGCCTTTGCCAACGCGCCGAACCTCGCGGCGGCCGCCCGCCAACTGGTGCGCGACGGGTTGACCACGCCCGAGGAAGCCGTGCGCGTGTCGCGCAACGACATGGCCGAAATGCCGGACGATGGCTGACTTCGACTATATCGCGATCGATCCGCGCGGACACGAGAAGAAGGGGCATATCGCCGCGCCGTCGATCGACGATGCGCGGATCGCCCTCGACCGGCGCAAGATGTACGTTGTGCGGATCGAGCCGGGGGCGGGGGCGCCGCCCAAGTCGCGATCGCTGCTCACGCTGGAGATCGGCGGCATGCCGCGGATGAACGGCAAGGCGCTGACGCTGTTCACACGCCAGCTCGCCACGCTCAACCGCGTCGCCCCGCTCGAGGAATCGCTCCGCACGATCACGCGCCAGACCGAACAGGACGCCGTCCGCGCAGTGGTCGAGAACGTCCATGCCGGCGTGGTCGAGGGCCGCCGCCTGTCGGATGCCATGGCGCGCGAGCCGAAGAGCTTCCCGCCGCTCTATCGCGCGATGGTCGCGGCGGGCGAGAGTTCGGGGACGCTGCCGACGATCCTCGACCGGCTCGCCATCCTGCTCGAACGTCAGGCCGAAATCCGCGGCAAGGTGATCACCGCGCTCGCCTATCCCAGCGTGCTGGCGATCGTCGCGGTGCTGGTCGTGGCGGCGATGATGATCTTCGTCGTGCCGCAAGTGGTCGAGCAGTTCGACAATGTCGGCCAGCAATTGCCGTTCCTGACGCGCGCGGTGATGGGCGTGTCGTGGGTGATGGCGCATTATTGGTGGTTGGCGCTGATCGTCCTCGCGGGGCTCGGCTTCGCGTTCTGGCGAGGGATGAAGAACCCGGCATTCAAGCTGCGGTTCGACAGCTGGCTGTTACGTCTGCCGTTTCTCGGGCGGCTGATCCGCGATCTCCACGCGGCGCGGATGGCGCGGACGCTGGGCACGATGGTCGCCAGCCGTTTGCCGTTGCTCGACGGCCTGTCGCTGACCGCGAGCACGATCAACAACTTGCGCCTACGAGCGGCGACCGACGAGATCGTCGATGCGATCCGCGGCGGCGGCAGCCTGTCAACCGCGATGCGGCGGTCCGAAGTCTTCCCGCCGCTGCTGACGTATATGGCGGCATCCGGCGAAGCGGCGGGGCGGCTCGACGAAATGCTCGAACGCGCCGCTGACTATCTCGAGCGCGAGTTCGACCGCTTTACCGCGACCGCGCTGTCGCTGCTCGAGCCCATCATCATCGTCGTGATGGGCGGGATCGTCGCGACGATCGTGCTCTCCATCCTGCTGCCGATCCTGCAGCTCGAAACCCTTGCCGGACAATGAGGTCACTATGCGTATCCTGAACCCCGACCGACGCCGCGACGACGAAAAGGGCTTCACGCTCGTCGAACTGATGGTCGTGATCGTTATCCTCGGCCTGCTCGCGGCGATCGTCGTGATCAACGTCGTGCCGTTCGGCGACAAGGCGCGCGTGGTGAAGGCCAAGTCGGACATTTCGACGATCGAAAGCGCGCTCAATGCGTATCAACTGTCGATGGGCAGCTTCCCGTCGACCGCCGACGGGCTGCAATCGCTGGTCACGCCGCCGGCGAGCCTGAGCGACCCGTCGCAATATCAGAAGGGCGGCTACATCAAGAAGCTGGAGAAGGACCCCTGGGGCCGCGCGTATCTCTATGCCTCGCCCGGCCAGCACGGCGCGTTCGACGTCTGGAGCCTGGGCGCGGACGGCAAGGAAGGCGGGCAGGGCGCCGATGCCGATATCGGCAGCTGGCAATAGGGTGCGCGACCAGGGCTTCAGCGCTGACTGGCGTTATGCCCAACAGGGCTTCACGCTGATCGAACTCATGATCGTCATCGCGATCGTCGCGCTGGCGACCGCTGCCGTCGTGCTGGTGATTCCCGATCCGCGCGGACGCATCCGCGACGACGCCGAACGCTTCGCATCGCGAACCCGCGCGGCGCACGATGCCGCGATCGTGACGGCGCGGCCGGTCAGCGTATGGGTGACGCCGGGCGGTTACGGCTTCGATGAACGCGCTGGGGGACGCTGGGTCGCGCTGAGCGACAAGCTGCGTGTCGTGCAATGGACCAACGGCATCCAGGCGGTGTCGTCGGGGACGGGCGGACGCGATCGCGTGGTGTTCGACCCGACCGGCATGGCGGACCGTCCGCTCGCGGTCGAACTGCGCCGCGACGGGCAGTCGATGCGCGTATTCGTCGGGATAAACGGAGCGGTGCGGGTCGGTGGCTAAAAGCGCTCAACAGGGCTTCGAGTCTTTGCGGCGATCCGCCCAACAGGGCTTCACGCTTATCGAAATGATGGTTGCGTTGGCCGTGTTCAGCCTCGCCGCGTTGGCGCTGATTCGGCTCGAAGGCGCGAGCTTACGCGGCGCGGCGTCGGTCGATCGCTCGCTGCTGGCGGGCATCGTCGCGCGCAACGTCGCGGTCGAGGCGCTGACCGCGGCCAAGGCCCCGACGCTCGGCACGACGCAGGGTGACGAGATCAACGGGCGGCGCGCCTGGCGCTGGACGCGAACGGTATCCCCGGTCGGCGATGGCAACCGCGTGTACAAGATCGACGTGACGGTCGCGGACGTAGCGGGGACCGCGGGCAAACTCACCGCCCTGCGCGACACGCCGCCGCCGCCTCCCGCCCCGATGCCGTCGCCGACACCGAGCCCACGGCCATGAAGCGGCAGGGCTTTACCCTTGTCGAGATGATGATCGCGCTGCTGATCTTTTCGCTCCTCGCCGCGGCCGGCGTGTCGTTGTTGTCGTTCGGCGTGCGGGCACAGGTGGTCGCCGGCAAGAAGCTCGACGATGTCGCAGCGCTGTATCGGCTCGATGGCGTGTTGGTCGCCGACCTCGCGCAGGCCCTCCCGCGCACGGTGCGCGACGAAAGTGGGGCGTCGCGCCCGGCATTCGAAGGGAGCAATGGCGCATCGTTGCTTCGCGTGGTGCGGGGCGGCTGGGACAATGTCGATGGCGCAGCGCGGTCCAACCTGCAGAAAGTCGAATATGTGCTGAGCGAGAACGGCACGATCGACCGCATCGCCTATCCGATGCTCGACGGTGCCGCGCCGTTGCCGGCCGCGACGATGCTGACCAACGTATCGACGGCGTCGTTGCGCTACCGCCTCGCCGGCGCCTGGGCCGATCGCTGGCAGGCTAGCCCGGACGCCCCGCTGCCCGACGCGGTCGAACTGACGATCACGCGCACCGACGGCACGGTCTTTCGCGAACTGTTTCTGGTCGGTACGGGCAATAATATGCCGAAGCGGGTGGCCAATGCGGGGTGATCGCCCAAACGAACGCGGCGCGGCGTTGTTGACCGTGTTGCTGCTGGTCGCGATCGTCGGCGCGCTGGCGGCGGCGACGATGGAGAAGCTCAACCTGTCGACGCGTCAGGCGGTCAACGCCAAGGCGATGGAGCAGGCGCGGGGCTGGTCGCAGGCCGCGGCCGTGATGGCGCTGATCCGGATAGCGGCGGTTCGCAAGGCCGATTCGACCCGCGTGACCTTGGCCGGCAGATGGAGCGACCGGCCGTTCCCGCTGCCCATCCCGGACGGCGTCGCGACGGCGCGCGTCCATGACGGCGGCAATTGCTTCAACCTCAACAGCCTGGTCGTGCCGGTCGGGGTCGATACCTATGCCGCGCGCATGCCGGGCGTTCAGCAGTTCGCGCGGCTGATGCGATTGATCGGCGTGCCGGCCGGCGATTCGATCGCGGCGGCGGCGGCGGACTGGATCGACACCGACAGCACGCCGATCACCGGTGGTGCGGAGGACGCAGCATATAGCGGGCTGCAGCCGGCCTATCGCACCGCCAACACGCTGATGGCCGATCCTAGCGAATTGCGCGCGGTGACGGGCGTGACGGCGCAGATCTACGACAAGCTTCGTCCCTATATCTGCGCGCTCCCGACCACCGATCCCGCGACGATCAACGTCAATACGATCGAGCCCGAACGCGGCGCACTGATCGCGGCGATGGCGCCCGACACGCTCGGCGTCGAGGCGGTGCGGCAGGCGCTGCTTGCCCGGCCGCCGGCGGGCTGGGCGCAGGCGAGCGCGTTCTGGAGCATGGGATCGCTGTCGGGCCAGGGGGCGGGCGGCGCGATGTCGGGGACCGGCGTCACCACGCAATGGTTCGCCTTGATCACCGACGTGACGATCGGCAACGTGACGTTGCGTCAGACCGGATTGATCGACGCGCGACAGCCGGCGCCAGTGCTGGCGTCGCGGCAATGGGGCGAGGGGGCATGACCGACACGATCGCCCTCTTCCTGCCCGCGCGCGCCAAGCATGAATGGCGCTGGATCACGGTGCGCGACGGGGCGATCGCCAGCCGCGGCGATGGCTTGCCCGATCGCGATCTGCCGCCCGACAGTTCGGTCGTCGCGATCGCGCCCGCGGAGGCGGTGGCGCTGCATTGGGCCGATCTGCCCGACCGGTCGCTGGCGCAGGCGACGGCCGCGGCCCGATTGCTGGTCGCCGAAGCGAGCGTCACGCCGTTGGGCGATCTTCACGTCGCCGTTGGCCAGGAGGCCGGCCTGACCGAGCGCCCGGTCGGTGTCGTCGCGGCGGCGCAGATGAGCGATTGGCTGGCGATGCTGGCGGAAAGCGGGTTCGAGCCCGCCTCTGTCGTGCCGTCGCCGATGCTGCTGCCGCGTCCCGACGAAGGCTATGTGATCGGCGATCTGGGCGTCGATGGCCGCGTGGTGCGCGGCGCGGCGAGCGGTTTTGCCGACGAGGACGGGCTGACCGCGCTGATCGTCGGGGACGCGCCGGTCGCGATGCTCGACCGCGATGCGCTGGAGGATGCCATTGTGGCGGCGTTGGCCGACCCGCCGCTCGACCTGCGCCAGGGAGCGTTCGCGCTACGCAAGCGCGCTGCGATCGATTGGGTGCTCGTGCGGCGGCTGGCATGGCTGATCGTCGCGATCATGAGCGTCACGTTGCTGATCACGCTCGTGCAGATCGTCCGGTACAACGCATCGGCTTCGTCGCTCGAGGCGCAGGCCGACATGCTGGCGCGAGACGGTCTGGCGCGCGGCGAGACGGTCAACGATGCCGGGCAGCAATTGACCGATCGGCTCGCGCGGTTGCGCGGCGGCGGGGCGGGGTTCAGCCGGACGGCGGCGAGCGTGTCGTCGGCGGTGGCTGCGGTGCCGGGCGCGGAGATTACCGGGTTGTCGTTCGATTCCTCGGGCAAGTTGCGGGTATCGCTGGCGACGCAGACCCAGGGGCAGATCGTCGATGTCCAGAGCCGGCTCGCGGCCGCCGGCTTCAGCGCCGAGCCGAGCACCTTCACCAGTACCGCCGGCCGATTGACGGGCGTGCTGACGGTGGCGCCGTTATGATCGCGCGGTTCAGGACCTGGTTCGACGGGCGCAGTCGGCGCGAGAAGTGGATGATCCTGGTCATGCTCGCGCTGCTGGGCGTGACGCTGGTCTGGGTCCTTGTCCTGCCGATCGACGATGCGCTGTCGTCGGCGCGGCGGCGCAACGCCGATGCCGCGATCCGGCTGGCGCAGACTCGTGCGCAGGTGGAAGCGGTCAAGACGGTGCGGCGTGCGCGGCCGGAGGCGCCGACGACGCCGCTCGACGCGCTGGTCCGCGAATCGGCGTCGGCGGCCGGCTTCGCGCTCGATTCGGTCGCGGCGGATGGCGCGAAGCTGCGCGTCCATCTCAACTCGGCGCGCGGTGGGGCGTTGCTCGGCTGGCTCGGCGATCTGGAGGGGCAGGGCGTGATCGTCGATCAGCTCAACGTCACCGATGCCGGCAACCATAACGTCGCCGCGGATATCACGTTCAGGAAGATGGCGTCGTGATCGGCCTCAGAACGCGGCCCGCCGCATTGTTCGGCGGCATGATGCTGGTCGCCTTGATCGTGTTGTTTCCGATGCGGCTGGCGCTCGGCATTTTCGGGTTGTCGGGCGAAGGACTGAGCGCGCGCGAAGTGACCGGACCCGTATGGTGGGGCGGATTGAACGAAGCGCATTACGGTAACGTCGCGCTCGGTGACGTGAGCGCCGGCCTGTCGCCGATCCAGTTGTTCGTCGGTCGCGCGCGCGTCGATGTCGCTGGGCAGGAAGGCGCCGCGAATGCGAGCCTTACCGGTGCGGTGAGTTTCAGCCGCACCACCAGCGGGGTTGACGACGTGACCGCGACCGTCCCCGCCGGCGATGCCTTCGCGCCGGTGCCGATCACGTCGATCCAGCTCGAAGACGTCAGCGTCCGTTTCCGCGACGGCCGCTGCGAAAGCGCCGAGGGCAAGGTAACCGCGAGCATCGCCCCGACCATGCCGCAGCTTAACCTGCCCCCGACGCTGTCGGGAAATGCGCGGTGCGAGGGCGGCGCGCTGCTGATCCCGCTCGCCAGCCAGGCGCAGACCGAATCGATCGCGGTGACCATCGAGGAGGACGGCAAGTATCGCGCGCTGCTGACCGTGCGCCCGTCCGACCCTGCCGCCGGCGTCGCGCTGATGGCCGCCGGGTTCAGGCAGACCAACGCCGGATATCGCATGACGGTGAACGGCAATTTCTGATACCTTGACCACCCGTACCCCGGCCCGCTAGGGGCGAGCGCTTCGCGGCGACCGTAGTTCAATTGGTTAGAGCGCCGGCTTGTGATGCCGGAAGTTGCGGGTTCAAGTCCCGTCGGTCGCCCCATTTTCTCTGCAAAGATGCAAAGAGACTCGCGTTTGCCGCGCTAAAACAATATTACGCGCGTTCGTAATTTTCTTCGCTACCCCCGGAGCGACCATGACTTCAGTTTGGGACTTGTCCGATTTCGACGACCATGAGGGCGTCCACCTGTTCCGCGACCCTGCATCGGGACTGACCGCGGTCATCGCGGTGCATTCCACCGCACTCGGGCCGGCGGCGGGCGGCGTGCGCTTCTGGCATTATGCCGACGCGAACAAGGCGACTACCGACGCGCTGCGGCTGTCGCGCGGGATGAGCTACAAGAACGCCATGGCCGGCCTGCCGCTCGGTGGCGGCAAGGGCGTCGTGCTGGCGGCGAATCCCGGCGACAAGATTACCGATGCCCAGCTCGAAGCGTTCGGCGCCGCGGTCGAATCGCTCGGCGGCCGCTACGTGACGGCCGAGGATGTCGGCATGTCCGAAGCGAGCATGAAGGTGATCGCGACCAAGACGCGTCACGTGTCCGGCCTGCCGGTGGCGGCGGGCGGCGCGGGCGGCGATCCCGGGCCGTACACCGCGAGCGGCGTGTATCAGGGCGTCAAGGCTGCGGCGAAGCGCGGGCTCGGCGTCGATCGATGGCGGGCGTGCATGTCGCGATCCAGGGCGTCGGCAGTGTCGGCGGCGGGCTGGCCAAGCTGCTCGCCAAGGACGGCGCGAAGCTGACCCTGGCGGACGTCAATGCCGATCGCGCGAAAGCGTTGGCGGCCGAGCTCGGTGCCGATACGGTCGGCACCGACGAAATCCTGTCGCTTCAGGCCGACATCGTAAGCCCCAACGCGCTCGGCGCGATCCTGACCGAGCAGTCGATCGCGGCGCTCAATACGAAGGTGATCGCGGGCGGCGCCAACAACCAGCTCGAAACCAAGGAGGATGGTGCGCGGCTTCACGCCCGCGGCATCCTCTATGCACCCGACTATGTCATCAACGCGGGCGGCATCATCAATGTCGGTCTCGAATATCTCGGCCAGGGCGACCAGGCCGAGGTCGAGGCGCGCATCGCCAAGATCCCCGAGCGGCTGGTCGAAGTGTGGGACGAAAGCGACCGCACCGGCGCGCCGTCGTCCGACGTGGCGGATTCGATCGCGCGGCGGCTGATCGGGCGGGGCTGATCGCGCTAAGTTGACACCAGGTTGACACTAGCGCGCATGTTCGGCGCGATGGTGGACCGGACGCGTTTGGTCGCAATGTGCAGTGACCGACGATGAGAAAGAGCGAGTCGTGACGGTGTCACGCGAAATCCTACATTGGAAGGAAATTGTCGGCGCGCATCGGTGATGACGCCGCCTGAATCTTCGCCTATCCGCTTGTGATCGTGCCCAGCCTCCACGCCCTTGCCAATCCCGCGCGTTTCCTGCGGCTCGCCAAGCCGTTGACGCCGGCCTTGCTGTGGCCGGGGATCGCGCTGGTGCTGTTCGGGTGCTGGGCAGGGCTGACGCTGACGCCGCCCGATTATCTGCAGGGCGACAGCGTGCGCATCCTCTACATCCATGTGCCGACCGCGTGGCTCGGCATGGGCGGTTGGACCGGCATCGCGGTGTCGTCGATCGTCTATCTCGTGTGGCGGCATCCGTTGGCGCGGGTCGCGGCGCGGGCGATTGCCTTGCCGGGCGCATTGTTCGCGTTCCTGTGTCTGGCGACCGGATCGATCTGGGGGCGGCCGACGTGGGGCACCTGGTGGCAATGGGATGGGCGGCTGACGTCGATGCTGCTGCTCTTCTTCGTCTATCTCGCCTATATGGCGCTGGCCCGGGCTGATGCCGAGCAGGGCGGGGACGGGCGCGTGCCGGCAATCTATGGCGTCGCGGGCACCGTGCTGCTGCCGATCATCCGCTATTCGGTGGTGTGGTGGAACACGCTGCATCAGGGCGAGAGCATCGGGCTGACGAGTTCGACGATCGATCGTTCGATGCTGTGGCCGTTATGGTTCACGCTGGCCGGGTTCAGCCTCATCTTCGTTGGTGTCGTGCTGATGCGGATGCGGGCGATGCTGGCGCGCGAGAAGCGCGAGGCGCGGCTGCGCAGGATGGCGGCGTGAATCATTGGGCGTTCGTGATGGCGGCCTATGCGCTGACCCTGGCAGCTACCGCGGGCCTGGTGTTGGCCAGCTGGCGCGCGATGCGCGCGGCGGAGCGCGACGGCAAGTGAAGCCGAAACATCAACGAATGTGGCTCGCCGGACTGGCGGTTCTCGCGGTCGCGGGTGCGAGCGGGTTGGCGCTGTCGGCGCTCAAGGATCAAGCGGCGTTCTTCTACGCGCCGGGTGACGTAAAGAAGCAGGGGCTGCCGCTCGGGCGTGCGGTACGGCTCGGCGGGCTTGTGCAGGGTGGATCGATCCGGAAAGCGGCGGACGGCGTAACGATGCGCTTCGTCGTGACCGATGGCACCGCGACGACGCCGGTTACGTTCAAGGGCATCGCGCCCGATCTGTTCCGCGAAAATTCGGGCGTGGTTGCCGAAGGGCAGTTCCAGCCCGACGGCAGCTTCGTCGCGACCAATCTGCTCGCCAAGCATGACGAGAAATACCAGCCCCCCGAACTCGCGGGCAAGCTGCACGAAACCAAGTCGCTGAAGCAATGATCGCCGAAGCGGGGCTTGCCGCGCTGTGGCTGGCGGCGGCGATGGCGGGGTTGCAACTGCTGCTGGCGGCAAACGTCGTCTACAGCGCGCGCGAAGAGATGGTCCGTGCCATCCGTCCCGTCGCGATCGCGCAGGGTTTCCTCGTCGCGCTGGCGATGCTGTGCCTGATCCTGGTGTTCGCGAAGAGCGACATGTCGGTGAAGCTGGTGGTCGAGAACAGCCATTCGGCCAAGCCGATGCTCTACAAACTGGCGGGTGCGTGGGGGAACCATGAGGGCTCGATGCTGCTCTGGGTCACGATCCTGGGGATAGCGGGCGCGGCGGTCGCGGTGTTCGAGCGGCGGCTCGATCAGCGGACGCTAAGCGCTACGATCGGCGCGCAGGCGCTGATCGCGGTCGGGTTTTACGCGTTTCTGCTGATCGCCTCCAACCCGTTCGCGCGGGTGTTTCCGGCGCCGGCGGACGGCGAGGGCCTCAACCCGTTGCTGCAGGATCCCGGCTTGGCGTTCCATCCGCCGACTTTGTACATCGGCTATGTCGGCATTTCGGTCGCCTTCTCGTTCGCGGTCGGCGCACTGGTGACGCGCGAGGTCGGGCCGGCGTTCGCGCGGGCGATGCGGCCCTGGGTGCTGGGGGCGTGGGTGTTCCTCACGCTGGGCATCACCGCGGGCAGTTACTGGGCCTATTACGAGCTCGGTTGGGGCGGCTGGTGGTTCTGGGATCCGGTCGAGAATGCCAGCCTGATGCCGTGGCTGGCGGCGACCGCGTTGCTCCATTCGGTGAGCGTGCTGGCGACACGCGATGGGTTGCGGGCGTGGACGATCATGCTGGCGGTCGTTGCGTTCAGCATGAGCATGATCGGCACGTTCCTGGTGCGGTCGGGCATCCTGACCAGCGTGCATGCCTTCGCGGTCGATCCCGAACGCGGGGCGTTCATTCTGGCGCTGCTGGCGATCTATATCGGCGGGGCATTGGCGTTGTTCGCGATGCGGGTCGGGACGGTGCGGCAGGGGAACGTGTTCGCGCCGCTGAGCCGCGAGGGTGCGCTGGTCGTCAACAATCTGCTGCTGTCGGTTATCCTGGGGATCGTGCTGATCGGGACGCTGTACCCGATCGTCGCGGCCGGGTTCGGCGTGCATTTGTCGGTCGGCAAGCCGTTCTTCGACAAGACGACCGGCCCGATCGCGCTGGGCTTGGTCGTGTTCATGGCAGCGGGGCCGCTGCTGCGCTGGCGGCGCGACCAGGCGAACGCGCTGCTCAAGCGGATGACGTGGCCGGTCGCGGGGTTCGGCGTCGCG
Source organism: Sphingomonas panacisoli (assembly GCF_007859635.1). Lineage (NCBI taxonomy): Bacteria > Pseudomonadati > Pseudomonadota > Alphaproteobacteria > Sphingomonadales > Sphingomonadaceae > Sphingomonas > Sphingomonas panacisoli. Next base: position 1,908,638 of record NZ_CP042306.1, on the reverse strand, counting down.
CTGATCGTGCTGGTGCCGTTTGCGTGGGGGATCGGCGTGCTGCCGCTCGCCGGCCTCGCGCTGGCGGCGGGGCTGGCAGTCGCGAGCATCGCGCCGCTGTGGGGGCGTAACCTGCGCCGCACGCCGCTGTTCACCTGGGGCATGGTGATCGCGCATCTCGGCATCGCGGTGAGCCTGGCCGGCATGGCGAGCGACAGTGCGTTCACCAAGGAAACCCTGGTCGTCGCCAGGATCGGCGAGCCGCATGCGGTCGGTCCGTATTGGGTGCGGCTGAAGGGATTGCGGCCGGTGATCGGCCCGAACTGGTCGGCAATCGCCGCGGACCTGAGCGTCACGCGCGGGGAGGGCGGCGCGCCGTTCATCCTGTCGCCGCAAGCGCGCTATTTCTCCGACCCGCCGACGAGCACCAACGAATCCGCCATTGCGACGCGGCTCGATGGGCAACTCTATACCGTACTCGGCCAACCCGACCCGAGCGGCGGGTATCAATTGCGGCTGTGGTGGAAGCCGTTCGTGACCTTCATCTGGCTGGGCGGAGCGATGGTCGCGCTGGGCGGGATGCTGTCGCTGATCGGGCGCGTTAGGCGCGGGCGGGTGCGCGTCGTCGAGGATTATTACGCATGAAGCGGGCGCTGCTCTGGCTGCCGCTGCTGCTGTTCGCGGGGCTGTTCGCGCTGGTCGGGTTCGGCCTGCTCAAGCCCGCCAATCGCACGGTGCGCTCGGCGTTGACCGACAAGCCGTTGCCCGACTTCACGCTGCCGGCCCTGCTGCCGGGCAAGCCGGGCGTCGCGAAGAACGGCTATGGTGGCGGTCAGCCGCGCTTGCTCAACGTGTTCGCGAGCTGGTGCCTGCCGTGCAAGGCCGAGGCGCCGCAATTGATGCGGCTGAAGGCGCTGGGGGTGCCGATCGACGCGGTCGCGACAAACGACACGGCCGACGGCATGCGCGATTTCCTCGCGACCTACGGCGACCCGTACCAGCGGATCGGCGACGACAAGGCGAGCAAGGTGCAGATCGCCCTGGGCTCATCCGGCGTACCCGAAACCTTCCTGATCGACGGGCGCGGGCGGATCGTGATGCAGCATGTCGGCGACATCCGCGCCGACGAGGTGGACGGCATCGTCGCGGCATGGCGGGCAGCGAAGTGAGGCGCGCGTTGATCGCCCTCGCGCTGATCGCCGCGCCGGCCTGGGCGCAGCAGTCATCGCTCGCCGACGTCCAACTGCGCGATCCCGCCAAGGAGGCACAGGCCAAGGCGCTGATGGCGACGATCCGCTGCGTCGAGTGTCAGGGCCAGTCGGTCGGCGACAGCGACGCCGCGATCGCCGGCAGCATGCGCAGCGTCATCCGCGAGCGCATCCAGGCGGGCGAGACGCCGGATCACGTCCGCGCGTGGCTGATCGAACGCTATGGCGACTACATCACCTACGACCCGCCGCTCGGCGCGATGACATGGCCGTTATGGCTCGCACCGGTCGTGCTGCTAATCGCGGGCGCGGCGATCGCGCGGTCGAGTTTTCGGAAGAAGGGGCGCTGATGGGCTGGGTGATGCTCGCGTTGATCGCCGCGACGGTGGCGGCGCTGCTCGTCGTGCTGCGCGTGCCGCGACTACTTTGGTCGCTGGTCGGGTCGTTCCTGATGCTCGGCGCGGCGGGCTATGCTTGGCAAGGCGAGCCGAAGCTGCGCGGCGAGCCGGTCGCGGCGGAACAGATCAAGCTACCGCCCGATCCGACCTATCTCGATCTGCGCAACAAGATGTTCGGCCGCTTCGGCGGTGAATCGATGTATTTCGGGATTTCGGACGTCGCGCTCGGCATGGGGAAGACCGAGTTTGCTGCGCGCGTGATCACCGGGGGCGTCGATTATGCGCCGAAGAACGCCGCTTTGTGGTCCGAACTGGGCAACGTCATCGCGCTGCACGACCACGGGTTGGTCTCGCCGGCGTCGCTGTTCGCGTACCAGCAGGCGATGCGCGTCGCGCCCGATCATCCGGGGCCGCCTTTCTTCCTCGGCTGGGCTTATGTCCGCACCGGACAGCTGGCGGCGGCGCGGCCCTATTGGGTGCGGGCGCTCGCGTTGTCGCCGCCCGGCACGGAGCATCGCGATGAGATCGCCAAACGTCTGGCGCTGCTCGATGATTACATTGCTCGAGCGAAAGCCTCGCGCTGACTTATTGGCCGTGATCGGCGGCGGCACCGCTTTCGCCGGTGTTGGGCGGGACCGACGACCCGGTGTCGGACAGTGGCGGAGGTGTTACACCCGACAGCGACGACGGCGTCGGTGGCGCCACGGGTGCCGGCTTGTCCGCTCCGGCGCGCACGTAGGTGACGCCGTTTACGACCACCGTGTCGGGAATCGCGTCGGCGGCGGTCGCATTGCCCGACATCGCCGTGCTCGAATTGCTTGCGCCGTCGAGTTTGCACGCGGTCAGCGCCAGCGGCACGGCGGCGATCAGGACGATCGATCTCATCGCTTTTCTCCTATTCGATGAGAGTTCTAACCGCCGCCGCCGCGCGGCTCAACCGTTCCACGCCTCGTATGGCAGATCGAGATCGTCGGCGACCGCCTTGAAGGTGATCTTGCCCTTGTAGACGTTCAGCCCAGCGGCGAGGTGCGGATCGGCCTTCATCGCGGCCTCGGCGCCCATGTTCGCCAGCTTGAGCGCAAACGGCAGCGTCGCGTTGTTGAGCGCGAACGCTGAGGTGCGGGCGACCGCGCCGGGCATATTGGCGACGCAATAGTGGATCACGCCGTCGACTTCGAAGACAGGGTCTTCGTGCGTGGTCGCGTGGCTGGTTTCGAAGCAGCCGCCCTGGTCGATCGCGATGTCGACCAGCACCGATCCGCGCGGCATCGTCTTGATCATCTCGCGCGTAACGAGCTTGGGGGCCGCCGCGCCGGGAACCAGCACCGCGCCGATCACCAGGCTGGCGCTCTTTACGGCTTCGGCGATCGCAGCCTTCGACGCGTATTCGGTCTTGATCTGCGACGAGAAGAACATGTCGAGTTCGGCCAGGCGGTCGTTCGAGATGTCGTAGATCGTCACATCGGCGCGCATGCCGACCGCCATCTGCGCGGCGTTGACGCCCGAAATACCGCCTCCGAGGATCGCGACCTTGGCCGGCGCCACGCCCGGCACGCCGCCGAGCAGTACGCCGCGGCCGCCCTGTTCCTTTTCGAGGTAGTGCGCGCCGACCTGGACCGACATGCGGCCGGCGACTTCGGACATCGGCTTCAGGAGCGGGAGCCCGCCCTTGCGGTCCGTCACCGTCTCATAGGCGATGCAGGTCGCGCCCGACTTCATCAGGCCTTCGGCCTGCGGCTTGTCGGCGGCGAGGTGGAGGTAGGTGAACAGCAAGTGATGAGGCTTCAGCATCGCGATCTCGACCTGCTGCGGCTCCTTGACCTTCACGATCATCTCGGCTTGGTCGAACACTTCCGCCGCGGTAGCGACGATGCGAGCGCCGGCGTCGATATAGGCCTGATCGTCGAAATCGATGCCCATGCCGGCCTTCGTCTCGACGATCAGCTCGTGCCCGGCGTGGGTCAGTTCGCGCACCGAAGCAGGGGTCAGGCCGACGCGATATTCGTGGTTCTTGATTTCCTTGGGGACACCGACTCGCATGTCACTCTCCTATTTGCGTTGTCGCGGGAATACAGCCAGAAGGGCGAGAGAGGTTCGCAAAATTATCCGCTGGTGAAGGCCTTGGCGGGAAATGATTGCGTCATTACTTTCGATAGTGAGAAAAAATGCTCGACCATCTCGATCGCAAGATTCTCGGCCATCTCGTCAGCAATTCCGATCTCACCAGCGCGGAGCTGGGCGAGAAGGTGGGTCTGTCGGGCAGCGCGGCGCATCGGCGCGTGGGGTCCTTGCGCGAGCGCGGCCTGATCGCGGGGTTCCGCGCGGTGCTGTCGCGCGAGGCGCGGGGCCATCCCAGCGTCGTCATGGTCAACGTGACGCTGCGCGATCAGCGCCAGGAAACGATGGCCGAATTCGAGAAGGAAATCGCGGAATGTCCGCAGGTGCGCGACTGTTTTCTGATGAGCGGCGAGGCCGACTATATGCTTCATGTCGAGGTGACGCGCGACGACAGTTTCGAGCGAATCCATCGCGAGACGCTGTCGCGGCTGCCGGGGGTGACCCGGCTCGCGTCGCATTTCGTCATCCGCGAAGTGATTCGCCGACCGTAACGATGCATCCAATGTCTCGTTGCGGGCGTTCTTCCGCAATGCTAACGCGCGGCCAACGAGAACAGGGGCGCATTCCGGTCAACATGACCTTCCGTTCGGTCGCGCGATGAGCGCGGCAACCCAGTCTGCATCCACCGAAACCAGCGGACGCGAAGATATCGCGCCCGTTGCGCATGCGCACGGGCATGGCAATGACGGCATCGTCAAGCTGGCGGTCGGCGCGATCGGTATCGTGTTCGGCGATATCGGCACCAGCCCGCTCTATGCCTTCCGCGAGACCTTTGCCGGGCACCACAAGCTGAGCCTGGACACCGCGCACATCATGGGCGTCACCAGCCTGATGTTCTGGTCGATGATGATCGTCGTGACGATCAAGTACGTCGCCATCATCATGCGTGCCGACAACAAGGGCGAGGGCGGCAGCCTGGCGCTGCTCGCGCTGATCTCGCGCACCGCGGGTAACAAGAGGTGGACCGCCGGGATCATCCTGCTCGGCGTGTTCGCGACTTCATTGTTTTATGGCGACTCGATGATCACCCCGGCGGTGTCGGTGCTGTCGGCGGTCGAGGGCCTCGCCGTCGCGCAGCCGGGCATGGGCCATTTCGTTCTGCCGATCGTGATCGGGATCCTGATCTTCCTGTTCTTCATCCAGAAGAGCGGAACCGCGAAGGTCGGTCTGTTCTTCGGGCCGATCATGCTGCTCTATTTTGGCGTGATCGCCACGTTGGGTGTCATCAGCATCAGCGCGACGCCGGGCGTATTGTGGGCGTTCTCGCCGCATTATGCGGTCGAATTCTTTCTGCTCGACCCACACCGCGCATTCCTGGCGTTGGGCTCGGTCGTGCTGGCGGTGACCGGCGCAGAAGCGCTCTACGCCGATATGGGGCATTTCGGGCGGCGGCCGATCGGGCTGTCGTGGCTGTTCTTCGTCCTACCCGCGCTGATCCTCAACTATATGGGCCAGGCCGCCTTGCTCACCCGTGCGGGTCAGCCGGCGCTGGAGAGCCCGTTCTACCTGCTCGCACCGGAATATCTCCAGCTTCCGCTCGTCCTGCTTGCGACCGCGGCGGCTTGCATCGCGTCGCAGGCGGTGATTTCCGGCGCGTTCTCGGTCACGCAACAGGCGATCCAGCTCGGGTTCGTGCCGCGGCTCCGCATCGAGCATACCAGCGCATCGACCGCGGGGCAGATCTACATCCCGTTGATCAACTGGATGCTGCTGACGATGGTCATCCTGCTGGTGCTGTTCTTCCGCACCTCGTCCAACCTCACGAGCGCCTACGGCATCGCGGTGACGGGGGCGATGACGATCGACACCTGCCTGTTGGGCGTGGTGCTGTTCCGGCTGTGGAAGTGGCCGAAATGGGCGGCGATCCCGCTGCTCGGCATCTTCTTCCTGGTCGACGGCGCCTATCTGGCGGCCAACATGACCAAGATCCCGGATGGCGGCTGGTTCCCGCTGTTGGTCGGGTTCATCGTCTTCACGATCCTGACGACCTGGGCGAAGGGACGTCAGCTGATGATGGCGCGGCTGCGCGAGGCGGCGATGCCGATCAAGGTCTTCATCCAGTCCGCCGCCAGCCACGCCAGCCGCGTACCGGGCACCGCGGTGTTCATGACCTCGAGCGCCGACGGCGTGCCGCACGCGCTGCTCCACAACCTCAAGCACAACAAGGTGCTGCACGAACGCATCATCCTGCTGACGGTGAAGATCGCCGACGTGCCGTACCATCCCCAGGGCGAGCGCATCTATCTGGACCATCTCGGCCACGGCTTTCACCGCGTGGTGATCAAATACGGCTTCATGGAAGAGGCAGACGTGCCGGCGGCGCTGAATCTGGTCACCGGGTGCGGCGACAAGTTCAAGATGATGGACACCAGCTTCTTCCTGGCGCGGCAGACGTTGCTGCCCTCGGCCAAGCCGGGAATGGCGATCTGGCGCGAAAAGCTGTTCGCCTGGATGCTTCGCAACGCAGAAAGCGCGATGGAATTTTTCCGCCTGCCGACCAATCGCGTGGTCGAGCTGGGGAGTCAGGTCGAGATTTGAGCGATCCAGCGCCGATCATCGTGACGGCGCTGTTCGGTCGCGAGGATCAGGGGTGGTTCGACCGACAGCGGCGGGCGCATTTCCCGCCCGAGCGCAATTTCCTGCAAGCGCATCTGACGATGTTCCACCATCTGCCGCCGTCGCTGGCGGGCGAGGTGCGGGAGCAACTGGCGGTGGCGGCGCGCGAGGGTAGGCCGGCGGCGCGGATTGCTGGCTTGGTGTCGCTGGGCCGCGGCGTTGCCTATCGGATCGACAGCGCGGAACTCGCGGAAGTACGTGCATCACTGGCCGACCGCTGGGCGCCGTTGCTGACCCCACAGGATGCGAGCGCCTGGCGACCGCACGTCACGATCCAGAACAAGGTCGAGCCTGCCGTGGCGAAGGCGTCGCTGGCCGAACTACAGGCCGATTTCCGCCCACGCACCGTGGAGATCGCCGGCTATGCGGCGTGGTGGTATCGCGGCGGGCCGTGGCAACCACTGTCGCGCTACATGTGCGCTTGACCCGGCGCGCCACCCGCTCCTATAGGCCCCGCTTCCAAAGCGGTTGGGCGGAGTAGCTCAGCTGGTTAGAGCACGGGAATCATAATCCTGGGGTCGGGGGTTCAAGTCCCTCCTCCGCTACCAAACCGGTAGCTTGCAACCGCTTTCCTTCACCGCTTCATCGTCAGCACCGCTTGCGCGCGTTTCAGGTGCGGCATGTCGAGCATCGCGCCGTTCAGGCCGACCGTGCCTGCGCCGGGATTGGCGGCGAAGGCGGCGACGATCGCTTCGGCGTGCGTTATCTCCTCGGACGAGGGCGAGAAGGCGGCGTTGATCAACGGCACCTGATCGGGATGGATCGCCAGCATGCCGCGAAATCCGGCGCGGCGAGCCTCGCGCGCCATCGTTTCCAAACCGGCGGCATCGCGGAAATCGCCGTGGATCGTCTCGATCGCGCTGACCCCGGCGGCGGCGGCGCCGGTCAGGCAAAGCGCGCGGAACATCTGGTAGGGGAAGTCGTACGCGCCGTCGTCGTTGCGGTTGCTCGTTGCGCCGAGCGCCGTCGCGCTGTCCTCCGCGCCCCAACTGAGTGCCACTAGGCGGGGGCATCCGGCATAATTGCCGACGTCGAACACCCCGGCCGCGGTCTCGGTCGCGAGCACGAAGATCGGAATGCTGCCGCGCGGCAGGCCGGCCGCCGTCTCTAGCGCTTCGAGATAGCGATTGAGCGCCTCCGCATCCGCGCGCGTCGCCTTTGGCAGCATGACGCCATCGGGCCGCGAGGCCACGATCGCCGCCAGGTCCGGCAATGCGTGGGGCGTGTCGAGCGGATTGACGCGTACCCAATGCGGCTGGCGACGGTGGGTGGTCCTGAGATGCTCGGCAACAGCCTTGCGCGCGTCGGGCTTGGCGCTCTCGGCGACGGCGTCCTCCAGATCGATGATGACGAGGTCGGCGGCGCTCAGGCCAGCCTTTTCCAGCTTGCGGGGGAGTCGCCGGGGGCGAACAGGAGCGAGCGGGCGGTCAGCGGTTCGGTCATGCGCGCAGTGTGGCCGAGCGGGCGGCGACGCGCTAGTGGTTCGCGAAAGAGGGAGAGCAGCATGCGCGAAGCCGTGATCGTTTCCACCGCCCGGACGGGCATCGGGAAGGCCGCGCGCGGCTATTTCAATGCGACCGAAGCGCCGGTGATGGGCGCCCACGTGATGAACGCGGCGGTCGAACGCGCGGGGATCGATCCGGCGCGGATCGACGACGTGTTCTACGGCGCGGGCAACGAATGGGGGACGCAGGGCTATAACGTCGCGCGCAACACGATCTTCGCGGCCGGCCTGCCGACCAGCGTGCCGGCGTTCACGCTCGATCGCAAATGTGGCTCCGGCCTGACCGCGATCGCGCTCGCGGCGCGCGGGATCATGTGCGACGAGCTCGACGTCGCGCTCGCCGGCGGCATGGAATCGATCACGCTGACGATGAAACAGGCCGGCAAGCCGTATCAGAACGCGTCGGTCATCGAGAAGAAGCCCTACGCCTACATGCCGATGATCGAGACCGCCGAGGTGGTCGCCGAGCGCTACAACATCAGCCGTGCCGCCCAGGACGAATTCGCCGCTATGAGCCAGCAACGCGCCTTCGACGGCTTGGCGAAGGGCGCGTTCGTCGAAGAGATCGCGCCGATCACGGTCGAGAAGGCGACCTTCGACAAGGAAGGCAATCAGACCGGTACGGAAGCGGTCACCGTCACGCAGGACGAAGGCATTCGCGGCGGGACGACGGCGGAGATCCTCTCCGGCCTGCGCACCGTGTTCAAGGACGGCCTGGTGATCAAGGAGGGCAAATCCATCACCGCAGGCAATGCCAGCCAGCTCTCCGACGGCGCGGCGGCGCAGATCCTGATGGAGCGCAAGGCGGCCGAAGCCGAGGGGAAGGACATCCTGGGCATCTATCGCGGGTTCCAGGTCGCCGGCTGCGAGCCCGACGAGATGGGCATCGGCCCGGTGTTCGCGATCCCCAAGTTGCTCAAGCGCGCCGGCCTCTCCGTCGCGGACATCGGGCTGTGGGAAATCAACGAGGCGTTCGCGTCGCAATGCCTCTATTGCCGCGACACGCTGGGGATCGATCCCGACCAGTTCAACGTCAACGGCGGCGCGATCGCGGTCGGCCATCCGTTCGGCATGACCGGCAGCCGCCTGGTTGGCCACGCACTGATCGAGGGACGCAAGCGCGGGGTGCGCTACGTTGTCGTATCGATGTGCACCGCGGGCGGCATGGGGGGGCGGGACTGTTCGAGATTCCGTGAGGCGCCGGCTAAGTTGACACCAGGGTGACACTAACCGCGTTGTCCGGCCGATGTCCGGAAGTTCTGCGTGGTATCGGATTCGATAGTGCAGGCAGACCTGGCCCCCGCGTTCCTGCGAAAGCAGGAACCCAGAGTTGTGTACCCATAGCTATCCTAGGCTCCTGCCTTCGCAGGAGCACGGAGATGAGGAGCGTCACGATATCAAAGAGCCGAAAACGGCTGTCAGGCGAAATCCTACATTGCAAGGATCGTCTGTCTTTGGATGGAAAGCGGACGTTACGCGCGCAGGACGATAGTCGCGTTAACTAGCCATGACGCGACTAATCGTCTGAGCGCCCACGCCGGCGCCGGATGAGCCAAATAAGGGCAACAGCGATCGCTACGCCCGCAACCAGACCGAAGACGCCACCGCCGCTATCGTAGAGGCTGCATAGCCCGACCTTGCACGCGTCGACCATGTTTTGCGCCTCCTACCCAGCCTCGTCGCGGCTCGTCTCCTTGCGCGACGATACCCGCGCTCCCTGTATCTCCACGACCAACCAGGCAAGCGCGACGACGTGGATTATGAACCACAGACCCAGGAAAGTGTAGAGTAACACCTGCATCCCTCAGGCGGCCGTTCAGCTCGCGACGGAGTGAACATGGCAGGCGTTTGGTTTGACTGCTCTGACTTAGATCAATGGTCGGCAGATCATTGTGAATAGCCTTGTAATTTATCAGTAAAAATCGCCCATTCACATACAAGTGCGTTCTTTATACTTGTACGCCTCCATCAGGCCTTTCGCAGCCGACTTCAGCGCGACTGGTCCGAAGATTGGGCGATCGCGTCGGTCGCGATCTCGCCTTCCGCTGCCCGTAACCAGCTTTCAAGCTCCATGTCATTGATCATTGCGACAACGTCGCACGCGTTACCGACGTCAGCTTTTGGGCCGCAAGCGGTCGTTGCCCCACCCCAAGCTTTTCCGTCCGACGCACATCTTGTTGTGGATAAGCGGCGCGCCACATTTGCACCGTCGGGCGCTTCGCCTTTAGGACTTCGCACATGACTACGCATACCACTCGCATGCTCATCCTCGGTTCCGGCCCTGCGGGCCTCAGCGCCGCGATCTATGGCGCGCGCGCCGGGCTCGCGCCGATCGTCGTGCAGGGCATCCAGCCCGGCGGGCAGCTGACCACGACCACCGACGTCGAGAATTATCCTGGCTTCCGCGAGGTGATCCAGGGTCCGTGGCTGATGCAGGAGATGCAGGCGCAGGCCGAACATGTCGGCACGCGGATGATGTGGGATACGATCGTCGAGGTCGATCTGACGCGGCGGCCGTTCCGGCTCGTCGGCGATGGCGGCGACGTCTACGAGGGCGATGTCTTGGTCATCGCGACGGGCGCGCAGGCCAAGTGGCTCGGGCTCGATAGCGAGGAAGCGCTGAAGGGCAAGGGCGTCAGCGCCTGCGCGACGTGCGACGGCTTCTTCTATCGCGGCAAGAAGGTCGCGGTGATCGGCGGCGGCAATACCGCGGTCGAGGAGGCGCTGTACCTTACCAACCACTCGCCGGACGTGACCTTGATCCATCGCCGCGATTCGTTGCGCGCGGAAAAGATCCTGCAGGAACGACTCCACGCCAACGACAAGATTTCGGTGCTGTGGAACAAGGAAGTCGAGAGTTTCGTCGATGGCGGCGGGACGGCGGGGCTGGTCGCGCTCGAGTTGCGCGATACGGTGACGGGCGACCTGTCGCGGCTCGATGTCGAGGGCGGGTTCGTCGCGATCGGGCACCACCCCGCGACCGAATTGTTTCGTGGCCACCTCGAGCTCGACGCGGACCACTACATCAAGGTCGAGACCGGATCGACTCGGACCAGCGTGCCGGGCGTGTTCGCGTGCGGCGACGTGATGGACAAAATCTATCGCCAGGCGGTGACCGCGGCGGGGACGGGGTGCATGGCGGCGCTGGATGCCGAGCGATTCCTCGCCGAGGCCGATTTCGAGAAGGTCGCCGAAGCAGCGGAGTAAGCTAGGCGAGCGCCTCGCGCAGTTGCGCCAGAAGCCAGGCGTCATCGCCCGGGCGCGCGAAGCTGTGGCTGTCGGTCGCGCATTCGCGCTTGTCGCCGCCGTGCGGCCACGCGCCGGCAAAGCGGATCGCGGTATTGTCGCGATTGGCGAGCAGGAAGACGTGGGGCGTGTCGCCAAGTGCCGCGGTCATCTGTTCGGCGATCGGATTGCCGGGTTGCGGTGACCCCTTGGAAGCTTTCCGTAAGCCACTGATAGCTTTGCCAATGTTGATGCCGCCGGTCGCCAGCCGCAGCCATTGTTTCGGGTCGCGCGCGCGATCGGCATAATGCGATCGGATCGCGTTGGCGGGCGGCAACCCGTCCTCCTCGTCGCCGACCCAGGGATTGGCCAGGACGAGCGACTCGATCCCGGCGGCGCGATGAAACAGCGCCAATGCCGTCGCTGCGTCGCAATTGCCGAAGCCGACGATGCGCTTCACGTTGGGCGCGACGGTGCGGAAGGCCTGCGCGGCAGCGGCGATGTCGGGGCCGCTTTCCGCGTAACCATAATTGGCGCCTTCCGAATCACCGATCCCGCGCCGATCGAATCGGAACACGGGAACGCCGCCCGCCGCCAACGTCGCCGCGATCAGCGCCATGCCGCGATGTGCGCCGCACCGTATCTCGTTGCCGCCGGAGACGATCAGGAGCCCAGTCGCACCGGCGGCATCGTCGAGTGTGCCGGCGAGCATGTCGCCCTCGCACGGGAACGAGATCAGCTCGCGCATCGATCGATCCAGTCGGCGATATCGTCGGCGAGCGACGCGGCGAGCGTGGGATCGTCGCCGGGTTCGCTGCGGCGCCACAAGGGCGCGCCCTCGACCTTATAGTCGGCTACCGCAGGGTCGGTATCCAGCCGCACGACACGCATGTTGCCCTCGCGCACGCAATCGGCCGCATTGAGGTCGCGCAACAGCGGGCGGCTGAGGCGATTGCCGGCGATCGTGACCGGGCCGCCTTCGTCGCTCCACGCGTCGAGGTCGATCTCGACCGGTTCGCCGGCGGCGTGGGCGGTGCGGAACAGTTCGCGGATCAACGCTTCGCCCTTGGCTGGCGCGAATTGCCAGCGGCTGACGACCGTGGCGTCGTGATCGACCAACGACCCGCCGCGTATCGCGACGCTGTGCACCGGCCGACCCGTTGTGGCGGCGCAGGCGGCAAATGCCGTCCTCCAGCCCGCCAGCATTGCGTGCTCTGTCGCGACCGGGCTGTCGTTCTGGCCCGGTAGGTCGGGCAACACCCCGCCGATGCCGAGGTCGGCAAGCTTGCGGAGCAGACCGACCGCGAACGTCCGCGTCCGATTGGCTTCCTCGAACAACGGCAGCGCGAGCACCACGACCGGGCCGCTGGCGGGGCCGAAGCGGACCATCGCCTCGCGCCCGCCGGCCCAGTCGTAATAATGGCTCACCCGTTCACCTTGCGCTCGACGAACCGGCGGAGCGCGCCGAACGTCTCGAGCATCTCGCCGTCGACCTCGTCATCCTCGATCAGAAAGCCGAGCCGGTCCTCGAGTTCGGTCAGCACGCCCGCCACCGCCATCGAATCGAGCTCCGGCAGCGCGCCGAACAGCGGCGTGTCGTCGTCGAATTTCGCAACGCGCGGCTCGCTCAGCGCGAGAACGTCCTTCAGGACGGCGCGGACGACGGTATCGACACGGGTTGCGTGGTGCTTGGTCATCGTGTCGGCGCGTTACCGGCTGGGGCGGGGGTTGGGAAGGGGCGCTTGGGGGACGCGCCCTGTGCGGCTATCAGGGGTCATGATCCCGCTCGATCCCGTTCCGCTGCCGATCGATCATCTGTCATTGCGTGGGGCGCCCGGCGACGCGGCTCTGGCGACGCGTGAGGGCGTGCTCGATTATGCCGGACTGGAAGCGGCGGTCGGCGCGCTGGCGGCGTGGTTGGCCGGGCAGGGGCTGGCGGCGGGGGACCGGGTGGCGACCTGGCTGCCGAAAACGTGGACGGCGTGCCTGATGCCGTTGGCGGCGGCGCGGGCGGGGCTCGTGCACGTACCGATAAATCCGTTGCTCAAGCATTTGCAGGTCGAGCACATCCTGGACGACAGCGGCGCGCGGCTGTTGTTCACGCAGCCCGCGCGCGCGGAGACGTTGCAGGCGGGCGATTGCCGGTTGGTGACGGACGAGCCGCCATTGGATGGCGTTGGTCTGCCGCCGTCGGATGCCGACCCCGATGCGCTGGCAGCGTTGCTCTACACGTCGGGATCGACCGGGCGGCCGAAGGGCGTGATGCTCAGCCACGCCAACCTGTGGCTCGGCGCGATCAGCGTGGCGCATTACCTCAAGCTCACGCCGCAAGACCGCGTGCTGGGCGTGCTGCCACTCAGTTTCGATTACGGACAGAACCAGCTTTTCTCGACCTGGGCGGCGGGCGCGTGCGTGGTGCCGTTCGACTATCTGCTGCCGCGCGACGTGTATCGGGCGATCGAACGGGAAGGGATCACGACGCTGGCTGGCGTGCCACCGCTATGGACGCAGTTGCTTGATATCGGTCCGCAAAATCATCCTACAAATACTCTGAGAAGATTGACTAATTCAGGCGGATCGCTGACGCGGCGATTGATCGACGGTCTGCACGATCGCTTTCCGGCGGCTGATATCTATCCGATGTACGGACTGACCGAAGCGTTTCGATCGACCTATCTCGATCCGGCACTGGTGGCGGATCATCCCGATTCGATCGGCCGCGCGATCCCCTTTGCCGAGATACTCGTCGTCCGCCCGGACGGCAGCGCCGCCGCGCCCGAGGAACCGGGCGAACTCGTGCATGCCGGGCCGCTGGTGGCGCAGGGCTATTGGGACGATCCGGAACGCACCGCGGCGCGGTTCCGTCCGGTACCTGCCTGGGCGAGGTCAGACGGTATGGCGGTCTGGTCCGGCGATACGGTGGTAACCGACGCCGGCGGTCTGCTTCGCTTCGTCGGGCGCGACGACGAGATGATCAAGTCGGCGGGCAATCGGATCAGCCCGACCGAGGTCGAGGATGCGGTCATGGCGGGCGGCGAGACGTCGGAAGCGGTGGCGGTCGGGATAGCCGACGAAAAGCTCGGACAGGCGATCGTGGTCGTCGCGAAGGGAGACGGGTCGGCGGAGGATCGGTTGCGCGACCGCTTGCGCCGCGAACTGCCGAACTTCATGCAGCCGGTACGCTATGTGTGGCGCAGCGAATTGCCGCGCAACGCCAACGGTAAGCTCGACCGCGCGGGGCTGAAAGGGGAAGTGACGTCATGAAGCCGATGGGCGCGATCCCCACCGCATTCCGCGACGTGCCGCTCACCATCGGTGGGCGGCCGGTGGATGAGTTCGCCGCGCAGACGCCGGTGTTCGTCTACGACTTCGACATCGTCGCCAGCCGCATCGCACGGTTCCGAGCGGCGTTTCCGGGTGTCGATCTGCATTATGCGGTGAAGGCCAACCCCTTCGCCCCGTTGCTCGCCGCGATGGCGCCGCTGGTCGACGGGTTCGACATCGCTTCCGGCGGCGAACTCGCGATGACCGAGGGCTTCGCCAATCCGCGCAGTTTCGCCGGGCCTGGGAAGCGCGATGTCGAGCTGGAGTCCGCGATCGGCGCGGGTGTCACGATCAACCTGGAGTCAGCGGGTGAGGCGGATCGCGCGCTGGCGATTGCCGGACGCCTCGGTATCGCGCCAAAGCTCGCCGTGCGCGTCAATCCCGAGTTCGAACTGCGCGGCTCGGGAATGCGGATGGGCGGGCGCGCGTCGCCGTTCGGGGTCGATGCCGATCAGGTGCCGGCGCTGATCAAGCGTATCCTCGATGCTGGGGCGGACTGGCGTGGGTTTCACATATTCGCGGGGTCGCAAGCACTTGATGTTCAGGCGATCATCGACAGCCAAGCGCACACGATTGATCTCGCCGCGCGACTGGCGAGCGACGTCGGCGCTTCACCGCCGCTTCTCAATCTGGGCGGCGGGTTTGGAATTCCGTATTTTCCCGGTGAGTTACCGGTCGATATTGAAGCAATCGGTAAAGTGTTGCTGCCCGGACTTGGCGCGTTGCCGGACACGCGGTTCGCGATCGAACTGGGTCGCTGGCTGGTCGGCGAAGCGGGGGTGTATCTGACCCGCGTCGTGGATCGCAAGCAAAGCCGGGGCGAGACCTTTCTGGTGTGCGACGGCGGGCTCAATCATCAACTCGCCGCCACCGGCAATCTCGGCACCGTCGTCCGCCGCAACTATCCGGTCGCGGTCGCGACCGCCGTGCCGAATGCCCCGACCGAAACCGTCACCGTCGTCGGCCCGCTCTGCACCCCGCTCGATCGCCTTGCCGATCAGGTCGAGCTGCCCGTCGCGCAACCGGGTGACGTCATCGCGGTGTTCATGGCCGGCGCGTACGGGCTTTCCGCCAGTCCCTGGGAGTTTCTCGGCCACCCGCGCCCGCTCGAGATATTGGCCGCGTCGGCCACATAATCCTAACGCTATCTTTACCCCCATCGGCCCATAGCCGCGCCTGAAAAGTCTGCGCAGCCGGCAAGTGACGTCACCGGCACTGTCAAGCGCAGGCACGGAGGCCGGTCATGCGTTTCATCAAGCTTTCCAGGGCTGCGGTCCTTGTCGGCGCCAGCGCGAGCGCGCTTACCGGCTGCGGCGGCAACGGCGCCCGGCCGAGCGGCACCTTGCCGCCCGCCGCGTTCGTCGCTTCGAAGGAGCAGCCCGGCGAAGAATATATCATCGGCCCGCTCGATCAGCTCAGCATCTTCGTGTGGCGCAATCCCGAACTGTCGGCGAAGGTCACGGTGCGGCCCGACGGGCGCATCACCACGCCTTTGGTCAGCGACATGCCGGCGGTGGGCAAGAGCCCGGCGATGCTCGCCGACGACATGAAGATCGCGCTGGGGACCTACATCAAGGACCCGATCGTCTCGGTCATCGTCGAAACCGCGCAGAGCACGTTCAGCCAGCAAATCCGCATCGTCGGCGCAACCGAGAAGCCGGCGTCGCTGCCGTATCGCGCGAACATGACCCTGCTCGACGCGATGATCGCGGTCGGCGGGCTCAACCAGTATGCCGCGGGCAACCGCGCGCGTCTGGTCCGCTACAACCGCGATACCGGCAAACAGCAGACCTACAACATCAAGATCGGCAAGCTGCTGAAGAGCGGTGATCCGACGGCAAACGTCCGGCTGGAGCCGGGCGACGTCATCATCATCCCCGAGTCGATGTTCTAAGGGGGGCGTCGACCGGTGAACGGCCTTTACGACGAAATTCGGATCGCGATGCATGCCGTCTGGCACCGCCGCTGGCTCGCGCTGGCGGTGGCCTGGGCGATCGCGATCCTGGGCTGGCTCGTCGTCAGCCAGTTGCCCAACCGCTACGAAGCGAAGGCGCGCGTCTTCGTGCAGATGTCGAGCGCGCTGCCCGCGGCGATCGGCATGACCGCGGCCGATCAGCAGAACGATGTCGATACGATCCGCCAGACGCTGACCAGCGCGCTGAACCTGGAAAAGGTCGTGCGCGGCACCGACTTGGCGAACACCGTATCGGGTCCGCAGGACATCGCCGATCGGGTCGCCGGCCTGCAGACATCGATCAAGATCGTCGCGCAGCAGAATAATCTCTTCGAAATCACCGCGTCGGCATCGAGCCCCAAGCTCGCCAAGCAGATCGTCGATAAACTCATCTCGATCTTCGTCGACCAGAATCTGTCCGACGACCGCACCGACACGCAGACGACGCTGCGCTTCCTCGACGGACAGGTCGACCAGATGCAGACGCGGCTGGCCGATGCCGATGCCAAGCGCAGGGCGTTCCAGACGCAGTATCTCGGCTCGCTGCCCGGGACGGGCACGCTGCAGGACCGCATGGCGGCGGCGCGCACGCAGATGGCGCAGATCGACAGCGACCTCGCCGGTGCGCAGACCAGCCTAGCGGCGATCAACGGCCAGATGGCGGGAACGCAGCCGAGCGTCGCGGGCGCCGGCGGCGTCGTCGGCGGACCGGCGCGCGCGCGGCTCGCGGCGATCGAGGGCCAACTCGCCGATGCGCGGGCCAAGGGTTACACCGAAAGCCATCCCGACGTGATCGCGCTGAAGAGCCAGCTCGCGGCAGCGCGCGAGCGGCGAACAGCGAGCCGATCGGCGCGGGTGGGGGCGGACAGCCCAACCCGATCTATCTGTCGCTCAAATCGATGCAGGCCGACAAGCAGGCAGCGGTCGCGGCGCTCAACGCGCGCAAGTCGCAGCTGCAGGGCGACATCAACGCGATCATGGCGAAGCTCAACGGCGATCCGGCGGTTGCGAGCGAGCAGAGCCAGATCGACCGCGACTACCAGGTGCTGAAAGACAAATACGACGCCTTGCTCGGCCAGCGCGAGACGATCCGCGTGCGCGCGCAGGCCCAGGCACAAACCGATGCGATCAAGTTCCGCACGATCGACCCGCCGGTGGCGCCGCGCAAGCCGACCGCACCCAACCGGCCGCTGCTGCTGACCGGCGTGCTGATCATGGCGATCGGCGGTGGCATCGCCGCGGCGTTCGCGATGGCGCAGCTCAAGGTCACCTTCGCGACGGCCGGGCGGCTGGAGAAAGCGACCGGCTTGCCGGTGATCGCATCGATTAGCGAACGTGTCTCGCGCGTCGACGCCGCGTTGCGAGCGCGCAAGTTCAAGCTGTTCGCGGGGGCGACGGCGGGGCTCGCGGTCGCGTTCGTCGGGCTGCTCGGCGTCGAAATGCTGATGCGGGGGCTCGCGGCATGAACAAGCCGATCATGAACAAGGGCGGGTCGCTGCTCGAACGCGCGGCCGAGGTCTACGACTTCTCGGCGCATTTCCGCGCGCCGGTAATCCCGGCCGACGATCTGCCGCCGGTGCCGCCGGTCGAGCCCGTCGAAACGATCGTGCCGTTGCGCGCCACGCCGACGCCCGTCGTACCGACAGCGCCGGTCGCGCATCGCGAGGCGGCGATCGATCGCGCGTTGCTCGTCGAAAACGGCTTGCTCGTGCCGGGCGCGCCGGTCGGCGTGCTCGCCGAGGAGTTCCGGCTGGCCAAGCGCCAGTTGCTGCTGACCGCGCGCCGGCTCGCCGCGACCGATCCGGCCAAGGCGCGGACGATGCTCGTCTGTTCGCCGAAGCCCGGCGACGGCAAGACCTATTGCGCGGTGAACCTCGCCATCTCGATGGCCGCGGAACGCGACCTGCGCGTGCTGCTGGTCGATGCCGATTTCGCCAAGCCGAGCGTGATGAGCCGGCTGGGTGTCGAAGACGGCCCCGGCCTGCTCGATGCGCTCGCTGATCCGTCGATCGATATCGAAAGCTGTGTCGTCGGCACCGATATCCCGAATCTCAGCCTGCTGCCGGCGGGCGCGGGATCGACATCCGACACCGAACTGATCGCCAGCGATCGCACGCCGGCGTTGATCGCGCGGCTGCTCGCCGCTGATCCGCAGCGCGTCGTGATTTTCGATTCACCGCCCGCACTCGCCGCGTCGCCCGCTTCGGTGTTGGCGCTGCATGTCGGACAGATCGCGCTCGTGGTGCGCGCCGACCGTACGATCGAGAGCGATATCCGCGACGCCGTGCACCGGCTCGAGGGCTGCGACGAGATCCAGCTTTTGTTGAACAGCGTTTCGTATGCGCCCGGGGGGGCGCGCTTCGGCAGTTATTACGGCCAGGGGGACGGCCAATGATCATCAGGATTACGGGGGCGGTCGCGATCGCGGCGCTGCTGGCGGCGACGCCGGCGGTGGCGCAGGATCGCGACGGGGGCAAGAAACGTCGCGTCAGCGTGGCGCCCTATATCGAGCTCGGCCAGGTACTGACCGCCGACGTGCAGTCGGGCGACGTTCTCACCTACACTTCGGCGGCCGCCGGCGTGGATGTCGGCATCGACACGCAGCGCGTGTCGGTCAATCTGAGCGCGCGGTACGAGCATCAATTCACCTACGATTCGCGGTCGAGCGATTCGGATATCGTCAGCGGCTTCGCCAATGCGCAGCTGCGCCTCGCGCGTGGACTGTCCATCGAGGCGGGCGGGATCGCGACGCGCACGCGCAACGACATTCGCGGGTTCGCGCCGAGCTTCTTCGGCAACGACAATCGCAACGTCAGCAGCGTTTATTCGGCCTATGTCGGGCCCAGCTTCGCGACCGGGCGCGGGCCGATCTTCGTCAACGGCGGCTACCGCTTCGCCTATACCAAAGTGACCGAGCCGGGCCCGACCGGCGTCGCGCCGGGAAGCCCCCGGCTCGATTATTTCGACGATTCGAAGCTGCACATGGCAACGCTGTCGACCGGGTTCAAATCGGGGACGGTGCTGCCGTTCGGCGTGACGCTGAGCGGCGGTTGGACGCGCGAGGATCAGGGTCAGCTCGGCGGCCGGTTCGAAGGACTATACGGCCGCGGCGATGTCGTCCTGCCGTTGTCCGGTACCTTCGCGGTCGAAGGCGGCGTCGGCTACGAAAAGATCACTTCGAGCGCGCGCGATCCGTTGCTCGATGCCGGCGGCGATCCGGTTCTCGACCGCAACGGCCGTTTCGTCACCGATCCCGCTTCGCCGCGCCGCATCGCGTATCGCACCGACGGCATCTATTGGGACGCGGGCGTCCTGTGGCGGCCAAGCCCGCGCACCTCGCTGGAGGCACGCGTCGGCCGGCGCTACGGGTCGTGGACCTATACCGGTTCGCTGAGCTATGCACCGACACCCAGCGTCGGTGTGCAGATCGGCGTGTACGATCAGGTCGAGACGTTCGGCAGCCAGCTTCAGCGTGGCCTGCGCGGCCTGCCCAAGGAATTCACCCAGACCCGCGATTTGCTGGCGCAACAATTCAGCGGTTGCACGTTCGGCACGACCGGCGGCGGCGCATCCGGCGCCTGCCTCAATTCGGTGTTTCAGTCGGTCTCGGAAGCGACCTATCGTTCGCGCGGGGTCGACGGCACGATCAGCCTGACGCGCGGCGGCACCCAGATCGGGCTCGGCGCGGGGTATGCCAACCGCAAATTCTACGCGCCGCAGACCCCGGGTATCGTCATCAACGGAATCACCGACGAAAGCTATTATGCCCAGCTATTCTATTCGACGCAGCTTGGCCCGCGCACGACGCTGAGCGGCGACGTGTTCGCCAATTACTACAATAGCGGCCTGGCACCGGGCATCCTGAGCATCGGCGCGACGGGATCGCTGTCGCAGAGCTTCGGGCGGCTCGGCACCAGCCTGTCGATCGGCGCCTACACGTTCAGCCAGGATGGGCAACAAGACCAGACGCAGGCGCAGGCGACGGTCGGCGCACGGTATCAGTTCTAAGGGTAAGCGACGATGCACGACGACCATTACGGATTGAGCGAACGCCCCTTCGCGCTGACGCCCGATCCGAAATTCTGGTTCGATACCGCCACGCACCGCAAGGCGATGGCGTATCTCGGCTATGGCCTGAGCCAGGGCGAGGGGTTCATCGTCATCACTGGCGATGTCGGTGCGGGCAAGACCACCCTGGTGGGTCATTTGATGGCCATGATCGACCGCGACCGGCTGCACGCGATCAAGCTGGTCTCGACGCAGATCGAGGCCGACGACCTGTTGCGGATCGTCGCGGGCGGGCTGGGCGTCGAAGCGGCTGGCCTGAGCAAGGCCCAGTTGTTGGTCGCGATCGAACGCGGGCTGCACGCCGTCGCGCGGAGCGGGCGTCGCACGCTGCTGATCGTCGATGAGGCGCAGGCGCTGCACGTCAACGCGCTCGAAGAATTGCGGATGCTGTCGAACTTCCAGGCGGGCGGACACGCTTTGCTGCAGATCGTCCTGCTGGGTCAGCCCGAGTTCCGCGCGGCGCTCAACGGGTCGGATCGGCTCGAACAACTGCGTCAGCGCGTGATCGCGGTCCATCACCTCGACCCAATGGGTCGCGAGGAAGTCGAGCCGTACGTCGCGCACCGCCTGTCGCTCGCCGGCTGGCGGGGCAATCCCGACTTCACGCCCGATGCGATCGAGGCGTTGTATCGCGGGTCGGACGGGGTGCCGCGCCGTCTCAACCAGCTTGCAGCGCGGGTGATGCTGCAGGGCGCGATCGAGCGGCTCGACGTGATCGACGGCAAGACGGTCGATCTGGTCGCTGCCGACATCAACGGCGACATGCCGGTCGTGGCTGCGCCCGCGGTGCAACCGCAGGCGGTTCCGCTTCCGATGAGCCAGCCGATTTCGATCGCGCCGGATCGCTTCGCCGCGATCGAGGCGCGGTTGGAGGAACAGGATGCGGCGCTGCGTCGCGTGCTCGCGCTGCTGGTCGACTGGGTCGAAAGCACCGACGTGATGCGCGGCGGGCGCGCGGCCTGAAGGAGCGATCCGATGCTGAACGGCCTGTCGGTCGACGTCGAGGAATGGTTCCAGGTCGGCGCGTTCGAACGCGTGATCAAGAAGGCCGACTGGGACCGGCTGGAAGGCCGCGTCGATTATAACACCGGCAAGGTACTCGACCTGTTCGCCGAAAGCGGCGTCAAAGCGACGTTCTTCACGCTTGGCTGGGTCGCGGCGCGGCATCCGAAGCTGCTTCGTCGCATCGTTGACGAAGGGCATGAGGTCGCGAGCCACGGCTGGGACCATGATCGCGTGTTCACGATGGACGCGACCGCGTTCCGCGACGACCTTGCGCGTGCGAAAGCGGCGCTGGAGGATGCGTCGGGGCAGAAGATCACCGGCTATCGCGCGCCGAGTTTCTCGATCGACCAGCGCACGCCCTGGGCGCACCAAGTGCTGGCGGACGAAGGCTATCGCTACTCGTCCAGCGTAGCGCCGATCGCGCACGACCATTATGGCTGGGCCGACGCCCCGAAGCGGGCATATCGGCCTGTTGCCGGATCGGACCTGATCGAACTGCCGATCAGCCTCGCCAGCATCGGCGTGCGGAAAATTGTGACGGGGGGCGGCTTCTTCCGATTGTTGCCGGGTGAAATAACCTATCGAGCGATTGCCCAGGCGAACCGCGAGAACCGGCCGGCGGTGTTCTACTTCCACCCTTGGGACATGGACCCGGGCCAGCCGCGCGTCGCGAACGCACCGCTGCGATCGAAGCTGCGCCACTATCCGCGGCTGGGAGCGATGGCGGGGAAGCTGCGGACGCTGGTCGCGAAACATCAATGGGGCCGGGTGGATGCGGTAATCGCGCAGGAAGCGGCGCGGCTGTCATGACGGTCCAACTTCCCACGCTCGTTGCGATCATGCCGGCGAATCTGAACGACGCCGGCGAACGCGCGCGGATCGACGACTACGTTCGCGCGCATCCCGACGCAACGCCGTTCCACCTGACCGGCTGGAACGTCGCTGTCGCGCGCGCCTGCGGCCAGACCGCGCATTGCCTGATAGCGCAGACCGCCAATGGCGAAATCCACGGCGTGCTGCCCTTGACCGAAATCCGATCGCCATTGTTCGGCAAAGCGCTCGTATCGACAGGGTTTGCCGTGGACGGCGGTATCCTGACACGCCGTGACGCGGTCGCCGACGCCCTGGCGGCATCCGCTTGGGCGCTGGCCGAAAAGCTTGGTTGCCCGAGCCTGGAATTGCGCGGTGGGCCGGCGCCGGGCGAGGGATGGATCGTCGATGAGACCACCTATCTCGGCTTTTCGCGCGATCTGGCGGCGGACGACGAAGCACAATTGCTCGCCATCCCGCGCAAGCAACGCGCCGAGGTGCGCAAATCGCTCGACAGCGATCTGCATGTCGCGATCGGCAATTGGCCGAACGATCTCGCGATGCACTACACGGTGTTTTCAGAGAGCGTCCGCAATCTCGGCACACCGGTGTTCCCCGCCAAGCTATTCCGCGAAGTGGCGAAGGAACTGGGCGACCACGCCGACATCGTCACGGTCTCGCACCGCGGCACCCCGCATGCGAGCGTGTTCAGCGTCTATCTCAACGGCACCGTCTATCCCTTCTGGGGCGGCGGCACGCGTGAGGCGCGGGCGCTGAAGGCGAACGACCGGCTCTATTACGAGCTGATGCGCCACGCGCGCGCCAACAAAGCCTGCACGCGCTACGACTTCGGGCGGTCGAAGGCGGGGACGGGCGTCGCTGCGTTCAAGAAGAATTGGGGGTTCGAAGGCGTGCCGCTGCGCTACGCCAAACGCGTCGCGCCCGGTGAGACGCCGCGCGAAATGAACCCGATGAGCCCGAAATACCGGCTGCAGGTCGCGGTGTGGAAGAAGCTCCCGCTGTGGCTCGCCAACACGATGGGGCCGGTGATCGCCAAAGGCCTGGGCTGATGGGTGACCTTCTGTTTCTGGCGCACCGGTCGCCGTTTCCGCCCGATCGCGGGGACAAGATCCGCGCGTATAACGTGCTCAAGTATTTGGCCGAGCGAAAGCGGGTACATCTGCTCGCGTTCGCGGATGACCGCCGCGATCTCGACGATGGCGGCTTGGCGTCGCTGACCGCTAGCCGGAAGGTCTTTTGGCGCGATAAGTCGCGGGTCGCCGCGACGCTCGAGGCAATGGCGCAGGGTAAGCCAGCATCGCTGACCGCGTTCGACAGCACGGCGATGCGTGAGGGCATTGCCGACATACTCACGCGCGAGACGATCGACACGATCTACGTATTTTCCGGTCAGATGGCGCAGTATGTCCCGGCCGACTTTGCCGGGCGCGTGATCATGGATTTCTGCGACATGGATTCGCTGAAGTTCGCCGACTACGCGAAGGACGCGCGCGGTCCGATGCGCTGGCTGATGGCGCGCGAAGCGGACAAGCTGCGGTCGTTCGAGCGCGCAACAGCAGACCGTGTCCATGCCAGTCTGTTCGTCAGCGCTGCGGAGGCGCACCTGTTCCGCACGATGACCGGCGCGAAGAACGTCCAGGTCATCGAGAACGGGATCGATACCGATTTCTTCGATCCTGAGGCAGCATTCAAGATCGTCGGCGAGCGGGGCCCGCTGATCGTGTTCACCGGCCAGATGGACTATCGCCCCAATGTCGAGGCGGCGGCATGGTTCGCGCGCGATATACTGCCCGTGATCCGCGTGGCGCATTCGACAACGCGGTTCGCGATCGTCGGGCGCAATCCGACCGACGCGGTACGCGCGCTGGCGAGCGATGCGGTGATCGTGACCGGCGAGGTCGCCGACGTGCGCGGCTGGCTGGCGGCCGCGACGTGCGTCGTCGCGCCGCTCAAGATCGCGCGCGGCATCCAGAACAAGGTGCTCGAAGCGATGGCTATGGCACGGCCGGTGGTCGCCAGCGAGCCCGCTGCCGAAGGAATCGACCATGACGGCACGATCCTGAGCGGGGCGAGGGTAGACGATATCGCGCGGGCGGTAACCGATTTGCTCGGTGACAAGCGCCGTGCCGAAGCGCTGGGCAGGAGCGCACGCGAGCAGGTCAAGCGGCGTTACGGCTGGGAGGCACGGCTGGCACCGCTCGGCGCACTGATCGGCAAAGCGGCCGCAGCGCGGAACGCGGCGTGACGAGCATTGCCCAAACCGCACCGAGCAGCTTTACGGTGGCGCCGGCATGGCGTCGGCCGCTGATTGCGCTCGGGCTGGTGGCGGCGATGCTGCTGCTCACGTTCCGCCGCGACGTCGGCGATCTCGCCGCGCTCTACTGGACCAACACGACGTTCGGGCATTGCCTGTTCATCGCGCCGGTGATCGGCTGGCTGGTGTGGATCAGGCGCGGCGAACTCGCCGAATTGACGCCGAAAAGCTGGGCGCCGGGGCTCGCATTGGTCGCGACAGGCGGGTTCGCCTGGCTGCTCGGCGATGCCGGGACGGTGTCGTTTGCGCGGCATCTCGGGCTGGTGATGATGCTGCAGGGCGCGGTGCTGACCTTGCTCGGACCGAACGTTGCGCGCGGTATGTTGTTTCCGCTCGCCTATGCGCTGTTCCTCGTGCCGTTCGGCGACTTCCTCGAGCCGCCGCTCCAGACGATTACGGTATGGATCACGATGCATCTCCTCCACCTCGTCGGCGTGCCGGCGACGGTGGACGGTGTGCTGATCACCGCGGGCGGCAAGTATTTCGAGGTGGCGGAGGCGTGTTCGGGGTCGAAGTTCGTGATCGCGATGGTCGCGTACGGCGTGCTGGTCGCGAACCTCTGTTACCGTACCTGGCCGCGCCGTCTTGGCTTCATGGCGATGGCGCTGGTCGTGCCGGTGCTGGCAAACGGCCTGCGCGCGTTCGGGACGATCTATGCCGCGGTGCTGACCAGCGTCGAGCAGGCGACGGGCTACGACCATATCGTGTTCGGCTGGGTGTTCTTCGGGCTGGTGATGGCGGCGGTCTTGGCGATCGGGTGGAAGTGGTTCGATCGTTCGCCCGACGCGCCGGCGTTCGATCCGGCGGCGTTGCAGCGGCCGATCCGCTGGCGACTCGATCTGCCGGTCGCGGCGCTGCTCGTGCTGGCGACCGCGCTGATCTTCCCCGGCTGGTCCGCCGCGATCGCGCACCGGGCGCAAGCGCTGCCCGCGCATATCGACCTACCTCCGGTACCCGGTTGGACCCGCGCCCCGGTCAGCGCGAAAGCGGCGTGGACCCCGAACTATCCGGGTGCCGACCACCAATTGTTCGGCCGCTATGTCGACGATCGGGGAAATGCGGTGGACATCGCCATCGCCGTCTATGGCAGCCAGCGCGAGGGCAAGGAGATTGTCGGGTTCGGCATCGGCGCGATCCAGCAGGACGATCGCTGGGTGAAGATCAAGGATCTGGATGCGCTGAACGGTGGCTCCGTCATGGCGATTACCGCGCCCGGGCCGGTGGAGCGCCAGGTCGCGACATGGTATCGCGTCGGTTCGGTCCTGACCTCCAACGAGAAAATCGTGAAGCTCGAAACCCTGAAGGCGAAACTGTTCGGCGGCCCGCAGCGGGCGGTGGCGATCCATCTTTCGGTGGAGGGCGACCGCGATCCGCGCGGCGCGATGACGAAGTTCCTGGCGGCGGTCGGCCCGCTCGATGTGCTGGCAGATCGCAGCGCCGGAATGACGAGATGACCTCTATACCGTTCGTGCTGAGCTTGTCGAAGCACGTGTACCAGACCACGCCCTTCGACACGCTCAGGGCGAACGGAGTATTGGGGGCATCTTCTAATGTGCGGTATCGCCGGGGTATATCACCCCGGAACACCCAAGCCGGTCGATCGCGCGCGCGTGTTGGCGATGGCCGACGCGCAGGCGCATCGCGGGCCGGACGGGGCGGGGGTGTGGACAGCGCCGGGCGTGGGGCTCAGCCACCGCCGTCTGGCGATCATCGATGTCGCGGGCAGCCCGCAGCCGATGCAGGATGGCGACCTGACGGTCACGTATAACGGCGAAATCTATAACTTCGCCGAAGTGCGCGGTCAGCTTCACGCGATGGGCGCGAAGTTCGTCACCGAGGGCGATACCGAGGTTCTGCTCCACGCCTGGCGCGCCTGGGGTCCGTCGATGCTGGAACGGCTGAACGGCATGTTCGCGTTCGCGCTGCACGATGCGGGGCGGCAATGCCTGTTCCTGGCGCGCGACAGGTTGGGGGTGAAGCCGCTCCATTATGTCGAGTTGAGCGACGGATCGATCGCCTTCGCGTCGGAGCTGAAGGGGTTGCTCGCCCACCCGCTGCTGCGGCGCGCGCCGGACCTGTCGGCGATCGAGGATTTCATGGGGCTGGGCTACGTCCCGGACGACACCTGCGTCGTGGCGGGCGTGAAGAAGCTGCCTGCCGCGCACTTCCTGCTGCTCGAGCGCGGTCGTGGGATTCCGCATCCGCAGCGCTGGTGGGACATGGATTTCACGCGGCGCGCGAGCGGATCGGTCAAGGATCTGGAAGCCGAACTGGTCGAGCGGATGCGCGCGGCAGTGCGCTTGCGGATGGTGTCCGACGTGCCGCTCGGTGCGTTTCTGTCGGGCGGGGTCGATAGCTCGGCGGTCGTCGCGCTGATGGCCGAGGCTTCGAAGGATGCGGTCAAGACCTGCACGATCGGTTTCCGCGAGACCGGGCATGACGAACGCGCTTATGCCGACGCGATCGCTGCGCGATATCATACCGACCATCGCGAGCGCGTCGTCGCGGCGGACGACTTTGCGTTGCTGGACCGGCTGACGACGGCGTTCGACGAGCCCTTCGCCGACGCGTCGGCGTTGGCGACGTATCGCGTGTGCGAACTGGCGCGCGAGCAAGTCACCGTGGCGCTGTCGGGCGACGGCGCCGACGAGGCCTTCGCCGGATACCGCCGCTACAAGTTCCAGGCAGCCGAGGAGCGGGTGAGGGGGATGCTCCCGCGCGGTCTGTCATCGACCGTGTTCGGGACGCTCGGACGGCTTTATCCCAAGGCCGATTGGGCGCCACGGCCGCTGCGCGCCAAGACGACGTTGCTCGCGCTCGCCGACGATGGCGCGACGGCGTACGCACGGTCGGTCGGGGTAACGACGCCGGCGCTCCGCCAGCACCTCTTCACCGCCGCCGCGTGGAGTCAGCTTGGGGGGCATCGCGCCGAGGACCGCTACATCGCGACGATGCGAGACGCGCCGGCGCGCGACGCGCTCGACCGCGCGCAATATGCCGATGTCCAGCATTGGCTGACTGGCGACATCCTGACCAAGGTCGATCGCACCAGCATGGCGGTCAGCCTGGAGGCGCGCGAGCCGCTGCTCGACTACAGACTGATGGAGTTCGCCGCCTCGCTGCCCGTGTCGATGCGGTTGCGCGGCGGACAGGGCAAATGGCTGATGAAGAAGGCAATGGAGCGGTATCTGCCGCGCGACATCCTTTATCGGCCCAAGATGGGGTTCGTGACGCCGATCAGCGCCTGGTTCCGCGGGGCGCTGGCCGATGAAGCCGCCGCGCTCGCCCGCTCCCAGCGGCTGCTGCAATGGTTCGATGGTCCTGCGATCGAAAAGCTCGCCGCCGACCACAAGGCTGGCCGTGCCGAACACGGCCGCACCTTGTGGCAAATGATGACTCTGGACCGAAGCCTAGCGCACCTTTTCGGCTAATGAAGCTTGGCGATCGACAGCCCGTCTTCCTTCGCTCGCGCCTTCACCGACTCCTCACTGCGGGTCAGCGCCTTGGCGATCGCCTTCAGCGCCATGCCCTTCTTGGCCAGCGTGTGGAGTTTCTGGATCTCGTCCTGGCGCCACGGTTGCTTGTGACGCTCGAACCCTTCGCCCTTAGCCATGAAAAACAGCCATCCCCGCGTGGAGCGTCAGCGCGACGAGGCAGAGCGTCGATAGCGCAAACAGCAGGAAGCGGATCGACACCTTGTTGACCGTCGCCTGCCAGATGCTGTGGACGATGCGTAAGCCCACGTAGGTCCAGGCGATCCACGCGTTCATGCCGTTCCCGGTGCCGCTGACCGCGATGATCAGGCATACCGCATAGAACAGCGTCGGCTGCTCCATCAGGTGGTTGTAATTGTGTGCTTTCCATTGCGTGCTGGCGGGCAGGATGCCGTCTGCGTCGGCGCCTTTGCCGCCGGTCAGCTTCGTGATGTCGATCCCGGCCGCCTTCATCGCCGGCAATCGAGTCACGACCAGCCAGACCAGCATCAGGATCGTCCAGGCAATCAGGACGACCATCGGTTTCAGGATTTCGCTGTGCATCAAAAATCTCCCCCGAGATGATGCCGCAACGCTGCATCAATCGGTTCGCGGATGCAACTAATCGGTTGCACGGTCTTTCGTACGCGCTTGGCTCACCTAAATCCCTTCCAGCACTTCGCGGCAGGAGCATTTCGATGAAAACGAACGGCAACACCATTCTCATCACCGGCGGCGGATCGGGCATCGGCGAGGCGCTGGCGCATCGCTTTCATGATGCCGGCAACACGGTGATCATCGCCGGGCGGCGGCAAGAAGCGCTCGATGCGGCGGCGGCGGGACGGTCGAACATGCACACGGTGACGCTCGACGTGGAAAGCGCGGAAGCGATCGAGGCGTTCGCCAAGGCAGTGGTCGCGGCGCACCCGACGCTCAACGTGTTGATCAACAATGCCGGGATCATGAAGTTCGAAACGCTGGAAACGAAGCGCGATCTTGCGGACGCCGAAGCGACGATCGTCACCAATCTGCTCGGCCCGATCCGGTTGACCGACGCGCTGATCGATCATTTGATCGCGCAGGCGGACGCCGCGATCGTCAACGTGACCTCGGGTCTCGCGTTCGTGCCGCGCGCCGACGCCTCGACCTATTGCGCGACCAAGGCGGCGATCCATTCGTATACCGTATCGCTGCGTGAGACGCTGACGGACAAGGTCGAAGTGATCGAATTGGTCCCGCCGGGCGTGCAGACCGACCTGACCCCGGGGCAAGTCGATCGCTCGGGCTACATGCCGCTCGCCGAATTCGCCGACGAGGTGATGGGGCTATTCGCGCAGGAGCCGACCCCGCGTGAAATCCTTGTGGAGCGGGTTAAGCCGTTCCGCACGGCCGAAGCCGAAGGGCGGTTCGACGCGATGGTCACGATGCTCGATCAGGTCGCTCGCGCGACGCGCACCGCGTAGGTAATACGAAAACGGCGCCCGATTTCCCGAGCGCCGTTGTCCCATTTCGAGGCCGTCACGGGAGTAAATCCCGTGACGTCGGACGCAGGCTTCGCCAGCGCCGGCCGGCCTTTCGACGTCTTGCAAATAGTTCGGCTATTTGCGTGCGGCTCAGGCGAACAGTTTCGCCCAGCCGCGCTTGGCGCGATCCTTCCAGTGGCCGCGGTGATAGGCGTCCGACGCCAGCAACGGCATGACCGACCCGGCTTCCGCGAACACCATCTGCTCGATGCCGGTGTTCACCTTGCCCCAGCTCGCCGCTTCCTGCAGCGTCGAGGACGAGCACGCGCCGTCGCGAACGTCGGCGACGGTGATCTGCACGGCATACTTGTGCACCGCGACGTCGTCGTGACCGAGGATTTCGGCGCACACGACGGTGTCCTGAATGAAATTCTTCGGCACGCCGCCGCCGATCATCAGCAGGCCGGTGGTGCCGGCCTCGATCTTGATCTGCGTCAGCTCGCGGAAATCGGCGATCGCGTCGAGCACCATGTACGGCTGACCGGCCTTGGCGCGGTCGACCTGATGCTTGACCAGCCCGAACCCGGCCGACGAGTCGACGAACGCCGGGCAGAAGATCGGCACGTCATGCTCGTAGGCGAGCTTGACCAGGCTGTTGTCCTTCTTGCCATGCTCGACCAAATACTTGCCCATCTCGCGGATGAACGCGCGGCTCGAATAGGGCTTGGCCTCCAGCGTCTCGGCGATCTCGAAGATCGTGTGATCGACGTTCTGGAGCGCTTCTTCGTCGATATAGGTGTCGTAGATGCGGTCGATATAGAGCGAGCGGAGCGTGTCATCGTCCGGGATTTCAAGCGCTTGATAGTGCTTGTGGCCAAGGCCTTCGAAGAAATCCATGTCGACGATGGTGGCGCCGGTCGCGACCACGACGTCGACCATGTTGTTGCGGATCAGCTCGGCGTAGAGATCCATGCAGCCGCCGGCCGAGGTCGAACCGGCAATGACCAGACACACCGTACAATCCTTGTCGGCGAGCATGTCGTTGTAGATCTTCGTCGCACGGCCGAGATCGCGGCTGGTGAAGCTCATGTCGGCCATCGCGTCGACGATCGGGCGCGCGTCGAAGCTGGTGATATCGATATGCTTGACCTGCTTCGACAGCAGTTCGGCCTTGCGGTTGGTCGTGTCCACCGGCTGCGCGGCGGCGGTCTTGATCAGGGTATCGGTCATGGGTCTTTCCATCTTCCTTGCCGGCGTCATTCAAAGGGGACGCGGAAACCCGAAACCAAACCGTCACCCCCCGCGAAAGCGGGGGCCCATCTCGTCGACGCGCGATATGTGGCGCCGGCAGGAGATGGGTCCCCGTTTTCGCGGGGATGACGGCCTTGTGAAGCGGTTCGTTTACAGCTTTACGACGTTCGAGGCGACCTCGCGGTCCGCCGCGACGTAAAGCGAGGCCATCGGTTCGTCCTCGACGATCACCGTTTCGTCCGATCCGAAGCCGTTGAACGCCGTCCGCATCGCCGATCCGTACGCGCCGAGCATCCCGATCTCGAGATAGTCGCCTGCGCGGATGTCCGCGGGGAGCATGAAGGGACCCTTCATGTAGTCGAGATCGTCGCAGGTCGGACCGTAGAAGCTGAACGGCATGTCCTTGGCGTGGCTGTCCGGCTCGCGGAGCAAAGACACCGGGAAGCGCCAGTCGATATGCGCGGCGTCGAACAGCGCGCCGTATGCGCCGTCGTTGATGTACAGTTCCTCGCCCCGGCGCTTTTCAACGCGGACGATGATCGAGCTGTATTCGGCACATAGCGCGCGGCCCGGCTCGGCCCACAATTCCGCCGAATAGCTGATCGGCAGCGATTCGAACGCGCGGTGGATCGTCTCGAAATACAGTTCGAGCGGCGGGGGCTCCATGCCCGGATAAGTCGACGGGAAGCCGCCGCCGACATCGACGACATCGACCGTCACCGCCGCTTCGACGATCGCCTGGCGGACGCGCTCCATCGCGTCGGCATAGGCCTGCGGCGTCATCGCCTGGCTGCCGACATGGAAGCAGATGCCGAGCGCGTCGGCGACCTGGCGGGCGCGGAACAGCAGTTCCTTCGATTCGCCCGGTGCCACGCCGAACTTCGACGCGAGGCTGAGCTTGGAATGCTCCGACGACACGCGCAGCCGCACGCACAGCGTCAGGTCGCTGGCGTTGCGGGTCGCGCGGACGATCTTGTCCAGTTCCTCGATCGAATCGAGGCTGAAGGTCTTCACGCCATGCTCGAAATAGGCCTGCGCGATCGCTTCCTCGGCCTTGACAGGATGCATGAAGCACAGGGTCGCCTGCGGCAGCGTGCGCCGCACCAGCCGCACCTCGTTCAGCGAGGCGACGTCGTAATGCGTGACGCCGCTATCCCACAGGATCTGCAGGAGGTCGGGCGAGGGGTTGGCTTTCACGGCATACATCGACCGGCCCGGAAACTTCTCCACAAAGAAGCGGGCGGCACGCGCGGCGGCGTGCGGACGAATGAGCGTGACCGGAGCAACCGGACGTCGGTCAAGAGCAATACCGCGGGCGGAATTGCCAGGGGCAGTCGCTAGCCCCAGCGCGTTATGATGCTGCTGCAATTCAAGGGACCTCCAAGTGGCTTGCGCCGTCGTTCACGAAATGCTGCCTTGCGGTTGGAAGTCCCATGGGGCAGCGGGAAGCGGGCATTTAGGGTCGGTGGCCCCTCACGTAAAGTGGTTTTTTGTGACAGGAGGCGAGCAGTGACGATCGTGCGACAGCCGACACGGGCCGGGGTGCGGGACGCCGCGGCGAAAATTGCCGCAATCCTGCCGCCGACTCCGCTTTTCACACATGAATTCAATGGCATAACGGTTTCTTTTAAAGCCGAGTCGCTGCAACCGATCGGCGCGTTCAAACTGCGCGGTGCATGGCATCGACTGACCGCGCTGGACGAGGATCAGCGGCGCAAGGGCGTCGTGGCGTTCTCTTCCGGGAATCACGCACAGGGGGTTGCCTGGGCAGCGAAGAGACTCGGCATGCCTGCGACGATCGTCATGCCCGCCGATGCGCCGCGGGCGAAGCGTGACGGGACTCTTGCGTTAGGGGCCGAGGTGGTGGCGTACGACCGCGCGGCAGGCGAAGACCGTATCCGCATCGCAAGCGAACTCGCCGAAGCGCGCGGCGCGACCCTGGTGCCGAGCTTCGACGATCCGTGGATCATCGAGGGGCAGGGATCGGTCGCGATCGAGGCGCGGCGACAGATGGAAGCGATGGGGCTGGGCGAGCCGAGCCACGTGGTCGTGCCATGCGGCGGCGGCGGCCTCGCGTCCGGCATCGCGCTCGGCCTGTCGGAGGCGCGGATCACGATCGTCGAGCCCGAGGGCTGGGACGACATGTGCCGCAGCCTGGAAGCGTCGTGGATCGAGCCGGTCGGTCCCAACCCGCCGCCGACCGCATGCGACGCGCTGCAGACCCCCGAAGTCTCGCCGCTGACGTTCGACGTGCTCGCCCGCCGCGACGCCAAAGGCGTGGCCGTCAGCGAAGCCGACGTGCGCGTTGCACAACGCTGGGCGGCGGCGACGTTGCATCTGGTAGTCGAACCGGGCGGCGCGGTAGCGCTGGCGGCGCTGCTTGCAGGGAAGGTCACGGCCGAACCAGGCATGCTGATCATCCTGTCGGGCGGTAACGTCGATATCGACGCTTATGCCAAGGCGATCGCGCCCGAACGCGCCGAAGCGCCCGCCATCCCGGCGCTCAGCGGCGCATGACAGGGCTGGAGCAGGCCGCCCCCGCGATCGCGATGATCGCGGCGTTCGTGCTGGCGTTCTTCGGGATCAGGCTGACGATGCGGCCGGACACGCGGCTGAAGGGCGTGTTGATGGTCGTGATGGCGCTGGTGCTGGTTGGAAACGTCGTGATCTGGACGCTGTAGCGCGACTTGCCATGCTACCGATGTGAACGTTATCAACGCGCCGACAGGAGGAGGCGCAGATGCAACGACGTGACGCGTTGGCGGCGATCGCCGGAGGACTGGCCGCGGCTACCATCAGCGGTGCAAACGCACGCGCAGCACCATCTGGAGCGTTTTCGCTAGATCGTGCCACGATCGATGCAACATTGCGTCAGTTCGTGACCGCCGGGCGCGCAGCCGGCGCGTCGGCGCTGGTCTGGCAAGGCGGCGCCGAACGCTATTTCGGCGCGGCGGGATTTGCCGACCGTGAAGCGAAGCGGCCGATGCAGCGCGATACGCTCGTTCAGATCTTCTCCATGACGAAGCCGGTCACCGGTGTCGCGCTGATGCAATTGTGGGAACAGGGGCGGTTCGGACTCGACGATCCGCTGGCGCGGTATCTGCCGGCGTTCGGCGCGGTGAAGGTACTCGCGGGGACGGGCAGCGACGGGAAACCGATTCTGCGCGCCCCGTCGCGTCCGATCGCGGTCCGCGACATCATGCGGCACACGGCGGGCTTTTCGTACGGCATGCGCGACACCGCCGCCGATGCAATCTTCCACGAGATAAACCCGCTCGCGTTGACGAATACCCTGGACGAGATGGGCGACAAGCTCGCGCGCGTGCCGTTGCTGTTCGATCCGGGGGAGGAGTGGAGCTACAGTACCGGCGTCGATGTGCAGGCCTTGCTGGTCGAGCATCTGACCGGGGAACCGTTCGAGCAACATGTCCGGCGCGCGATCCTCGACCCGCTCAAGATGACCGACACCGGCTGGACGCAGCCGGCCAGTCGCCTCCCACGCTTTGCCGCTAGCTATACGAAGGCTGACGGATCGCTCGCCCGCATCCCGGACGAAAAAGCCCGCGCGCTGAACTTCGGGCCGCGCCGGCTGACGATGGGCGGGGCGGGGCTGGCCTCGACGCTCGACGACTACATGCGGTTCGCGCGGATGCTGCTCGGTCGCGGCACGCTCGACGGCACGCGCATTCTCGCGCCGTCTACCGTCGACCTGATGGCGACCAACCAGCTCGACCCGCGCATTACGCGACGGTTCTTCTTGCCGGAAAAGGGCGCGGTCGGGTTCGGGTTAGATTTCGCCGTCCGCACCGCCCAGCCGCGCACGGCGACCGAAAATCGCGGTACGGTCGGCGAGTTCTTCTGGGACGGCGCAGAAACGACCCTGTTCTGGGTCGATCCCGCCAACGACATGGCGGTGGTGTTCTTCGTCCAGGTCACACCGTTCGACGGCACGCTTCACCACGACATCCGCGCGGCGGTGTACGGCGCCGACTACCTTGGCCCGGCGGGAGACTGAAGCCGCGTCAGCGGAAGCGCGGGACGAAGATGACCATCGGCGGCGATGGCGCGCGGTAGGTAAAGCCTGGCGTCAGCGCGCAATTGGTCGGCGCTTTACCATAGGCGGCCTTGTCGAGACACGCGGCGACCGACGCGATGTTCGTCATCAGTGCGATCCGCTCGATCCCGCGAACGCGCGCCGATGCGTCGCCACCGCTCGATTCGGCCGAGGTATCGATCTGGCGAGCGAAGATCGTCTGGCCGGTGTCGATCCGCGTCAGCCGCCAGCTCATGTGGACGGTCGCGCGGTTCTTGAACGAAATCTTGAACGGCGAATCGAGCCCCACCCATACCGGCGTCAGCCGGAAGCGTGCCTTGGCTGGATCGGTCGCAAGCATGCCGAGTTGGGCGAGCGTCTCGCTCAGCGCCGTCGCGAACTGGTCGCGCTTGGCCGATCCCATCTTCTGCGGCAGCGCATCCGCGCCGTCCAACACGATCGCGCCGGTCAGCACATGGTCGGTGGGCAACCGGCGCGGGCCGTCTGGGCCGAAGGGCAAACCGATCGGCGACAAGCCGACCGCGTCCTTGGCGGCGGCAGGGGTGGCAACGAGGGCGAGCGCTGCAAGAGCGGAAAAGCGAAGCATGACCGCCACTTAGCGGCGAACACGTGTCGCAAGCGTTCCTGGTCTTGCTGAACGGCGCGTTACGGAAAGCATCGTGGCAACGAGAAGCCGACAACGGCAAAGCCGCTGTCGTCGGTCGGCGCCATTGCGCCGCCGGCCGGCTCGACATCGCGACGCGATTAGCTGACGCTAATCGCTGCTCCCAACTCACCGAATCGGCGAGTTGGGGTCGAGCCGCATGTCCAGATACTTATCTACGCTGGCCATCAATTCGGGCGTTTCGTGCTCGAAGAAGTGGTTCGCCTTCGGGATCGTGTCGTGGTGGATCGTGATGTGGCGCTGGGTGCGCAGCTTGTCGACCAGCTTCTGGATGGCGACTGGCGTCGCGACTTCGTCATTCTCGCCCGCGATCAGGATGCCGCTCGCCGGACACGGCGCGAGGAAGGTGAAGTCGTAGAGGTTGGCCGGCGGCGCCACCGAGATGAAGCCGCGGATTTCGGGGCGGCGCATCAACAACTGCATGCCGATCCACGCGCCGAAGCTGACGCCGGCGATCCACGTGGTCGATGCTTCCGGGTGGAAGCTCTGCACCCAATCGAGCGCGCTCGCCGCGTCGGACAGTTCGCCGATACCGTTGTCGAACGTGCCCTGACTCTTGCCGACGCCACGGAAATTGAAGCGCAACGTCGCGAAGCCACGGCGCTGGAAGGTCTTGTAGAGCTCCATTACGATGCGGTTGTTCATCGTGCCCATCGCTTGCGGGTGCGGATGGAGGATCATCGCGACCGGCGCGCGGGGCTTGGGGCCGGGGTTGAAACGGCCTTCGAGACGGCCTTCGGGGCCGGGGAAAATGACTTCGGGCATAATATCCTGTCGCAGGAATAAAGGTGCCGCCGGTGTGGCGGGAAAGGTTGCGCGCTATATAGGCACCGGACGCCCCGACGCAATTGGAACGAATCGGACCTGTGACGACCCGCATCTATCTCGACCATGCCGCGACGACGCCGCTGCTGCCCGCGGCGCGCGATGCGATGGCGGACGGGTTCGCGCGTTGGGCCAATCCGTCGTCGCCGCATGCCGAGGGGCGCGGGGCGAAGGCGGCGCTGGAGGCAGCGCGCGGGCAGGTCGCGGCGGCCTATGGCTGGGCGGGCGAGGCGCTGTTCACGAGCGGGGCGAGCGAATCGCTCGCGATCGCGCTGACGCGGAGTGCGGTCGAGCGGCGGCTGGCGAGCGCGGTCGAACACGATGCAGTGCTGCGCGCGGCGTACGACATCGCGCTGGTGAAGGTCGGCGCGGACGGGCTGGTCGATGGCGATGCGCTCGACGACGCGATGGCGGGCGATGGCCGCGCAGTGGTCGCAATCCAGTGGGCGAACAGCGAGACCGGCGTGCGTCAGCCGATCATGGCGCTGGCCGAGCAGATACACGCCGCTGGACACTTGCTGCTGGTCGATGCCGCGCAGATGCCGGCGGGTGTGGATCGCGATGTCGCTCGGCATGCCGATTTCGTCGCGCTGTCGGCGCACAAGCGCGGCGGACCGATCGGGGTCGGTGCGCTGCTGGTGCGCGATCTTGCAACGCTCGACCCGACCGGGGGGCAGGAGCGGGGCTATCGGCCTGGGACGGAGAACATGCCCGCCATCCTGGGTTACGCCGCCGCTCTGGCCGAGCCGGAGGACGTCGCGCATTATGCCGAGCTGCGCCGCTATCTCGACGACGCTATGACGTCACTCGGCGGCGAACCCGTGCTTTCCGGCGCGTTGCGGCATCCGGCGATCGGCTCATACCGCTCGCCCGGCGTTGCAGCGACGACCCAATTGATACGCCTCGACATGGGCGGGATCGCCGTATCCGCCGGCAGCGCGTGCGCCAGCGGAAGCATGAAACCGAGCCATGTCCTGACCGCGATGGGGTGGGACCAGCAAGCGTCGCAGGAAGTCGTGCGGGTCAGTTTCGGACGATCGACGACCCAAGCCGATCTCGACGCGTTCCTTACGGTCTGGCGCGAGATCGCGGCGGGCCGGGCGCGCGCGGCGTGACATATCTCGATTACCAGGCGACCACCCCGCTCGCGCCCGAGGCGTTTGAGGCGATGCTGCCCTGGCTGCGCGACCAGCACGCCAACCCGCATTCGTCGCATCGCGCGGGCCGCGCGGCGAAGGCGGCGGTCGAGGTCGCGCGCGAGCAAGTCGCGGCACTGCTGCCCGATGGGGGCACAGTCAGCTTCACCAGCGGCGCGACCGAGGCGCTAAATTGGGCGATCAAGGGCGTGGGCGGACCCGTCGTGACGCTCGCTACCGAACATGCCGCGGTGCTCGATACGGTGGCCACAATCGCCGAATCGACGTTGTTGCCAGTCGGGCGCGATGGCCTGGTCGATCTCGAAGCGGCACGAGCAGCGATCGGGCCGGGGACGAGGCTGGTCGCGGCGATGCTCGTCAACAACGAGATCGGCGTGATCCAGCCGATCGCCGACCTCGCGGCGATGGCGCACGCTGCCGGGGCGCTGTTCCTGTGCGACGCGGTCCAGGGCTATGGGCGCGTGCCGATCCCCGATGGCTGCGACCTGATCGCACTGTCGGCGCACAAGGTTTACGGACCGAAGGGCATCGGTGCGTTGTGGATCCGTGACGGCGTCTCGCTCGCGCCGTTGCTGCATGGTGGGCATCAAGAGGCGGCAGGCCGTTCGGGCACGCTGTCGCCCGCGCTCTGTGCGGGGTTCGGCACGGCGGCGGCTTTGATGACGGCGCGTGCAGATGGGGACGCGCGACATGTGGATCGCCTCTGGGCGGTCGCGCTCGACACACTCGGCAAGGACTGGACCGTCAACGGATCGACCGAGCATCGCTATCGCGGCAACCTCAATATCCGGCGCGACGGGCTGGACGTCGCGCGGCTGATGTCCGACCTGCGCGATATCGCGTTCTCGGCCGGCTCGGCGTGTGCCAGCGGTTCGGGGCGGACGAGCCACGTCCTCCGCGCGATCGGGTTGAGCGACGCCG
Source organism: Sphingomonas panacisoli (assembly GCF_007859635.1). Lineage (NCBI taxonomy): Bacteria > Pseudomonadati > Pseudomonadota > Alphaproteobacteria > Sphingomonadales > Sphingomonadaceae > Sphingomonas > Sphingomonas panacisoli. The sequence continues at coordinate 1,870,286 of NZ_CP042306.1, read as the reverse complement.
GGGCGAAGTCGAGCATCCGGTTGGGGGTCGGCCGCTACACCACCGAAGCGGAACTGATCGATGCGCTGACCCGGATCGGTGCCGCCGCTCGCGCGCAACGGGTCGCGGCATGACCCGCGTTACCTTCGTCGGGCGCGACGGCTCGAAGCGTGAAGTCGAATCGCGGCCAGGCGATCGCTTGCTCGACGTCGCGCAGAATGCCGGCGAGCCACTCGAGGGAACGTGCGAGGGGCAGATGGCCTGTTCGACCTGCCACGTGATCGTCGATGCCGCCGACTTCGCCAAATTGCCGCCTGCGGTCGAGGAGGAAGAGGACATGCTCGACCTCGCCGCTGGCGCGACGCGCTACAGCCGCCTCGCTTGCCAGATCTGGCTCGACGGCCTCGACGCGATCACCGTGCGCATCCCGTCCGAATCGCGGAACATGCAGGGGCGGTGACACTCTGATACAATTTATCGCGTTCGCGCGATGACCGCGCCGTGTTACGTCCTTGCGCACGCCGGGGGGCGAATGTGGAAGGAGAGACACATGAAATTCCTCGCTGTAATTGCCGCCACGATGCTGACCGCGTCGTCGCTGGTTCCCGCCGTCGCTGAAGCCGCGCCGCCGCGCCATCACGGCTGGAAAATGAAGAAGGTCTGCACCGTGAAGTGGAAGCACGGCCGCAAATGGCGCCAGTGCCGCAACGTGCGCGTCCGCTGGTAGTTCGCTGACCGCTTGAAAGCGCCGCTCGATCCCGCCATATGCGCCGCGGGAGTCGGGCGGACGTGGTCGTCGCCAACTTGGTCAGGGCCGGAAGGCAGCAGCCACAACGATTTCGCCGCGGGTCGTTCCGGCTCCCACCGCTCGATGCCAAGACGTAGCGAAGCTGCGGCGCGAACGGCAGCAAGCGCGGCCGGCAGCGCAAGGCGCTGTCCGACGACGCGGCTTGCCGCGGCGCATTTCGGAACTACAGTCCGACCCGAAACATTACGACACTGTCTCTGACCTAAAAGGAGCCCTGTCATGCGTCTTACCCCATTCATCGCGGCGATCGTCGCTTTCGCCGGCATCGCAAGCGCCGCACCGGCATCCGCCGCGACGATGACCAAACCGGTGCCGATCAGCGCGTCTGTCAACGCCGACCCCACCGCCGGCACGACCGTGGACCAATATCGCGACCGTCGCGGCTGGCGCGGCGACCGTGGGTGGCGGGGCGACCGGGGCTGGCGCGGCAATCGTGGCTGGCGGGGCAATCGCGGATATTATCGTCGCGGCTACGCCTATCGCCCGTATCGCTGGAACCGCGGTCGGACGGTGTGCCGCTATCGCTACGGGTATCGCCGCTGCTTCCGCACCTATTGAGCGCGGATAGCCCTTCGACATTGCGGCTCGCTGATCCTAGATAGGAGTCGATGTCCGACTCCTTCGACCTCGGCGAGCCGCCGCAGCCCAAAGACACTGCCTATCGCGTCCTCGCGCGCAAATATCGGCCGCAGAATTTCGATCAACTGATCGGCCAAGACGCGATGGTGCAAACGCTGGCCAACGCGATCCGGCGCGGGCGATTGGCGCACGCTTTCCTGCTGACCGGCGTGCGTGGGGTCGGCAAGACAAGCACCGCTCGCTTGGTCGCCAAAGCGCTCAACTGTATTGGTCCCGACGGGCAGGGCGGCCCTACGATCGATCCCTGCGGCGTGTGCGATCCCTGCGTATCGATCGCTGAGGGTCGTAACATCGACGTGATAGAGATGGACGCGGCGTCGCATACCGGCGTCGACGACATGCGCGCCGTGATCGACGCGGCGCGGCTCGCGGCATTCGGTGCCCGGTTCAAGATCTACATCATCGACGAAGTTCACATGCTGTCGAAGAACGCGTTCAATGCACTTCTGAAGACATTGGAAGAACCGCCTGAACATGTGAAGTTTCTGCTCGCGACGACGGAGGTACAGAAGGTGCCGGTGACGGTACTGTCCCGGTGCCAGCGGTTCGACCTGCGGCGGATCCCGGCGGACAAGCTGGCGGCGCATTTCGCGTATGTTTCGGAGCTTGAGGGCGCCGAAGCCGAACCCGAGGCGCTGGCCCTGATTGCGCGCGCGGCGGACGGATCGGCGCGTGATGGGCTGTCGATCCTCGACCAAGCGATCGCGCATGCCGGGATGGAAGGTGGCGGCGTGACCGCGCCGGCGGTGCGCACGATGCTCGGCCTGAGCGACCGCGCCGCGATCCGCGATCTTTTCGGGTTGCTGCTCGACAGCGACGCCCCCGGCGCGCTGGCAGCGTTGCGGACGCAATACGATCTCGGCGTCGATCCCCAATCGGTGCTGCGCGGGCTGCTGGAAACGGTCCATGCGGTGACGCTGGCGAAGCTCGGCGGCGATGCCGACCCGGCGCAGTCGGCCGAAGAGCGCGAGGCGTATCAGGGCTGGGCGCGCAGCTTGTCTTTTCCGGCGCTACACCGGCTGTGGCAGTTGCTGTTGAAGGGGCATGACGAGGTCGGGCGGGCGGCGCTGCCCATCGAAGCCGGTGAGATGGCATTGCTCAGGGTCGTCCATGCTTCCAGCCTGCCCGATCCTGGTGAACTTGCGCGGCAGATCGCGTCGGGCGCCCCGATCGCGGCAGCGCCGGCCGCGGGCGGCGCACCGGCATCTGCTGCCGCGCCGGTTGATGCGTTGCCCGCGACGTTCGAGGACATGGTCGGACTGATCCAGCGCAACGGCGGCGGGTCTTTATTGTCGCACCTCAACGCCAATGCGCGCCCGGTGCGCTATGCGCCGCCCGAATTGACCCTGAGCACGCAGCGGCCGTTGCCCGCCGATCTGCCGGCGCAATTGGCGGCGCGGCTGCAGGATCTGACCGGCGTCAAATGGAAGATCACGACCGAGGATGCCGCAGGGGAGGCGACCTTGTCCGAACGGCGCAAGGCCGCGGAAGAAGCTGAGCGGGCTGAAATCCTCGAAACCCCCATCGTCAAAGCCGCGTTCGAGGCCTTCCCCGACGCGGTGTTGGAAAACTGGAACAAGGAAGCGAGTGCGTGAAGAGTATCGAAGACATCATGGCGATGGCGCAGAACGTCCAGGCCGAATTGGCCAAGGCGCAGGACGGGCTCGACCAGATCGAGGTCGAAGGTGCGTCGGGCGGCGGGCTGGTGAAGGTCAAGGCGTCGGCGAAAGGCCGGATCATCGGCATTTCGATCGACGATTCGCTGATCGTGCCGGCGGACAAGCAGATGCTCGAGGATCTGATCGTCGCGGCGTTCAACGACGCGCGGGCGAAGGCTGATACGGCATCGAATACAGAGATGTCGAAGATGACGCAGGGCTTGCCGCTGCCGCCAGGGTTCAAATTGCCCTTCTGAGGGGCGTCACTTCAAACAGCTGTCCAGCCCACTCCCGCTGACGACCCCCACGTACCGCGCGATGGCGTTGCCGTGCCGCCGCACGAAGCCGGTCGGGTCGACGGCGTCGCGCTTCTTGGGCAGCGGCAGGACCGCCGCGATCCGCCCTGCTTCGGTCGCCGTCATCCGTGACGCATCGTGCCCGAAATAGCGGATCGACCCGGCATTCGCGCCGTAGGTGCCGATCCCCGTCTCGGCGACGTTGAGGTAGACCTCCATGATCCGCCTTTTGCCCCACAGGTTTTCGATCAGAAACGTGAAGTACGCTTCGAACGCCTTGCGCACGTAGCCGCCGCTCTGGATCAGGAAGACGTTCTTCGCGGTCTGCTGGCTGATCGTCGATCCACCCCGAATACGCCCGCCCTTCTGGTTGCGGCTGTAGGCGTTCTCGATCGCGCGGAAGTCGAAGCCGTTGTGTAGGCAAAAGCGCGAATCCTCGCCGGCAATCGCGGCGCGCGCCATGCGCGGGTCCATCTCGTCGAGCGACATCCACTTCTTGACGATGCCGTTGCCCGACACGCCGTCCGCCAGCATCGTGAAGGTGATCGGCGGGTTGATGAAGCGGTAGAGCCCGACCCAGACGACGCTGAGCACGACGAAGCCGAGCGCGCCCTTCCACAGCCACCCGAAAATACGGCGCGGCCACGAACGGCGGGGCTTGGCGGATTTGGCTGGCATCGGATCGGCAGAGGCTTCGGCGGTGGTGGTGGCAGGAGCCGCGGCGAGCGGCATCGTCGCCACTACGCGCGGACGGCGCTGCGCGGCAAGCACCTCTTCGGCGGCGGCGATGCCGGTCTCGTAAGCGCCATGCGCGGTCGAGAAGTCGCTCGCGTGGCAGGCTTCGCCCGCGAAGAAGAGGCGGTCGTCGTGCGCGGCCGCCAGAACGCTGCGTTGGCCCGCCTGGCCGACTTTGGCGTGCGAGTAACTGCCGCGAATGTATTTCTCCGCGCGCCACCGCGTACGGGCCAGCGGCTGGAGCCGTAGCCGCCACTCGTTGCCGAGCAGGCCTGCCAACTCACCGATCGCGAAATCGGCGGCGGCGCGGTCGTCCTGTCGCTCCATCGCCTCGGCGCAATCGCCGCCGAAAAATGCCTCGACCACTGGCTGGCCGAGCCAGCCGATCTGATAGCTGGCGGTATTCGACGAATGCGGGTTACCGATCAGGTGCGCGTTCTGCGGATAGTCGCCGCCCTTGATGCCGAGGAAAATCTTGTCGGCGAGCCCGAGCGGCAACGCCGCCGCCGCCAAGCGCTTGTCCTCGAGCGGTGGATCGAAGCGGAGGTCGCCATCGGCGATGATCGGCGTGGGCACCGCGATGATCACGCGATCCGCCTCGATAGTGCCGGCCGGCGTGGTGAGGCGGATGACGGCGTCGCGATGGTCGATCTGTGTCACCGGCGTATCGAGCTTGACCGGCAGCCGTTTACCGTACGCCGCGATCAGCGTGCCATAACCCTCGCGCAGCCGCCAATTGTCCTCGCCCGCCGCATTCTCGTACGCGGCCCAATCGTGCAGCGACACATCGGCCAGATTGGCGCCGTTGGCATACCCTGAGATCGCGTCGATCAGCGGGCGCCATGGCGAATTGGCGGGGATGAAGTCGCTCAACGGCCGATCGGGGCCGTGGACGAAACTCTCCGCGCGTTCATGCCATTGGCCATAAGCAGCTTCGAACGCCAGATGCTCGTCCTTGGAGAAGCCGAGGTCGCGCCATTGCCGGTTCCACCCGGCCGGCGTGCGATCGATCTGGAATCCGTCGGACAGCGCGATCCGCGTCCAGGGATTGCGATCGGCCGAATGAAGCCACGCACAACCAAGATCGAGCGTTTCACCGCGCACCTGCACGCTGTGGGCGCGACCGCCGAGCCGTCCGCTCGCTTCGAGCAGGAGCACATCGACGCGTGCCTCGTGCAGCCGTCGCGCGGCGGCGATCCCAGCCGCGCCTCCGCCGATGACGACGACGTCGTGTTTCATGCGCGGCTAGCGCGTGTCCGGGTCACGGATCGCGAGGAAGGCGAGCAACGCCGCGACCGCCAGCGCGCCCAGCGCGACCCAATAGCCGATCTGCCAATCGACCCGGATCACCGACGCGGCGACGTCGTCCATGTTCATCTCGCCGCCGCGTTTCGCCGCATCGGCCAGCCGCTGGGGCGTATATTGCTGAGCGCCCGCCCAGATCAGCGCGAGCGCGCCGAGCGAGGTCGCGACCACCACCGCCGCCATCCTCTTGCGCATCAGCGACAGGATCAGGCCGATCACGATCAGGCCGATCGCGACGACGAAGTAATAGTTGAGCTTGTCGGCATGCGCGGGCGCTTCGCTCGCCGCCTGCATCACGGGGCGTATGCGGCCCAGCACCAGTTCCCACCCGTTCGCTTCGGCGACCTTGGTGTTCGAACACGACACGGTCATCCACGGCAGCAGGAACGCCAGCAGCGCGATGGCTTTCGGTATCTTGACGTAACGCCACATGGTCGGTGCCCCCGTAATTGGATGGGGGAGGCTAGGCAGCGCGGCGGAACCTGTCCACCGCGCTGTTGCTCAGGCCGCGATCAGCCGCTTCTCGCCGGCGAGACGCATCATCACCTTCTGCAGCTTCTCGAACGCGCGCACCTCGATCTGGCGGACGCGTTCGCGGCTGACGCCATAGACCTGCGACAGTTCCTCGAGCGTCTTGGGGTCGTCGGTCAGGCGGCGCTCGGTCAGGATGTGGCGCTCGCGCTCGTTGAGGTCGTCCATCGCCTCCGTCAGCAGGCCGTGGCGGACGTCCGCCTCCTGCGTTTCGGCGACGACTTGGTCCTGCAGCGGGGCGTCGTCCTGCAGCCAATCCTGCCACTGACCTTCGCCATCCTCGCGCATCGAAACGTTGAGCGAGGTGTCGCCGCCCATCGCCATGCGGCGGTTCATCGATGTAACTTCGTCTTCGGTAACCCCTAGATCCTTGGCGATCTTGGCGAGATTTTCTTGGCTCAGATCGCCATCTTCGAACGCATCGAGCTTGGATTTCATGCGGCGCAGGTTGAAGAACAGCTTCTTCTGCGCGGCGGTCGTGCCCATCTTCACCAGGCTCCACGAGCGCAGGATGAATTCCTGGATCGACGCGCGGATCCACCACATGGCGTAGGTCGACAGTCGGAAGCCGCGATCGGCCTCGAACTTCTTCACGCCCTGCATCAGGCCGATATTGCCTTCGCTGATCAGCTCGCTGACCGGCAGGCCATAGCCGCGATAGCCCATCGCGATCTTCGCGACGAGGCGCAGGTGGCTAGTGACGAGCTGATGCGCGGCCTCGGTGTCGCCATGCTCTTCGAAGCGCTTGGCGAGCATATATTCCTGTTCGGGCGTCAGGACCGGGAAGCGCTTGATCTCGGCCAGATAGCGGTTGAGGCTCGCCTCGCCGCCGAGAGCAGGAATCGTCGCCGGGACGTTGCTGCGGTTTGCCATGATCTAATCTCCCTTTCCGTCAGCCGGAACGCCCCAGAAGAGGCGACGTTGCCGCGCTGCAACATGAATCAATGATTTAATGTATCGAACAGTTCCTGCATATCCGCAGGCATTTCGCTTTCGAACGACAAAGCGTTTCTTGTGATGGGATGGATGAACCCCAGAACCGCCGCGTGCAATGCCTGGCGGCGGAAATTCAGGGTTTCCAAAACCTTCCGATGAACCTGTTTTGTTCTACCATAAACCGGGTCGCCCAGCAAGGGGTGGCCGATCGACGCCATGTGCACGCGCACCTGATGCGTGCGGCCGGTCTCGAGCTTGCACTGAACCAGCGTGGCGTCCGAAAGTTGCGAGAGTTGCGACCAGTGCGTGACGGCGCGCTTGCCGGTCTGGACAATGGCGATCTTCTTGCGGTTCTGCGGGCTGCGCGCCAGCGGCGCATCGACGGTGCCGGCCTTGGTCGTCATCCGACCCAAGACGATCGCCTTGTAGCGGCGATCGATCGAGTGATCGGCGAATTGCTTTGCCAGCCCGACATGCGCGCGATCGGTCTTGGCGGCGACCATCAGGCCCGACGTATCCTTGTCGATACGGTGGACGATTCCCGGCCGTGCGACGCCGCCGATCCCCGACAGGCTGCCGCCGCAATGGTTGAGCAGCGCGTTGACCAACGTCCCGTCGAGATTGCCCGCGGCCGGATGGACGACGAGGCCCGCAGGCTTGTCGATGACGATCAGATGTTCGTCCTCGAACGCGACGACGAGTGGAATGTCCTGCGCTTCGTTATGCGCTGGCGTCGGGTCGGGCACCGCGACCGACAGCATTTCGCCCCCGACCGCCTTCTTGGCCGGATCGCGCAACAATGCGCCACTGCGATCGCTGACAGCGCCCGACGAGATCAATGCCTTCAGCCGCTCGCGCGACAAGGTCGGCACCGCGTCGGCCAACGCACGGTCGAGCCGCCAGCCGTTTGCGGCGGCGGAAACCTGCGCTTCGATGATGGAAACCCCCGAGACCATTCGTGTAGGGAAATGGGAATGTTGTTGGATATTTCAAGGGCTGCGTTGGATGCGATCCTGGCCGAGGCCGCGGCTAGCCCCGGCGTCGAGGTCTGCGGGCTGTTGTTGGGCGAGGGGTTGCGTGTCGATGAGGTGCGATCGTGTCGCAACGTCGCGGATGTTCCGGCCTCGCGCTTCGAAATCGATCCGCAGGCGCTGATCGCCGCCCACAAAGCCGCGCGCGAGGGCGGGCCGGCAGTGATCGGGCATTATCACTCGCATCCGAACGGCAAGACTGAACCGTCTGCGCGCGATGCCGCCGCGGCGCGGAGGGGGGAAGTTTGGATGATCGTGGCGCAGGGTGACGTAAAGGCGTGGTTGGCGGTTGATGACCAGGGTTTCGAGCGTCTTCAAATCCATCCGTGACCCCGGCCTTGAGCCGGGGTCCCGCTGCATCCCGACAGGGTTGAAGCGGGATGCCGGATCAAGTCCGGCATGACGAAAGGTTGCGGGTCGGGTAACGCTGCTCCAAGAAGCGCCTAACAAGAACCGAAAGAAACGCCCGCATGACCATCACACCGGTCGATTTCGCCAGTCTGCTCTGCTCGCGCCTGTGCCACGACTTGCTGTCGCCGGTGGGCGCGCTCAACAACGGGCTCGAATTGCTCGCCGACGAGCATGACCCGGAAATGCGGCAGCGCTGCCTCGACCTGCTCAACGAAAGCGCGCGGGCATCGGCGAACAAGTTGAAGTTCTTCCGCCTGGCGTTCGGCGCGGCGGGCGGGTTCGGCGACGCGGTCGATACCCGCGAGGCGCGGACCGCGATCGAGGGGCTGTTCGGCGAAGGCGGCAAGCTGACGATCGGCTGGATGATCGATGAGGGCGCTTTGCCCAAGCCGGCGGTCAAAGTGCTGCTCAACCTTGCGCTGATCGCGGGCGAAGCGCTGGTCCGCGGCGGGCAGCTCGACATCGGCGCCGAGCAGCAGGGGGACAAGGTCGAGATCGTCGTCCGCGCCGAAGGGCCGCGGCTCGTGCTCGACCAGGAATTGCGCTCGACCATGCTTGGCGATCTGGGCGAGGAAGGTGTGACCCCGCGTGGCGCGGCGGCCTATCTGGTCCATTCGTTGGTCGCGGCGGGCAACGGGACAGTCCAGATTTCCGAGCCGGACGCGCCTATCCTGCTGTTCGGCGTGACAATTCACGCAGGAAGCAACGCCGGGTAAACGTCTCCTTTACCGTTTCTCCGCCATGGTCAGCCCTAGCGCTACGCTCGGGGACCCATGGACGACCTGCTCCAGGAATTCATTGCCGAAACTCGCGAGACGCTCGAAGCGCTCTCGGGTGAGATCGTTGCGTGGGAGTCCGCGCCGGAGGATCGTGCGCGGCTCGATGCCATTTTCCGCTTCGTGCACACCGTCAAGGGAAGCTGCGGTTTCCTCGATCTGCCGCGCCTCGCACGATTGAGTCACGCCGCCGAGGACGTGCTCGCGGCGGTACGATCGGGCGAACGCAAGCCCGATGCGCCGCTCGTGACGGGCGTGCTCGCGATCGTCGATCGGATCGGGGAGATCGTCGAGGCGATCGATGCCGGCACCGCGCTCGACGATAGCGGCGAGGAATTGCTGATCGCGGCGCTCGACGGCAGTGCCGAAGTCGCGGCGCCGGTCGCGCAACAGGCACCGACCAACCAGCGCGTCGCAACCCGCAGCGTGCGCCTGTCGACCGAATTGCTCGACCGCATGATGAGCGGCATGTCCGACATGGTGCTGGCGCGCAACGAACTCGCGCGGCGGATGCGCGACCAGCAGGCCGACCCCGCGATCGAAGCGGCGCTCGACCGCTTGTCGCTGACCGTCGCCGAAATGCGCGACACCGTCACGCGGACGCGCATGCAGAAGGTCGACGCGCTGTTCTCCGCGCTGCCCCGCATGGTCCGCGATACCGCCGCCGAAGTCGGCAAATCGGTCCAACTCGTGATCGAGGGCGCCGACGTCGAACTCGATCGCGAAATGATCGAGATGATGCGCGACCCGCTGGTCCATATCATCCGCAATTCGATCGACCACGGCATCGAGACCGCCGACGAGCGCCGCGCCAAGGGCAAGCGCGAGGTCGGGCGACTGGTCGTCAGCGCGCGTCAGTCGGGCAACCAGATCATCATCGAGATCGCCGACGACGGGCGCGGGATCGACACCGATCGGCTGGTCCAGAAACTCACCGCGTCGGGGCAATCGCGCGGGCGCGACCTGTCGGCGCTCAACGAACGCGCCAAGCTCGACCTGATCTTCGAGCCGGGTCTGTCGACCAAGGACGAAGTCACCGCAATCTCCGGCCGCGGCGTCGGGATGGACGTGGTGCGCGCCAACATCGAACAGATCGGCGGGCGCATCGAACTGGTCAACGCGCTGGGCCGGGGCCTGCGCATCCTGATTCACGTGCCGCTGACGCTGTCGATCATTCCGGCGATCGTCATCGGCATTGCCGGCCAGCGCTTCGCCGTCACGCGTCAGGCGATCGAGGAGATCGTCCATGTCGGCGGCGACGCGATTCGCATCGATTTGCTCGGCGATACGGCGGCTGCGACGGTCCGCGATCGCCGTATGCCGCTGGTCGATCTCGGCGCGCTGCTGGGGCTGGCACCGGCCAAGCCTGCAGCGGCGGATATGCTGGCGATCATCAGCGCGAGCGGAGGCAGCTTTGCCGTCGCCGTCGATTCGGTGCTCGATCACGAAGAACTGGTCATCAAGCCCGCGTCGCCGGCGGTGATGGCGACCGGCATCTATGCCGGCCAGACCCTACCCGACAGCGGATCGCCGATGCTGCTGCTCGACTGCGCCGGGATCGCGGCGGAGGCCGGGATCAACTTCACGCGCGACGCAGTCGTTGAAGACGAGGAACCCGAAACAGCGGTCGCGCCGACCGTCGATGCGTTGCTGTTCGAGGATCTCGACGGCCGCCGCCGCGCAGTGCCGTTGGCGATCATCGATCGCGTCGAGACCGTGCCCGCCGATACCGCGCGGTTCAGCGGCGGACGGATGCGGTTGCTGGTCGACGGGCGGATCGTGCCGCTCGCCTCGCTCGGCGACATCGCCAAACGACCCGACCTCGCGGTGCTGCGCATCAAGGACGGCGACGCCGAGGTGGCTTATGCGATCGCCGAGCCGGTCGATATCGTCGCCGTGCCTGCCGACATCGTGCCGTCGGTCCAGGCTGGGCCGATTCTGGGCGTGGTTACGATCGACGACGAACAGATCGAGCTGATCGACCCGCAATGGCTCCTCGGCCCGGAAAGCGGCGATTCCATCCAGCCGGGTGCGCCATTGTGTCTCATCGATAGCGAGGGCGACGGCTGGATCGCGACGTTCCTGAAGCCCGTGCTCGAAGCCGCCGGCTATCGCGTCGCGACGAAGGCGGAAGCGGACGAGCAACCCATGGTCATCCTGACCACCGACGACAGCGGCCGTCGCGACGACCGTGTCGTGCGACTGAGCAACGATCGCCGCGATATCGGATCGACCGAGCGCGTCTATCGCTACGACCGAGCCGGCCTGCTGGCGGCGGTCGCCAAACGCGTGGAGGCGGCGTGAACGAGCAGCTTTTCCTGATTGCGCACATTGCCGGCCGCGGCGTGGCGATCGATTCGGCGCAGGTCGAATCGGTGGTAGATATCGGCCATGTCACGCCGACCCCGCGCGTTGCCCGGCACATTCGCGGTCTTGCCGCGCTCCGCAGCCGCGTGGTCACGGTGATCGACACGCATGCCGCGCTCGGCCTCCCGCCGATCGGCATCGCCGGATCGCGCGCGGTCATCACGGTGATCGACGGGCATCACTATGCGGTGCTGGTCGATTCGCTGGAGGACGTGGCCCCGTTCGAAGCGGCGCCGCTGCCGTCGGGCATTGCGCTCGACGCGGGCTGGCGTCGCGCCGGGTGCGGCGAGATCGAACGCGACGGCGAACCGATCCTGGCGATCGACCTGACCGCGCTGATCCACGGCCCGCAAAACGACGCCGTGACGGTCAATTGATTTCACCCGATCGCCCCCGGGGGGCGGATCGGGTGGGGCAATTAACTCGCTGATCATCACTTGCGGCTAAGTTCCTGAACAGGGCCAAGTAACGGGGTTTATCGGTCATGAAGACGTGTCTGGTTGTCGACGATTCGAAGGTGATCCGGAAGGTCGCCCGCCATATCCTCGAAACGCTCGATTTCGAGGTGAGCGAAGCCGCCGACGGCCGCGAGGCGCTCGACAGCTGCATGGCGGCGGTGCCCGACGTGATCCTGCTCGACTGGAACATGCCGGTGATGAGCGGCATGGATTTCCTTCGCGCGCTGCGCGACACCGCGCTCGCTAGCCGCCCAAAGGTGGTGTTCTGCACGACCGAGAACGGCATGGCCTATATCCGCGCCGCGATCGAAGCCGGCGCCGACGAATATGTCATGAAGCCGTTCGACCGCGAGACGCTCGAAAGTAAGCTCCAGATCGTCGGCATGGCCTGAGCCCAGCGCTCGAAGGCGGTATCGACACCGTGGCCAGCCCGGCTCCCGACAGCAATGAATTCGACGCGCCGCCGTCGGTCCTGATCGTCGACGATTCGGTCGTCGCGCGGGCCGTGATGGCGCGCGCGATCGACGGCGGTGGCGAATTCATCGTCGCCGGCGCGGTCGCCAACGCGGACGCCGCGCAGGATTTCCTGTCGCGCCACCGCGTCGATGTCATCATCCTCGATATCGAAATGCCCGGCATCGATGGGCTGACCGCGTTGCCCGATCTGATCGCGGCGGGGCAGGGTGCGCGCGTCCTGATCGTCTCGTCGGCCTGTGGCGACGGCGCGGCCACCACCGTGCAGGCCCTGGCGCTCGGCGCGGCCGATACGCTGGTCAAGCCGGAGGTGGGCGCGTTCGCCGGCCGGTTCGGCGAAGTGCTCAACCACAAGATTTCGCGACTGATCGACAATGACGAGATCGTCGTGCCGCGCACGCCGGCCGCCGCAGTCGCGCCGGGCGACGATTTCGATATCGTCGCGATCGGCGCGTCGACCGGTGGGATCCACGCGCTCAGCCTGTTGCTGCGCTCGCTACCGCTCGATTTCCGCCTGCCGATCCTGATCACGCAGCATCTGCCCGAATCGTTCATGCCCTATTTCGCGGCGCAAGTGGCGGTGCTCGCCAATCGGCCGTGCGAAGTCGCGGAAGACCATGCCCGCATTCGTCCCGGTCGCATCCTGATCGCACCGGGCCGCGCGCACATGCGCTGCGTATCGATGGGGGATGGCGCGGCGGTGCGGCTTTCGACCACGCCGGCGCCAAGCGGATGTTTGCCCTCCGTCGATCCGATGTTCGATTCGGTCGCGGCGACCTATGGCGATCGCGCGTTGGGCGTCGTGCTGAGCGGCATGGGCCGCGACGGCGCGTTGGGTGCGGCGAGCTTGGCCGCTGCCGGCGGCAGTATCGTCATCCAGGACCGCGCGTCTTCGGTGATCTGGGGCATGCCCGGTGCTGTAGCGGCGGGCGGTATCGCCGACGCGATCCTGCCTCCAGACGAGATCGGTCAACTTATTGCCCGCCGGCGCCGGCCATGCTGATCCCGCGTTCCGGCAACCCGACCGGCGAATTCGCCGCGCTGTTGGAGGCGCGAACCGGTCAGCAGATCGACGCGAATCGCCGCTGGCGGATCGAAACCGCGCTCAAGCCGTCGATGCGCGACACCGGCCACGAAAGCCTGGAGCAACTGGCGGCGGCGGTTCGGGCGGATCGCAACGGGTCGCTCGCGGATCGCGTGGTCGATGAACTGCTCAACCAGGAAAGCTCGTTCTTCCGCGACGCGGCGGTGTTCGATGCGGTCGCCGAGGCGATCGCTGCGGTGCCGACCACGCGGCGGGCGCGGATCTGGTCGGCGGGATGTTCGACGGGCCAGGAACCGCTCAGCCTCGCGATGATGTTCGCCGAGAAGATCGACGAAAACATGCCGGAGATCGTCGCGACCGACGTTTCCGACGCGGTGCTCAGCCGCGCAAAAGCGGGGCGTTATACGCAGTTCGAAATCCAGCGCGGGCTGCCGATCCGGCGCATGATGCAATGGTTCGACACGGTCGATGGCGAGTGGGTCGCGCATCCCGGCCTGACGCGCATGGTGTCGTTCCGTCGCATGAATCTGGTCGCAGATCCGCTGCCGATCGGTCGGTTCGACGTGATTCTGTGCCGGAACGTATTGCTCTATTTTTCGCTCGATCTGCGCCGCAAAGTATTGGCGCGGCTGGCGCAGGTGCTGCGGCCCGATGGCGTGCTGGTGCTCGGCGCCGGCGAAACGGTGATCGGTCAGACGGATGCCTTTCGTCCCAGCCCGCGGTTCCGCGGCCTCTACGAACCGGTTATCGCAACCGCCGCTGCCGCGTAGGTTTACTTTCCGCCGCGTTCGCCGCAATTCTCGAGTGTGAGCATCGTCGAGACACCGTCGCCCAATTTCAGCGAGCGGCAGCTGCCGGTCACGATGATCGTGCTGCACTATACCGGCATGCGGACCGCCGCCGACGCCATCGCGCGGCTGACCGATCCCAAGGCCGAAGTGTCGGCGCATTACCTGATCGACGAAGATGGCACGATCCACGCGTTGGTGGCAGAGGACAAGCGCGCCTGGCACGCCGGATCGTCGCACTGGCGCGGCATCACCGACATCAATTCGGCCTCGATCGGGATCGAGTTGGTCAATCCCGGTCACGAACACGGCTATCGCGATTTTCCCGACGCGCAGATCGACGCGCTGATCCCGCTGATGGAGGAGATCAAGCAGCGTCACGGCATCACGCGCGGCAATATCGTCGGCCATTCGGACGTCGCGCCGACCCGCAAGCAGGATCCCGGCGAGTTTTTCCCGTGGGGCAGACTCGCGCGGGTCCGCCTCGCGATGCCGCGACCGACCAAGAATCTGATCGATCCGCTATGGAGCGACGCCGGCTTCCTGCTGGCGCTCGAACGGTTCGGGTACGAGGTCACCGACGAGCTGGCCGCGGTCGTCGCGTTCCAGCGCCGCTTTCGCCCCGAACTGATCGACGGCGAGATCGATGGCGAGTGCCGCAGCCTGCTGCTCGCGCTGCTGCTTCCCAAACCGCAAGGCGACGAGTAAGGCCTTCCGCGCCAGAGGATCGGGCGGCCGCGGGTGCGCAAGCACGCGAGGAAAGTCCGGGCTCCGCGAAACGACGGTGGCGGGTAACGCCCGCCGGGGGTGACCCCAGGGAAAGTGCCACAGAGAGCAGGTCGCCGGGTTCGCCCGGTAAGAGTGAAAGGGTGCGGTAAGAGCGCACCGCGCGGCTGGTAACAGCGGCGGCAAGGCAAACCCCACCGGGAGCAAAACCGAATAGGGGCGGCATAGGGGCTTCGTTTCAGCTCGTCGCCCGGGTTGGTTGCTTGAGGCGGCGCGCGAGCGTCGTCCTAGAGGAATGGTCGCCCATCGCCGAAAGGCGTGGACAGAACCCGGCTTATAGATGCTCTGGCGCTTGTGCGCCGCGATTAGCGAAAGCTAATCGCGGTTGCGCGCCGCGCCGCACGAGCGGGGCCGGCCTCGCGCCAGCGAGGACCGACGGCATGCGATTTACTTTTACTCGCATGCCGCGCCCACCCGTCACTCGGCGTGCACGACCTCGATCTTCCCCTTGGGCCGCTGGATCAGCAGCAACAGCGGCAAAACGAACAACGTGATGCACGCCATCAAGTAGAAGTCGTCGATATAGGCGATCATCGCCGCCTGTTTGTTGATCATGCCGTCGACCATGCCCATGATCGCGTCAGACCCCATCCCGAACTGGTCGATCTGGCCGAGGTTGACGCCCGGCAACGTCTTCTCGGTGATATGCTGCGCCAAATCGGCGTGGCTCGTCTGGATGTTGCGCGCCAGGAACACCGTCACCATCGAAATGCCCGCTGATTGCCCGATCGACCGCATCAGGTTGAGCAGGCTGGACCCGTCGGTGCGATAACGCTGATCGAGCGTGGCGAAGGCCAGCGCGTTGAGCGGCATGAACACCAGCCCCATGCCGAGCCCCTGGATGAAGCCCGAACTGATGACGAACCAGCTGTCGATCTCCAGCGACCAGCCCGACATCATCTTGAGCGACCAGGCGAAAATGACCAGCCCGACCGCGATCATCCAGCGCGTGTCGATCCTGCTCATCAATCGCGCGCCCAGCGCCATCGTCACCAGCACGCCGACTCCGCGCGGGGCCATCATCATCCCCGTCTGGACCACCGAATAACCGAACAATTGCTGCAGCATCGACGGCAGCAGCGCCATGGGCGCCATCGTCGAAATGCCGATGATGATCATGAAGAACATGCCCATCACCAGATTGCGGTTCTTGAACAGGTGGCGGTCGAACAACGGCTTTTTCGCGGTCGTCAGGTGAATCAGAGCCACCCACAAAGCGGCGATGGCGATCAGCCCTTCGATGATGATTTCCCAGCTGCCGAACCAATCCTGTTCCTGGCCGCGATCGAGCATCAGCTGGAAGCTGGCGACCGCGATCCCGAGGAAGATGAACCCGGTGAAGTCGAAGTTGCGCGTCGCCTTAGGCCGCGACGGCAGCAGGAACCACAGGATCGCGAAGGTCAGCAGACCGACCGGCAGATTGACGTAGAAGCACCAGCGCCAGTTGAAATTGTCGGTCAGGTAGCCGCCGAGCACCGGGCCGAGGATAGGACCGACCATCACGCCCATGCCCCAGATCGACATCGCTTTCGCCTGATCCTCCGGCGCGCTGATGTCGATCATCGCGGTCTGCGAGAGCGGTCCGATAAAGGCGGCGAACACGCCCTGCAGGATGCGGAACGCGACCATTTCGCCGAGCGACAGGGCCGTGCCGCACAGCATCGACGCGATGATGAACCCGCCGACCGCGCCCAGGAACAGGTTGCGCGAGCCGAGGCGGTCGCTGAGCCAGCCGGTCGCGGGCAGCGCGATCGCGGTCGCGATGATGTAGCTGGTGAGGACCCAGGTGATCGTATCGGTCGTCGCGCCCAACGCCGTCGTCATGTGCGGCAGGGCGACATTGGCGATGGTCGTGTCGAGGATCTGCATGATCATCGCGCCCATCACGCCGACCATCAGCAGCCCGCGGTTCGACGTCTTGAGCAGCGGCGTACCCGGTACGGCAACGGCCGGGGCAGCGGGAGCGGCGCCACCCCGGGAAGGGGCGGCGGCGCTAGCCATTGGGCTTGGTATCGATGGACACGTCGCTCGACAGCCCGGCGATCAGCGCGCGATCGGTCTTGCAGGTGATCGCGATCCGCACGGGGACGCGTTGCGTCACCTTGACCCAGTTACCCGTCGCGTTCTGCGCCGGCAGGATCGACGAGGCCGATCCGGTCTCTGCGCCGATGCTCTGGACACGGCCGCACACCTTCACACCGGGATAGGCGTCGAACGTCAGTTCCGCCGGCTGGCCGACGCGCATGTTGGCGAGGTCGGTTTCCTTGAAGTTGGCGGTCACCCAGGGCGCCTGCGCGACCAGGCTGAGGGCAGGGACGCCCGAGGGGGTGATGTTGCCCACCTGAAGGCGATTGGTCTGGCTGATGATGCCGTCGCGCGGCGCGCGGACCACGGTGCGATTGAGGTTGAGGAGCGCCTTTTCACGTTCGGCCAGCGCCACCGCGACGGCCGCAGGCACGCCCGACCCGGCGACCCCGCTGCCTACTTGCACTTGCGCCTTGGCGACCGACGCTTGTGCGGTCGCGAGCCGTGCCCGGGCGGCGGCGACCTGCTGAGCGGCGGCGTCGAACGCAGCACGCGTCGTGAAACCCTGCTTCATCAGCGTCGCCTGACGATCGTAGGTCGCCTGGGCGAGCTTGATATCGGCATTGGCGCTGGCGACGTCGGCGTTGGCGCTGCCCGTATCGGTCGACATCGTCGCGACCTGCACGCGCGCCGTGGCGAGCGCGGCATCGGCCTGCGCCAGCGCGAGCTTATATGGCTCCTGGTCGATCACGAACAGGACGTCGCCGGCTTTGACGCGCTGGTTTTCCTTGACGTTGACCTGCACGATCCGACCCGACACGTCGGGGCTGATCGAGATCGTGTCCTGCTGAACATAGGCGTTGTCGGTCGATACGTAGCGGCCGCCGGTCAGGTAGAAATAGCCAGCGACCGCGGCGAGCAGCAGCGGCACGGCCGCCATCAGCCCGATGCGGCCCCAGCGGCGCTGCTTGGGGGCAGGGGCGGGCGCCTCGACGCTCTCGATGACGTTCGCCGCGGCGACGCGGTCGCCCTGGGGCGGGATTTTGGGATCTGCATCAGCCATTGGCGGCCTCGGTCGTACGGGAGGTGGGGAGCGCGATCAGGTTCGCGCGGATAAGGTCGAGCGCGCTGACCAGCGCGTCGCGAGATTGCTCGTCCATGCCCAGCAACATCTGGTCGAACAGGTCGTCGGCCAGCGCACGCAGATCGTCGAGGATCGGCTTCGACTTGTCGGTCAGGAACAACTGCCAGGCGCGACGATCGGCAGGATCGCGGCGGCGTTCGACAAGGGCGGACTCCTCGAGCCGGTCGATCATCCGACACAATGTAATCGGCTCGACTTCGAGCAGATCGGCCAACGCGCCCTGGTTGATGCCTTCGTTGCGGCTGAGAGTGGTGAGGGTGCGCCATTGCGCGCGCGTCGCGCCGACCTGACGCGCCCGCTCGTCGAAACGGCGGCGCATCAGGCGCGAAACATCGCTAATCAGGAATCCGAGAGAGTCGCTCATGACGGCGCATATAATAAGCCTACTTATATAATCTAGTCTTAATTCGAAACTTTTTTTGGGAGGCGGCGATGACCGAGACGATGACCGGCGGATGCCAATGCGGCCGCATCCGCTATGCGGTCGATGTCGATGATCAGGACGCCTATCTCTGCCATTGCCGGATGTGCCAACGCGCGACCGGTGGGTTTGCGGCGGCGCTGAAGCAGGTAGAACGCGCGGGCGTGCGGTGGGTGCACGAACCCGACCGCTATCGGTCGTCGCCGATCGCCGAGAGGGGGTTCTGCTCGGCCTGCGGCACGCCGCTGACCTACGAAGGCGACGGGTCGGACGGCATGGACCTGACCGTCGGCAGTTTCGACGACCCCTCGCGCTTCCATCCGGTCGACCATTCGGGCGTCGAAAGCCGTAACGACGCATGGATGGAGTTGCACGGTCTCCCCGAATATCGCACCGACGAAAATCCAACCATCACCGCAAAATGGATCGCCGCCTGTGGCAAGCTCCCCGATTGAACCGCAGTTTTTCGACAGCTTCGACGGCGAGCGGCTGGCGTGGCGGGAGATGGGCGAGGGGCGCGCGGTTGTCCTGATCCATGGCTATTTCTCCGACGCAGAAACGAACTGGATCCGCTACGGCCATGCAGCGGCGGTGGCCGCGCAGGGCTTTCGCGTGATCATGCCAGACTTGCGCGCGCACGGATCGAGCGCGAAGCCGCATGCCGCGTCGGCCTATCCGCCCGATGCGCTGGCCAAGGACGGCCACGCGCTGATCGCGCATCTCGGGCTTACCGACTACGATCTCGGCGGCTATTCGCTCGGCGCGCGGACGACGTGTCGGATGCTGGCGACCGGTGCGGCGCCGCGGCGGGTGATATTCTCCGGCATGGGGCTGGAAGGCCTGACCAATACCGACCGCCGCGCCGGGCATTTCCGCAATATCCTGACCAATTTGGGCCAGCATAAGCAGGGCAGTCCCGAATGGTTCGCCGAGGCGTTTCTGAAGACGACCAAGGGCGATCCGATCGCATTGCTCGGCATTATCGATACGTTCGTCAGCACGCCGCTCGCGGAAATCGAGCGGTTCGACGCGCCGAGCGTCTGCATCAACGGCGTAGACGACCACGATAACGGCAGCGCGGCGGCGCTCGCCGATGCGCTGCCCGACGCGCGCTATGTCGAGGTACCGGGCAACCACATGAGCGCGGTGATCAAGCCCGAACTCGGCCAGGCCATCGCCAGCTTCCTCGCCGCTTGACCGCCAACCGGCGGCGCATCAGTGTCGCGCCGGAATTTAGGGGAGTCGTGACATGATCCGTACCGCAGTGGCTTCGGGCCTTGCGCTGGCAACGGTCCTATCGGGCGCGATCGCGCTCGCCGGGACACCCGCCGAAAGCGCAGCCACCGCCGCCGATGCCGACAAGTTCGTCGCCGAAGCCGAAAAGACGCTGGCCGAGGCATCGGTGGATGGCAATCGCGTCGGCTGGATCAACGCCACCTACATCACCGACGACACCGACGCGCTGGCCGCACAAGTCGGGGCGCGGCTGACCTTGCTAGGTGTCAAATATGCCAGCGAAGCGGCTAAATATCAGAAGGTTGCGGGCCTGTCGCCCGACACCAAGCGCAAGCTCGACATCTTGCGCAACGGCGTATCGCTGCCCGCGCCGTCGCGCCCGGGTGCGGCCGATACGCTGTCGCAGATCGCGACCAAGCTCCAGTCCGATTACGGCAAGGGCAAGGGCATGCTCGACGGTAAGCCGATCAACGGCTCCGACATCGAAGCGGCGATGGGTTCGACCCGCGATCCGGCCAAGCTGCAGGAGATGTGGACGAGCTGGAACGACAATGTCGGTGCCTCGTCCAAGGCCGATTTCGCGCGAATGATCGACATTTCGAATGAAGGCGCGAAGGAACTCGGCTACCAGGACGTCGGTGCGATGTGGCGGTCGGGCTACGACATGACGCCCGAACAGTTCGCGGCGATGACCGACCGGCTGTGGAAGCAGGTCGAACCGCTCTACAAATCGCTCCACACTTACGTCCGCTGGAAGCTCAACGAGAAGTATGGCGATGCGGTCCAGCCCAAGACCGGGCCGATCCGCAGCGACTTGCTCGGCAATATGTGGGCGCAGGAATGGGGCAACATCTACGATATCGTCGCGCCGAAGGGCGTTGGCGATATCGGATACGATACGGCCGCGTTGCTGACCGCCAAGGGCTATGATCCGGTCAAGATGGTCAGGGCTGGGGAGGGCTTCTACTCGTCGCTGGGGTTTGCGCCGCTGCCCGATACGTTCTGGACGCGGTCGCAGATTACCAAGCCGGCCGATCGCGACGTCGTGTGCCACGCCTCGGCGTGGGACATCGACAACAAGACCGACTTGCGCATCAAGATGTGCACCAAGGTCAATGCCGACGATTTCGTGACGATCCACCACGAACTCGGGCATAATTATTACCAGCGCGCGTACATGAACCAGCCGTTCCTGTACGAAAACGGCGCCAATGACGGGTTCCATGAGGCGATCGGCGATTTCATCGCGCTGTCGATCACGCCCGACTATCTGGTGAAGATCGGCCTGCTCGACCAATCGCGCGTGCCAAGCGCCGACAAAGACACCGGCCTGCTGCTCCGCCAGGCGATGGACAAGGTCGCGTTCCTGCCGTTCGGGCTGATGGTCGATAAGTGGCGCTGGGGCGTGTACAGCGGCGCGATCAAGCCGGACAGTTATCAGAGCTCGTGGGACGCGCTCCGCCTGCAATATCAGGGGATCAAGCCGCCGGTCGCGCGCGATGGCACGCGGTTCGATGCCGGGGCGAAATACCACGTCGCCGCCAGCGTATCGTACGTCCGCTATTTCCTGGCGCGCGTGTTGCAGTTCCAATTCTACCAGGCGGCGTGCAAGCAGGCTGGGTGGACGGGGCCACTGCACCGCTGTTCCTTCTATGGAAACAAGCAGGTAGGCGCGAATCTTCAGAAGATGTTGGAGATGGGTCAATCGAAGCCGTGGCCCGACGCGCTCCAGGCGTTCACCGGCACGCGCGAGATTTCGGGCCAGGCGCTGGTCGACTATTTCGCGCCGCTGAAGAAATGGCTGGATCAACAGAATAAGGGGAAACCGAGCGGATGGTAATGGCACCTTTATGGCTGGCGCTCGCGCTGGCGGGGCCGGCGAACGCGCCGGTGACGGTAGAGGTCGTCGCGGTCGGGCACGTCGATACGCCCGCGACGAAGTTCGTGCTCGCGATCGAACTCACCGCGACGGGCGATAGCGACGACAAGGCGAAGGCGGCGGTCGCGAAGAAGAAGGCGGCGTTGCTGCAGCAACTGTCCGCGGCAGGCGTGACCTTGGTGCCCGAGGAACCGGGCGCGGTGAAGACCGCACCGGTCAAGCTCGAGTCGTTCGACACATCGAGCGACGGCAAGTCGGACGAAAAGCCGAGCGCCTCGGAAAGCTTTTCGGTCCAGGCGCCAACGCGTGCCGCGATCACGTCGGCGCAGGAGATCGTCGGCAAGACCGACGGCGCGAGCGCCGACCAGCCGCCGGCCAGCTCGATCAGCGATACGGCCGCCGCAAGCCGCGCCGCCAAACGCGACGCTATCGCCAAGGCCAAGCTCGACGCGCAGAATTACGCCGACTCGCTCGGTTATTCGACCGCGACGGTGGTCAGCGTCAGCGAGCGCGGCGATCTAGGGACGCTGTTCACCTTCGGCATGTCGATGGCGGCGCGTGGCCCCAAGAACATGTTCGAGCCATCGCGCGGCGACACCGTGCCCATCGACGTCGCGGTGACCGTGACGTTCCGCCTCGACGGCAAGAAATGATGTAGGGCGACGCCGGGACTGACCCCGGCGTCGTTTCAGTTACCGCCGCCGAACAGCCGCGCGAAGAAACCGCGTTTGCGGGGGGCGGGTTCGTGCTTTGCCGCCGCGGGCGTAGGGGCCGGGGCAGGAGCGGGGGCTGGCGCGGGCGTAGGAGCGGGAGCCGGCGTCGGTTCGGCCGCGACCGATATCGCCGGCGCGTCCGCCTTGGCTGCTACCTTGGGCGTAGCGGTAGCGGTCGGCTTGGCAGTGGCCTTCGGCTTGGCAGTGGCCTTCGGCTTCGCGGCGGCTTTCGGTTTGGCAGCGGCCTTGGGCTTCGCGGCCGCCTTCGGCTTCGCTACTGCCTTGGGCTTTGCCGCAGCCTTGGGAGCATCGGCCGTCTTCGCTGCCGCCGCAGGCTTCGCTTCGGCGGCAGTCTTCGGCTTTGCGGTGGCCTTCGGCTTGGCGGCCGTTTTCGGTTTTGCCGCAGGTTTCGGCGTAGCGGTCGTTTTCGGCGCCGTGGATTTGGCGGCAGCGGCGGGCTTCGCGACCGCCTTGGCCTTGGGAGCAGCCGTTGCCTTGGGCGCAGCCTTCGGCTTCGGCGTGGTCGCCGCGGCGGCGCCAGCGGCCTTCGCGACCGGCTTCGTCGCCGCCTTCGGCTTGGCCGGTGCCTTCGTCGCAGGCTTCGGCGTCGCGTCGGCTGCCGGCTTCGTCGCGGTCTTGGGCTTGGTCGTACCCGTCTTCTTCGGAGTGGTGGCCATCGCGGATTCCCTGTTTGCGTCCCGATTCTCAACGCATAACAGATCGTTCCGTTGCCGTGATCGCCCCTTACGCGCTCAGCGGAACGGCGGCTCGTTGAACGCGCGCAGCTTGCGGCTGTGGAGTTTGGCGCCCTCGAGCCGCAATTCCTCGCAGGTCTGGATGCCGATCTGCATGTGTTCGGCGATCGCGCGTTCGTAGAAGCGGTTGGCCTGACCGGGCAGCTTCAACTCCCCGTGCAGCGGCTTGTCCGAGACGCAGAGCAACGTCCCGTAGGGTACGCGGAAGCGATAGCCTTGGGCGGCGATCGTCGCCGACTCCATGTCGATGCCGACCGCGCGGCTGAGCGAGAAGCGCAGCGCCGATTGCGTGTAGCGCAGTTCCCAATTGCGATCGTCGGTGGTGACGATCGTCCCGGTGCGCAGGCGCCGCTTCAACTCCTCGCCCGACTGGCCGCTGATCTTTTCCGCCGCGCGGGCCATCGCGACCTGGACTTCGGCGATCGCCGGGACGGGAATTTCGGGCGGCAGGACATCGTCGAGCACGTGGTCGTCGCGGAGATAAGCGTGGGCGAGAACATAGTCGCCGATCCGCTGGCTCGGCCGCAAGCCGCCGCAATGCCCGATCATCAGCCATGCCTCGGGGCGCAATACCGCGAGGTGATCGCAGATCGTCTTCGCGTTCGACGGGCCTACGCCGATGTTCACCAGCGTTATGCCGGTGTGGTCGTCGGCCATCAGGTGATAGGCCGGCATCTGGTGCCGTCGCCACGCGCCGGTGTCCGCCATCGCCGCCTCGACGTCATCGCCCGCCCGCAGCAGTACGCCGCCAGCGCCGGACACCGCGGTGAAGCGCGACCCCTCGCCGAGCTGTCCGAACGCCCAGCGGACGAACTCGTCGACGTAGCGGTGATAGTTGGTGAACAGCACGTAGCGCTGCACATGCTCCGGCGGCGTGCCGGTGTAGTGCCGCAGCCGCGCCAGGCTGAAATCGGTGCGCAATCCGTCGAACAGCGCCAGCGGCCGCGCTTCGTTGGGCGTCGGCAGACCGTCGGCGATCTCGTCGCCGATATGCGCCAATTCGGTCGCCGGGAACCAGCGCGCAAGTTCGAGCGCCGACACTTCGTCCAGGCTCATCGCATGGCCGGGATCGAGCACGTACGGGAACGGGATTTCCTGGCGCCCCGGCACGGCCTCCACCGTGACGTCGTAATCCTCCATCAACAACGTGAGCTGATCGGTCAGATAGTCGGCGAAGATCGCCGGCTTGGTCACGCTGATGCGATAGTCGCCCGCCTCGCTCAGTCGCCCGAACGAGCGCAACGGGGCAGGGCGGTCGGCATCGCCGCGATAGGTCAGTCGGATCTCGGGATAGGCGAACGACCCGTCGCTCCGCGCGGCGGGATCGGGCGTGGTGCCATTGGAAAGGTAAGCGGTCAGGGCCTGTTGGAGGCGGTGGACCGAGGCGGTGTAGAGCCGATCGAGTTCGGCGACGATATCGGAAGCCTGCGTCATCTCCTGCGGCTAAAGCACAGGGATGACGCTGGCAAGTCGGGGGCGTTACGACTTCTTGGCAGGCACGGGCTTGCGCGCCGCAGGTTTGCGGGCGGCGGGCTTGCGCGCCGCGGGCTTGGCGGCCGCCGCCTTCGGCTTGGCCGCGGCCTTCGATTTCAGCTTGGTCGCGGCATAGGCGCCCCCGGCGATCGTCGCCGCCGCGCCGGCCGCGATGCCGGCTGCGACCTTGGGATTGTCCTTCGCCGCTTTCACGGCCTTGCTGGCGCCGTCGCTGATCGCGCCCTGCGCCTTGGTCAGCAGGACGCCGGCTTCCTTTTGCGCCTTGTCGAGCAGCTTGCCGCCCTCTTTTTGTGCGCGTTCTAGGAGAACGGTTGCCTCTTTCTGCGCGCGGGCTAGCAGCTTTTCGGCGTCGATCCAGTGCTTGCTGGCGGCGGGTTTCTTCGGTGCGGTCGCCGCCTTCACAGGGGCGGTCGGCTTTTTCGCATCGGGCATCTTACTATCTCCGACAGTGAAACGATTTACGGCCACGAGAACGCGAGGATTACACCAAGCGTTCCCGTAGCCGAGTCTTTTGTTTCGGATGCGCGACGAATCAGAGTTGGTCGAGCAGGTGTTCGGCGGAACTCACCTTGAACTCGCCGGGCCCTTCGACATTGAGTTCGGTCACGACGCCGTCATCGACGATCATCGAGTAACGCTGGCTGCGCTCGCCCATGCCGAACTTGCTGCCGTCCATCGTCAGCCCGACCGCCTTGGCGAAATCGCCGTTACCGTCGGCCAGCATCGTGACCTTGCCGGCCGCGTCGTTCGCCTTGCTCCAGGCGCCCATGACGAACGCGTCGTTGACCGACGTGAACGCGATTTCGTCGACGCCCTTCGCCTTCAACTCGTCGGCCTTGTCGAGGAAGCCGGGCAGGTGGCGCGCCGAGCAGGTCGGCGTGAACGCACCGGGAACCGCTACGAGCGCGACCTTGCGGCCGGCGAAGAACTCGTCGGAGCTGACCGCTTCGGGACCGGCCTCGGTCGCCTTGACGATGGTGGTCGAGGGCAATTTGTCGCCGACGGAAACGGTCATGTCGTGTTCTCCTTTGGTGTCGCAGCGCACTTGGCATTCCTGTCGGTAATTTCAAGCGGTGACGAACGGGTGACGGTGGGCCTAATGTGTTCGCCATGGAGTCGGCGCGTTTTCTGGTCGGACAGTTTTTGCTCGCGATGCCCGGGATCGGCGATCCGCGTTTCGAGCAAGCGGTGATCGCGATGTGCGGGCATGACGAAGAGGGCGCGATCGGTATCGGCATTGGTGCCGAGATCGACGGGCTGGGGCTGCACGACGTACTCGACCAGTTCGAGATCGAGCATGGCGCCGCACCCGACGCGCCGGTGCATTTCGGCGGCCCGGTCGATCCGCGGCGCGGGTTCGTGATCCATTCGACCGATTGGGGCGGGCAGGATACGATCGAGGTGGCGGGGCGCTGGTCGCTGTCGGGGACGGTCGACGTGCTGCGCGCGATCGCCGACGGGACGGGGCCGGAACGGTGGATCGTCGCATTGGGCTATGCCGGATGGGGCGCGGGGCAGCTGGACGGCGAGATGCTGCGCCACGGCTGGTTCAACGTCACGGCGGACGAAGGGCTGATCTACGACACCGCCGCCGACGATCGCTGGGGGGCGGGGTTCGCCAGCGCCGGGATCGACCCGCGCCTGCTCGCGCCGGAAACCGGGACGGCGTGAGCCATCCGCTCGATAGGCCGGTCTGGGGCGCGCTGAATAGCGGCTGGGCGCATGTGGCCGAGGGTGATGAGCGCGCCCTACGCGTGGATCGCGATCATGGCGTGTTCGGTGCCGCTGTGGATGGGTCCGAAGCGAGTCTGGAGACGCTCGCGTCCTTGGTCCCCGATAACGGCGAGCTGTGGCTGATCGAGCCCGAATCCTGGCCTGCGCCGCCCGGCACGCGCGTCGTTCGGACCGCGGAACTGGTGCAAATGACCTGCGATACGCCCTCGTCTGCCGCTGACTCGCCCTTCGAGATCGTCGATCTGACCGACGCCGATGCCCCCGAAATGCTCGCCTTGGCGACGCTCACGCGCCCCGGCCCCTATGTGCGGCACACCAATCGGCTGGGGCGCTTCGTCGGGGTGCGTGTGAATGGTACGCTGGTGGCGATGGCGGGCGAGCGGATGAAGCTGCCGGGGTGGAGCGAGATCAGCGCCGTCTGTACGCACCCCGACCATCGCGGACGGGGCTATGCGGCCGGCCTGATGCGCATCGTCGCGGCGCGCATGATCGCGCGTCAGGAAACGCCCTGGCTGACGTCCTACACCAGCAACGCCGGCGCGATTGCGCTGTACGATACGCTCGGCTTCCGGCGTCGGGCCGAGATGACCGTCACGGTGCTGGCGAAGGACATATAAAGAAATCTTTATATCCGTGTTGCAATCGCCGCGACGAGCCTGTAGGGCGCGCGACATCAATCAATTTGCCGGAGATTTTTGACGTGGCCACCGTGCTCGACCGTACGACCGATTATGTCGTCAAGGACATCAGCCTTTCCGATTTCGGCCGCGCCGAGATCAACATCGCCGAGACCGAGATGCCCGGCCTGATGGCGCTGCGCGACGAATTCGGCGCGTCGCAGCCGCTCAAGGGCGCGCGCATTACCGGTTCGCTGCACATGACGATCCAGACCGCGGTGCTGATCGAGACGCTGACCGCGCTCGGCGCGAAGGTGCGCTGGGCGACCTGCAACATCTATTCGACCCAGGACCATGCCGCCGCCGCGATCGCCGCGTCGGGCGTGCCGGTGTTCGCAATCAAGGGCGAGAGCCTGGCCGAATATTGGGACTATGTCGGCTCGATCTTCGATTGGGGTGACGAGACCTGCAACATGATCCTCGACGACGGCGGCGACGCGACCGCGTTCGCGCTGTGGGGCGCCAAGCTCGAGGCCGGCCATTCGTTCGCCGAGCCCGAGAACGAGGAAGAGGTCGAGATGCAGCGCGCGGTGAAGGAATTCATCGCTCGCAAGCCGGGCTACCTCACCGAGACCGTCAAGAACATCAAGGGCGTGTCGGAAGAGACCACCACCGGCGTCCACCGCCTGTATGCGATCGCCAAGAAGGGCGAGCTGCCGTTCCCGGCGATCAACGTCAACGACAGCGTGACCAAGTCGAAGTTCGACAACCTCTACGGCTGCAAGGAATCGCTCGTCGACGCAATCCGTCGCGGCACCGACGTGATGCTCGCCGGCAAGGTCGCTTGCGTCGCCGGCTTCGGTGATGTCGGCAAGGGTTCGGCGCAGTCGCTCCGCAATGGCGGTGCGCGCGTGATGGTGACCGAAGTCGATCCGATCTGCGCTCTGCAGGCCGCGATGGAAGGCTTCGAGGTCGTCACGATGGAAGAAGCGGTGACCCGCGCCGACATCTTCTGCACCGCGACCGGCAACGCCGACGTCATCACCGCCGAGCACATGAAGGCGATGAAGAATATGGCGATCGTCTGCAACATCGGTCACTTCGACAGCGAGATTCAGATCGCCGCGCTGTCGAACTACAAGTGGACCGAAGTGAAGCCGCAGGTCGACCTGGTCGAGTTCCCGGATGGCAAGCAGATCATCATCCTGTCGCGCGGCCGCCTGGTGAACCTGGGCAACGCGACCGGCCACCCGTCGTTCGTGATGTCGGCGTCGTTCACCAACCAGACGCTGGCGCAGATCGAACTGTGGACCAAGTCGGACGAGTATAAGAACGACGTCTACGTCCTGCCGAAGCACCTCGACGAGAAGGTCGCGGAGCTGCACCTCGAAAAGCTGGGCGTGAAGCTGACCAAGCTGTCGCAGAAGCAGGCGGACTATATCGGCGTACCGGTCGAAGGGCCGTTCAAGCCCGATCACTACCGCTACTGATCAGCGCAACACGCTAAAACGAAAAAGCCGCGTCCGGTCGCCCGGGCGCGGCTTTTTCGTGGCAGAAACGATCGCCCCGTCAGGACGGATAGAGGTTGCAGGTGGAACGCGGCGTCACCGGCGACGTCGTTGGATTGTAGATCTGCGTGAAGTCGCGGTTATCGCGGACGACGAACGACGCGATGTAATGGATCCGCGCCGCGCCGAAGAGCCATTGCCCGACGATCGGTTTGTAGTCGTAATTGACCTCGACGAACATCACGCCGCTCTTGGCCGGCGCGTTCACTTTCTGGCCGGGATCACCCATACCGGTCGGCGCGAGCGTTCCGGCATTGGCCGGCGTCGTATCGGTCCCGGCGGTGATCGTCGTCGTGCCGTAGCTCGAATCGTAGTTCGTGCCCGACTTCTTGCCGATGCAGCGCTGCCAGTGGATGCGTTGCGTCCCCTTGTCGTCGGTCTCTAGGCTCGACACGGTGATGCGACCATTGGTGGTCAAACCGATGCCGGTGCCCTGCATGCGCGCGGCCTGGAGCACGTCGTTCATGTCGACTTCGCGCAGCTGTTCGATCTGCGTCGAATCGATCACGCCGACGCGCGACGAGTTGTCGGCCAGCATCAGCGCAATCTGGCTGACCTTCAGATTGATCAACGCCAGGTTTGCGGATTCCAGGCCGTACAGGCCGATCATCAGCACCAACGGCATCGAAAAGGCGAATTCGAGCAAGG
The DNA here is from genome assembly GCF_007859635.1 of Sphingomonas panacisoli. Lineage (NCBI taxonomy): Bacteria > Pseudomonadati > Pseudomonadota > Alphaproteobacteria > Sphingomonadales > Sphingomonadaceae > Sphingomonas > Sphingomonas panacisoli. The sequence goes on along the minus strand of NZ_CP042306.1, from coordinate 1,841,029 downwards.
CCACGCCGCTATTGTTGCGCGCTAGCCGGCCCGGCGTCGCCCGCAGGCGACGTGGTGCGGGATTTGATGAAAGCGTCATGTGCAAATCTGCTTTGGCGTCACCACGGTCTGCGACGCATAGGGTTGGTTCTTGAGCAGCGTGCTCGCGCTGATCGTCTGGGTCGACGGCCAACCGAAGAGGCCCGCGACCGGGAATAACCGCGGATAGGTCACGGTCATGGTGTATAGCGTGACGTCGTTCGCGCCGCCCTGACCGTCGTCGCCGGGATCCTGATCCCATTGGCCGTTGCCGTTGATGTCGGTGTAGCACTCGCCCGGATTGCGAACGCCGTTGCTGTTGTTGTCGATGAACGGCTCGGGCTTGATCACACTGAACGAATCGTAATTCTTGCGCGTGACGACGAAGGTCGCGTTGGCCGCGATCTTCTTCACCATCGTCTTCACTTTGTTGTCGATATCGGTCGTGTTGTTCGCCGCGCCCTGGATCGTCGCATCGCGCCCGGCCTTTTGCAGCGCGCCGTTCAGGATCGACTGCGCGTAGATCTGATAGGCCAGATCGGACAGGCCCATCAGCAGCAGCATCATGACGGGCGCCACGATGCCGAACTCGATGGCGGTAACGCCGCGCGAATTGCGCGACAGCGAGCGAAGGGCGCGCCTCACTGCGAAATCCTCAACTGGGCGATTTGCTTTGCGATGTTCTGAAATGCGGCGTCGAGCGCGGCGCTGTCGTTCGCCTGGAACGCCTGGCCCGGCGTCGCGCAGGTCTTGAGCTGCGTGGTCAGCGTCTGGCCGAAGGCGACGACGAACACGGTAATACCGCGATTCTTCGCTGCAGTGCATTCTGCCAGGAAGCGGGCATTGTGATATGCTTCGTCATTGTCCTGGCCGCTGATCCGCTTGTCGTAATATTCGATGCCGTAAAGCTGATAGGCGGTCCAACTGCTGTTCATGTCGCCGTCGGTCATGAACACGATGTAGCGGTTGGGATCGTTGCGGTTGGGCCACGCGGCGGTATCGGCCTTGAACGGGCCGTTGGGCGACAGCATGCGCGTGCCCCAGATCATGCCCGCGTCGTGATACGTGAACCCGCCTGGGCGAAGGTCGCCGCTCGACGACACATAGGCCTCGACGTCCGAGCGATCCATTTCAGATAGTCGCTTGGCCGCCTTCGGACATTCGACCGAATCGCTGTTGTAATAGGCGGCAACCCAATAGCCGGCGTTGGTCGACATCGTGGTGGCCGAATAGTCGCTGCTCGCGCTCGTCGACGACGATCCGCCGCTGGTCCAGCTCGTGGTGTTGCCCCGCCAATAGCTGAGTTCGGGCATGGCCGGTTTCCACCGGGTGTCGTCCGATGTCGGCATCAAGTCGGGGTCGAGATCGGCCGGAAGGTTATCCTGGTCGAACGTCATCGCGCCGGACGACAACGGCCCGCGCTCCTCGATGCAGCCCTGCCACTTGACGGTATTGTTGAAGCGCGTCGGGTCGGAGACCGTGTTGAATCCCTTGATCTGCGACGTATCGAGCGACTTCTTGAGATACTTCCACGTTACCTTCACGTTCTCGGTCAGGACCGTGCAGGTGCCGCTATTGGAACTCGTCCAGCTCGTGGTCTTGCGGACGGCGGTGGCCGTCGCGCTGGTACCCGACCCGGACACATTGTAGCCGGTCGCCGGCGTGCGGACGACGCCGGTCGCGCACGATCCGCTGGCTACGTTGGTCGTGCTCTTCGAACTGGACGCATAGACGGAGTCGTTCGCCTCCGGCATCGGCTCGCGCGTATTGTAGGTCCAGGAATCGACTAGGTAGGACGGATCGACCGAATTGATCGCTTCGCCGACGTTCACCGACACGCTGTACGGAACGAAGCCGTAGCGGATGTGCGTCGTTGTGTCCGACGACGCCTTGACGGTGTCGTAGAAGTTCAACACGGCGCTGCGCACCGCGCTGATCTTCGAGCCCGACGAGGCTTCCGCCGTCGCATAGCCGGTCGTGCCGTTTTCGCGCGTATAGGCGTATTTGCCGCCGCCGCCCGTGCCGTCCGGCTTGGATCCCATCGACCCGGTCGTGTCGAGCACGAACATGATGTCGGTGTCCGGCACGTCGTAACGCGCCTGGCAGGCGACCGAGAGCGTGATGTCGGGCATGCCGAACATCTTCATGATCGTCATCGGAACGGGAACGCTGGCGGTGCCGCTGACCTGGTTGTCGCTCGTCTTCACCGGGGTGAAGGTGGCGGTGCCGGTGCGCATCCAGCCATCGTTGAAATTGTTCTTGAAGAATTGCTTCGCCGAACCCGTATCACTGGTGTCGAGCGCCGCACCGCTCGTGATGATCGACTTGCGCCCCGCCAGCACACCCGCGTCGCACGCCTGTTGCAGCCGGACCTTCACGACGTAGAGCCGCGCGGTGTCGAGGCCGGAGCCGATGATCGCGCAGATCGGAATCAGCGCGATCGCCATCATGGCAAGCGTGTTGCCGCCGACGTCGGAACGCAGCCGCCCCAACGTGGTCGGCGCCGTCCGCCGCTTGCGATCGAATGACCCGATCATGGTGCCCCACACTCCCGATTCAGTCCCACCTAGGTCGCCAAATGCCCCAGGAAGGGATAACCGCGTCTAAAGCGGAAAGGTTAATGTTACGGTGACGCCGATCGACGACCCGGAACGCGTGCTGGCGATGAGTTATGCACCGCGCGATCGGCGTGCCGGACTGGCCGCATTGTTTGCGCTCGACGCAACGCTGGGGCAGGTTTTGCGCACGACGCGCGAACCGATGGTCGGGCAGATGCGACTGGCGTGGTGGCGTGAGGCGTTGGTTCGGCTCGACAGCGCGCCGCCGCCGGCCGAGCCGGTGTTGCAGGCGTTGGCGCGGGACGTTTTGCCGCTTGGCCCGAGCGGTGAAGCACTAGCGGCGATGACCGACGGTTGGGAAGTGTTGCTCGGCGCGATCGATAATGGGTCGATCGCCGATCACGGGCGGCTACGCGGGGCCGTGCTGTTCGAGCAAGCGGGTATGCTTCTTCAAGCGCAAGTGGATCCGTTGGCCGATGCGGGGCAGGGATGGGCATTGGCTGATCTCGCTGCCCATCTTAGCGATCCCCAATTGGCTGCTCATGCTCGCGACGCGGCTGCTCCCTTGCTCGCGAAAGCTTCCGAGCATCGCTGGGGTCGGGCAGGGCATTCGCTGGGTGCGCTGACACATATCGCTCGCATGGACCTCGCCGGGCCGGCAACGCCGCGGCGCGTCGCGCGGCTCGCTTGGCACCGCATGACCGGGCGCTAGCCTTCCGTGGGATTCGCGTTAGGCTGCGTGCGATATCAGGAGGGCGGCACGATGTGGCGGTATCTGGCAGGGGCAGGCGCGGGTGCGCTGTTGGTGGCGGCGGGGATGATGCTCCAGGCGATGCGACCTGCCGGCGTAGCGCCGCTCGCCGCGATGCCGGCGGCGAGTGCCGCGACCGGCGACGGTCAGGCCGCCGATCCGGCCGTCCCCGAAGCGACCGCCAAGACGCGCGAGGAAAAGCGCTTCAACCGCTACGACAAGGATCGCAACGGCGCGATCACGCGCGACGAATATCTGGCGGCGCGCAAGAAAGCGTATGGCAAGCTCGACACCAATGGCGACGGTACGCTGTCGTTCGACGAATGGGCGGTGAAGGCGGAAACCAAGTTCGCCGCCGCCGACGCCGACAAGTCGGGCGCGATGAATGCCACGGAATTCGCCACGACCGCGGTGAAGCGAAAGGTGCGAGCCAAGACCAATTGCGCGGACAAGCCCGCGCCCGTCGATGAGGGTCGCGAAGAAGAGACTTAAGCCGCCATCCACGCCGCCAGCGCGGCGCGGGCACGGTCGGTATACATCTTCTTGCGGTCCGCTTTTTTGGTGCGCCCCGGGATCGGCGGCATCAGCCCGAAATTGACGTTCATCGGCTGATAGGTCTCCGCCTCGGCCGCGCCGGTGATATGGTGGAGGAGAGCACCGAGCGCCGTTTCGACCGGCGGCGGTGTCATGACGTCGCCGCGGAGTTCGGCAGCGGCGAACCGACCTGCGAGCAGTCCGACCGCAGCGCTTTCGACATAGCCCTCGCAGCCGGTGATCTGGCCGGCGAAACGGATGTTGGGCCGCGATTTCAGTCGGAGCGTCGGGTCGAGCAATTCGGGCGAGCGGATGAAGGTGTTGCGATGCAAACCGCCCAGTCGCGCGAATTCGGCATTCTCCAGCCCCGAGATCGTGCGGAACAGCCGAACCTGCTCGGCATGTTTCAGCTTGGTCTGGAATCCGACGATATTCCACAATGTCGCGCTCGCATTGTCCTGCCGCAACTGAACGCAGGCATAGGGCCAGCGCCCGGTGCGCGGATCGTCGAGCCCGACGCCCTTCATCGGTCCGAAGCGCAGCGTCTCCGGTCCGCGCTCCGCCATCACCTCGATCGGCATGCAGCCCTCGAAATAGGGCGTGTCCTTTTCCCAGTCGCGGAACTCGCCCTTTTCGCCGTCGATCAAGCCTTGGACAAAGGCGTGGTACTGATCCTTGTCGAGTGGGCAGTTGATGTAATCGTCACCGCCTTTATTCCAGCGCGCCTGGCGCCACGCGACGCTCATGTCGATGCTGTCGTGATGCACGATGGGCGCGATCGCATCGAAGAAGGCTAGGGCGTCGCTGCCGGTCGCCGCACCGATGCTGGCGGCCAGACCGGAGGCGGTAAGGGGACCGGTGGCGATGATCGCCGGTGTCTCAGGCAGGGCGTCGACCCGTTCGCGAACGATCTCGATATTGGGATGTGCCGCCAAGCGCGCGGTGACGCCGGCCGAAAAGCCGTCGCGATCCACCGCCAGTGCCGACCCGGCGGGCACTTTATGGCGGTCGCCTTCGGCCATGATGATCGAGCCGAACGTGCGCATCTCGGCGTGAAGCAGTCCGACCGCGTTATTCTCGGCATCGTCGGAGCGAAAACTGTTGGAGCAGACCAACTCTGCCAAGCCGTCGGTCTGGTGCGCGGGTGTCATGTCGCCGCTGCCGCGCATTTCGGACAGCTTCACGCGAATGCCGGCCTCGGCGAGCTGCCACGCGGCTTCGGACCCGGCCAGGCCGCCGCCGATGATATGGATGTCGTACGTCATTGCCGCCGCCCTTAGCGCGGGGCGGCGCGCTAGGCGAGGTCAGGCGACGGGACGGCTCGTCGCGAACGATAGATCGGTCCGGGGGAGTTGCGCGCGGAGGTGCGCGGGTAGCTGCGCGAGCAACAGCGCCCGTACTTCTCGCCAGTACGCGGCCAGCACGACGAGGAAACCGCCCGTCAGCATCGCGGTCATCGTCATCGTCGTCGATTGCAGCGCCCCCATCAACTGCGCGGTCGCGGGGACGACGTAGATCAGGCTCGACATCAGCAATGACCGCCGGTCGATGATCAAAGCGACGACACAAAAGAACGAGAAGAGGCACAACACCGCGATCGCGGCGCCGCCGGTCGCGGGCTGCGTCGCGAAGGCGTTGAGCCGCTCCCAACCGCTCGGTCCGCCGGTGACCCCCAGCAGAAGGCGGAAGCTTGCGCCTGCAACCTGGTAACCGGCCGCCCAATGCATCCAGAACGCGATATCCGCGCGGCGCGTTTCGCGGCGGACGTCCGACATGTCCCACCACATCGCGATGACGAACAACAGCAACCCGACGACCAGCAGCATGAAGCTGATCACCCCCGCCGATGCGTAGGGTACGGCCAAGCGGACGACGTTGATGCCCGCATTCACCGCTGCGACCGCCGCCGCCATGTAAGCGAACGGCAGCTTGAAGCGCAGCCAATAGACACCGCAGATCATCGCAGTGCCGAACGAAATGATGAGCCCACCAAGCGGCGAAATCGCGGCCCAGGCCACCGGCGATCCCAGCCAGGGACTCGAAGCGGGAAGCACGGTCGCGACGCCCATCAGCCCGCACAATGCGGCCACCACGAACGCGCCGAACAATACGAAGCTGGTCAAGGTCATGCGTCGCTGGCGGGTGAAATGTTCGGCGAATGCCCAGCTCGCCCCCAGGACGATCACGATCGCGACCGGCGGGATGAAAGCGAAGGCGAAGGCTACGCCGCCAAGCAGGAGCAGCAATCCGGCGGCGGTCATCACGTCGGCCAAGCCACCGACCAGGCCGAATCGCTCTTCGTCAGCAAGTGGGGTCTGGCGTTGCTCGGCGCTGAAATTGCGCAGCCTGTTGGCGACGTCGGGCGTGATTACCCCCGACTTCACCGCGGCCTCGAGTTCGACGCTGTCCATCCGCCCATCTGGCGGAAAGCCGGCGAAAAAATCGTTAAGCCGGGGTGGAAAATCAGCTCCGATAGTCGGCGTTGATCGAAATATAGCCGTGGGTGAGATCGCATGTCCAAACCGTCGCCCGGCCGTCGCCGAGGCCGAGATCGACGCCGATATCGATTTCCGCGCCCTTCAGATGCGCTGTGACCGGCGCTTCGTCATAGCCCTCGACCTCCAGCCCGTCCCGCGCGACTTGAGTCTCGCCGAAACGGATCGCGACCTTGTCCCGCTCGGCGGGTTCGCCGGCCTTGCCTATAGCCATCACGACGCGACCCCAATTGGCATCCTCTCCGGCAATCGCGGTCTTCACGAGCGGCGAGTTGGCGATGCTCATGCCGATGCGGTGCGCGCTCTCATCGCTTTCGGCGCCGGTTACGTCGATGCGGATGAACTTCGACGCGCCCTCGCCGTCGCGGACGACGAGATGCGCGAGTTGCAGACACAAATCGTCGAGCGCTGAGCGAAAAGCATCCGCGCCGGGTTCATCGTCGTCCGAAATGGTGGCGTTGCCCGCCGCGCCCGTCGCGAAGGCCAGGACGGTGTCGCTGGTCGATGTGTCGCTATCGACCGTGATGCACGAAAAGCTTTTGGTATTGGCCGCGGACAGCGCCGATTGCATCCACGCTGCATCGACTGCCGCATCGGTAAAGATGAAGCCGAGCATCGTCGCCATGTCGGGCATTATCATCCCCGACCCTTTGATGATGCCGACCAGTTCGACCGTCCGGTCGCCGATCACCGCGCGCGTCACCGCGACCTTGGCGAACGTGTCGGTCGTCATGATCGTCTCGGCGGCGGTGACCCAGTCGCACGGCTCGGCGGTGAAGGCGGCGGTCAGCCCTGCCTCGGCCTTGTCGAGCGGTAAGGGGACGCCGATCACACCGGTTGAGGCAACGAACACGTCCGACGGCTGGCAGCCGAGATGCTGCGCGACGCGCGCCGCCAGCCCCTCGACGGCATGGCGTCCGCGGTCGCCGGTAAACGCGTTCGAATTTCCGGCATTGACCACCAGCGCCCGTGCCCGGCCGAGCACGAGCGCGGCGCGACACCAATCGACTTCAGGTGACGCGCACTTGCTCTTGGTGAGCACGCCCGCGACCGTCGTGCCAGGGCTCAGCTCGACATAGGTCAAATCGCAGCGATCCCACGTCTTGTACCGCGCCCGCGCGACGCGGCGCGTGACCCCGGCAATCTCCGGAAGGGCGGGCAGCGAGGTCGGGGCGAGGGGCGAGCGGTCGGTCATGCGCGTACTCCATAAAGATCGCGAATGGTGACGCAATGCGCCGGATCGGTTAGCCCTCTACGACAGGAGGGCGTCGTGCATATTTCGATCGGTTCGGTCTCGACGGCGATAATGATCGCTGCCGGTTTCGTGGCACTGGCGGTACCGTCTGTTGCCATGGCCCAGGAAGCCACTGCATCTGCGCATCCGAAGGGAGATTTGGGTAGCTGGTTTCCGATGAACATCTATCCGCCGGAGGCCAAACGTAAGGGCGAACAAGGGCGGGTGGTCGCGGAACTCGCCGTCGATAAGTTCGGTAACGCGACGGCTTGCAAGATTGTCCAGAGCAGCGGGTCGATGTCTCTCGACGCGAGAACGTGCGAACTCGCTCTCGCCAATGCGCGGTTCGTGCCGGCGCTGGACACCAGCGGCAAACCGGTTGCTTCTACCTTCACCCTGCCGGGCGTGCGGTGGGTGCTGAATGATGTTTTCACGGTTGATCTGTCGACTGGCGGAACCTCATCGATCATCAGCAACTTCGAGATCGACGTTGATCCGCAGGGAAATGGCGTGGCCTGCCGCCCGGTCGGCGTCACCCAGGGTCTGGGCGGATGCGCTGATTTCAAGCCCGGCAAGCGCGTCACGGCGCCGCTCATCCGGAACAACAAGCCCGTCGCTGGAACGGTGACTATAATCACGACGATGCGGGTCGATCCAAAATAGTTAGACCTTTAACCCGTCCGCCCCTATGTCACGCCGCACTCGCAATCTGTGAAGCCGTCGCTTGAACCTGATCCTGCTCCTCTCTGCCTTGCTGTCCGCGCTGAGCGGCACGGGTGGCGTGCGTGCGCCGGTGACCCCGGCGGCGCTGAGCAGCAGCGTCGCGAGCGCGGTCAAGGCGACTGCCGTGAAGCGGCTTCAAGTCGCGGCGCGCCCGGCGCAAGTCTTTGGTGGGCCAGCGAAGAGCGTCGTTCCGACGGAGAGCGCGTTCGTACTCGCCGATCTGGTCCCCGCTTTTGCGAGCCGCCGGCGCGAATAAGCGCGGTTGTCCGGTGATGCGCCGGACTCCTTCACATCGCTGATTTTTTCCGTGCGGCGCCCGTGGTGCCGTGCGCACTCCATTCAACAGGAATATCATCATGCTCGGCGGACTCGCCAAATCCATTTTCGGGTCGTCTAACGACCGGTACGTCAAGTCGCTCGGCGGCATCGTCAACAAGATCAACGCGTTCGAGCCCAGTCTGAAGGCGATGGACGATGCGACGCTCGCCAACCAGACGGCGGCCTTCCGCGCCCGGTTGGCGAACGGCGAGAAGCTCGACGACATCTTGCCCGAGGCATTCGCGACGGTGCGTGAGGCGTCGGTCCGCGTGCTCGGCATGCGGCACTTCGACGTCCAGATGGTCGGCGGCATCGTGCTTCATCGCGGCGAAATCGCCGAGATGCGGACGGGCGAGGGCAAGACGCTGGTCGCGACGCTGGCGGTCTATCTGAATGCGCTCACGGAGAAGGGCGTCCACGTCATTACCGTCAACGACTATCTCGCGGCGCGCGACGCCGAGTGGATGGGACGGATCTACAAATTCCTCGGCATGACCGTCGGCGTCATCATCCCGAACCTGACCGATCACCAGCGCAAGGAAGCGTACGGGTCTGACATCACGTACGGCACGAACAACGAATTCGGCTTCGACTATCTACGCGACAACATGAAGTACGAGCGCGAGACGATGGTCCAGCGCGCGTTCTCGATGGCGATCGTCGACGAAGTCGATTCGGTGCTGATCGACGAAGCCCGCACGCCGCTGATCATTTCGGGCCCCACCGACGACAAGTCCGAGCTTTATAAGCAGGTCGACGCGATCGTGAAGCAGCTCGATGCCGATACGTACGAGAAGGATGAGAAGCAGAAGTCGATCATCCTGACGGAGGACGGCACCGAGACGGTCGAGCGTCTGCTCGAAGGCGCCGGGCTGCTTCAGGGCGACAATCTGTACGATTATGAGAACACGCAGGTGGTCCACCACCTGAATCAGTCGCTGCGCGCCAACATGATGTTCAAGCGCGACATCGATTACATCGTCAAGGACGGCAAGGTCATCATCATCGACGAGTTCACCGGCCGCATGATGGACGGCCGGCGCTGGTCGGACGGTCTGCACCAGGCGGTCGAGGCGAAGGAGGGCGTCGATATCGAGCCCGAGAACCAGACGATGGCCTCGATCACCTTCCAGAACTATTTCCGCATGTATCCGAAGCTGTCGGGCATGACCGGAACCGCGGCGACCGAAGCGGCCGAATTCTACGACATCTACAAGATGAACGTCGTGTCGATCCCGACCAATGTTGCCGTCAAGCGCGTCGACGAGGAAGACACGTTCTACAAGGATCTGAACGACAAGTTCCGTGGCATCGCCAAGACGATCAAGGAACATGCCGACAAGGGCCAGCCGATCCTGGTCGGCACGGTGTCGATCGAGAAGTCCGAAATGCTCTCCGAGTTCCTCAACGAGGAGAAGGTGGAGCACAAGGTGCTGAACGCCCGCTATCATGAGATGGAGGCGCACATCGTCGCGCAGGCGGGCCGCAAGGGCGCCGTGACCATCGCGACCAACATGGCGGGCCGCGGCACCGACATCCAGCTTGGCGGCAACTTGGACTTCCGCGTCGAGGACGAGCTCGCCGAGGTGCCGGAAGGACCTGATCGCGACAAGGCGATCGAGCGGATCAAGGAAGAGATCGCGCTGGAGAAGCAGGAAGTGCTGGCCGCCGGTGGCCTGTTCGTGCTCGGTACCGAGCGCCACGAAAGCCGCCGCATCGACAATCAGCTGCGCGGGCGGTCGGGGCGTCAGGGCGACCCGGGTCTGTCGCGCTTCTACCTGTCGCTCGATGATGATCTGCTGCGTATCTTCGGCCCGAACACCTTGTTCGCCAAGATGATGCGATCGAGCTTGGAGGACGGCGAGGCATTGCCGCCGTCGCGCTGGATGTCGAAGGCGATCGAGACCGCGCAGAAGAAGGTCGAGGCGCGCAACTACGACATCCGTAAACAGGTCGTCGAGTATGACGACGTGATGAACGATCAGCGCAAGGTCGTTTACGAACAACGCGCCGACATCATGGACGCCGACGCGGTCGGCGACGTCGTCGAGGATATGCGCGCGGAGACGGTCAATTCGATCGTCGGCGATTCGTGCCCGCCGGGATCCTATCCCGAACAGTGGGACGTCGAAGGCATGAAAGCCAAGGCGGCCGAGTTGCTCGGCATCACCCCGCCGGTCGATGATTGGCTCGGCGAGGAATCGGTCGATGTCGAAATGGTCGAGGAGCGCCTGCGCGAGGCCGCCGATGCGCTAGTGACGACCAAGAGCGCAGACATCGAAACGGATACCTGGACAAGCATCGAGAAGTCGATCCTGCTCCAGAACCTGGACCATCACTGGAAGGAGCACCTCGCGACGCTCGACGCGCTGCGTCAGGTCATCCACTTGCGTGCCTATGCGCAGAAGACGCCGATCAACGAATACAAGCAGGAAGCATTTGCGCTGTTCGAACGTATGCTTGCGTCGATCCGCGAGGACGTAACGCGGACGCTCGCGCACGCCGAGTTCCGCTTCCAGGGCGCGCCGGAGCTGCCGGAGCTCCCTGATTTCATCACGCAGCATTTCGACCCGTTCTCGGGCGAGGATGATACGCGCGACCTCGATGGCGGAGCGCTGGGCAACGTCACGACGACGCTGCCGCCGTTGTCGTACGTCCGGCCGGAAGAGCCCGATCTCGGCACCGATCCCAAGGAATGGGAAGGCAAAGTCAGCCGTAACGCGACCTGCCCATGCGGGTCGGGCCTGAAGTACAAACACTGCCACGGTCAGGTGGCGTAAAAAGCGAAAAGGCCGGGGATCGCTCCCCGGCCTTTTTCATTTCAGAAAGTGTTGCGCCGCTTACTTCGGCAGCACCACCGTCGGGCCGATGTTCGCCATCACCGACCGGGCGTCGAACGCGCGGACATTGCCGGCGGGCTTCGGACCCTTGCCCATCACGACCTCAGCGGTTGCTTCGTATTTTTCGACCGTGTTGATGTCGATGTCGCGATCGAAGAACGGGTCGCCCCAAAACGGATCCCAAGAACGCCAGCCGAACCCGCGGCCGTAATAGCGCCAGCGCGGGCCCCAGCCGCCATAGCCGAACCCATAACCGCTGCCGAAGCTCGGCGTCGCGTACGTCCGCTGCTTCTTGTCGGTGTCGCGGTCGGCCATCACGAAATAGTCGTAGCCCTGCTGCGTGGTCAGTTCCGCCGCGCGGAACAGCAGGTAGCGCTCGACCGTGTCACGGCTCGTCACCGTGTTGCCCGAGAAGCTCACCATGAAGCGGTTGGCCTCGATCTGCCGCTCGCTGAACCCTTCGCGGGAAAAGCCGCTGCCGGTCGCGGGGCGATACGTAGTTTCGGTCATGCAGCCGGCTATGGCCAGCGTGGAAGCCGCGATCAGGCCGAGGGCCGAGGCGCGGCGGAATGAAAACGCCATCACAAGTCTCCGTTCGCCGATAGTAATAAACGATCCATCCTATCGCGAATAGGTGGAACGCAGGATGAACGGGTTTTGCTCCGAAACCCTTCGGCGCAAAATTTGTCGCAGTTTGTCACTGAGATATCGCTGGCTCCCTGAGTAGGATTCGAACCTACGGCCGCTCGATTAACAGTCGAGAGCTCTACCGCTGAGCTATCAGGGAATAGCGTTGAGGGGCGCTCTATAAACGCCCGCCTTCGCGATGCAAGCCCCAAGCTACGATGCGAATTGTTCCATCGTAATGCGGTCGTCCAGCGCGTGTTCGGGGTCGAACAGCAGGGTGAGTTCGCGCGTGCGGTCGATCGCGATATCGACCTGCGCCACATCGCGCACTTCGCGCTGGTCGGCGACGGCGGAGACCGGCCGCTTGGCTGGCTCGAGCACTCGGAGTCCGATCCGCGCCTTTTCGGGCAGAATCGCCCCGCGCCAGCGTCGCGGGCGGAACGCGGAGATCGGCGTCAAGGCAACCATGCCCGACCCGAGCGGCAGGATCGGTCCGTTGGCGGACAGGTTGTACGCGGTCGATCCGGCGGGCGTCGCCGCAAGGATCCCGTCGCAGGCGAGTTCGGAGAGTACGACCCGGTCGTTGACGGTCACTTCCAGCTTCGCCGTCTGGCGGGTTTCGCGGAGCAGCGAGACTTCGTTGATCGCGGGCAGCACGAACGTCTCGCCGGCGACCGTTCGGGCCGTCATCTGCAGCGGTGTCACCTTGAACGGCTTGGTCCGATCGAGTCGCGCGTCGAGACCGTCGCTGCGCCAATCGTTCATCAGAAACCCGACCGTGCCGAGGTTCATGCCGAACACGGGGACCGGGTCGCCACGTCGTTCGAGCATCGCGTGAAGCGTTTGCAGCATGTAGCCGTCGCCGCCGAGCGCGACGATCAACTCAGCCTGCTCGACCGGCACCCAGTCATAGGCGGCGCGCAGCTCCCGTTTGGCGGCTTGGGCTTGGGTGGTCGGCGAGGCGACCAAGGCGCGCTTGGTCATCCGCCAGTCACGCTCATGTGTCGCGCGACGGCTGGCGCGGCGCCGGCGGCGATGCGGAAGTTGTGGCGGGCGGGTTTGATGGCGATCGCTTCGTCGATGGCGGCGTCAAGGCCCGCGACCCCGCCGCTGCGCAATGCTGCTTTCAGATCGACCCGATCGTCGTGTCCGAGGCACGAATAGAGGTGGCCTTCGGTGGTCAACCGCACGCGATTGCAGCCGTCGCAGAAATTTGCGGTGAGGGGGGAGATCAGTCCGAGCCGTGTTCGACTTGCGCCGACAAGCCAATATCGTGCGGGTCCGCCGCTTGAGTGCGTGTCGCGGGTCAGGTCGAATGTTTCGGACAACTCGGCGAAAACGTCGGTTAGCGGCAGAAAACGGTCGGTGCGGTCCTCGTCGATCGCCCCTAACGGCATCGTTTCGATCAGGCTCAGGTCGTGACCTTGCTCGACGCACCAGGCGAGCATCGGCGCGATCTCTTGGGCGTTGAGGCCTCTTAACGCGACCATGTTTATCTTGACCGCCAGCCCGACCGTCTTGGCAGCGGCTATGCCGTCGAGCACCCGGGCCACGTCGCCGTGGCGCGTGATGTAGCGGAACCGATCGGGATCGCGGCTGTCCAGGCTGACGTTGATGCGACGGACGCCGGCATCGTGCAGCGCCCCGGCATGGTCGGCCAGCCGCGTGCCATTGGTCGTCATCGTCAGTTCGTCGAGGCCATGTCCGATATGTCGGCCCAGCCGCCGGGCGAGATCGATCACATCGCGTCGAACCAGCGGCTCGCCACCGCTCAGCCGGATCTTCGTCACGCCGCGCGCGATGAAGCGTTCAGCGACGATCGCGATCTCCTCTAGTCCGAGCAACGCGCTCTTGGGCAGAAACGTCATCTGCTCGGCCATACAATAGCGGCAGCGCAAATCGCACCGATCGGTCACCGACACGCGCAGATAGCTGATCGTGCGGCCGTGACGATCGATCAGGGCGGGTTGGGACGCCATCGTGCGTCGAGAGCTAGGCGGTGCGGCGCGAACGCACAAGTGCTTGGCCCCGGAACGCGCGATGCGTAAGAACAGGCGATGCAGCGACCGGTGGGGCGACAAACCAACGAACAGGGCGCACCGCGCGGGCGGCGGCTTTCGGATCATTTGCCGCCGGCGCTGCGTGACGGCGAGATCATCGTGCTGTTCCAGCCGCAGGTGGCGATGGCCAGCGGCCAGATTGTCGGCACCGAAGCCCTGGTACGTTGGCGCCGTCCGGGCAAGGAAGAGGTTGGGGCCGAACGCTTGTTCGCCGCCGCCAAGCGAGCTGAACTGATCGCGGCGGTGTCCGACGAGATTCACGACGTCGCCCTCGCGCGTGCGGCGGCATGGCCCGTGGCGCTCCGGCACTTGCAACTGTCGATCAACGTCACCGCACGCGACCTCGCCAGGCCGGACTTTGCGACGGTCCTGATGGCGCGAATGGCGCAGCATGACTTTGCCGCATCGCGCCTGACGATCGAGATAACCGAGCACGACCTGATCGCCGATTTCGCCACTGCCAGCGCGGTGCTCGAGGTGCTACGCGATCATGGATGCCGGATTGCGCTGGACGATTTCGGCACGGGCTATTCGAGCCTTTCCTACCTCAAGGAGTTGCCCGTCGATGTGATCAAGCTCGACGCCCGGCTGTCGCAGGATATCGAAGGATCGGAGCGCGGGCAGGTGATCGTGAAAGGGATAATCGTGATCGCGCGCGCCTTGGGGCTGACGGTCGTGGTCGAGGGCGTCGAAACGACGCGTCAGCGCGATTTGCTCGCGGAAGCCGGCGCCGATATTTATCAGGGTTACCTGTGTGCGCCGCCGCTGACGAGCGAGGCGTTGGAAGCCCTGATCGCCGAACGATGACTGACCGCCGTAACGTGACGGGCGTCTGGTACGGACGGTGGAGCTCGCCCAACCCCTATGTTGCGCCGAACTCTTTCATCGCAACGTTGCAAGAACGGGCGTCACGCGTATCCGGGAGCGTCACCGAAGCCGACAGGCAAGATGGTACCATCTTGCGCTCGACCATCGACGGCGCGCGCGCCGGCGGACGAATCCAATTCATGAAGCAATATGACGGCGGCAGGCTGTCGCATACCGTCGCTTATGCGGGGACGATCAATGGGGCCGGCACCGAGATTTTAGGGACTTTCCAATTCAGCCGCTATGCGGGCGACTTCGTCATGACGCGCGAAACGTTTTCGGCCGACGAATTGAGCGAGGAACAGGCGACGGACCGCGAGGTCGAACTGACGCCGCGTTAAGACGCCAGCTTATCGCCCATCCGCTGGTCGGCGATTCGTTCGAGCTGCGCGCTGGCACCCTTCGCCAGCATATCGAGCAACGTCAGTGCATCCTCTTCGATCGGCGCGGTCGAGCGCCAATAGGCGCCGATCGCGGCGACGGGATTGCCGTGGCCGATCGGTGCCATCGCCATGCTCGCGACGAAGGTGGAGAGATACGCATTGTGTGGGACGCGCGGATCGAGGCGGATATCGGGGATGACGATCATTTCGCGCTCGACCATCGCGATGCCCGAAATGCACGTCTCGATCGGGAAACGCTGACCCGACCATAAGGGTGCGATCGCGTCTTCACCGACATAATGCACCAAATCGTCTTCTCGACGCACCACCGCGACGCCGTCCGATTGCAGGATCGCGCGCGCGCTGATCCGCAGGATTTCGAGGATGCCGTCAAGCGACGCGGCTTCGCTCAGCCGGTTCGTCGCCGCGCTCAGCAATCGCCACCGTTTGAACCGGACCGTCGTCATGGTGCCTCCCGAACGGTTGAATAACGCTGCGCGGGTAAACGAGCGCTTACGAACATCCTATTTCGGATCAGATACTTATGCGGCCGCTTTGGCCAGTCCTTTCGACAGTTGCAGCGCGCCGTTCAGCCGTGCCTGCGGGTCGCCCCACTCGCGCGCAATCACCAGCTTGCTGTCGGGGCGCAGCTTAGCCACGCCTTGCAACCGCGCGACATAGGCGAGCAGACCATCGACGTTGGGCGGCTTGTCGTCGTGGAAGCTGACCAACGCACCCTTCGGCCCGACATCGATCTTCGCTACGCACGCGCGCTTGGCGTTGAGCTTCACTTCGATGAGCTTGATCAGGTTCGCGGTCGCTTCGGGTAGCGGGCCGAAGCGGTCGATCAGCTCCGCAGCAAAGGCCTCGATGCCATCCTGCTCGTCGAGGTCGTTGAGGCGACGATACAGCCCCATGCGCAGGTCGAGGTCGGGGACATAGTCCTCCGGGATCATGATCGGCGCATCGACGGTGATCTGCGGACTGAAATCGCGCGGACGCGGCGCCATGCCGCCGGCCTTCGCCTCCATGATCGCCTCTTCGAGCATCGACTGATAGAGCTCGTAGCCGACCTCGCGGATATGCCCCGATTGCTCGTCGCCGAGCAGATTGCCCGCACCGCGAATGTCGAGATCGTAGCTAGCCAGCTGGAAACCCGCGCCGATCGTGTCGAGATCGCTCAACACCTTGAGCCGCTTGTCGGCGGTTTCGGTGATGATGCGGTTCGGCGGGGTCGTCATATAGGCATAGGCGCGCGTCTTCGACCGCCCGACGCGCCCGCGCAGCTGGTAGAGTTGGGCGAGCCCGAACATGTCGGCGCGATGCACGATCATCGTGTTGGCGCTCGGGATGTCGAGCCCGCTTTCGACGATGGTGGTCGAGACGAGCACTTCGAACTTCTTGTCGTAGAAGGCGGACATCCGCTCCTCGACCTCGCCGGCGCTCATCTGGCCGTGCGCGACGACGTAGCGGACCTCCGGCACCTGTTCGCGCAGGAACTGCTCGATGTCGGGCAGGTCCTTGATGCGGGGTGTTACGAAGAAGCTCTGCCCGCCGCGATAATGCTCGCGCAGCAACGCCTCGCGCAGCACGACCGGATCCCATGGCATGACGTAGGTGCGCACCGCGAGACGATCGACCGGCGGAGTCTGGATCACCGACAGTTCGCGGATGCCCGACATCGCCATCTGCAGCGTGCGCGGGATCGGTGTGGCTGTGAGCGTCAGGACATGGACGTCGGCGCGCAGCGTCTTGAGTCGCTCCTTATGCGTCACGCCGAACCGCTGCTCCTCGTCGACCACGACCAGCCCTAGCCGCTTGAATTCGATCTGTTTGGCCAGGATCGCGTGCGTCCCGACGACAAGATCGATCGTGCCGTCGGCCAGGCCTTCGCGGGTGGCCTTGGCTTCGGCGGTGCCGACCAGACGTGACAGCCGCCCGACCTTGATCGGGAAACCTTCGAACCGCGCGACGAAATTGTTGTAGTGCTGGCGCGCGAGCAGCGTGGTGGGGCAGACGATCGCGACTTGCTTGCCCGCCATCGCCGCGGCGAACGCGGCGCGCAATGCGACCTCGGTCTTGCCGAACCCGACATCGCCGACGACCAGCCGGTCCATCGGCTTGCCCGCCGACAGATCGCCCAGCACGTCGTCGATCGCACGATCCTGATCGTCGGTTTCCTCATAGGGGAAGCGATCGACGAATGCGGGGTAACCTGCCTCGTCGGGCGTGATGACATCGCCCGGGTGGAGCGCACGTTCGGCGGCGGTCGCGATCAGCTCGCCGGCGATCTCGCGGATGCGCTCCTTCATGCGGCTCTTGCGCCGCTGCCACGCCTCACCGCCGAGACGGTCGAGCGTGCCGGCCTCGTCGGAGCCGTATCGACTCAGGACTTCGAGATTTTCGACCGGGACGTACAGCTTGTCGCCGCCGGCATACGTCAGCGCGACGCAATCGTGCGGCGCCTTTTGGACCGGGATTTGGGTCAGCCCCTCGTAGCGACCGATACCATGATCGGCATGGACGACGAGGTCGCCGGGGGAGAGTGTCGCGAGTTCGGCGAGGAACGCGTCGGCCGATTTCTTGCGGCGGTTGCGGCGGACGAGACGGTCGCCGAGCATATCCTGCTCGGTCAGAAGCGCGATGCCGGGGGCGGTGAAACCATGGTCGAGCGGCAGGATGGTCAGCGCGACGCCGCGATCCGCCGCGCCGAGCGCTTCCTGCCAGGTATCGACCAGCACAGCGCCGGTCAGGTCGTGGTCGCGCAATAGCCCCGCGAGTCGCTCGCGAGATCCAGCGGAATAGCTGGCGAGGATCGGTTTCTTCTTGTCTTTGCGTAGCTTGTCGAGGTGATCGACCACGGCTTCGTAGATGTTGACGCCGCTCGACCGTTCAGGCGCGAAGTCGCGCGGGCCGTCAACGTCGAAATCGATGACGGTGGCGCTTTCGGGTTCGTGGAACGGTGTGGTCAGATGCGCTTTGGCCGCCTTGAGCCTTTCGCCCCACTCGCCGGGCGTCAGATACAGCGCGTCGGCGGGTAGCGGACGATAACTTCCGGGATCGCCCGACTGCGCCTTGACCCGATTGGCGTGGTAATCGGTCACCGCCTCGAAACGCTGTTCGGCCGCCGCTGTGACGCCTGCTTCGCATACGACTAACGCCTGATCGCCAAGATGGTCGAACAGCGTCTCCAGCCTATCCTCGAAAAGCGGGAGCCAATGCTCCATGCCGGCAAGACGCCGACCTTCGCTGATCGCTTGATAGAGCGGATCGCCGGTCGCGGTCGCGCCGAACGTCTCGCGGTAACGCGCGCGGAATCGCTTGATCGATTCCTCGTCGAGCAACGCCTCGGATGCCGGCAACAGCGTGAAGCCATCGACGCGCCCCGTCGTGCGCTGGTCGCTCGGGTCGAAGGTGCGCACACTCTCGATCTCGTCGCCGAAGAAATCGAGCCGCAGCGCCGTTTCCTCGCCGCTCGGGAATAAGTCGACCAGCCCGCCGCGCACCGCGAACTCGCCCTGGTCGTGGACGGTATCGGTGCGGACGTAGCCGTTGGCCGATAGCAACGCCGCCAGCTTGTCGCGCCCGATCCGTTCGCCCGGCGCCAGCCGCGCGACCAGTTGCCGCACGCGAAACGGCGTCAGTGCACGCTGCGTAGCGGCGTTCGCCGTGGTGACGAGGAGTTGCGGACCCTTGGGCTTGGCCTGGAGCCGGTGCAACGCTGCGAGCCGCTCGGCCATGATGCGCAATGTCGGGCTGGCGCGGTCATAGGGCAGGCAGTCCCACGCCGGATATGCGATCACTTCGATCTCGGGCGCGAAGAACTGGATCGTCGAGGCGACGCTGCGCATCTCGGCATCGTCGGGCGCGATCAGGACCGTCCGCGCCGGCGCGGCGCGCGCCAGGTCGGCCAGCAGCACCGGCAGGAATCCCGCCGGCACGCCGGCCAGCGTCAGCGGCTGGTTCGCCGAGAGAATTTTGCGCGGGTCGGTCATTCAGGTTTAGCGGCCACCGGGACGAAATCGAGCGCGCGCATGTCGGCCATCATCGGGCCTTCCCAACGCGCTGGGCAGGGCAGGGTGCCCATCGCCCAGGCCATGATATCGACGTCCTGTTCCTCCAGCAGCGCCTCGAACCAGTCGAGCCGGTCCGCGTCCCACAGGTCGCCATGGCGGTCGAAGAACCCGCCGATCATCAGATCGGCTTCCTTGGTGCCGCGGTGCCACGCGCGGAAGCGTAGGCGTTTCAGGCGAATGTCGCGGTCCATGGTGCTTCCAACGGCAATTGGCCGGCAGCGCTTTTCGGCGCAGTCGGCTGGGGCTAGTGTCCTTCGCAGATAGCTATGCGCCCCGACATCCTCAACCCGCTGTTTGCCGAAGTCACCGCGCTGAAGGGTGTGGGGCCGGGGCTGGCCAAGCCGCTCGACAAGTTGGGGCTTCACCGGGTCGTCGACGTTGCGTTCCATTTGCCGACTGGGTTCATCGACCGGGTGCCTCGCGACGAGCTCGACATGGCGGATGCCGGGCGGACGATCGCGATCACGTTGACCCCGGTCGATTACAAGATCAGCGCGAGCCAGCGCGGCCCGACGCGCGTGCACGCGATCGACGCGCGCGGCAACTATGTCAGCCTGATCTATTTCGGCGGATCGTCCGGCTGGGTGAAGAAATTGCTGCCGCTCAACGAGCCGAAGCGGGTGTCGGGCAAGCTCGAGATGTATGGGCAGGAGCTCCAGATCGTCCACCCAGATCTCGGCGATGGCGACGAGGGGTTTCGCGAGCGCGAGGCGATCTATCCGTTATCCGAGGGACTGACCTCGCGCCGGCTCGGCCAGTTCGTCCACGAAGCGATCGAGCGCGCGCCCGATTTGCCTGAATGGATCGAACCGGGGGTGAAGGCGAAGCACCAATGGCCCGCCTGGCGCGATGCCTTGGCGCGTGCCCATGCCGACCCATCTGACACAAAAGCGCGCGAACGGCTCGCCTATGACGAGCTGTTCGCCAACCAACTCGCCTTCATGTTGGTCCGCGCATCGTCGCGGGCGCGGCGAGGCAGGGCGCTGGCGGGCGACGGGCGGCTGCGCGACATGCTCAAGCTGCCCTACGCCCCGACCGGGGCCCAGGCGCGCACGATTCGCGAGATAGAGGGAGATCTGGCGCAAAGCGCGCCGATGTTGCGACTGCTGCAGGGCGATGTTGGGTCCGGCAAGACATTGGTCGCGACGATGGCGCTGCTGATCGCGGTGGAGGCGGGCGCGCAGGGGGCGTTCCTCGCGCCGACCGAGATTCTCGCGCGGCAGCATTTCGAGACGTTGCAACGCACGCTCGCGGGCCTGCCCGTCAACGTCGCCGTGCTGACCGGGCGCGACAAGGGAAGAGTGCGCGAATCGACGTTGATGGGCCTAGCCGACGGGTCGATCGACATCTTGATCGGTACGCATGCCATTTTCCAGGAAGCCGTCGGCTACAAGGACCTCGGCCTAGTCGTGGTCGATGAACAGCATCGCTTTGGCGTTGCGCAGCGTCTGCTACTGCAGGGCAAGGGGAGCGCACCGCACTTGCTGGCGATGACCGCCACGCCGATCCCCCGCACGCTGACGCTGGCGCAATATGGCGAGATGGACGTCAGCCGGCTCGACGAGATGCCGCCTGGCCGCCAGCCGATCCAGACCAACGTGGTGGGCGAAGATCGCCTGGCCGATGTCGTCGAGGGCATCGGCCGTCATCTCGACTCCGGCGGACAGGCCTATTGGGTCTGTCCTTTGGTCGAGGAATCGGAAAATTCCGATCTCGCCGCGGCCGAGGCGCGCGCGGCGGCGCTGCAATCGCGGTTCGGCAATCGGATCGGGTTGGTCCACGGGCGCATGAAGCCAGCCGAGAAGGACGCGGTGATGGCCTGCTTCGCCAGCGGCGAGTTGGGCGTGTTGGTCGCGACGACGGTAATCGAGGTCGGCGTCGATGTCCCTAATGCGACCCTTATCGTGATCGAACATGCGGACCGCTTCGGTCTCGCCCAGCTCCACCAATTGCGCGGGCGTGTGGGACGAGGAAGCGGACGGTCGATCTGCCTGCTGATCCGCGGCGAGGCTTTGAGCGAGACGTCGCGCGCACGGCTGGCGCTGATGAAGGACACCAACGACGGGTTCCGCATCGCCGAGGAGGATTTGCGGCTGCGTGGCGCGGGCGAGATGCTCGGTACACGGCAATCGGGCGAGCAGGGCTTCCGGATCGCGACGCCCGAGCAGCTGAGCGAGTTGCTGCCGATCGCCAATGACGATGCGCGGCTGCTGATCGATCGTGACGGCGGGCTCGACGGACCGCGCGGGCAAGCCGCCCGAACCGCGTTGTACCTGTTCGAGCGCGATGCCGGGGTTCAATTGCTTCGTTCGGGCTAGCGGATGCCCTTAAGTAGGGCAGCGAGTAGCTCGTAATAGTCCGCCATCCCGATCGGCCGGTCGAGCTCGCAGCCGATCCGTCCGCCGAGCGACCAGCGCACTTCCATTCCGATCACGCCCACGATGGGCAACGTGATTCGCATCCGTTCGCCGACCGGGCGATCCCCGGTGATACGCGCCATCAGGCCCTGCGCCGACATATTGACGACCTGCAACGATAGCGGCTGCGCGTCGGCGCCATAGGCGCGCGCACGGTAATCGACCTCGTCGCGCGGTACTTCGCGCTTCTCGGTATAGGCCAGTGCGGTCGCCCCCATAACGTGCGGTATTCCCTGTTCCGCATCGACGCTAGGGAATGCCGAATGAAGAGCTTGAAAAGGAACGTATTTAACGCGTCTTCACGATGTTTTAATTCGCGGTCAGCAGCCCATGATGCTTCTTGCCGGCCGACACGCGCACCGGATTTCCGCGCATCTCGATGGTGAGCGTTTCGTCCACCACTTTCTCGCCATCGACCCGCGCCCCGCCTCCCGCAATCAAGCGACGAGCCTCGCCCTTGGACGCGCAGAAGCTCAAGCCAATCAGGGCATCAACGATTCCGACCGATCCGGTGACCGCCAACGTCGGCAACGCATCCCCGCTAGCGCCTTCTTCGAAAGTCTTGCGCGCGGTCTCCGCGGCCAGCGCCGCCGCATCCGCGCCGCGACACATTGCCGTCGCTTCGTTGGCGAGAACGATCTTCGCCTGGTTGATCTCGGCGCCCTCGAGCTTTTCGAGCCGCGCGGTCTCGTCGAGCGGCAGATCGGTAAACAGCCGCAGGAACTTGCCGACATCGCGGTCGTCGGTGTTCCGCCAGAATTGCCAGTAATCATAATGCGGCAGCGCGTCTTCGTTGAGCCACACGGCACCCGACGCGGTCTTGCCCATCTTACCACCGTCCGCGGTCGTGATCAGCGGCGTCGTCACCGCGAATAGCTCGACACCGTCGGCGCGCCGCCCAAGGTCGATGCCGTTGACGATGTTCCCCCACTGGTCCGACCCGCCCATCTGCAGCCGTACGCCCAGGCGCCGCGACAGTTCGAGGAAATCGTAGCCCTGCAGGATCATGTAGTTGAATTCGAGGAACGACAAAGACTGTTCGCGGTCGAGCCGCAGCTTGACCGAATCGAACCCGAGCATGCGATTGACCGAGAAATACTGGCCGATGTCGCGCAGGAACGGCAGATATTCGAGCTTGTCGAGCCAATCGGCATTGTCGACCATCACTGCATCGGTCGGCCCGTCGCCAAACGTCAGAAACCGCTCGAACACGCGCTTGATCGAAGCGATATTCGACGCAATCGTCTCCTCCGTCATCAGCTTGCGCGCTTCGTCCTTGAAGCTCGGATCGCCGACCTTGCCGGTACCGCCGCCCATCAGCACGATGGGCTTGTGTCCGGTCTGCTGCATCCGCCGCAGCAGCATGATCTGGACGAGGCTGCCGACATGCAGCGACGGTGCGGTCGGATCGAAGCCGATATAGCCCGGCACGATCTGCTTCGCCGCCAACGCGTCGAGCCCCGTCGCGTCGGTCATCTGGTGAACATAGCCGCGCTCGTCGAGCAGGCGGAGCAGGTCGGACTGGTATGCGGTCATAGTGCGCGCGCCGGTAGCATGGCGCCGAAGCTTGCGAAAGTTCCGCTACGCGATCGGCTCAGGCCGGTCGGAGCGTCGTGCGGCTGGCCGCGTATTTGTCGATGGCGGCGCGGCCGAACGGCATTGGCTGCATCTTGCCTATCGCCCAAGGCTGGTATTGGTCGCGATAATGAGGTGAGCGTGGGTCGATCGACTGGCCAGGCAAGTTGAGCATCAGCGAATTGTCCCAATTGCCGACGTCGATCACTTGTAAGTAGCTTGCACCGCCGCCGACGCCCCAGCCCGGACCCGAACTGAGCCAACGCGCCATCACGGTATAGCCGTCGCCGCCCGATCCTTCTCCTTCGATCGGCGGAAAAGCGGCGGCGATGGCGGGGATTGCCGACAGCGGATGGCGGATCACGACTTGATGCAGCGCGCCGTAACGCCACGCCGCGGGGTCGGGGCCGAGCAGTTTATGCGCGGTCGTCCATGCGGACACGAATGCCGCGTCGAGCATCGCATCGCGCGCCGCCCGTGGGTCAGTACCAAGTCGCGCGTCCGGCTTTGCCAGCAAGTCGAGCATTACGGAGGGCGAGATGTCCTTGATCAGCGCCTTCGCGCGGTCGGGGACGATGGCGGCGAGCATGCGCTTGCCGAGATCGCGCCACGTCATTTCGAACAAGGCGGCGGCCGCGCTGTCTCGGTCGATCCGTGCGTCCCAGCCGCGCAACATCTCGACCGCCGGCCTGGCGGCGTCGGAAGGGCGGGTCGGCAGCAGCGCGAGGAACTGGCGCGCGGGCGTCGACAGCGTGTCGTGCTGGAGCGCGATGCTATCCGCCAGGCTGTGCCTGGGCTGGGTGGCGAGCACGTCGGCGATGCGGTTGTAGCGAAACGGCTCGCGGAACGAAAAGGCCGGAATGCGATCGCGCGGCCAATCGGGCGGCAGGTTGTTCTGGTTGGCCGACGCGAACCAGCCCCTGGCGGGATTGTACTCGCTGGGCAGCGCGGTGAAGTTGCGCATGCCCGCCCAGTCGTATCGCCCGTCTCCAGGTACCGGCAGCAGGCCGTCGCCCTTTTGCGGACCGGGACGAAGCCGATGACCTGCCAGCCGATATTCCCGTCGATGTCGGCATAATGGAAATTGGTCGGCGACGGATGCAGCGGGAACGCCTTGCGCAAACTCGTCCAGTCGGTCGCCAAGTTGATCGCGATCATGGCGAACGAGCCGTGTCCGCCCGGCTGCATCGATATCGCGCCGAGCGCGGTCGCGCGATGCCGTGCGGGATCGTGGGATATGACAGGTCCCTGGACCGAATAGCGCAGTTTTACGCTTTCGGCGGCTGTATCCTTGACGGTGATCGTCTCGTCGATTGCCTCGAACCGTTTCCACCCGCCGTCATGCCGATATTGTTCCGGATCGTCGGGGTTGAGCTCCAGAACGAATAGGTCGCCCTGATCGATATGGAAGTTGGTGCGGCCGAACGCGAAGCGATCGGTATGGCCTTGCATGATTCCCGGAAGACCGGGCGCGCCGCCGCCGATTACATTTAGGCCGGGCGC
The DNA here is from genome assembly GCF_007859635.1 of Sphingomonas panacisoli. Lineage (NCBI taxonomy): Bacteria > Pseudomonadati > Pseudomonadota > Alphaproteobacteria > Sphingomonadales > Sphingomonadaceae > Sphingomonas > Sphingomonas panacisoli. The sequence continues at coordinate 1,816,050 of NZ_CP042306.1, read as the reverse complement.
GGTCAGATGCGCGACATGTCGCGGGCCGAAACCGCCGATGCCGAGATGCGGATCGTTTGCCAGAATGGCGCGGCCAGTAGCGGTGCGCGACGGTGCGATCATCCAGGCATTGCTGCCGGCATTGGCCGCCGCTGCGTCGGGCTCCGGCCCGAACGGCAGCTTGCCGAGGGCGAGAACACCGAGGTCGGCTGCGCTTACCGCCGCAGTGTCGAGTCCATCCGGCACCCGCAGCGTCCACGCTGGCCGCAAAGCGCTGACGATGCCGTCGAGGTCCAGCAAGTCCAGCGCGGCAAGTTGCGCCCGGCGTATCTCGTCGCCAACATTGTCGGGCGAGGCATCGCGGATCAGCACAAGGTCTCGAACATCCCATTTCACCGGCGCGATCTTCAAGATCTGGTATTCGAGCGGCAGTTGCGCGGGATCGGCGAGTACCTCGTCGATGCGCGCGTTGATCCCGGCGACATAGGCTCGCGCGCACGCCAGCACGGTCGGCGGCGCGGCGCGTAGTTCGGCTTCCAGGTCGCCGCGATAGTGGAATAGCCGCGCGACCGCGTCATGCTTGGCGAAACGCGCGCCGAACGCTTCCGCGAGCCGGCCCATCTCGCGGCGGTGGGTAAGATCGATCTGGAACAGCCGGTCGCGCGCGACGACATAGCCTTGGCCGAAGAACGCGTCAGGGATCGATGACGCCCGCATATGCGGCGTGCCGAATATATCGTCGGTGATCTCGATTGGGGCGCTCAGTCCTCGAACCGACTGGCGTCGTGGGGGCAGCGATAGGCGGGGCCGGCGCACGGCATCCGCGAAAGCCGTCCCCGTCACGAGGGCGGCGGTCGAGCCAAGCAAGAACGAACGGCGATCGAACATGGGCATCACCCCCTAGCGTTTCGGCAATTCGCTCAACGGATCGACCGGCGCGCGACCTTTCCGCAACTCGAAATGCAGTTCCGGTCGATCCGCGAACCCGGTGGCACCGGACAGAGCGAGCGACTGGCCGCGCCTGACCGCCTGACCACGCTGGACGAGGATGCGGCTGGCATGGCCGTAGACGCTCGTCCAGCCGTCGCCGTGCTTGACCATCACCAGCCCGCCCAGTCCCGGCACGTCGGTCGCGGTGTAGATGACGACGCCGTTAGCCGCCGCCTTGATCGGCGTGCCGATCGGTATCGCGATATTGATGCCGTCGTTGCGCTCACCGCTCGCGCCCGCGCCGAAGCGCTTGACGACGTTACCGGTCGAGACAGGCCAGAAGAAGCTGCCGCTGAACGGTCCGGGTGTCGCGATCGGTGTTAAGGAGGCCAGCGGTCGACGAACGATGGTCGCCGCACGCGGGGCCTTGTTGCCCTCCGGGATAGCCGGCTCGCCGCCGCCGGTCGCGATGTCGCCCAGATCGATCTTGAACGCCGCGGCCCGCTCGGCGAGCGTTTGCGGGCGCGTGCCGCCGGGGATCAGGATGCGACGGCCCGCACGGAGCATGTACGGCTCGTCAAGGTCGTTGGCCGCGATGATATCGGCCCATTTCACGCCATAGGCGCGCGCGATCGCGATGCCCGACTGGCCGGGCCGGACGAGATGATACCGGCCGCCGGGGATCGTCAGCCGTTGACCGGGCCGGAGCGTGAACGGCGGGTCGAGGTCGTTGGCGTCGGCGATATTCTCCGCGCCCGCGCCGACGCGTTCGGCGACGCCGCGTAGCGTGTCGCCCGATTGGACGACGTAGGTGGAGCTGGTGATCGTCCGCGCGTCCGGCGTGACCGGCTGCGCGACCCAGGCCGGCGGCGCCGAGGGCGGGGCGGAGATGCGTTCGTCGGGTGGCTCGGGCTCGTCGCGATCCTGCGGAACATAGCGATCTTGCGGGTCGTAGCGGTCTTGCGGGGCTTCGCGTTCGGCCGGCGCGGCATAACCGGCTTGCGGCGGTTCATAATCCTGGCCGGCAGGAATGCAGCCGGCCAGCATCAGGATCAAAACTACCGACATCGTCGCTCGCATGCTCCGCCCCCAGCTAGCGAAGCATAACGCGAGCGAGACGGGAGGCAATCAGATCGCCGGCTCCAGCCGGTTGAGCCCGCGCAGATAGGGTTGCAGCGCGTCGGGGATCGCGACCGATCCGTCCTCCTGCTGATAATTTTCCAGGATCGCGACCATCATCCGGCCGACCACCAAACCGGAGCCATTGAGCGTGTGGACGAACGCCGGCTTGCCGTCCTCGCCGCGATAGCGCGCGTTCATGCGGCGCGCCTGGAAATCGGTGCAGGTCGAACAGCTCGAAATCTCGCGATAGCGGCCCTGGCCGGGCAGCCACACTTCGAGGTCGTAGGTTCGCGCGGCCGAGAAGCCCATGTCGCCGGTGCACAGTTTCATGCGACGGAACGGCAGGCCGAGCCGGGTCAGTACGTCCTCGGCGGCGGCCGTCATGCGCTCGTGCTCGGCTTCAGACTGATCGGGCGGGACGATCGAGACCATTTCCGCCTTTTCGAACTGATGCTGACGAATGAAGCCGCGCGTGTCGCGGCCCGCCGCGCCCGCTTCGGAGCGGAAACAGGGGGTAAGCGCGGTGAAGCGGAGCGGGAGTTCGTCGGCGCTCAGGATCTTTTCGCGGACGATGTTGGTCAGACTGACTTCGCTGGTCGGGATCAGCCAGCGGCCGTCGGTGGTCTGGAACAAATCCTCGGCGAATTTGGGAAGCTGGCCGGTGCCGAACATCGCCTCATCGCGGACCATCAGCGGCGGGACGACTTCCTCGTAACCATGGTCGCGGGTCAGCACGTCGAGCCCGAACTGGCCGAGCGCGCGGTTGAGCCGCGCCGCTGCGCCGCGAACGAGCGTGAAACGCGCACCGGCGAGTGCTGCCCCGGTCTCGAAATCGAGGCCGAGCGCCGGGCCGATTACATCGTGTTCCTTGATCGCGAAGGTGAAGGTGGGCTGGGTGCCGTGTGCGGCGACCAGTTCGTTGTCATCCTCGTCAGGTCCCTCGGGCACATCGGCGAGCGGCAGGTTTGGGATAGCGGCCAACGCTTCGTTGAGCGCGGCTTCCGTCGTGCGCTCTTCCTCTTCCAGTTCCGGCATCCGAGTCTTGAGCGTCGCGACCTCGGCCATCAGCGCCTGCGCGGTCGCTTCGTCCTTCGCCGCCTTGGCCGCGCCGATCGCCTTCGACGCCTCGTTGCGGCGCGTCTGGCCAGCCTGCAATTCGGTGATCACCGCGCGACGCTTTTCGTCGAGTGCCAGCAGGTCTGCCGCCATCGGCGACAGGCCGCGGCGCTGCAGGCCGGCGTCGAAAGCTTCGGGGTTTTCGCGGATCAAGCGGATGTCATGCATAGCGACGCGGCTATGGCGGCGCAGGGCAGGGTGCGCAACCCGGCGTGCGGTCGGCGCGTTCTCTTCGCAAACCACAGGAGAATGCCATGCAAGTCGCCCACAACACGCTCGTCGTCGTCGCCGATGGCCGCAAGGCGTTGTTCCTGCGCAACGAAGGCGACGCCGCGTATCCCAATCTGGTCGTCGAGCATGCCGAGGAGCGCGTGAACCCCGCCGACCGCGATCAGAAGACCGACGCGCCAGGGCGCGCCTCGGGCGGGATCGGCGGGCGTCAGAACACGATGGAGGAAGTCGATTTCCACCAGCAGGAGGAGGATCGCTTCGCTGCCGATGTCGGGGCGATGCTCAAGAGCCGCGCGCTGGCGGGCGAATTCGAATCGCTGATCATCGCTGCCCCCGCCAAGACGCTCGGCGAGTTACGCAAGCATTACCATGTCGAGGTCGAAAGAGAGTGGCCGGCGAAATCCCGAAGGATCTCACCGGCCACCCCCTGCCCGAAATCGAGAAGGCGCTTAGCGCCGCTTAGGCGGTAACGGTCGTCCGCTTGGCGAACCGCTTGCGGGCGACCAGCGCCGCGGCCGCGCCGCCGAACAGGAAGATCATCGGCGGAGCCGGGACCGGCGCTGGCGGGCCGCCCGACGAACCGGTCGAACCGCTGCTGCCGTGCCAGCCGCTCGAACCCCAGCTGCTCGACGAGCTCCAGCCCTTCGAGGACGATCCGTAGCTCGACGACGAGCTCGAGGTCGAACTGGAGCTGGCCGACGAGTTGGACGAGCTGGTGCTGCTCGACGACGTGCTCGACTGGCTCTGATCCTGGTTCTGGTTTTGGTTTTGGTTTTGGTTCTGCGACTGGTTGTTGTTGTTCGTCTGGTCGTTGTTATTGGTCTGGTTGTTCGTTTGATTGTTGTTGTTCGAATTGTTCGCGCTGTTGTCGTTGCTGTTGTTGTTGTTATTGTTGATATCGACATTGGAGCCGCCGGTCGAAGACGAGGTCGACGATCCGCCCGACGAGGTCGAACTGCTGGTCGATCCGCCGCTGCTCGATGAGGTCGACGACACGACGATCCCGCCGCCCGACGATCCGCCGCTGCCGCCGAAGAAGCCACCGGCGAAGAAACCACCACCGCCGAAGCCACCGCCCGAACCGCCGACGACGGCCGGGCCGCCACCGCCGGTCGAACCGGTGAAGGGCGGCGGGACGGGAAGCGGCGGGCCGCCGGCGACCGTCACCACGGCGGGCGGGCAGGCGGTCGTCGTCGTGGTCACAACCTTGCGAACGCGGGCGGCGCGCGCCGAAGCGGTGCGCGTGGTCCGGACGACGCGCTTCTTGTACGTCGTCTTGACGTAACCGGCGCGCGGGCTCGTGGTCTCCGACACCTTGACGGCGCCGCCCCCGACGATCGCGCCACCGCATGCGCAGGCGCAAAGTTTTGCCATGGCCATCCGAACAGACATCGCGTCACTCTCTTCGTTAACCGTGCCTGCCCCCTGACAAGACGGTGATCCTTCGTCGCAGCTGTTGAGCCGCTAAGGGCATAGTGCGAAACAAAACATTAAGTGCAACGACGTTAACCAAGAATAATCGCATCGGAGTTCGCTTAATTCGTCCAGCGGCGCTGTAGTTATAGTTAACGTTTCATTGTGATACGTGAAGACGCGCGCCAACGAGCCGCCATCTCCTTTCGTGACGATGAAAGCTCGGTTCACGAGGGGGAAAGCGGACCCTGGCTATGCCGTCCGTGCGTACGGCGGTGCCGATCGAAACGGCCCGTCGTCAATCGCTTGTGGAGCCGGTTCGGCATCGCTATAGGCCCGCCGCAAGGGGACGGCCTTGGACGGCGACACGAACGGCGCCAGGGCCAGTGGGAGAGCGGGGATGGCGACGGCTTTGAATCGCGTAGAGGATTCCAGTTTCGGGCTGCCGGCGAACGACGCCGACGACGGCTATCGGCCGAGCGCCGACGAAGAGTTCATGAACCCGCGCCAACAGGCGTATTTCCGCACCAAGCTGCTGCGCTGGAAAGAAGCCATCCTGGCGGAGGCTGTGACCACGCTGTCGCAACTTCAGGTCGAACCGCTGCGCGAAGCCGATCTGACCGACCGCGCGTCGAGCGAGACCGACTGGTCGATCGAACTGCGCACCCGCGATCGCCAGCGCAAGCTGATCTCCAAGATCGATGCGGCGCTGCGCCGGATCGAAGAAGGCGAATACGGTTATTGCGAAGTGACCGGCGAGCCGATTTCGCTCGGCCGGCTCGAGGCGCGGCCGATCGCGACGATGACGGTCGAGGCGCAGGAGCGTCACGAGCGGAATGAAAAGGTATCGCGCGAGGACTAAGGCTTTCGCAGCCTTAACCCTTTGGACAATATTTCGGGCTTATGCGTGCGCCAGCGAGACGTTTGTTTTCGTTTCGGGCAGGATGCATGAGCGACTCTACACCCAACACCTTTCCACCGATCAGCGTCGAGCCGGCCAAGCGCACGAAGGCGCGCGACAGCCTGTTCCTCGTGGCGGGCCTGCGGATCGACGGGCGCCCCGGTACGCTGCAGGTGCGCGTGCGCAACCTGTCGCCGGGCGGGCTGATGGCGGAATATCCGCATCCGGTCGAAATCGGCTGCGCGCTTGAGATCGAACTGCGGGGTATCGGTAAGGTGCTCGGCCAAGTCGCCTGGACCGCGGCAGGGAGGATCGGCATCGCGTTCGACAATCCGATCGATCCGCTGCAAGCCCGCAAGCCCGTCGTATCCGACAAGGCGCCGGCCAAGGATAAGCCGATCAAACCGATGTTCTGATGCGGTCGCCCCGGCCGCAACCGGGGCGCCGCACGGTATCGTGCGCTACAGCGCGGCGATCGCTTCCTTCACGCGCAACTTCTGCTTCTTCAGATCGGCGAGAATTCGCGATCGGGCGCCGGGCGATGGCTTTCCGCCACGATCTGCCGGTCCAGCACGCTGTGCTTCGTCTCGAGAGCTGAAAGATGCGAGTTGTGCATGGGAGCAACCTCCTTCGTTCAGTGGGGGAGCGAATAAAACACGAAAAGCGTTAAAAGTCGCCATCGATTTCGCTTGCGAATCGACGCGCCGCATCGTTTTGCCGATGATCGGAAAAATCGCGGTGGGGCAGGAAGATTCGATGGACGAAGCCCAGATCATTCAGCGTCTCGGTATGCTCCGGACCGAGCATCGCGATCTCGACTCCGCGATCGATGCGTTGCGGCTGATGGGGACCGGCGATCAGTTGCAGATCGCGCGGATGAAGAAGCGCAAGCTGGCGTTGCGGGACGAAATCACGCTGCTCGAGGACCAGCTGATCCCCGATATCATCGCCTGATCGAATTTGGGACGTGGTCGGCCATAAGCCCGCTTGCGGCGGCGGCCAATTCGCGCGACTTTGGCCGAATGGCAGCAACTGTCTCCAACGCGCGGGTCCACCGCAAGATGATCGACACTCTGTACGTCGATGCGATGCTGCTCGCCGACGAGGCGCGGGGGTATTTCGATCAGAGCGCACGGATCGAACGCGAGGCGCTCGATCCGCTCGGGCGTGTGACGTTTTCGTGCGAATCGCTGAAGGTAACGACGCGGCTGATGCACATCATCGCTTGGCTGTTGACCCAACGAGCGGTCGATTCGGGCGAACTGAGCCCGCGCGATGCGCTCGACCCGGCACGACGGTTGGGCGACGCGCCGGTAACCGACGACGCCGTGCTGGCACAGATGCCGATCGACGCACGAGCGCTGATCGCGGCCAGCATCGACCTCCACCGCCGCGTCGCGCGCCTCGACGATGCGCAGATCGATCCGGCGCCGTTGGACAGTCCGGTGCAGCACATGCAGGCACGATTGGCGATGGCGTTCTAGCCATTCAGTGCTCCTGCGAAAGCAGGAGCCTAGGATAGTTCGGGTGACGTCACCCTAAGCTCCTGCTTTCGCAGGAGCGCGGTTATGCAAGTAAGCGCGCCCGCGCCGCCTTATACTCCGCCTCGAGCCGATCGACCCGAACCGCGACGCTCTCCACCTTGTCGACCACGCCGATCCCCTGGCCCGATCCCCAAATGTCCTTCCATGCCTTGGCTTCGCGATTGCCGCCGAAATTCATCGTCGACAGGTCGCCCTCGGGCAGATGGTCCGGATCCATCCCCGCCGCGACGATCGACCCGCGCAGGTAATTGCCGTGCACCCCGGTGAAGAGGTTGGAGTAGACGATGTCCGCCGCCTTGCCTTCGACGATGCCCTGCTTGTAGCCCTCGACCGCGTTGGCTTCGTCGGTCGCGATGAAGGGCGAACCGATATAAGCAAGGTCGGCGCCCATCGCCTGCGCGGCCAGCACGGCACCGCCATTGGCGATCGATCCCGACAGCGCGAGCGGTCCGTCGAACCACTGGCGGATTTCCTGCGTGATCGCGAACGGCGACAGCCGTCCGGCATGCCCGCCGGCGCCGGCCGCGACCGCGATCAAGCCGTCGGCGCCTTTCTCGATCGCTTTCCGCGCAAAACGGTCGTCGATGATGTCGTGGAGCGTGATGCCGCCCCAGCCATGGACCGCGGTGTTGAGTTCCTCGCGCGCGCCGAGCGACGTGATGACGATCGGCACCTGCCATTTGGCGCAGGTCATCAAGTCGGCTTCGAGCCGATCGTTCGACTTGTGCACGATCTGGTTGACCGCGAATGGTGCCGCTGGCCGGTCGGGATTGTCGCGATTGTGCGCGGCCAATTCTTCGGTGATCCGGTGCAGCCATTCGTCGAGTTGTGCCTGCGGCCGGGCGTTGAGCGCCGGGAACGACCCCACGATTCCCGCCTTGCATTGCGCGATCACCAGATCGACGCCGGAGATGATGAAGAGCGGCGACCCGATCACGGGCAGGCGCAGGCGGTCGAACAGCGGCGGCAGGCTCATGGGGTGATTCATAGCGCAGCCGTAACCACAGAAAAGCCTTTTCGAAGTGACGGTACGGAATGCGTGGGTTACGCGAACGACTCGTTTGCCATTCGAGCGCGAGGCGTTATGGCGCGACAATACACTATGACACGAGGGGTGCCTTTCCCTATGAAGCTTTTCGCCGCCGCCGCCGCGTTGATGGTCACCACTGCCGCTCCGGCGCTCGCCGCCGCGCAGCTGGACCGAGATGTCCTGCCGGTCTCCTACGACATCACGATCAATCCCAACGCGCAGGCGATGACCTTCACCGGCAGCGAGACGATTGCGGTGAGCGTTCGCAAGGCAACGCGGACGATCACCCTCAACGCGGCCGACCTGGCGATCAGCAAGGCGACGGTCGATGGCAAGGCGGTGCCGTTCAAGCTGGACGACGCCAACCAGCGCGTCACGCTGACGCTGCCCGCCGCGGCGAAGGTCGGTATCCATTCGATCGCGTTCGCCTGGACCGGCAAGATCAACGAATCGGCCGCTGGCTTCTTCGCGATCGACTACACCAATGGCGACGGGTCGAAGTCGCGGATGCTCGCGACGCAGTTCGAAGCGCCGGACGCGCGCCGCTTCGCACCGATGTGGGACGAGCCGAGCTTCAAGGCGAAGTTCACGCTGCACGCCGTCGCGCCCAAGGGGCAGCTCGCTTTCTCGAACATGCCCGGCGTCGTCACGCGCCGTCCGGACGGCACGCAGCTATACAGTTTCCGCCAGTCGCCGGTGATGTCGAGCTACCTTCTGTTCCTTGGCATGGGCGACATGGAGCGCCGTACGGTGATGGCGGGCAAGACCGAGATCGGCATCATCACCCGCAAGGGCGTGTCGGAGCAGGGCGACTATGCGCTTGCCGAGGCAAAGCGTCTGCTGACCTATTACAACGACTATTTCGGCCAGCCGTACCCGCTGCCCAAGATGGACATGATCGCGGGGCCGGGCACCAGCCAGTTCTTCGGGGCGATGGAGAATTGGGGGGCGATCTTCTATTTCGAGCAAGAGCTGCTGTTCGACAAGAAACGCGCGACGGAGAGCAACAAGCAGCGCATTTTCACCGTCGTAGCGCACGAAATGGCGCACCAATGGTTCGGTGACCTCGTCACGATGAGCTGGTGGGACGATTTGTGGCTCAACGAGGGCTTTGCGTCTTGGATGGAGAACAAATCGTCCGGCGATTTGAACGCGAACTGGTTCGCGCGTGAATCCGCGGTGGCGTTCGACCGTGAGGTGGCGATGGGGGTCGATGCGACGGCGGCGACGCATCCGATCATCCGCCACGTCGAAACCGTCGATCAGATCGGCGAGGCATTCGACGAAGCGATTACCTACAAGAAGGGTCAGGCCGTTATCGGCATGATCGGATCGACGCTCGGGCCCGACGCGTTTCGCGCCGGCATCCGCAGCTACATGGCCAAGTACAAATACGGCAACACGCTGACCGATCAGCTCTGGGCCGAACTCGAAAAGGCATCGGGCAAGCCGGTTGCCGCGTTCGCGCACGATTTCACGCTGAAAAGCGGTGTGCCGATGATCACGGTGACCGGCGGGAAGTGCACGAACCTCGGCACGCTCGTCACGCTGGATCAGGGACGGTTCGGTCTCGACGCCGCGTCGAAGACGCCGCAGCAATGGCAAGTGCCGTTGCGGATCGCGACGATCGGTGGGGCAGTCGCGACGACGATCGTCAAAAGCGACAAGCCCTATTCGTTGACCGTTGCCGGATGTGGCCCGGTTGTCGTCAATTTGGGCAAGGGTAGCTACACGCGTGTCCGCTACGCCGCCGAACCGCATGCGGCGCTGATCGCCAACTATGCCAAGATGGATCTCGCCGATCGCGTCGGCATGCTCGGCGACGACTATGCGCTGGCGCTGAGCGGCGACCAGGACTTCGCGACGTACGCCGCAACGCTCGACGCGGTGCCGGCCGATGCCAGTCCGCTCGAATGGTCGGTGGTGTCGGGCCAACTCGGTGCGCTGTCCGGTTTCTATGCCGGCACGCCGCTCAGCGAGCGGATCAGGGCGCTGACGATCAAAAAGCTCGGGCCGGTGTTGGAGCGGATCGGATACGACGCGAAGGACAGCGACCCGCCGCTCGTCACCAACCTCCGCGAGGATCTCGTCGGACGGCTCGGGCGTGCGGGCGATCCCGAAGTGCTCAAGCGGGCGCGGGCCTATTTCGCCAAGCTCAAGACCGATTCGTCGGCGATACCGCCCGGGATCCGCGCGCCGATCCTCGGCACCTTCGCGGCGAACGTGACGCCTGCGGAGTGGGAGGATCTGCTCGCGCTGACCAAGGCGGAGACGAATCCGGTGGTGAAGAACGGCTATGTCCGCCTGCTCGGATCGGCGAAGGATCCTGCACTGGCGATGCGTGCGCTCGAACTGATCAAGACGGACATCCTGACCACGCAGCAAAAGCCGTTGATCCTGCGGGCGGTGGCCGGCGGACACCCCGACATGGCGTTCGATTTCGCGGTCGCCAACCGGGCGCTAGTCGATAGCCTGGTCGAGGCGAACTCGCGCGCGGCGTTCATTCCGAGCCTCGGTGCCGGCTCGAACGATCCGGCGATGCCGGGCAAGATTCAGGCCTATGCCGAAAAATATCAGGAAGAGGCGGCGCGCGGGGGTGCCAAGCGTACGATCGCGACGATCGCGGTTCGCAAAGCGATCGCGGACCGTCTGCGGCCTGGCGTGACGGCCTGGGCGGGGAACTGATCCTATCGTCACCCCGGCTGCGGTCGGGGTGACGGCCTGACTAGTCGATTCGCTTGAGACCCCTGGCGAAGCGGTGCGCATTCTCCACATAGTGCGCCGCCGACGCCTTCAGGAACGCGCGCTTGTCGGCGTCGAGCACCTTGATGCTTCGCGCCGGGCTGCCGACGATCAGGCTGCCCGGGTCGAAACTCTTGCCTTCGGTGACCAGCGCGCTCGCACCGATCACGCATTCGTCGCCGATCACCGCCTGGTTGAGCAAGGTTGCGCCCATCCCGACCAGCACGCGGTCGCCGATCGTGCAGCCGTGCAGGATCGCGTGGTGGCCGATCGTACACTCCACGCCGATCGTCAGCGGCACGCCGTAATCGGAATGCAGCATGCTGCCGTCCTGCACGTTGGTCCGGTCGCCGACGGTGATCAGCGACGTGTCGCCGCGGATCACGGTGCCGAACCACACGCCGACATCGTCCCCCAGCACGACCTCGCCGATCACGTGCGCGTCGGGCGCGACCCACACGCCCTTGCCGATGACCGGGACTTTTCCGTCGAGTTCGTAGATGGGCATCGAGGTCCTCCTTCGAGGCAATCTAAACCGTTCGCCCTGAGCTTGTCGAAGGGCGTGTTCGCTACACGCGCTTAGACAGGCTCAGCACGAACGAAGCAGGGATAGACTCGCCGGATTATTCCGCCGCGACCAGCTGCTCCATGTCGAACCGCGCCCGCGCCGCGTCGCGCAGATTGGGGATCGAATATTCGGGGAAGATCGGGTCGTTGACTCCGCGATAGGCGCGCAGATGCTGCTTCGCGACGGTTTCCTTGTGCACCTCGGTCGGGCCGTCGGCGATGCCCATCACGAACGCGCCGATCACTTGCCCCGCAAACGGCATCTCGTTCGACACGCCCAGCGCGCCATGGATGTGCAACGCCCGCGCGGCAATGTCGTGATAGACTTTGGGCATCAGCGCCTTGATCGCGGCGATGTCCTTTCGAACCTTCCGATAATCCTTGTATTTGTCGATCATCCACGCGGTCTTGAGCACGTAGAGCTTGAACTGCTCGAGCTCGATATAGCTGTCGGCGATGTGCATGCGCACCATCTGCTTGTCGGAGATCGTGCCCTCGCGCGTTTTGCGGCTGACCGCACGGCGGCACATCAGGTCGAGCGCTTTCTTGCAGGCGCCGACAGTGCGCATCGCGTGATGGATGCGCCCGCCGCCGAGCCGGGTCTGCGAGATGACGAACGCGCCGCCGCGCTCGCCGAGCAGGTGATCGGCAGGGATGCGGACGTCGGTGTAGCGCACATAGCCCTCGCTTCCGTCCTGGCCGCCCCAGACGCTGACGTTGCGCAAGATTTCGACGCCGGGCGTGTCTGTCGGGACGAGGAACATCGACGTGCGCTTATGCCGCTCCTCGGCATTTGGGTCAGTGACCGCCATGACGACGAGCAGATCGGACCATTTGGCGTTGGTCGAGAACCATTTCTCGCCATTGATCACCCATTCGTCGCCGTCGAGCTCGGCGCGCGTGACGAAGCCGGTCGGGTCGGACCCTCCTTGAGGCTCGGTCATGGAAAAGGCGCTGACGATCTCGTTGTTGAGCAGCGGCTTGAGGTAGCGTTCCTTCTGCTCGGGCGTGCCGTAATGCGCGATGATCTCCGCATTGCCGGTGTCGGGCGCCTGGCAGCCGAACACGCTGGGCGCGAAGCCCGCACGGCCAAGGATTTCGTTCATGAGTCCGAGCTTGACCTGGCCGTAGCCCTGGCCGCCAAGGTCGGGACCGAGATGACAGGCCCACAGGCCCTTGGCTTTGACCTGTTCCTGCAAGGGGCGGACGAGCGCGTTGCGCTTGGGGTTCTTCACATCGGCCGGGTGCAGGCCGAGGAAGGAGAGAGGCTCGACCTCGTCGCGGACGAAGCCGTCCATCCAGTCGAGCTTTTCCTGAAAGTCGGGGTCGGTTTCGAAATCCCATGCCATGTCGCGTCTCTCCTTCGGCTCTCGCCGTCAGCATAACGCAAATTCGGAAAATGCAAAAACTGCTAGGGAAAGTGCGGAGTTCAGCCGTTCCCTGTTGTCGAATTGACCAAGGCGCCGGTTACTGCACTGACCAGTTCCTTCCGGCAGATCAGCAAGTCGTGAACGTAGGTGTCGTCGCAATTGTAGATGAGCGGCGTCCCGTCGAGCCGCGCGCAATGCAGGCCGGCGGCGAGCGCCACGGCGACCGGCGCGGCGCTGTCCCACTCATGCTGTCCGCCCGAGTGAAGGTAGATGTCGGCAGTCCCGCGCACCACCGCCATCGCCTTCGCGCCCGCCGACCCCATCGGCACGAGGTCGGCGCCGATCGCTTCCGCCACCGCGACCGCTTCGGCGGCGGGTCGCGTGCGGCTGACCACCATGCGCGGCGGATGGTTGAGCGGGCCGAGGGCAGGGGCCGCGTCCGAGCGCAGCAGCAGGCCGGCATCGGGTAACGCGACAGCGCCGAGCACCGGTGCACCGTCGATGCACAACGCGACATGCACCGCCCAATCGTCGCGCGCCTCGCCATATTCGCGCGTCCCGTCGACCGGATCGATGATCCACACGCGCGACTTGGCCATGCGCGAACCGTCGCACTTGCGCTCTTCGGACAGCAGGCCGTCGTCGGGGCGTTCGGTGGTGATGGCGTGGCACAGGAGATCGTTCGCGGCGTGATCGCCCGCTTTGCCCAATGCCTTGGGCTCCCAATCCTGCGACGCGCGCACTTCCTGCAGCAGCTTGCCCGCCGCCTCGGCGATCTGCGCGGCGAAATCGCCGTCGCTCACAGGTCGGGGCTCCACACGCCCATGATGTGTTCGACGATACGCTCGGCGGCGGCCTCGGGGGTCTCTGCTGTGGTATCGACCCGAATGTCTGGACGCTCGGGGGCCTCGTAGGGACTGGAAATGCCGGTGAAGTTGGCGATCTCGCCGGTGCGCGCTTTTTTGTAGAGGCCCTTTACGTCGCGTGCCTCCGCAACCGCCAACGGCGTGTCGACGAAAATCTCGACGAAATCGCCCGCGGGCAGCATCGCGCGGACGAGTTCCCGCTCGGCGCGGAAGGGAGAGATGAACGCGGTCAGGACGATCAACCCGGCGTCGGTCATTAGCTTGGCGACTTCGCCGACGCGACGGATGTTCTCGATCCGATCGGCGTCGTTGAAGCCGAGATCCTTGTTCAGCCCATGACGGACGTTGTCGCCGTCGAGCAAATACGAATGCCGTCCAAGCGCGAACAGCTTCTTCTCGACCAGATTGGCGATGGTCGATTTGCCCGACCCCGACAGGCCGGTGAACCACAGCACCTTCGGCTCCTGGCCCTTTTGCTGCGCGTGCGCGGCGCGAGTCACATCGACAGACTGCCAGTGAACGTCGCGGGCGCGGCGCAGCGCGAAGTGCAGCATGCCGGCGGCGACCGTCGCGTTGGTTAGCTTGTCGATCAGGATGAAGCCGCCCAGCTCACGGCTGTCGGCATAGGGTTCGAACACGATCGGCTTGTCGGTGACGAGGTTGGCGACGCCGATCGCGTTGAGGTCGAGCGTCTTCGCGGCGACCTGCTCCAGCGTGTTGACGTTGACTTGATATTTGGGCGCGTGGACTTGCGCGGTGACGGTCTGCGTGCCGAGCTTCAGCCAGTAGCCGCGGCCGGGCAGCAGCGCGTCGTCCGCCATCCACACGATCGTCGCTTCGAACTGATCCGCGACTTGCGGCGAGGCGTCGGCGATCGCGATGACGTCGCCGCGCGAACAGTCGATCTCGTCGGCCAGCGTAAGCGTGACCGACTGGCCGGCGACCGCGATGTCGAGGTCGCCATCGAACGTCACGATCCGCGCGACGGTCGAGGTCTTGCCGGATGGCAGCACGCGGACCGCGTTGCCCGGCGCGATCGTCCCCGCTGCGATCGTCCCGGCGAACCCCCGGAAGTCTATATTGGGGCGGCTGACCCACTGCACCGCCATCCGGAACGGTTTCGCGCGGTCGGTATCGGCGTCGAGCTCGATCGTCTCGAGATGCTCGATCAGGCTGGGGCCAGCATACCAGGGTGTGTTGGAGGAGGGGGCGGTGACGTTGTCGCCCTTGAACCCCGAGATCGGGATCGGCGTGAACGCGGCGATGCCGATGCTCTTAGCAAACGCGGCGTAATCGGCGACGATCGCGTCGTAGATGGCCTGGTCGTAGCCGACCAAGTCCATCTTGTTCACCGCCAGCACGACGTGGCGGATGCCGATCAGGTGCGCGAGGTAGGAATGCCGCCGTGTCTGCGTCAGCACGCCCTTGCGCGCGTCGATCAGGATCACGGCGAGGTCGGCGGTCGATGCGCCGGTCACCATGTTGCGGGTGTATTGCTCGTGGCCCGGCGTATCGGCGACGATGAACTTGCGCTTTTCAGTCGCGAAGAAGCGATAGGCGACGTCGATCGTGATCCCTTGTTCGCGCTCGGCGGCGAGGCCATCGACCAGCAGCGCGAAATCGATCTCCTGCCCCTGCGTGCCGACGCGCTTGCTGTCCGCTTCCAGCGCGGCGAGCTGGTCGTCGAAGATCATCCTGCTGTCGTAGAGCAGCCGCCCGATCAGCGTGGACTTGCCGTCATCGACCGACCCGCACGTGATGAAGCGCAGCAGCGTCTTGCGCTGGTGCTGCGCGAGATACGCGTCGATATCCTGCGCGATCAGCGCGTCGGGGCGGAAACTAGTCGTCATCACTCATTCCGTCGCCCCGGCGTAGGCCGGGGCCGCTAGCGGTCGATAGGGCGCGAATGAGGCGCACGACCCCGGCCTGCGCCGGGGTTGACGCTTCGGAACGCTGCGCATTCCGTGGCGCGTCAAAAATAGCCCTCCTGCTTCTTCTTCTCCATCGACGCCGCCTGGTCGTGATCGATCGCGCGACCCTGACGCTCGCTCGTCGTCGTCAGCAGCATTTCCTGGATGATTGCGGGCAACGTCGCCGCCTCGCTCTCGACCGCGCCGGTCAGCGGGTAGCAGCCGAGCGTGCGGAAACGGATCGATCGTTCGACCGGCACCTCGCCGGGCGCGAGCTGGAAGCGTTCGTCGTCGACCATCAGCAACATACCGTCGCGCTCGACCGTCGGGCGCGGCGCGGCGAAATAGAGCGGGACGATCTCAATCCCTTCAAGATCGATATATTGCCAGATGTCGAGCTCGGTCCAATTCGACAGCGGGAAGACGCGGATGCTTTCGCCTTTGGCCTTCTTCGCGTTGTAGAGGTTCCACAGTTCGGGCCGTTGCGCCTTCGGGTCCCAGCGATGGCTGGCCGAGCGGAAGCTGAACACGCGCTCCTTGGCGCGGCTCTTCTCCTCGTCGCGCCGCGCCCCGCCAAACGCCGCGTCGAACCCGTATTGGTCGAGCGCCTGCTTCAAACCTTCGGTCTTCCACATGTCGGTATGCAGCCCGCCATGATCGAACGGATTGATCCCGCGCGCGGCGGCTTCCGGGTTCTGATGGACGAGCAATTCCATCCCGGCATCGCGCGCCGCCTTGTCGCGGAGCGCATACATCGCGCGGAATTTCCAGGTCGTATCGACGTGGAGCAACGGGAAGGGCGGGGGCGCCGGGTAGAACGCCTTCTTCGCCAGATGCAGCATCACCGCGCTGTCCTTGCCCACCGAATAGAGCATCACCGGACGCTCCGCCTCGGCCACGACCTCGCGCAGGATCTGGATACTCTCCGCCTCGAGCCGCTGCAGATGCGTGAGCGGCGCGTGGACGGCCGTATCGAAAGTCTGAGCCACGGCCCTGGTCGCCATCATCTTGCCCTTTGCGAGCGCGAACCTAGCCGCCCTCGCGGAAATTACACGCGGTTTTCGGGGCCTACATAGGGACAGGTGTCGGGCGTGCAGCCCAGCGTTTCTTTAGCGCGCGAAAGGCGGGATAGGCGAGCGGTCAGTTATCTTCCTCGTCTTGTTCGACGATCGTATAGCTCAGCTTCACCTTGCCGTTCGCGGGAATGCGGGTGGTCCATAATGGGCGGCTATCCTTGCGACCAAGCTTAGCGCTGGGTGAGCGCAACTTGTAATCGGCGGAAATGTCGAAGCTCGCTTCGTAATCGATCGGCCACGCATTGGCGTTGGTGACGGTCAGGTCGTAGCGGATCGTTTTGTCCTTTTCACGAACGGTATCGATGTCTGCATCGACCGCGCCGGGCTCGCCCATCGAGAATTCGATATCCTCCCCGATCGTCTTGTCGTCGATCGATGCTTCGCCGACCATCAAGGTACGTCCCTGGGCGTTGGCGAAGATCGCGGCCTTGCCCGCGGGCAGCGGCACGCCCAACCCATTCGCGGTGACGTTTTTACTCCGGAGCAGGAATTCGGTTTGTGCATAATCACCGTCGCCGCGGATGGTGCTGCGATAGATCGGAAGCAGTTTAATCTTGGGCTTGTTCAGCATGCCCACCTGCTTCTGTCCGTTCGATGCGACCGTGACGCGTCGCGGGAAGCGGTAGAGCTTGAGGTCGCCGAGTTGCTCGGCGCTCGCTGTTATCGCGATGGGCGACGACATTGCGCCGCGGCGCTGGATCAGGCTGCCGGTTATGACGATGTCCATGCTTTCCGACTCGATCATCGCGGATGGCAGCGCCGGCGGTGGCGGCGGTTCGGGCGAGCGATAGTCATAGTCCGGCATCGGCCAGCATTTGAGGCTGAGGTCCCCTGCGTCGGGCCCGAAGCTCGGCTGATCTTCGTTGCGGTTGGGTTTGCCGGCGACGACCTGCAGATCGGCGTCGGGAAAGTTCGTGACGTCGCTGGACGCCAACGTGATCCAGGCGAAAAGGTCGGCGCTCCGGCCATCAGGGCGCATGGTCACGACATAGTCCGCCTGCCAGTCGAAGCCGCCGGCGAGATAGGACAAGGTGAGCGTCAGCTTTTGCTCGCTCGCGCTATGCGTGCGGACCGATAGGGTAGGCCGTGCCGACAGTCCCGGCGGGATGCCGGCATAGATCAGCGTTTCGGGCATGCCAGAGCATCTGAGGTCGCCATAATCGCCCGAAAACTGCAGCACGGCGGCGCCTTCGGACGACGATCGTAACGTCGCCTGCAGATACTGGACCTTGCCGGTGCCCGGATCGGTCCGCCGCACCATGACGCGCCGGCCCAGCGCGCGGTCGAACAGCGAGCGCGGACTGAGCAGGTTGGCATCAAGGTTCTTCTCCTCGACCCCGTTGGGCAGGCCGGCGATCAGCGCGCTCTCCGGCAGGATGTTGCCCGCGACGCCCTCGAACCGGATGACCGCGTCGCCGGCAGGGATGGTGACGGCGCGCGTTTCCGTGACCAAAGCATAACCTTCAGGATCGTCGCGATCGACCGCGTCCTCGGGTCCGCGGTTCGGTGCGCGATAGAGCGTCACCGAGACGTGGTCGGGCCCGGCCGACGTGACGATCGTCTGCGCCGCCGCCGGGGGCGCAGCCGCGAATAGCGTCGCGAGGAACCAGACGACGAGCTTGCGCACGCGACTTGGTTACCAGCGCGTGTCGAAGTCGGCGGTCACAACGACGGTGCCGTTCGCCGGCACGTCCACTTTCCAAACGCGTTCGTCGCGCGAGCGTTGTTCGCCCTTGATGCTTTCGTTCGGCACGCGGACGTCCCAATCGCCCCACCACCACCAATCCTGTGCGAGCCCGCCCTGGATCAGCTCGACGGTCACCGGGTTGGGACGCGCGTTCGTCAGCGTGTACTTCATGCTGGTCCGCCAGAACGTCCGGCTTTCGTAGGTAACCGATTTCGAGACGGCGACCTCCCCCGGCTTGTCGCTGGTGAACGAGACGCGATACTCGATGCTACGCCGCCACAGCTCGCCGCTGATCGGTTCGCGCTTCACGAGCTCGGGTTTGACCTTGATGTCGAAGGCGCTGCCGGTTGGAATGTCGAGCATCGACCCCATCGGTGTATGGTCGATCTGGTTCTCGCCGATGAATTGCGGCTGGCCCTTGGAGTCGCGGATATAGACGCGAACCGCGCCCGCCGGCAGCGCGTCCCCGAGACCGCCCGCCTTCGAGCTCGAAAAGCTCAGGACCGACGTCGCGCTGATCGAATCTTTTGATTCCTGCAGCCAGTCGTTCCGGTACCGGTAGATCTTCTTCGCCGGCACATTACCCACCGACAGGAAGCTGACCTGCTTCTGCTGGTTGGGGGCGATCGTCAGCCGGCGATCGATCGGGTAGAGGTAGAAGTCGCCGAGCCGCTGGCGTTTGGAGGTTTCGGTGCCGGCGAGCGAGCCGGGCGCGAGCCCAGCGCTGCCGTTGCGCCCTTCGCCGGGCGCACCTGCCACCAGGACGGTCTCGGCATTGTCGAAGGCAACGTTGTTCGTGTTGCGCAGCGTCACCCAACCCTGGACATCGATCACGCCCTTCGTCTCGTCGAACAGCGCGACATAGTCGGCATTCCAGCCGAGACCGGTGGTCAGATAGCTGAGCGTACCCGCGCGCTTGCCGGCCGCGCCGCTATCGACCGATACCGAGAGGGTAGGGCGCGCGCGCAGGTTGGGCGGGATCGAATCGTACACCACGCGGACCGGCAGGCCGTCGTCGCGCAACACTTCGATATTGGTGCCGATCTGGAGCACCACGCCGCCATTGTTGGCGAGCACCTTGGCACGTTCGCGCGTCTCCACGCCGGTCGCGGGGTTGGTGCGGATGATCGTGATAGTCTGGCCCACCGCCTTCTGCAGCAGCGCCGCCGGACTGAGCAGATCGAAGTCGAAATTCTGTTCGATGATCGTCGAATCGGCGAGCGACAGCCGGACGGTTTCCGGACGGATGTTGTTGGCGACGTCGGGAAACTCGATGCGGTTCGGTCCCTTGATCAGCGCCAGGTTGCGCGTGTCCTGCACCAGCGCCTGGTTGTTGTTGTAAATCGTGACAGACACGTCGCCCTGTGCCGACGGCTGCGGCGCGGTCTGGGCGGCGGCGGCCGCCGGCGTCATCAAAAGCACCAGGATCGTACCAACGCGCATCGCTGCCTCCCTCTTGTCGCACAGGGAAGCTAACCGATTTCGCCGTGAGCGATAGGGGCAATCAAGGCTAATCGATTGTGATCGTGCTCGTTTGGGCAGGACGGTCTGGGCGCCTGCAATCCCGGAATACCAGGCCGCTATGGTCTTGCCGGGATGTCGGCGAGCGTTGTCGTCGTCGTCGGGCTATAGCCCGTCAATAATTTCAGCTGCTGACCGTTGCCGAGGTCACCGCCCGAACAGCTCAGCATCTTGTTGATGCAATTCGCGGTCCAGAGATCGATCACACTGTCGTCCCACGCGCCGAACCAATCGGCATGGATGGTCGAACCCGGTTCCATATCGGCCATGCCGGCCATGCGATCCGAGGCGAGGTACCAGTTCTTCGTGGTCGCGTCGGTAGAATACCAAACGCCGAGCTGGAATTCGGGAATGATATAGGGGTGCGTTTTCGGGCAGACGGCGTGTCCCTGGCCGTCCTGTACGCGGTACGCCATGTGGCTGCGATGGTCCGGGCTGTCGAGTTGCGTACCGTTCCAGCAATCGGGCGCCACCAGAACGGCACCGATGCGATCGCCGGTCGGGCAGCCGCGCAACGCCTCCGCGATCGTCGCGAAGTGACCGGTCGTGGCGCCGGGCCCGTCGCAATTCCACCAACGCTTGGTAGTGTCGGTCGGCGTGCTCGACGGGTCGAGCATGTTGTACCCGAAGACATAGCGCAGGCCACGTGGCAGCGGCAGGCAAGCCGTCGCGAACGTCGTGCAGCGCGCGTCGGTCACCGGATAGCGCTTGTAATAGACCGCCAGGCCATCGGGCATCACGACCTTGCCCGCGCCGTTCATCATCGCCGGGACCCAATAGGCCGAACGGTTGAGCATGTCGTTGCAACTGCTGTCGCCGGTCGTCCGCAGCGATTCATAGGTAGAACCGGCATCGGTCTTGGTGTTGCCGAAGAACGTATGGAGGTGCGATTTGCCCGGTTGCCCCGGATACACGATCGGATCGTCATAGGCGTTGTGCGACGGCGCGCACAAAAAGCGGAATGCTCCCACATCGTCGGGTGCCATCGATCCCGGCACGTCGCCGGTGCCCCATGACGGCTGCAGGTAATCCTGAAGGCTTAGGCCGGACGATACCTTTGCCAGTCCTTGCAACGACGGCGACGCGATACCCGCGGTCGTCGGCGCCGGGGTTGGAGCCGTTCCCGGATCGGACGTCGGACTGGGAGCCGGATCGATCGCCGCCGCGGTTACGTCGGTCGATGCGCCAAAGCCGCCACATGCCGACAAGGCGAAGGCGACGAGGAGGCAGGCATGGCGGCCTGATCGAATAGCGCGTCCCAGCATGTTAAAAAGTGTTGAAGGAAATGGTTAACATTTAGTTAAGTGTGGTGATCGGCGCTGTCTTCAGTACGGCCCGTCGAAACCATCGGAGCAGGGGCAGCTCTACTACGCGATGCCCGACCACCGCTAGGGCCGTTGCTGCAACCGCGAAGGGAACCGCCAACAAGGCTGAGGCGTTCGAATGCCGGCCGAACGCTGCAACCGGCGAGATCTCGAGTAGCAGGTCGATCACCAGAATATGCAGCAAATACAAAGTATAAGAACTGTCGCCGAGCCGTGCGAGCAGGTGCGTCACGGGTGCGCTGATCTGTCGTTCAAGGGTAAGCGCGCCCGCGACGAGAAGTGCTGAAAACGGGGCGAGGGCTAGCGTCAGAGGGAACCACTCTGGAGCGAACATTTCGCTCGCCACGAGCCCACCTCCGCCGACGATCAGCATGATATACCCCAAGAGTATGGGTACCGCGACGCGTCGGTAGATCAGGCCAAGTGCGCATCCGGCCAGGAATTCGAGCAGTAGCGCATTGGTCAAGATGGATAGGACCGGACCCTGGAGATGGAACACGGCACCCGCCACCGCGCTACTCGCGAAGAATGCGGTAAGGAGTGCGAGCCCGGTCCGGCGCCCGAGCGCTAAAGCAACGCCGAAGGCCAGATAGAAATAGACTTCGTACGTGAGCGTCCAGCCGGAGCCGATGATCATGGCGGCGAATGTCGGCAGGAGCAGGATCGCACCGACATAGTCTGACGACGACAGTGCATAGGGGGAGCCGAGGGCCCAGTGCGTCACGACATACACCGCCGCGAACAGCCAATATATCGGATAGATGCGAAAAAAGCGTCGTTCCAGGAACTGTCGCGGGCTCAGCGACCGGCCGCCTCTGAACGACGTGAAGACCATGACGAAGCCGCTGATGACGAAGAAGACATGGACGCCGCTGGCGCCCACCTGGAAGATGCGATCCTCAATGCCCGATCGATAGCCCGGCTGCACGGCGGCTAGATGCAGATGCGCGTGATAGACCGCCACGCCGAACGCCGCGAGGAACCGTAATATCTGAACAGACAGGAGGGTCCCGCGGTCATCGGAATCGGCAGCCAATATCGGCGGTGCCGAGGCCGCTCCATCGCTCGCCACCGACGCCGATAGTACCGGCATCACGCTTCGTCGGCGCCGGACCTGGCAAGTGCCGCGATGGTCCCGTCCATTGCGATCTGCCACGCCTCGGCCATTTCGTCGAAGCTCTCCGTCGCGTCGAGCGGCCGGCCGGAATTGACGGCGCGGGCGGATTTCAGCGTCAGCGTCTTCGCCAGGGTCGCGATACGTTCGAAAGCCTGTATGGCGTTCTCCGGAGCTTCGTCTGCCCATTGCCAGCGCAGGAATTCCGCCGCGAGCGCTGACGCGGCGCCGAGCTGGCGCAGTCCGGCGAAAGCCCATTTGTGATACTGGGCCAATCCTGCCTCCTGCAACGCGGGCAGGTCGGCGTCGAATCGCGATCGGAAGCGTTCGACCGGGTTGTCCGCCGGGCGCCAATTCAGTTGCTCGCCGAGGAGCCCACGCGACAGCGCGCGAAGTGTGGCGGTGTCGCGAACGACCGCGCGATCGATGCGGATCAGTTCGGCGTATGTCGGCAATATCGGCGCTTCACCGTCCAACCAGAACGTCCTGGCAAAGTCCTCGCCGTCCAACGTGAAATAGCCGGCGTTGTGGAAATAGCGAAGGCGCCGCGCCGCGATATCGACGTCGTTGATCACGATCGTCGTCTTGCCATGCTCCTCGCGATAGTCGGTGCCGGCCGTGTCCGGCAGCCACCACGAATCGACCTCCACGCTAACCAGCTTGCCCGCGCCGACATGTTCGAGCGCATGGTCCAACAACGGGCGCCAGAGCGTCAGTTCCTGAACGTCGATGCCGTAAAGCGTTCGCAGATCGGCCAGCGACGGCTTGAAGAATGTCCATTGATCGCCTTCGAAATCGAGCCCGAAGACGCATGGCAGCATCGCGTGCGGATCCATGCCTTGCGCGTGCAACAGCTCGATCCACAGATCGGCGTAGCAATTCGTCTCGGGCCAGATGCGGTCGGGCGCGTGCAGTCGATGCGCGTCGTGCGCGCCGGCGTCGAGGCCGTGCAGCGCGACGACGCGTGTCACGGCCACAGCAGCGCGCGGACCTCGGCCGGCCATGTTGCCGGATCGAAGCCGTGGGTCTTGATCAGCGCGAGCGTCACGCGTTCCAGACCGAAGCCGAGGCAGGCGGTGCTCGCCACCTCGCCATCCGACGTCTTGATGTCGAAGGTGGCGCTGAAATGATCCTGGTGCCAGTTGAACGAGCAGATCGCGGTCGGGTTATCCGCGGAAATCACCGGGCACAGGATTTCGAACTTCAGCCGCTGGTCCCGCTGACTGGCGGCCATCATTTTGCCGGCGCGGCCGAAGAAGGGGTCATTCGCGACGTCGCTCGCGACCGGTAGCTGGAGGGACTTCAGCAGCGACAGGCCGCGCTCGAGCCAGGCGTTGCGCCATGCCACGACCTGATCGACCGTCCCCACGCGGATGAACTCGCGCATGCGGAACGCCTGCAACCGGGTCGGCTCCGGCGAGGGCTCGTGGCGATAGACCCAGCCCGTCAGCGTCGCGAGGCGCCCGCCCGCAGGCAGCGTACCGGCAAATGTCGGATATACCGGGTAGCAGGCCGCCGGGGTCAGCATGGCCTCGGTCGGGTCGAGCCTGTCCTCCCAGCGCTCGCCCGCATGAACGCACTCGCTGAGCGCGCGCGCATCCTTTTCGCCACCGAAGAAACTGCTGATCGAACCGCACAGATGCGGAAAGTTGTCCATATAGCCGACCTTCTCGATCAGCGTGCGCGGGACGATCGGCGGAAACATCATCGGTTCGGCGCCGTCGTCCTTCGCGGTGCGCGAAACGAGATCGTTGAAACGCTCTAATATATCTTCGAACACCGCGCCCCGGCCGTAGCCCCCCTGTATTTCCGACGGGATGATCAGGCCATGCTCGACCAGCCCCTGATAGAAGCTGTCGATGTCGTAGGTCGGTCCGGTCGCGTCGGTCATCTCAGGCGTCCTTCAGGACGAGGAGCATGGATGCGCTTTTTTCGGCCAGACGCTCGTTGGAGATCATCAGCGCGGCGGAGAGGCTGTCGCGATAATGGCGGCCGACACTGAAGGGGGAATCGTTCTTGTATCCCATCACGCCGATCACCTGTAGCGCCTGGTGCACGATACGTGGGGCGGCCTCCGACGCCTGGATCTTCTGATTGTTCATCTTGAGCGCCCAGCCCATCGCCATCAGGGCGTCCCGATCGTCCGCGATCGCGTCGAACGCGGCCGCGCTCTGCAGCCAGTGATGATGCATCGCCTGCAGCTCGGCGGTCGCGAGCGCGAGGGTGCCGGCGGCAGGCGGCGTCACGCCGGGATTGCGACGCGCGGCGGCGCGAATGAAGG
Organism: Sphingomonas panacisoli; assembly: GCF_007859635.1. Lineage (NCBI taxonomy): Bacteria > Pseudomonadati > Pseudomonadota > Alphaproteobacteria > Sphingomonadales > Sphingomonadaceae > Sphingomonas > Sphingomonas panacisoli. Next base: position 1,791,325 of record NZ_CP042306.1, on the reverse strand, counting down.
CAGCCGCGCGCGAGACCGCGTCGGCGGCGATCCCCCACCACAAAGCGGACCACAGGATGTGCGAGTAAGGCACCATTGTCTGCGCGGATGAATCGGCGAAGCTTCCGGGCACGATGCGCTCGATCGGCCCTTGCGCGGTCAACTGGCCGCCCGGGCTGCAGGTGCCCCGCATGCCCAGCGTATCCCATGCCGAGGTCGGGGTGAGTGTGTAGTCGCCCTTCTCAAGGTATACGAGGACTTGATCGCTCGCGGCCGCATCAGGCGCGCGCCGCGCCGTGACGAGCAAGGCGTCGGCATGCTGTCCGTAGGAGACGGTCGTCGCGGCCTTTTCCAGCGTGAAACGATCGCCGTCGCGCTGCACCGCGCAAATGCTGGAGCGCGTGTCGCCCGACGTGCCGACTTCAGACGTGACCGACGCGATCAGCGTCTGGTCGGCGACGATCCGCTTCAAAACGTCGACGAAGTATGGCGATTCCATGCCGTGACGAGCGATGCAGGCGACTTCGATCAAATGCATCGCCAGCACCATGCCGCTGGCCGAACAGCCGTGCGCCATCGCGGCGCATAGCTGAGCCTGCTGCACCATCGAGCAACCGTAGCCGCCGAACGAGGCCGGGACGGCCGCGGAAAGAACCTTCAACTCGCGCAGTGCCGCGACGGATTCGTGCGGGAACCGTGCTTGGGCATCGACGTCGTTCGCATGACGGGCCGCGACGTCGGTCGCGATCTTGCGCACCGCGGCGAGCAGTTCATCGAATTCCTGGCCTTGCATCACGAGAGCCCCGTCTTTCTCGATCAGAAGTTATAGTCCGCGCAGTTCAATTATTCCTAAAGGACAGCTCGAAAAGTTTACTTGGAGCGTGGCCGGCTTCCGATGATAGCGCGATTTCGTTCCCGGTGAGTATCCGCCACCATTTGGCGGAGCAGCATTGTACGGAACTGAAGGCTCGATTGAGCCCAGCGCGGACGCAACGGTAAATGGTCCGCTTTGGCGCCAATCTCTCCGCCGGGTTTAGAGTAAATGGAATTTCAACCTCTGCGCGTTACCTAACTTTTCAGTTTTCATTTCGCGGACTAAACGACGTTGCTCGCCATGCCCATCCCTCACGACAATTTCGACGCTCGCATTCGCGAGGTGCTCGTCAAGCACGGCCGCTTCCCGGTCGATGCGCTGTCGCCGAGCGGCAATGACGATCTGTACGAGGCCGGCATGACATCGCACGCCACGGTCAACGTGATGCTGGCGCTGGAAGGCGAGTTCGACGTCGAATTCCCGGACGAGATGCTCAATCGCAGCGTTTTCGTCAGCATCGCTTCGATCCGCGACGCCCTGGTCACCATCGGCGGGACCTGAGCGCATGATGGGGGGCCGTATTCTAGGCGTCTCTTCTCACCGTCGCGCACCCCTGGATGCGCGCTGGACGCTCTGCGAGACGCCGGCGGGCGCGATTGAAACGCCTGCCCAACTCGCCGATGTTCCCGCAACGGACTGGCTGCCGATCGATGCGCCCGATACCGTTGCCGGGGCGCTGCGGCGTGCCGGGCGGTGGTCGCTCGACGGGCCGCCCAAGTGGTTCGACGCCGGCGATTGGTGGTTCCGCGCTCACTTCGATTCAGCATCGTCGATGCCTTATTTGGCGTTCGGTGGATTGGCCGGCGAGTGCAGTATCTGGCTGAACGGTGTGCTCCTGTTGATCAGCGACAACATGCACGTCGCCCATGAATGCGCGGTACCGTCGCTGATCGACGGCGAGAACGAATTGCTGATGCGGTTCGCGTCGCTCGATGCATTCCTTGCGCATCGCCGCCCGCGGCCACGCTGGCGCGCGCCGATGGTCGAGCATCAACAACTTCGCTGGGCACGCGTCAGCCTGCTCGGGCACACGCCGGGCTGGTCGCCGCCGGCGCCGGCGATCGGACCCTGGCGTGCCATCGAATGGATCGACCGCACCAGCGTCGATGTATCGGCGGTGCGATTGCACAGTGAACTCGACGGCAGCGTCGGGCGGGTTAGTTTGAGCGTGGAACTTGCGCCGCTCGGTGAAGCCGGCCGTATCGAAACGGTCACGTTGCGGGTCAGCCGGAATGGCGTTTCTTACGAAGCAACGGCCGCGCAAGCCGACAACGACGCCACTTACGCCGTCTCGCTAACGATCCCCGAAGTCGCTCTGTGGTGGCCGCATACCCATGGGGAGCCGGCGCTGTACACTGCCGAACTCGTCGTCGAGTCCGCCGGAGGTGCGGATGCCGTGATCGTGGACCTCGGCAACGTCGGCTTCCGAACGTTGACCGTGGACACCGCCGACGGCGATTTCGCGCTTAGCGTCAATGGCGTTCCGATCTTCTGCCGCGGTGCGAACTGGACACCGCTCGACGTCGTCAGCCCGGCGGCGCTTCCCGAAGCGACCCGCGCGGCGCTTGCCCAAGTGCAGGCGGCTGGCCTCAACATGCTCCGCGTCAATGGCTGCATAGTCTATGAAGACGACGCCTTCTTCGCGGCTTGCGACGAACTCGGCCTGCTGGTCTGGCAGGATTTCATGTTCGCGAACATGGATTACCCCGCCGACGACGAGCACTTCGTGGCTTCGGTGCGGGAAGAGGCGCAGCAGCAACTCGCCCGCTGGCAAGCGCATCCTTCGCTCGCGGTGATCTGCGGCAACAGCGAAGCCGGGCAGCAGGCCGCGATGTGGGGCGCCCCGCGTGAGGCATGGTCGCAGCCGTTGTTCGACGAGGAGCTCGCCGAACTTGCCCAGCGCTATTGTCCGGGAGCCAAATACTGGCCCTCCAGCGCGCATGGTGGCGCGTTTCCACATCAAAACGACGCCGGCACGACCTCCTATTACGGCGTCGGCGCGTATCTGCGGCCGATGGAAGACGCGCGCCGTTCCGGTTTGCGCTTCGCAAGCGAGTGCCTCGCGATCGCGAACGTGCCGCAGCCGGCGACGATCGCCCGAATGCCGGGCGGTACCTCACTGCGCAGCCATCACCCCGGCTGGAAGGCCCGGACTCCGCGCGACCTCGGCGCTGGCTGGGATTTCGAGGACGTCCGGGACCATTATTTGCAGCAGCTCTACGGCGTCGATCCGGTCGAACTGCGCGGCACCGACTACGATCGCTATCTGCACCTCAGCCGCGCGGTCGGTGCCGAAGTGATCCAAGCGACCATGTCCGAGTGGCGACGCCCGGCGTCCGGCTGCCGCGGCGCACTGGTCTGGTTCCTGCGCGATCTGTGGGCGGGAGCGGGCTGGGGGCTGCTCGACGAGCGGGGCATGCCCAAGGCCGCGTTCCACGGCTTGCGCCGCGCATCCGCGCCGATCCATCTCTTCCTTACCGGCGAAGGCACGAACGGGCTCGCGCTGCACGTCGTCAACGACCCGGTCAAACCACTCGCGGCCAATGTCGAGGTCGCGCTGTACCGCGACGACGGCCTGCGCCTGCAATCCAGCGGCCGCGACATCGCGGTTCCGGCGCATGGCGGCGACAGCTGGGCGATCGGTGAATGGTTCGATAGCTTCATCGACGTATCGCGGGCTTACCGTTTCGGTCCCGCCGAACACGCCTTGGTATCCGCGACCCTGCGCGACGCGTCGGGCCGCACGCTGGACCGCGCTTTCTATTTTCCGGACGGCTTGTCAGCCCACCGCCGCCGCGATGTCGGTCTTGAAATCGCAGGAATCGAAAAGCGGCCGGATGGGAGCATCGCTCTCTCGGTCTCTGCCCGTACGGTTGCACAATCGGTGTATTTCGACGCCGACGGCTATGTGGCCGAGGATGAATATTTCCACTTGGCGCCCGGCGAAACGCGAGCAATCCTTCTGAATCGGTCACCCGACGATGTCAGGCCGACCGCACGCGTCAGCGTATCGGCGTTGAACGCCTGGACCGGCGCGACGATCGAGGTGCCGCGATGACCGACCCTCGGCGCCGCGGCCAAAACATTTGGATCGACACGGACAGCGGCTTCATCGGCGCAGCCTGGTATTGGCCGTTGCAGGTCCCGGCCGCCTCTACCGTCGTCGTGATCGTCCCTGGCATCGTTCATGAAGAGCGGACGATGAACGGTGGCCTTGTCGCGCTCGCCGAGTCGCTGGCCGATGCCGGACTGCCTGCCTTATTGATGGACCTGCACGGCTGTTCGCAGAGCGCCGGCCGTCTCGAGGACGCCGATATCGGTGCCTGCTGGAGCGCCGGTATCAAGGCGGCTGTCCATCACGCCCGGTGCAGTGGCGCCGCGCGTGTCATCGTCGTGGGCGTTCGCCTCGGCGTTCCGCTCGCGGTGGAGGCGCTCGTCGACGAGCCGCTCGCCGCGCTGATCGCTTGGGCACCGATCGTCAACGGGCGGCGCTACGTCCGCGAACTCAAGATGCTGCAGCGGACGACGGACGCCGATGCCGCGGCGGCGGGAACGATCGCGATCGGCGGCTTCAGCATCCCTGCTTCGGTGCTGGATCACATCTCCCATCTTGACCTGGGCGAGGTCGAGACGCCGGCAACATCTTTCGTAATGTCGCGCGAGACACTCGAAGGTCTCAACGCGCCCTGGTTGGCGCGCCTGAGCCAGCGCGGCATCATCGTGCAGGAACAGATATCGACCCAGATCCACCCCTGGCTGTTCAGCGCCACCGACCAGCCGACCATGCCGTATGAAGACATTCAAGCGCTTACCCGCTGGTGCCGTGTGCTGCACGACGAACAGGCTGTGAGTGGCGAGCCGGTCTTGCGACGGCCAATGCCGCGCCCCGTCATCGAGTTCGTCCATCAAGACGTCCTGGTGCGCGAAACGTTCGTGGAGATCGCCCCGAGCGGGCTGACCGGTGTTCTGAGCGAACCGGTGAACGCGGCCGGCGATCATCCCGTGCGCCTACTCGTATCGACCGTCGGTCCCGGCCGCACCTTCGCCGATTTTGCCCGCGACGAAGCGAGCCGCGGCAAGACGAGCCTGCGCTTCGACTTCGCCGGTTTCGGCACCAGCGGTCGCGGCGATGCGGCGCAGGGCGGCGAACTCTACACCGATAGCGGCGGTCACGACGTGTTGGCCGCCATCGAGCATTTGCGTGGGGCGGGATACAAGCAGATCTATTCACTCGGCTTTTGCGCCGGGGCCTGGTCGATGATGCAGGCGGATGTCGTGCCTGAGCTGCGCGCGATGGTGGCGATAAACGTCGCGCTCTACCGTCAGCCCGATCCGAAAACGCCAGATTCAGTAGAGCGAAAACGTCACCTTCTAGGGCAGATTACGCCCGCACTCGCGCGCAATCGACTGGTGCGGCGCGTCGCACCGCGGTTGGTGCGACTGCGCGGCAAACGTCACGAGCCTGTCGATTGGCTGGTCCGTATGTGCAACACCAACGTACGCATGCTGTTGGCGTATGCGGACCTCGACCTTGGCTTGGAATATTTGAACCGGCAAATGGACAAGGGCGTTCGCGAACAATTGGGCAGGCCGTTTACGCTGCAAACCTATGCCGGCCTCGGCCATCTCGCCGAAGGACCAACGGCGCGAGCGCGTTTATTCGGCGACATCACCGACTTTTTCGCCGACTTGGATCGCGAGGCGACGAGCAACCACGCGCCGCGTGCGAAAGCTTCTTTGGCGGCAAGGTCTCGCATCGCCGCACCTCCCCGCACGAAGACCGCCGGGGGGCGTAGTGTTCGATCGTGATTATATCGCGTCTGAAAGGGTGAACGCTAAGTTCAGTCACCAAAAAAGGTGGTGGACGCACTAGGGCTCGAACCTAGGACCCGCTGATTAAGAGTCAGCTGCTCTACCAACTGAGCTATGCGTCCATGCCGGAAAGGCGGTCCCCGTTCGGGGAGTGGGGCGGTTAGCATCGCCGCCGCGCTTTGCAAACACTTTTTGCGCCGAATTCTACCAGCGCGATTGCTTGCGGCTGCTGCGGTCGATCGACATCAGGATGCCGATGCACAACATGACCGTCATCTGCGACGATCCGCCATAGCTGATCAACGGCAGCGGGACGCCGACCACAGGCGCCAGGCCCATGACCATGGCCATGTTGATCGACACGTAAAAGAACAGGGTGGTCGCGAGCCCTGCCGCCGCCAGTCGCGCGAACCGGCCCTGTGCGCGCAACGCGACCCCCATCGCCCACCAGATGATCGCGAACCACGCCATGATCAGCAAAACGCCGCCGACCAACCCCCATTCTTCCATCATCGTCGCCAGCGCGAAGTCGGTCTGACCTTCGGGAAGGTAATCCAGGTGACTCTGCGATCCGTTGAGGAATCCCTTGCCCCAGATGCCGCCGGAGCCGATCGCGATCTTCGACTGGGTGATATGATAGCCGGTGCCGAGCGGATCGCTTTCCGGGTTGAGGAAGATGAGGATGCGGTTGCGCTGGTAATCGTGAAGCACGAAATTGAACGCGAGAGGGGCAGCAATCGCCGCCGCCAGACCGCCGCCCAGAAAAAGCCGTAACGGGATCCCGGCGAGGAACACCACGACGATCCCGCCCAGCGTGATCATCATCGCCGTGCCGAGGTCGGGCTGAAGCATCACGAGTGCCGCGGGCAGGCCGATCAGCACCAAGGCGGGCCAGATTGCGACGAACTTGCGCGTTTCGCTGGCGGGAAGCAGGTCGTAGAAGCGCGCCAGGGCGAGCACGATGAACGGCTTCATCAGCTCGGACGGCTGGAGCCGGATAAAGCCCAAATCGAGCCATCGCTGGCTGCCGCCCGCGACCTTGCCCAGCAATTCGACACCGATCAGGGCGACGCACAGGAGTGCGTAGCTGGGCAGGCTGATCATTCCCCAGAAATCCTCGCCCACGCGCGACATAACCATCGCTGCGGCCAGGAAGACCGAGAACAGCACGCCCTGCTTGAGCGCCCAGGGCTGCACGTGCCCATTGGCGGCCGAATACAGGACCAGCGCGTCGAACACGCCGATCGCGATCAGCAGCAGAATGACTTTCCACGGAAATTGCGCGAGCGGTTCGGGAATGAAGCCGCGCGTCGCCGATGAGCTCTGCTTCACTGATCGGCCTCGTGAGAGCCCTGTTCGGCAGGGAGGGCGGTGTTGGCGATCGCGGCGGCGGAGGAATTGGCGGCATCGGTCGCGGCCTCGACTGCGGGGGCATCGGTCGGCGCGGTCGCGTCGGTTTCGGTCTGCACGGCCTGGAGCGCGGAAATCTGGCTCTTGTACGCCGCTGTCTCGGCCGCGGCGCGGGTCGCGATGTCGCCACCCCAGGTCGGCTCGAGCTCGGCGAGCGAGGCCAGCGCCTTATCGCGGTCGAGCAGATAGGTAATGATGTCGCGCCCGATCCCCGGCGTATCCAGGTTGGTCACCGTGTGGCCGCCATGTTCCAGCACGATGCCGGCCGCGTATTTCGGATTTTCGACCGGTGCGAAGCAGACGAACAGCGCGTGGTCGCGCAGCTTGAACGGTAACGACGCGTTGCTCAGCACGCCGCTGCCGCGTTCAGCCATCGTGATGCGGCGGACCTGCGCGGTGCCGGTCTTGGCCGCGAGCGAAGCACCGGGGATGTTGAGCCGCGCGCGACCGCCGGTGCCGCCTTCGTTGACCACGGCGTACATCGCGTTGCGAATGGTCGCGAGGTGGTTGGGATCGATCGCCAGGGGATTGGCGATCGGCGCGGGGCCGTTCATCAGCAGGCGCGGCACGAGCGAACGCCCCGATGCGATCCGCGACGCCATCACGGCGAGCTGGAGCGGATTGGCCAGCACGTAACCTTGCCCGATCGACGCATTGAGCGAATCGGGGACGGTCCATTCCTGCTTATACTTCTTTAGCTTCCACGCACTGTCGGGGACGGTGCCGTAGCGTTGCGTCGAATAGGGCAGGTCGAATTTCTGCCCGAGCCCGAGCATGCGTGCGGTCGGCGCGACGTGATCGTATCCCAGCCGCCGAACCATCTCATAGAAGTAGATGTCGCAGCTCGCCATGATCGCGCGCTTGAGGTTGAGCGCACCGTGCCCGCGACGGGAATGGCAGTGGAAGATGCCGCTGCCGACGCGCAACGCGCCGGTGCAGACGACTGTTTCCTCCGCGCTGACGCCGTTGCTCAGCAGCGCGAGGCCGTTCATCGGCTTGACCGTCGACCCAGGCGGATAGAGCCCCTGCAGCACCTTGTTCATCAACGGCACGTGGTCGTTGTCCGACAGCATCTTCCATTCGAGATGACTGATGCCGTCGGAAAAGCTGTTGGGGTCGTAGGCCGGCATCGACACGAAGGCGAGGACGTCGCCGCTCGTCACATCGATGACCACCGCGGAGCCCGAATTGGTGCCGAGTCGGCGCGCAGCATATTCCTGCAGGCCCGCGTCGATCGTCAGGCGCTGGACCTTGCCGGCGACGTCGGGGCGCGTTTCGAGTTCGCGGACCAGCTTGCCGCGCGCCGTCACCTCGACTCGCTTGGCGCCGGGTTCGCCGCGCAGTTTCGGTTCGAGCGCGCGTTCCAGGCCGTCCTTGCCGATCTTGAACCCGGGGGTGATCAGCAAGGCGTCCTTGGTCTTTTGATACTGCTCGGCCGATGCCGCACCGACATAGCCGGTCAGATGCGCCACCGCCTGCGCCGCAGGGTAGTTTCGCGAATAGCCCGCCGTGGGGGCCACACCGGGCAATTCGGGCAGCCGCACCTGCACCGCCGCGAACAGGTCCGGAGTCAGCTTTTCGGCAACCTGCACGGGCTGGAACCCCGCCGCCCGCTTGATGTCGTTCTCGATCCGGCTGATCTGCTCGGGCGGCAGGCCGAGCAATTGCTGGAGCAGCTTGAGCACACGCGGCTGCTCGCTCTCGGGCAGCCGATCGCGGATGATGTCGACGCGGAAATCGGTGCGGTTGTTGGCGATCGCATGGCCGTAGCGATCGACGATCCACCCGCGCCGCGGCGGGATCATCGTCAGGTTGACGCGGTTGCTCTCCGACAAGAGCTTATAATGCTCGTTCTCCGCGACCGCGAGCCAGCCCATCCGCCCGGCGAGAGCGAGTGCGACCGCGCCCTGTATTCCGCCGACCATCATCGCCCGGCGAGAGAAACTGTAGCTTTGTGCCGCTGCGGTGGTCGGGCGCGGCGGGCGGCTCATGCCGATTGCCCGCGCCTGGTGTCCAGGCTCGCGACCAGCCGAGCGACGAGTGGGTAAAGCAACACCGCGGCAATCACCTGAAACAGCAACACCGTATCGACATGCGCCGCAAGAGGCGTCGCAAGCAAGCGCCCAGCGATCAGGCAGAACGCGATCGCGCCGGCCGCCAGCACCCAATCCTGCCAGAAATCGCGCGACACCAGCCGCCGGTCGAGAAGATCGACGATCAGGAAGGCGAGCGTCCAAAGCAGCATGGCGCTGCCCAACGGCTGGCCGCTGACCAGGTCATCGAAGAACCCGAAGGGCAGCGGACTCCAGATCCGTATCGTTTCCGGCCGTAGCATCCGCCACGCCAGCAGCGTCATGAGGCCGAGCGGCGGCAGGACCGGAAACGTGGCGACCAGTGGTAGGATCGTGATCAGCGAGCCGATCATCACGGAGGCGACCGGAATCGCCCACATCGCGACCGGGGACGGCTCCGGCGCGAAGGCGCCGCCTTGTTGCCTCACGGTTTCGTCTCGGCAGGAGCGGGCGCGGGCATGTTCACAAAGGCACGAAGCACCAGCGCGTAGTCGAGCGCGTCGGGCACGGCGAAAGGCTTGGCGAGCGCACCGTCGCGGCTGCGACTGACGACCGTGGCGACGGGGAGATTGGGGGGGAATATCCCGCCCGATCCCGACGTGACCAAGACATCGCCCGGGGCATATTCGGCATTGCCCAGCGCGATCGGCTTCACGTCGAGCAGACCGTCGCCGCGACCGGTCGCAAAGCCCGGCGCGCCGTCCTTGGTGCGGCGGACGGGAACGATGCTCTCGGGGTCGATCAGCAGCAGGATGCGCGCGGTATCGGGTCCCGCTTCCAGAATGCGACCGACCAGGCCGTCGGGCGCGCGCACGGGCATGCCGGCATGCACACCCTGGATCAGGCCGGCATAGAGTAGAGCATAGCGTCGCGTGCTGGTTGCCGACGAGCTGACGACGCGTGCGGTGGCGATCGTCTCTTCGCCAGGCTCGCGGACGCCGAGCAGCTTTTTCAAGCGAACGTTTTCGTAAGCGATAGCGCGCGCGCGGAGGAGTTGCTGTTTATCGACGGCGACTTGCTTTTGCAGCCGGGCATTCTCGGCATGCACGCCGAAGAAGCTGCCGATCCACGATGGAATGGACGCGATCCCATTCCATGCCGATCCCGCCGCCCAGCTGATCGGCGCGGTGATTTCGGCCGTGCCGGCGCGCAATGCCGAGAAAGCCGGCGGATTGAGCGTCGATAATGCCAGCAGGACAGCCCCTACCAGCGCCCCCGCGATCGCGATCACGTAGCCGATGAACAGACTATATTGCGCCCGCCGTGAGAAACCCGGGCGCCGGTTGCGTGGCGGCGCCATTCACTCCCCTCACTTCAAAGGCCGCAAAGGCCAGCCTTAGCAGGAAAATCAGGCGGTGTGCAGAACGCCGCGATACATCGGATCTTCGAGCGCGCGGCCCGTCCCCAACGCGACGCAGGTCAGCGGGTCCTCGGCGATCGTTACCGGCAGGCCGGTTTCGTCGCGCAACACCTCGTCGATGCCGTGCAGCAGTGCGCCGCCGCCGGTCAGGACGATACCCTGATCGACGATGTCGGCGGCCAGCTCCGGGGCGGTATTCTCGAGCGCGATGCGCACGCCCTCGACGATCGTGCCGACCGGTTCGGACAAAGCCTCGGCGATCTGACCCTGGTTGATCTGGATTTCCTTGGGCACGCCGTTCACCAAGTCGCGACCCTTGATGTGGATCGTGAGACCGATGCCGTCCGCGGGCGGCTTGGCGGTGCCGACTTCCTGCTTGATCCGCTCGGCGGTCGCTTCGCCGATCAGCAGGTTGTGGTTGCGGCGGACGTAGCTGACGATCGCTTCGTCCATCTTGTCGCCGCCGACGCGCACCGAGGTGGTGTAGGCGAGACCGCGCAGCGACAGCACCGCGACCTCGGTCGTGCCGCCGCCGATATCGACGACCATCGATCCGATCGGCTCGGTCACCGGCATGTCGGCGCCGATCGCGGCGGCCATGGGCTCCTCGATCAGCCACACTTGCGACGCGCCGGCATTCTGCGCGGCGTCGCGGATCGCGCGACGTTCGACGCTGGTCGAACCCGACGGCACGCAGATCACGATCTGGGGCCAGCGCATGAAGCGGCGCTGGCCGCCATGAACCTTGCGGATGAAGTGGCTGATCATCTGTTCCGCCACGTCGATGTCGGCGATGACGCCGTCGCGCAACGGGCGGATCGCCTGGATGCTGTCGGGGGTCTTGCCCATCATCAGCTTGGCGTCGTCGCCGACCGCCTTCACCTTCTTCACGCCGTTGATCGTTTCGACCGCAACCACCGACGGCTCGTTGAGCACGACGCCACGCCCGCGCAAATAGACGACGGTGTTGGCCGTCCCAAGATCGATCGCCATGTCGTGCGACATGAGCTTGAACAAACGCCCGAAGACCATAGTGAAAGCACCGCCCGAAAAGGTGCGCGAGTGAAGCGCGCGTCAGTTATTCTATTCCCCCGCCGCCAAAGCCGATTTCCGGGCTCCGGTGGGTCGGCATTAACGGTCGCGAGAGCGGGTCGCTTGGGCTAGAGTCATAATCATGTCAATACGGCGTCTCCCCGAACATCTGGTCAATCGTATCGCCGCCGGTGAAGTGGTCGAAAGACCCGCCAGCGCGTTGAAGGAACTGGTCGAAAACGCGATCGACGCAGGGGCGACGCGCGTAGCCGTTCGGCTGGCGAGCGGCGGGATCGATCTGATCGAGGTGATCGACGACGGCTGCGGCATGACGCCGGCGGACATGGCGCTGGCGCTCGAACGGCACGCGACGTCGAAACTGCCCGACGAGGAGATCGACCAGGTTACGACATTGGGGTTTCGCGGCGAAGCGTTGCCCTCGATCGCCAGCGTCGCGCGGTTGACGCTGGAAAGCCGGGTGCGCGGCAGCGACGGCTGGCGGCGGGTGGTCGACAACGGTGCGCTGGTGGAGGAAGGACCCGCCGCCTTGCCGCCCGGGACGCGCGTTCTGGTCGAGGGGCTGTTCGGCAAGGTGCCGGCGCGGCGTAAATTCCTGCGCACCCCGCGCGCCGAATATGGCGCAAGCCTCGACATCGTCCGGCGCCTAGCGATGGCGCGGCCCGACATCGCCTTTTCGGTCGAGCATGACGGCCGTCGCACACTGTCTACCAATGCTCCGGAGGATCGCCCGGCACGCGTCGCCGCGCTGACCGATCGTGCGCTGGCGGAAAACAGCGTCGGCGTCGATCTGGAACGGGAGGGCCTTCGACTGGGAGGCGTAGCTGGGCTGCCGACCTTCAATCGTGGCGTCGCCGATCACCAATATCTGTTCGTCAACGGACGACCGGTGAAGGACCGCCTGCTGATGGGCGCCATCCGCGGCGCCTATGCGGAGATGATCGCGCGCGACCGGCATCCGGTGGTGGCGCTGTTCCTCGACCTTCCTGCCGACCTAGTCGATGTCAACGTTCACCCCGCCAAGACCGAGGTGCGCTTCCGCGAACCGCAGATGATCCGGGGGCTGATCGTGAGCGGGCTACGACGCGCGCTCGATGAAGCGGGACATCGCAGCTTCCAGCGGCCGAACGAGGCGGCGCTCGCGGCGTGGCAGTCGGAGCCCCAAACTCGTCATCCCAGCGAAGACCGGGATCTCTGGCGGTATGCAGAGTCGCCGGCGGTCCCGGCCTTCGCCGGGACGACGGACAGAGTACTCGACCGACGCCCGACCTTTTCTTCTCCGCCACCGCTCGCCCGCGCCGAACCGGCTTATGCCCCGCCGCCGGATACTGTGCAGCACCCGTTGGGCGTCGCGCGCGGCCAAGTCGCCAAGACCTACATCGTCGCCGAGGCCGAGGATGGACTGGTGCTGGTCGATCAGCACGCCGCGCACGAGCGGCTCGTTCTCGAACGCATGCGCGCGGCGTTGGCCGGGGGCAGGGTAGCGAGCCAGGCGCTGCTGATCGCCGAGGTGATCGAACTCGACGAACCCGCCTGCGACCGGCTCGAAGCGCGCCTGTCCGAACTTGCCGAGTTCGGCCTCGACCTCGAACGTTTCGGCCCGCGCGCGATGCTGGTGCGCAGCGTCCCGGCGATGCTGGGGCAGGGCGACGTGACCGGCCTCGTCACCGACCTCGCCGACGAACTCGCCGCGTTCGACGAAGCGCTTAGCCTCAGGGAGCGGCTCGACCACGTCGCCGCGACGATGGCCTGTCACGGGTCGGTCCGCGCCGGTCGCGTGCTGTCGGTCACCGAAATGAACGCATTGCTTCGCGAAATGGAAGTGACCCCACATTCGCGCCAGTGCAATCACGGTCGCCCGACCTGGGTGAAACTGGCGCATGGCGATATCGAGAAGCTGTTCGGGCGAAAGTAACTCAGGCACGCCGAAGTCGTCGTTACGAAAAGTTCCCCGGTCCGAACAAAATCTATTTCGTTCATCCCCTGGAAACTTTGGCCGCACTGCGCATTTTAAGCGGCATGGGTCATCAAGACCTGATGGAATTCGATGTGAAAAGCGTCATGCCGGTCGTCTTCGCGCTTATCCCGCTCGCCGCCGTACTCGGGGCCTGCGTTTCGACGTTCTGATCTCCCCCGCTCAGGGCGTCGCGCCACCCTCTTTTCTCCCCCCGAAGAGGGTCGCAAACAGAAAGGGCCGCCCGGACATGATCCGGGCGGCCCTTTCTTTTTGACTATGAAGCAGCCGATCAGGCTTCCGAGTTTTCCTCGTCAGCCTCGCCCTCGGGGGCGTCGGCGACAACCTTGACCTCGGCGGTCGCGCCTGGCTCGGCGTTCGGATCGAAGTCCTCGATGAAGCCGGCTTCATCCTTTTCGAACATCGCCGCCATGACGTCGACGCCCGACGCCTGCATCTCGGCCTCCTCGGGCGAGCGCGCGACGTTGACCTTCACCGGCACCGCGACTTCGGGGTGAAGCTGAACCTTGACCTCGTACACGCCGATCGCCTTGATCGGCTTGGCAAGGACGACCTGGCTCTTGCCGACCTTGTGGCCGGCAGCCTCGAGCGCTTCGACCAGATCGCGGACCGCGACCGAGCCGTAGAGCTGGCCGGTGTTCGACGACTGGCGGATCAGCGTGACCGACGCGCCTTCATAGGTCTTCGCGTCCTTCTCGGCGTCCGAACGGCGCGACGCATTGTCGGCCTCGATCTTCGCGCGGTTGGCTTCGAAGACCTTGCGGTTCGCTTCGTTGGCGCGCAGCGCCTTCTTGTTCGGCAGAAGGAAGTTGCGGGCGAACCCGTCCTTGACCTTCACGACATCGCCGATGGCGCCGAGCTTCTCGACGCGTTCCAGCAGAATAACGTCCATTGCGGGCGCTCCTTACTTAACGAGGTAGGGCAGCAGGCCCAGATGACGGGCGCGCTTGATCGCCTGGGCGAGTTCGCGCTGCTTCTTTGCGCTCACCGAGGTGATGCGCGAGGGAACGATCTTGCCACGCTCGGAGACGAAGCCCTGGAGCAGCCGGACGTCCTTATAGTCGATCCGGGGCGCATCCTTCGCGGAGAAGGGGCAGCTCTTGCGGCGGCGGAAAAAGGGTCGTGCCATGTCTATCTATCCTTATTCGCCGTCGAAACCGCCGCGGGGACCGCGGTCGGGGCGGTCGCCCCGGTCACGACCGCGCTCGCGGTCGCGCTCACCCTTGCGCATCATCACGGTCGGGCCGTTCTCGTGCTCGTCGACCTTGACGGTCATGTAGCGGATGACGTCTTCGTTGATCTGCGTCTGGCGCTCCAGCTCGGCGACGACGGCGCCGGGCGCGTCGATTTCGAGCATCACGTAATGCGCCTTGCGGTTCTTCGCGATGCGATAGGCGAGGCTGCGAAGACCCCAGGTCTCGGTCTTGACGACCTTGCCCTTGTTGTCCTCGATGATCTTGGTGGCGGTTTCCGCCAGCGCGTCCACTTGCGCCTGTGCCAGGTCCTGGCGCGCAAGGAACACATGCTCGTAAAGAGCCATGCTTTCGTCTCACTGTTGGCCGATCGTTGACGCCGCACCATGCGGACGCCCCTCCGGCTTTCGTCTTTCCGTATGTTCGGAAGCGCGGGCCATTGGCGGATTTCGCCCGCAAAGGCAACCCCTAGAGGATGGGAATCGCTACCAGACTGGCCTCCGCATCGCATTTCTCGGGCTTGGGCGCTGACGGATCGGCGCGAAGAGCGGCCAGTTCGGCGCGGGCGGCGGCAAGATCGGCCTGGAACTCCGGCTGGCCGAGTTCGGCCGCGTATGTCCCCGACGCGGTGATCCGCCCCGCTTCGATCGCGCTATAATTGTGCACGCCGCAAACCACACGGCTTTCGCCATACGCACGGCCGCGCGAAAGGATCGCGGTGGCGCGGTCGGGCGCGAGGTTCGCGAGGATCAGCGCCCAGGTCCAGCCCCAGGTCGTGTGGCCCGATGGATAATCGTAGCTGCCCTTCAAGTCCTCGGGCGGCTGGCACGTCTTGCCCTCGTCGATCTGGAACGGACGCAACCGCTTGAAATATTCCTTGGCGGCGCGCGATTGGGCGTTGGCGGTGGATCCCGCCATCGTAATGAGCTTGACCAGCTTGGGCGCCTTGTTCGGATCGAGCTTGATGCCGAGCGAGCAACTGAACGCCTCGGCCATGGCGTTGACGCCGAGCGCGACGTCGCGCGTCGCGAGGTCGCCCCGCGGCGTGCCGAGCCAGTGGCGCGTATCCTTGAAGACGCGGCGGTCGTTTTCGTACCGCGCATCGCCCTTGAGCGGGGCAGGCGGCAGGATTCGCGTCATGTCCAGGCTGCCATCCGGCAGATAGCCGCGCGTCTGTTGCCCCATGACCAACGTCGGGATCGCGATAGCCGCTGCCAACACGCTCGCTGCGATGAAAACCGGTCTCGCCACGCTGATCCTTCTCCCAAATCCGCGCCTACCTTGCGCGGATCGGCGCACGTTTCTAGTGCCTTCTCGTCAAAAGGAGAGGTCGATGCGCGCGTTCATTTTCCCAGGGCAGGGCAGCCAGGCGGTCGGCATGGGCAAGGCATTGGCCGATGCCAGTCCGATCGCACGCGCGGTGTTCGAGGAGGTCGACGAGGCGCTCGGCCAGCATCTGTCGCGGCTGATGTTCGAAGGGCCGACGGACGAGCTCACGCTGACGGCCAATGCGCAGCCGGCCATTATGGCCAACGCGATCGCGACGCTGCGGGTGCTCGAGAAGGAAGGTGGCGTGCTGCTGGCCGACAAGGCCGATTACGTCGCAGGACACTCGCTCGGCGAGTACAGCGCTTTATGCGCCGCTGGAGCGCTCGACCTCCCAACCACCGCTTTGTTGCTACGTCATCGCGGCGAGGCGATGCAGGCGGCGGTGCCGGTTGGGCAGGGCGGCATGGCGGCGTTGCTCGGCGCCGATCTGGCGACTGCGCAGAAGATCGCCGACGCGGCCGCGCAGGGCGACGTCTGCACCGTCGCCAACGATAACGATCCGTCGCAGGTGGTGATCTCCGGTGCGAGGGCGGCGATCGATCGCGCGATCGAGATCGCCAAGGAATACGGAGCAAAGCGAGCGATCGCGCTCCCGGTGTCGGCGCCGTTTCACTGCCCGATGATGCAGCCCGCCGCCGACGCGATGGACGAGGCGTTGAGCGACGCGCGGATCGACACGCCGCTGGTGCCGGTCTTCGCCAACGTGACCGCCCAGCCGGTCAGCGACGTCGATACGATCCGCAAGCTGCTGGTTCAGCAAGTGACCGGCATGGTGCGCTGGCGCGAATCGGTGCTCAACATGGCGGATACCGGCGTTGAGCGGTTCGTCGAGTTCGGCGGCAAGGTGTTGGGGCCGATGGTCAAGCGCATCGCGCCCGATGTCGAGGCGATCAGCGTGGTGTCGATGGGCGATATCGAGGCATTGGCGAAGTCGCTCTAGGCGATCAGCCGTTGCTGCCTTCCTTCGCGGTGCGCGCCCCGAAATAGAAGCCGACGACCGAGCTGACCAGCGTCACGACGGGCCCGAAGATGATGTTGAGCAATCGGAGCAGCCGATCGGCATCGGCGGTCGAATCGGTCGCGATGGCGTTGTTGTAGGTCGACAGCACCGTACCGTCCGTGATGGCATTCGGCTTGGCCGGGTTCGGGCCGTTGACGATGAAGAGATCGACGAACGCCGCGAGGATCAGCGCGGCCAGGATCGCGATGAGAATATAGCTCACCCATTTGCGCGTCGCCGCGTCGCCCGATTCCACCGTGAAGGGCGCCGGCAACTGATTCGCCGGCAACGAGGGAGCACCAGCCTTGCTTTCCAGATCGAGATTCGTCGCCATCTCCGTTGCCCCCAAATCGGTCCCGTTAGATTTTCACGTCAAACAGATTGCCCTTCGCGTCGCGCAATTGGAGCGTGGCGCCCTCAGCGAGCTTGTCTTGCAGGAACTTCTGCGTGCCGATCGACCGGCGGAGTTCGTCGCCGGTGCTGGTGCCGTTCTTGGTCGATTGCGACCGCAGGAACTCCAGCGCGTCGGTCGGTAGCGCGACGGTGGTCGAAACCAGATTGGGATCGGCGCTCACGACTGCCGCCACCGCCGCGGCCGCCGCGGCGCGGTTGGTCTGTTCGCTTGTTGCAGGATCGACCGCCGCCGGCGGCTCGGCAACGGGCTGTTCCGCGGCGGGTGGAGCCGGCTCGACCGCGGGCGCCGGTGGCTCCGTCAGGGCCTCTGCGTCGTTCTCCCGTGCGTCAGGCGCGATTGCCATTGTCCATTCCCGTCGAATATGGGCGTTGATCATAAACGGGCAGAAATCGCGCAACACGAGTTGCCACCAAGTTGGAGCCAATAATGTTCGATCTGACAGGTATGACCGCGCTGGTAACCGGCGCTTCCGGAGGGATCGGATCGGCGATCGCGCAGGCGCTGGCGGAGCAGGGCGCGCGGCTTGCGGTATCTGGATCCAATGCCGAGAAGCTGGAAGGTTTTCGCGCATCGCTCGGCGGCGATCACGTC
Source organism: Sphingomonas panacisoli (assembly GCF_007859635.1). Taxonomy (NCBI): domain Bacteria; kingdom Pseudomonadati; phylum Pseudomonadota; class Alphaproteobacteria; order Sphingomonadales; family Sphingomonadaceae; genus Sphingomonas; species Sphingomonas panacisoli. The sequence continues at coordinate 1,773,265 of NZ_CP042306.1, read as the reverse complement.
GCGCTGGCGTGCAATCTGTCGGATGGCGCTGCGGTCGATGCGCTGGTGCCGTCGGCGGTCGAAGCGCTGGGCGGCAAGCTCGACATCCTGGTCAACAATGCCGGCGTCACGCGCGACAATCTCGCCATGCGGATGAAGGACGAGGAATGGGACACGGTCATCCGCGTCAACCTGGAAGCCGCGTTCCGCCTGATCCGTGCCGCCGCCAAGCCGATGATGAAGGCGCGTTACGGCCGCGTCATCTCGATCACCAGCGTGGTCGGCGCGACCGGCAATCCCGGCCAGGCCAATTACGCCGCGTCGAAGGCGGGCTTGGTCGGCATGTCGAAGGCGTTGGCGCAGGAACTCGCGAGCCGTAACATCACGGTGAACTGCGTCGCGCCGGGTTTCATTCGGTCGGCGATGACCGATGTGTTGCCGGAAGCGCAGAAGACGGCGCTGCTGACCCGCATTCCCGCGGGCGACCTCGGCACGGGCGAGGATATCGGCGCGGCGGTCGTGTATCTCGCGTCGAAGGAAGCCGGCTACGTCACCGGACAGACGCTCCACGTCAACGGCGGGATGGCGATGCTGTGAGGGCGCTGTTGCTCGCCGCCGCGCTGTTCGCCCCCGGCTCCGCCTGGGCGGCGAGCGGGGATATCGGCTGCATCGAGGCCAAGCTCGGTCCGGACGCCATGCAGCGGATCGGCAACAATGTGGTCGCTGCTGCCGATAAGGGCGGCGACGCAGCGACTGCACTCGACGCCGATCGCGAAGCGTTGATCGCCGCACGCGACAATTGCCGCACCGCGAACAACTGGTCGCCCGACGCCGTGCAGGCTGCCGTGTCGTACACACAGGGCCGCGCAACCAAGCTCGGCGCCGAGTCGGCGATCAAGAGCGACGGGCTCGACGCGGCCAAACTCGCGGCCAGCTACGCCGCCTTGCCGGCCGGCGATCGCAAGAGCTTGGTCGCCAAGGCGTCGCCCGGCGCGGTCGGTGCCGTTACCGCTGCGGGCGCGAACGCGAAGCAGCGCCGCCACGTCCTGCTCTATTTCGCCGCGTTGGCCGCCATCGAATTCTATCCGGCGGACTTCGCAGCCGCCTGACGTCACCCCCTTGCGCGGGCACTAACCGCGTTCTACGTGCGTTCAGGAAACCCCGGGGCTGTGACCCCGACCAATAGAGGGAAGCGACGAATGAGCGATACTGCCGACCGGGTGAAGAAGATCGTGGTCGAGCATCTGGGCGTCGAAGCCGCATCGGTCACGCCCGAAGCGAGCTTCATCGACGATCTCGGTGCCGACAGCCTCGACATCGTCGAGCTGGTGATGGCGTTCGAGGAAGAGTTCGGGGTCGAAATTCCGGACGACGCCGCGGAGAAGATCACGACCGTCAACGACGCGATCACCTATATCGACGCGAACCAGGGCTGAGCCCGCTCCGTGGCTGACCGCCGCGGAATAGAGTAACGAGCGGCTCCCCGTCCCGGGTAACCCAGGGCGGGGGGGCCGTTTCGCTTTTGAAGACAACGATCTGGAGATTGGCATGCGCCGCGTAGTCGTAACCGGGCTGGGCCTGGTGACCCCCCTGGGCGCCGACGTCGAAACGACGTGGAAGAACATCCTCGCCGGCAAATCGGGCGCCGGGCAGATCACGCATTTCGACGCGAGCGACTATCCCTGCACGATCGCGTGCGAGGTGAAGCCGGCCGATCACGAATATGGCTTCGATCCAGGCAAGCGCGTCGACCATAAGGTCCAGCGCCAGGTCGACGACTTCATCATCTACGGCATCGATGCCGCGGGACAGGCGCTCGAAGATGCCGGCCTGACCGAGATGTCGGAAGCCGAACGCTATCGTGCCGGGTGTTCGATCGGATCGGGGATCGGTGGCTTGCCGGGCATCGAGAGCGAGTCGCTGGTGCTTGCCGAAAAGGGTCCGCGTCGCGTCAGCCCGCACTTCGTTCATGGTCGCCTGATCAACCTGATCACGGGCCAGGTGCAGATCAAATATGGGCTGATGGGTCCCAATCACGCGGTCGTCACCGCCTGTTCGACCGGCGCGCACTCGATCGGCGACGCCGCGCGGATGATCGCGATGGACGATGCCGACGTCATGCTGGCGGGCGGCGCCGAAGCGACGGTCTGCCCGATCGGCATCGCCGGCTTCGCCGCGGCGCGCGCGCTCAACACCAGCTTCAACGATCGTCCCGAACAAGCGAGCCGCCCCTACGACAGGGATCGCGAAGGCTTCGTGATGGGAGAGGGCGCGGGCGTGGTGGTGCTCGAGGAGTACGAGCATGCCAAGGCACGCGGCGCGAAGATCTATTGCGAAGTCGTCGGTTACGGTCTGTCGGGCGACGCCTATCACGTGACCGCACCGGAGCCGGAAGGGTCGGGCGCGTATCGGTCGATGGAAATGGCGCTAAAGCGGGCTGGGATGCAGCCGTCGGACATTGATTACATCAACGCGCACGGCACCTCGACGATGGCCGACCTGATCGAACTCGGCGCGGTGAAGCGGCTGTTCGGCGATGCGATTTCGGGCGTATCGATGAGCTCGACCAAATCGGCGATCGGGCATCTGCTCGGCGGCGCCGGCGCGGTCGAGGCGATCTTCTGCATCCTCGCGATCCGCGACCAGATCGTGCCGCCCACGCTTAACTTGGAAAATCCGTCGGAAGGCGCCGAAGGCGTCGATCTCGTCCCTCTCGTCGCGAAGAAGCGCGAGGTGAAGGCGGTGCTCAACAACAGCTTCGGCTTCGGCGGCACCAACGCCAGCCTGGTCATGAAGGCGATCTGAGGGTTCGACGATGCGCCGGCTTGGTTGTCTGACGATCCTCGTCCTGATCGCCTTCGCTGCATGGGCGATCCACGATTGGGGCGGAGCAGGTCCCGCGCCCAAGAACCTGAGCGTGACGATCAAGCCCGGCACCGGCCTGAGCGAGGCGGCCAAGCAGCTCGAGGCCGCGGGCGCGATCCGTTCGGCGAACCGTTTCGTGCTGTTCGCCAAGGTTCTGGGCGGCGGTGAAGGGATCAAGGCGGGCGAGTTCGGCATTCCGGCGCACCTCAGCCAAGCCGATATCCTCAAGGTTCTGCAAGGCGGCAAGACCCTTCAGCGCTTCGTGACGATCCCCGAAGGCATGCCGTCGATCATGGCGCAGGAACGCATCATGGCGGCGCCCGAGCTGAGCGGCGAGATCCCGCGGCCGGCGGAAGGGTCGCTGCTTCCCGACAGCTACAGCTATCAGCGTGGTGATACGCGGGCGTCGGTCGTGGCGCACATGCAGAAGGCGATGACCGATTATCTCGCCAAGGCCTGGGCCAAGCGCAAGCCGGGACTGATCGTCCATACGCCGCAGGAAGCGATCGTCCTCGCCTCTATCGTCGAAAAGGAAACCGCTGTGGCGAGCGAGCGGCGGATGGTCGCGGCGGTCTATTCGAACCGCCTGAAGCGCGGGATGATGCTCCAGGCCGATCCGACGATCATCTATCCCATCACCTACGGGAAGGCGCTCGGTCGTCGCATCCTGTTGTCCGAAAAGAACGCGAAGAACGATTACAACACCTACACGATGACCGGGTTGCCCAAGACCGCGATCGCCAATCCGGGTCGGGCGTCGATCGACGCTGTGCTCGATCCGGCGGACTCCAATGCACTCTATTTCGTGGCGGACGGCACCGGCGCCAGCGTGTTCGCCGACACGCTGGAACAGCACAACGCAAACGTGCAGAAATGGTATGCCATCCGCCGCGCGCGCGGCGAGATGTAGTTAGCGGCCCAGCGCGGCAGCGGCGCGCGCTTTCGCCTCCACCTCGGCGGGCGTGCCGCTGCAGACCCAGCTTCCCCCGACGCACAGCACCGGATCGAAGGCGAGCCATTCGGGCGCGTTCGCTTCGCTAACGCCGCCGGTCGGGCAGAACTTGCACTGATAGAACGGGGCGGCGAGGCTTTTGAGTGCCTTCAATCCGCCATTCGCTTCGGCGGGAAAGAACTTGAAATGGGTCAGGCCGAGATCGAGCCCGCGCATGATGTCGGCCGAATTGGCGATGCCGGGCAAATACGGCACGCCGCTCGCGATGATCGGTTCGGCGAGGCGCTCGGTCAGACCGGGCGAGACGATGAACTCGACCCCGGCATCCATCACTTGCTCGAACTGCTCGGTGTTCACCACCGTACCCGCGCCGACGATCGCGCCGGGGACTTGCTTCATCGCGCGGATCGCGTCCAGCGCGACCGGCGTGCGCATCGTCACTTCGAGCGCGGGCAGGCCGCCGGCGACCAGCGCCTCGGCGAGCGGCCTTGCGGTCGCCAGATCCTCGATCACGATTACCGGGATGACCGGCGCGGCGCGCATGATGGAAGCGATATCGTTCATTGAGCGTGTTCCTGCGCGAAGGCGGCCGCGGCACCGTAGAGGCCGGGCTGGGGATGGGTGATGAGCTTGACCGGGATGCCGGCCATCATCTGCTGGAAGCGCCCCTTGGCGGTGAAGCGTTCGGCGAAGCCCGAACGGGCGAAATGATCTTTCAGCTTGAGACCGAGCCCACCGGCGATCACGACGTCCTTCGCGCCTTGGCTCAGCGCTAGGTCGCCGGCGAAAGCGCCAAGCGCAAGCACGAAGCGGTCGAGCGCAGCGATCGCGAGGCTGTCCGACCCTTCGAATGCCATTCCCCAGATCGCCTTGTCGTCGAGATGGCGGACGGGCTTGTTCTCGATCTCCGCCAGCGTCTCGTAAATCGCGACGATCGCCGGCCCCGCGCAAACACGTTCGGCGGACACGCGGGTAAAGGTCTTGCGCAAGCGCGTGAGCATCGCATCCTCGAACGCGTCGAGCGGGGCGAAATCGACATGGCCGCCCTCGGTCGGCAGCACGTGATAGCCGTCGCTCGCGTGAAGCACGCCCGCAACGCCGAGCCCGGTTCCGGGACCGCAGATCGACGTGACGCCGGCGCGGGTCAGCGGTTTGTCGGGGCCGCAAATGTGGAGGAAATCCTCGTCGGGCAATTGTGCCACGGCATGCGCGATTGCGCCGAAATCATTGACGATGACGTAGGTGTCGGCGCCGAGCCGTTCGGGGATAAGGGCGGGGCGGATGATCCACGGATTGTTGGTCAGCTTGATGACGTCGCCACCAACCGGGGAGGCGACCGCGATGGCCGCTGCCTTGGGCAAAGGCCGCCCGATCCGCTCGCCGAAATCCTGCCATGCGGTCTGAAGCGACGCGTGCTCTGCGGTCTTCTGGGTGATTTCCTCGCCCAGCGACACGACCTTGCCGTTCGCTACGTCGGCGATGGCGAAGCGGGCATGCGTACCCCCGATATCGACCGCGACGACTTCCATTACATACTTGCTCCCGCAAAGATTGCCGATGCGCCCAGTTCCGCTTCGTCCGCCGCGCCGCGGAACAGGCCGAACAGTTCGCGGCCCATGCCTTCTGCCGGCGGCGGAGCTTGGGCCAGTTCCCGAGCTTCCCATTCGGCGGCATCGACCAGCGCTTCGAGCGTGCCGGCAACCGCATCTAGCCGGACAACATCGCCGTCGCGGACCTTGCCTAGCGGTCCACCGCCCAACACTTCGGGCGAGCAATGGATAGCCGCCGGCACCTTTCCCGACGCACCGGACATCCGGCCGTCGGTCACTAAGGCGACCTTGAACCCCTTGTTCTGCAGCACGCCGAGTGGGGGAGTCAGCTTGTGGAGTTCGGGCATGCCGTTGGCACGGGGGCCCTGGAAGCGCACCACGACCACGACGTCGCGGTCGAGGTCGCCCGCCTTGAACGCGGCCTGGACGTCGGCCTGGTCGTCGAACACCCGCGCGGGCGCTTCGATCACCCAGCGTTCGGGATCGACCGCCGACACCTTGATGCACGCGCGGCCGAGATTGCCGGCGAGGATGCGGAAACCGCCTTCGGGCGAGAAGGGGTCGGATGCGGGGCGCAGGATGGTCTCGTCGCCGCTCGCGCCGGGGTCCTCCCAGCGCAGGCCATCTCCCTCGACCACCGGCCGCTTGCCATAGTCCGCGAATTCGCCAGCGACGGTCATAATATCGCCGTGCAGCAACCCCGCGCCGAGCAGTTCGCGGATCACGAATGGCATGCCGCCGGCATCCTCGAAGCCGTTCACATCGGCCGATCCGTTGGGATAGACGCGCGCGACAAGCGGCACCGCGCGGCTGAGTGCGTCGAAATCCTCCCAGTCGATCGTGATCCCCGCCGCGCGGGCGATGGCCGGGAGGTGGATCAGGTGGTTGGTCGATCCGCCCGTCGCGAGCAGGCCGACCGCGGCGTTGACGATCGCCTTCTCGTCCACGCACCGCCCGAGCGGTCGGTAATCGTCGCCTTCCCACCCAATCGCTGCCAGCCGATGCGTCGCGGCGCGCGTCAGTTCCTGGCGCAGCTTCGTCCCAGGATTTGCGAACGCCGCGCCGGGGATGTGGAGACCCATCACTTCCATCATCATTTGGTTGGTGTTGGCGGTGCCGTAGAAGGTGCACGTGCCCTTGGAGTGATAGGCACCGATTTCGGCATCAAGTAGTTCATCTCGGCCGACTTTTCCTTCGGCGAACGCTTCGCGCACCGCGGCCTTGGCCTTGTTGGCAAGGCCGGTGCGCATCGGGCCGCCCGGAACGAGAATCATCGGTAAATGACCGAAACGGAGCGCTCCCATGAGCAATCCGGGTACGATCTTGTCGCAAATGCCAAGCAACGCCGCGCCCTCGAACATGCCGTGGCTCAGCGCGATCGCCGTGCTCAGCGCGATCGTGTCGCGGCTGAACAGCGACAGTTCCATGCCCGGATAGCCCTGCGTCACGCCGTCGCACATCGCGGGCACGCCGCCCGCGACTTGTGCCGTCGCGCCGGCCTCGCGGGCCCAGACCTTCATCTGTTCGGGGTAGCGGTAATAGACCGCGTGCGCCGACAGCATGTCGTTGTACGAGGTGACGATGCCGATATTCATGCCGCGATCGGCCTTCATGGCGTCGCGGTCCTCCTCGGTCCCGGCATAGCCGTGCGCCAAGTTGGCGCAGCCAAGCATCGGGCGCTTGAGCCCGGCATCGCGTTCGCGTGCGATCAGGTCGAGGTACGCGGAGCGGCGCTCGCGCGAGCGTTCGATGATGCGGTCGGTGACGGCGGAAACGGCGGGGTTCATCGTCTTTCCCTCATTTCCGGCCGCTTTGCGGCACGGCGGACCCCGGCACAAGGCCGGGGTGACGACTTAATACGTATGCGACGCGATCAGGGCGCCCAGTGGATATCGACCGGCAGCTCGGTATCGGCCAGCACGCGCCCGATCGGGTAAGTCGATCCCGCCCCCTGGCTGATCGCGTCCTCGATGACCTTCTTCTTCGCAGCGCCGGTCACCGCGATCATCACCGACGCCGACGAAACGATTGCGGCGCGACTGAGCGTGACGCGCGCCACCGGCGCTTCGGGGGGCAGCGGATCGGGCATGACACCCAGCGCGCGGCGCTCCTTGGGGCCGTTCAGCGCCTCATCGAAATCGGGGCCGGGAAAGATCGAGGCGGTATGTCCGTCGCCACCGACGCCGAGCAGGCACAGGTCGAGCGGCCAGTGCAGATCCTGCATCAGCGCATCCGCCGAACGCCCGGCCGCCTTGTAATCCGCGGTCGCGGTCGGGACGATCGGCATCACGCGCGCGCCCTTGGGCAGGAACGTCTTGGCCAGCGCCGTCACATTCGAAAGCGGGTCGCCCAGCGGCACGATGCGCTCGTCGCCCGGGATGATCGTCACGCGCTTCCAGTCGAGCTTGGCCTCGCTCAGGATCGCGTAGATGGGCAGGGGGGTCTTGCCCCCGGCGAGCGCGACGACCGCGGCCCCGCGCGCGTCGATCGCGCTTTCGATGATGAACTGGATGTCGCCGGCGACGGCCTCGGCCATCTCCTCGGCATCCTCATAGTCCCACCATTCGATTTCTTCGTTCACGGCCATGCTAACTTCCTATCGTCATCCCAGCGAACGCTGGGATCTCACGCCTCTACCGCGCCATCGCTCGAGATCCCCGCTTTCGCGGGGATGACGGGATTTGGCTAGTCGTCTTGCCAGGTCACGCCGTCGCGCTCGGTCAGCGCGATCGAGGTGGAGGGACCCCAGCTGCCCGACGCATAGGACTTGGGCTTCATATCGTTCGCGGCCCAGCCGGCGCGGATCGCGTCGGTCCAGGCCCATTGTGCCTCGACCTCATCGCGGCGCACGAACAGCGTCTGGTCGCCCTCGATCAAGTCGAGCAGCAAGCGCTCGTAAGCAATGCGGCGGCGCGTACCGGCGAATTCGGCGTCGAGGCTGAGGTTGAGCGGTACTTCGCGCAGGTGCACGCCGTCGCGGTCCAGGCCTGGCTCCTTCGCCATGATCAGCATCTGGATATATTCTTCGGGCTGCAGTCGGATGGTCAGCACGTTCGGCTGAAGCAGTCCGCCGCGGCCCGCGAACATCGAATGCGGGACCGGTTTGAACTGGATAGCAATTTCGCTGCGGCGGACGGCCATGCGCTTGCCGGTGCGCAGATAGAAGGGCACGCCCTGCCAGCGCCAATTGTCGATATTCGCCTTGATTGCGACGAACGTCTCGGTAACCGACGGCTTGCCGAGTTCGTCGAGATAGCCCTTGACGATCTGCCCATCAACGGCGCCGGGTCCGTATTGGCCGGTGACGGTGTTGTGCGGCACGTCCTCGGGCGCGATCTGGCGCAGGCAACGGAAAACCTTGGCCTTTTCGTCGCGGATCGCGTCCTTGTCGTAGCGCGCGGGCGGCTCCATCGCGATCAGCGCGAGCAATTGCAGCATATGGTTGGTGACCATGTCGCGCAAAGCGCCCGCACCGTCATAGTAACCGGCGCGCTCCTCCAAACCGACCGTTTCGGCGATCGTGATCTGGACGTTGTCGATCCCTTGCGCGTTCCACACCGGCTCGAAGAACGAATTGCCGAAGCGCAGCGCCAGGATGTTCTGGACCGTCTCCTTGCCCAGATAATGGTCGAACCGATAGATCCGGTCTTCGGGAAAGACCGAGGCGACGGCGTCGTTGATCTCGCGGCTGGAGGCCAGATCGTAGCCCAGCGGTTTCTCGAGCCCGATCCGAACATTGCCGTGCGTGAACCCGGCCTTGTCGAGGCCCTTGATGGTCGGTTCGAACAGGCTTGGCGCGGTCGAGAGGAAGATCGCCATACCCTTCGACGTATCGCCGAGCTCGTCGGAAATCCGCGTGAAGTGGTCCATCTTCGTGACGTCGAGCGTCTGGTAGTTCAGCCGCTTCAGGAAGGACGCGATCTTATCCTTTTCCTTGCGATCCGCGGGCAGGAACTTGTCGAGCGCCTCCTTCGCGAACTTGCGGAAGGCGTCGTCGCTCATCTCGCTGCGCGCCGCGCCGGTGATCGTCATGTCGGCGGGAAGCAGCCCGTCCTCGTCGAGCCCGTAGAGCGACGGCAGCAGCATGCGCTGCGCCAGATCGCCGGTCGCGCCGAACAGCAGCAATTTGTCGAGCGGCTGGCGCGTTCCGGGCATTCTGGACCTTTCCTTAGAGCGTCAGGCCGACGGTCGCATCGAACCCGGCCATGATGTTGAGATTCTGTACCGCCGCGCCCGCCGCACCCTTGCCGAGATTGTCGAGCGTCGCGATCAGCCGGGCCTGGCCGGTCGCATCGTTGCCGCAAACGCGCAAGGTAAGGCGATCGGTTCCCGCATCGTCCTCGATCCGGACGAATTTCACATCGCCGGACGCGATGCGGACGAGCGGCGAGCCTTTATAGGCGTCCGTAAGAACAGCTTCGACCTGCGCGAGCGTCGGCTTTCCGGGCAGCGCGTGGAGCGGCAACGGTACCTCCACGATCATCCCGCGATAGGTGTCGGCGACGCCCGGCTGGAAGATCGGTAGATGATCGATCCCGGCATGCCGGCGCATCTCGGCGATATGCTTGTGCGCGAGATCGAGGCCGTACGCGCGAGCGCGAGTGGGGGACTCGCCGCCCTCGAACTCGGCGATCATCGCCTTGCCGCCGCCCGAATAGCCCGACAGCGCGTTCACGCTGAGCGGCCAGCTCGTCGGGATGAGCCCAGCGCGTACCAGCGGCCGGACCAGCGCGAGGAAACCGGTCGGATAGCAGCCGGGGTTGGTAACGCGCGGTGCTGCGGCGATTACCGCCTGTTGGTCCGCTTCGAGTTCGGCAAAGCCATAGGTCCAGCCGTCGGCAACGCGGTGCGCGCTCGACGCATCGATCACGCGCGTCTTCGCAGACGAGATCATGCCCACCGCGTCCCGCGACGCATCGTCGGGCAAGCACAGGATGACGAAATCGGCGTCGTTCAGCGCCGCGCGCCGCGCCGCGTCATCCTTGCGGTGAGCATCGTCGAGCACAATCAGCGCGATATCATCGCGTCCGTCGAGCCGGTCGGCGATCTCCAGCCCGGTCGTGCCATGGCCGCCATCGATGAAAACGCCGATGGTCACTTGATCTGGTCCAGCGCGTCCCGGTCGACATAGCCGGCCAGCCGCCGGTCGGGCGAAACACCCCAGGCCACTTCGCGCAGCACTTCGAGGCATTCGAATATCTCGCCGGGCTGCAATTCGGCCAGCGTCTCGGAATCGGACGACGACTCAGCGTGCAGGATGGCGGTTCGCGTCACCGTGCAGGGCATCGGTGCGGCATAATGCGGGGCGAAGACGTATTCGGCCAGTCGGATATCGGCGAGATCGGGGCGAACGGCATTGTGGCGCGGATCGATCGCGACCGAATGGCCGGTTAGTGCGAAGCTCCTACGCGGTGGCGCGACGGGCGCGGGGTGCGTCGCTTTCTCCCACAAATTGTCCGAACTCTTCAAGAAAATCAGCCCCTTCGGTCGTCCGCGCGATGAAGATGTTACGCTTGTCGGTATCGTCGCGCTGGCGGCGCAGATAGCCGAGGCCGCCCAGCCTGTTCAAGGCACGCGTCACGACGGGCTTAGACACATTGAGCGCGCGCGCCAATCCGCGGACTGTATGCGGTCCGGGACTCAGATACACGACCATCAACAGGGCCATCTGGCGGTTAGTCAGGTCCGGCTCCCCCGACCGGACATAATCGACCAAGGTGTTCATCCACCGCGTTAGCGGCGGGGCGGTGAAAGTAGCGGCGATATTCATGGCCTCACTCATCGACTGCTCGGGGAAAAAGGGGCGGGATCGGTGCCGTAACAACGTGCGCCAACGCTGGTTGGTTTCAGTCTTGATACGAAATGTCGCGTAAACCTTCCGTTTGAACCACTATTCGTGGACAGGTTGATCGCGGGGGCCGGCTCGCCTATGTGCCCGCTTTCGCAATTTCAGGCGCTCATTCTTCCATGCTGTTCAGCTTTCTGCTCGTCGTTCACTTCCTGGTCGCGCTCGCGCTCGTCACGGTCATCCTGATGCAGCGATCGGAGGGCGGCGGACTGACCGGCGGCGGCAGCCCGGCGGGCCTGATGTCGGCACGCGGCGCGGCGGACTTCCTGACGCGCTCGACCGCGATCCTGGCGACGGCGTTCGTGATCCTGTCGATCGTGCTCGCCTTCTTGGCAGCGACGCGTCACGCGACGACGGTCGATACCTCGATCAACCGCGCGGCGCCGGCGGCGCCGGCCGCGCCGAACCAGCCGCTGCCCAATGGCGGCGCGTTCGGTGGCGATGCGGCGAATGCGGCGGCGGGCGTCGGCGGTAACGCCAACCTGAGCTTCCCGGGCGTCACCAACAGCGCGGCTCCCGCGGGCAATACGACCGCCCCCAAGAAGTAACGTTCGATTTTCGTACGCCGCGCCGGCATTTTTTGTCGGCGCGGTGGATCTGCGCGCTTGCCGTGCGTCCCCATTCCAAGCTAGGCGTTTTCTCCCATGGCGCGGTTTATTTTCATTACCGGCGGCGTGGTCTCCTCGCTTGGCAAGGGTCTGATGGCGGCATCGCTCGCCGCTCTTCTGCAAGCGCGCGGCTATCGCGTCCGCATCCGGAAGTTCGATCCCTATCTCAACGTCGATCCGGGCACGATGAGCCCGTATCAGCACGGCGAGGTCTACGTCACCGACGACGGCGCGGAGACCGACCTCGACCTCGGCCATTACGAGCGTTTCACCGGCGTCGCGGCGCGGCAGTCGGACAACGTCACGTCGGGCCGCATCTATCAGCAGATCATCCAGCGCGAGCGCCGTGGCGACTATCTGGGCGCGACCGTGCAGGTGATCCCGCACGTTACCGACGCCATCAAGGCGTTCGCGCTGGCCGAGACCGACGATCTCGACTTCGTGCTGTGCGAGATCGGCGGGACGGTCGGCGACATCGAATCGCTGCCGTTCATCGAGGCGATCCGCCAACTCAGGAATGATCTCGGCCGCGGCAATTCGGTCAGCATCCATGTGACACTCGTGCCGTACATCGCGGCGGCGGGTGAGTTGAAGACCAAGCCGACCCAGCATTCGGTGCGCGAACTGGCGGCGCTCGGCGTTCAGCCCGACGTGCTGGTCTGCCGCTGCGAGCAGCCTTTGCCGGCCGGCGAGCGCGCCAAGATCGCCTTGTTCTGCAACGTGCCGACCGACGCGGTCGTGCCGGCGCTCGATGCCAAGAGCATCTACGCCGTACCCGAGCAGTACCACCAGGAAGGGCTCGACGAGGCCGTCCTCAACGCGTTCGGGATCGAGCCGGGCGCCAAGCCCGATCTGTCGCGCTGGACCGACATCACCGATCGCCTGACCAATCCCGAGGGTGAGGTGACGGTCGGCGTCGTCGGCAAATATGTCGGGCTGCAGGACGCATACAAGTCGCTCAACGAAGCGCTGGTGCATGGCGGCATCGCCAATCGCGTGAAGGTCAACGTCCGCTGGATCGATGCGGAGGTGTTCGAGCATCCCGATAGCGACGTCGCCCAGCATCTCGAGCCGCTGCATGCGATCCTGGTCCCCGGGGCGTTCGGCGAGCGCGGGGCGGAGGGCAAGATCGCCTCGGTCAAGTTCGCGCGCGAACGCGGCGTACCCTATTTCGGCATCTGCTTTGGCATGCAGATGGCGTGCATCGAGGGCGCGCGGAATCTCGCCGGGATCGACAAGGCATCGTCGACCGAGTTCGGCCCGACCGAAGAGCCGGTTGTCGGCATCATCACCGAATGGATGACCGCCGAAGGCGTGCAGAAGCGCGAGGCGGGCGGCGATCTGGGCGGTACGATGCGGCTGGGCGCATACGAGGCAAAGCTCGACGGCAACAGCGTCGTGTCGTCCATCTATGGCGGCACCGACATTTCGGAGCGTCACCGGCACCGCTACGAGGTCAATACCGGGTATCGCGATGCGCTGGAGAAGGGCGGGCTGGTGTTCAGCGGCATGTCGCCCGACGGCATGCTTCCCGAAATCGTCGAGCGGCCCGATCACCCCTGGTTCGTCGGCGTCCAGTTCCATCCGGAACTGAAGAGCAAGCCGTTCGAGCCGCACCCGCTGTTCGCCAGCTTCATCGCAGCCGCGGTGAAGAAGAGCCGATTGGTCTGACCGTACCGGCCGCGTCCCGATGTTGCACAAACCATTGGCGACTCTACCCTATTCGGTGCGGTGAATAGGTCGTAAACAGCGACGTATCGAATCGCCGTCCCGTGGGGGGCTCGTTGGCGATGAGGGGGTTTGTAATGAAGTTTTCGTACCTTGCCGCTGCCCTGTTGGCGTTCGCTCTTCCGGCTACGGCCAACGCCGCCAACACCGTCACCTTCAACGGCGCTTGCAACAACGGCAGCGCGACGGCGACGCAGGCGAAGTGCACCGACGTCGCTGGCGTTGCCGGTGCGGTCACCATCCAGGGCACGAACGACGCGACGCTCAAGGTGATGATCACCGCGTGGCAGGCGAACCAGGCGACCGGCGGGCAGGACGCCAACAAGATCACCGCGGCCAACCTCGGCGCGTATAGCGGTGGGTTTGGCGTGACTGGGCTCGGCGACCTGAATGGCGGCAGCAACTATCATCAGATCGACAATGCCGGCGGTTACACCGATTTCATCATGCTGCAATTCAGCCGCGCGGTTCAGCTGACCTCGGCGACGCTGAACGTCTACGGCATCGGCAACAGCAGCGACAGCGACGCGGCCATCTACAACCTCGGCGCGCTCATCGGCCCGCAGCCGTCGTGGAACGGCGCGATCAACCTGAACGGCGCGACGAACGACACCAGCATCTGGACCGCGGCGGACGGCCAGGGCAGTCGCACGGCGATGCTCAACACGTCGTCCTTCTCGCAGGTCTGGCTCATTTCGGCCGCGCAGCTGCCGGCCAACGACCGCGACGACGGCTTCAAGCTCGGCCAGCTCGTCGTCAACGCCGCGCCGCAGGTGCCGGAGCCGGCGACCTGGGCGATGCTGATCATGGGCTTCGGCGCGATCGGCGCCAGCCTGCGCCGTCGTGCCGCTGCCACGACGGCAGCGCTCGCCTAACCAACCAAACGTACCGCGATCGATCGGCGTCGGTTTCACAAGGAACCGGCGCCGATGTCGTTTTGACCTTAGATTTCAGTCGGTGTCGGCGTGAACATGGATCGCGCGGCGATGACCGCGCCTAGTACGGCGACGGCATAAGTGATGCTATGCGGTGCGCTGTCGGGTACGTAATATTCGCCCGCGACGCCTTGGCTCCAATAGAGGCGGTGAAACGCGTAACCCAGGGCAACCAGCACGACGGTTTGCGTCGCGACGATCACCCAGCCGGTCTGCTTCGCTTGCGGCAGCGCGAACCAGTCACCGCCGTCCCGCTTGGGAGAACTCCATTCGCCCGCAACGCCGTAAGCGGACAAGCCGACGAAGATGCCGAACACGAACCACACGACATAGGTGAGGGGCGTGCTGAACAGCTCGAACGGGAGCACCTCGACGAATACCAGGAACAGCACGCCGGCAATGTCGCCCGCGATCAGGCAACCGATCAACACCAGCGCCGACTTGAGGATCACGTTGGCCATGCCCAGCGCACCTTGTTCGGGGTGGATGACACGCAGCACTGGCGACCGGCTTTTTCTTATGGGCGAAAGGTACGCGTAAATCCGACGGTGTAAATGCGCGCCAGCCACGAAAAAGGCGCCCGGACCGCGTGGCCCGGACGCCCTCTCGGCGCTTTCCAAGGGAGCGGGGAAGCGCCTGAGCGTTACGCCGCCTTGGTTTCGTCGGCGGTGTCGGTCTCGATCGCGGCCAGCGGGGCGCCGGTCTTGATCGCGATGCTCTTGGGCTTCATCGCTTCGGGCACTTCGCGGATCAGGTCGATCGTCAGCAGACCGTCGTTGAGCCGCGCGTCATCGACACGGATGAAATCGGCCAACTCGAAACGGCGCTCGAAGCTGCGCGTCGCAATGCCGAGGTGCAGGAACGCCGACTGGTCGCCGTCCTTGTCCTTCTTGCCCTTGACGGTCAGCAGGTTCTGCTGCGCGACGATCTCGACCTCGTCGCGGCGAAAGCCGGCGACCGCGAGCGTGATGCGATAGTGATCCTCGGCGGTGCGCTCGAGGTTGAACGGGGGATAATTGTCGCCGGACTGGCGCGCCGATGCTTCGAGCATGTCGAACAGGCGGTCGAAGCCGATCGTCGAGCGGCGATAGGGGGTGAGGTCGAACTGTCGCATTGGTAATCCTCCAAAAGAGCGATTGCACGTTCGCGCGACCCCATGCTGGGCATCGCGCCACCGCATATCTGGGGCGTTCCGTCGCCGGATCAAGAGGGCGGCGGGACGAGAAAACCCAATCTTTTCAATGACTGTAAAGTTCCGCTTGCGCGCGCCTGCAAACGATCTTGGCTTTTCTCCTAGCAACCGAGTGGGGATTTAACGGTTGTCGTAAAGATCAAAGGGGATTCGACGATGCTCGTTGCTCTGCCGCTCCTGCTCGCCGCCGCCGATCCACAGACCGCGGCCCCGCCGGTGCCGCCAGCGCCTGCCGAGGAGCCGCAAGCCGCACCCGATGCCGGCCAAGACATCGTCGTCACCGCACGCCGCCGCGAGGAGCGGCTGCAGGATGTGTCGATCGCGGTCGCCGTCCTCGACGAGAAGACGCTGACCGATACCGGCGCGTTCAACGTCAACCGCCTCCAGCAATTCCAGCCCGCGCTGCAATTCTATTCGAGTAATCCGCGCAATTCGTCGATCAACATCCGCGGCCTCGGCGCGCCGTTCGGGCTGACCAACGACGGGATCGAACAGGGCGTCGGCTTCTATCTCGACGGCGTCTATGTGGGGCGCGCCGGCGCCTCGACCTTCGATTTCGTCGATGTCGAGCGTGTCGAAGTGCTGCGCGGGCCGCAGGGAACGCTCTACGGCAAGAACACGACCGCGGGCGCGGTCAACATCACGACCAAGGCACCGAGCTTCACGCCCGAGGCCAAGATCGAGGTAAGCGGCGGCAATTACGACTTCCTGCAGATCAAGGGCACCGCATCGGCGCCGATCATCGACGACAAGCTCGCGGTCCGCGTGTCGGTGTCGCGGACCAGCCGCAAGGGGACGATCTACAACGTTGCCAGCGACGAATACCTCCATCGCCAGGACAATTTCAGCGCGCGGGGGCAATTGCTGTGGAAGGCCACGCCGAACCTCGACTTCCGCCTGTTCGCCGATTTCAACCTGCAGAACCCGCTATGCTGCGTGCAATATTATGCGCGGACGGGATCGACGCAGCGACCGCTCAACCGCCAATATGCGGCGCTCGCGGCCGCGCTGGGTTATGCACCGCCGAGCACCAACCCGTTCGACCGCGTGACCGACCTCGATGCCAGCATCAACTCGCGCCAGGAAATGGGCGGGCTGTCGCTGGTCGCCAATTGGGATGTCGGGCCGGCCACGATCACCTCGGTGAGCGCGTGGCGATACTGGAACTGGCTACCGGCCAACGACCGCGACTTCATCGGCCTGCCGATCACGACGATCTCGCAAAACCCGTCGCGTCAGAAGCAGGTGTCGCAGGAACTGCGCATCGCGTCGAACGGCAAGTCGCGGCTGCAATACACGTTCGGCGCGTTCTTCTTCAATCAGACGATCAACACCAACGGGTCGCAGGTGCAGGGGCCGGCCGCCAGCCGCTTCCTGATCGCGCCGTCGAACCCGAATTCGAACAATCCCGCGGTGCTGAACGGGCTGACGTCGACCAACACGATCAGCTTCGACAACACCAGCTTCGCCGTGTTCGGGAAGCTCAATTGGGAAGTGCTGCCCAAGCTGCATATCCAGCCGGGCCTGCGCGTGAACTACGACAAGAAAAGCGGGTCGTACGTCGCCGTCGTGACCACCGGCACTGGCAGTACGACGCTGAACGCCGATCAGCGTGCGGTGCTGGCGCCGCAAAGCTACGCGCCGCGGTTCAGCGACTGGAATGTCTCCGGCGACGTGACCTTGTCCTACGATTTCACGCCGGACGTCCACGCCTATGCGACCTACGCGCGCAGCTTCAAATCGGGCGGTATCAACCTGTCGGGCCTGCCGCTCGACGCCGCGAACAATCCGATCCTGAGCGCACAGACGGTCAAGCCGGAAAAGGTCGATCATTTCGAGGTCGGGCTGAAGACGCAGTTCCTCGATCGTCGTCTGACGGTCAACCTCGCCGGGTTTTGGACCGAGATCAAAGACTATCAGGCGACCGTCACCAACGGGCAGCTCGGCGTGATCCGCGGCTATCTCGCCAACGCGGCCGCCGTCCGGGTGCGCGGCGTCGAGTGGGACACGTCGTTCCGCGCCTCGGACCGTTTCCGCGTCTACTTCAACGGCGCCTTTACCGACGCCAAATACACCAACTTCAAGGATGCGCCGTGCCCGCCCGAATTGTCCGGGGGCACGACCGTCACCGGCAGTCAGGTACCGAGCGCGCCGGGGACACCCGGCGGCCTGAGCCCCGCCTTCTGCGACATATC
Source organism: Sphingomonas panacisoli (assembly GCF_007859635.1). Lineage (NCBI taxonomy): Bacteria > Pseudomonadati > Pseudomonadota > Alphaproteobacteria > Sphingomonadales > Sphingomonadaceae > Sphingomonas > Sphingomonas panacisoli. The sequence goes on along the minus strand of NZ_CP042306.1, from coordinate 1,755,413 downwards.
GGGTCAGATCCTGCCCGGCATCTCCAAATGGTCGCTGTCGTACGGCGGCGAGTACAACATTCCGGTCGGGGGCGGCGAAGCCTATATCGGGTATGACGGCAGCTACCGGACCAAATTCTCGTCCAACCCGTCGCGATCGCTCTACACCGATATCTCCGGCTATTCGCTGTCCAACTTCCGGCTCGGGTTCCGCAAGGACAAGCTCAACGTCTTCGCCTGGGTCCGCAACGCGTTCGACCAGCATTATTTCGAACTGCTGAGCGTGCAGTCGGGGAGCACCGGGTTGATCGTGGGCCAGCCGGGCGATCCGCGAACGTTCGGCGGGACGGTGAGCATCGGTTTCTAGGCATCCCGCGCGCGGGACAAAGGGGGTGGGGGTCTTCTTCTACTGGAAGCTCGGAGAAGACCCTCATTGCCGTCATGTCGTCGCGCCGGTCGGCGAAGCCGCCGTCGCTCGGGCCGCGTCGCGGCCCGGCGGCCGGTTTTGGGCGATGCGCTTCGCGCAGCGCGGATTAGGCTTGCCTAATCCGCTTCGCCCAAATGCAAACGACCGGGTCGTTTCCGACCCGGTCGCCTGCGTGACGATTGCTCGTCAGCCCCCTTGAAGCTTTCGCCCGCGCGTCTTTTACAGACGGAGCTGAAAGCAATCCCCGAACCACGGCCTGTGACCTGCGTTTCGTACGATGCTTGCTAGGCGGCGAGTCCGAATTTGTCATCGCCAAACCGCGTCTCGCAAACCGATTGCGGCAAAGCTGTGATGATTCCGCCACAGCGTCGCCTTGGTTGCCAGCCACCCTCGCGCCTCCTAGAGCGTCGCTATCCGGGGGCGGACGAGTGAGGGCCTGTTGATACTCCTGTCGCGCTACGAACGGATGATTGCCGGGCGCTATCTGCTCCCCGGCAAGGGCGAGCGGTTCATCGCCCTGGTCGCCGCGTTCAGCCTGGGGGCCGTGATGATCGGCGTCTGGGCGCTGGTCATCGTGATGAGCGTGATGAACGGCTTTCGCGCGGAATTGTTCGACAAGATCGTCGGACTGAACGGGCACGCCGTGGTCCAGGGCTATAACGGCCAGCTACGCGACTGGCAGACGGTGCTCGCCATGACCAAGGCGACCCCCGGTGTCACCAGCGCGACGCCGCTGATCGAGCAACCGCTGATGGCGACCTTCAACGGTCGGGTGGAATTCATCCTGTTGCGCGGCCTAGCAGTCGACGATCTGCGCAAGAACAAGTCGATTGCGGACAACGTGCTGGTCGGCAAGCTTTCCAACGTCACGCCGGGCAGCAACCGGGTCGCGATCGGATCGCGGCTCGCCGAATCGCTCGGCGTGCAGATCGGCGACGAGATCACGATCTGGAACCCGGCTGGCCAGACGACTCCGATGGGCGTCGTCCCGCGGATGGTATCCTACACCGTTGGCGCAATCTTCGAGGTAGGCGTCTACGACTACGACAAGGCCTATGTGCTGATGCCGATGGAGGACGCGCAGACCTTGCTGCTGCTGCCGAGCGACACGGTCGGTATGATCGAGGTAAAGACAAGCGATCCCGACCAGGTCGGCGACATCCTGCGCCCGCTCGCCGCCAAGGTGCAGGGGCGCGCGGTGATCCGCGATTGGCGCGACATGAATTCCGAACTGTTCGAGGCACTCGGTGTCGAGAAGGTCGTGATGTTCGTGATCGGCTGCATCATCATCCTCGTCGCGGCCTTCAACATCGCGTCGTCGCTGATCATGTTGGTGCGCGCCAAGACGCGCGATATCGCGATCCTGCGGACGATGGGAGCGACGCGCGGGTCGCTGGTGCGTATCTTCATGACCGTGGGCGTGACGATCGGGCTGCTGGGCACGATTTCCGGTACCTTGCTCGGCTTCGGCACCCTGGCGATCCGCACGCAAATCCTCGGCTTGGTCGGGCGGATAACCGGCCAGAATCTGTGGGATCCGAAAATCCGGTTCCTGACCGAATTGCCTTCGCAGCCCAACCCGGTCGAGATCACGCTGATCGTCGTCGTCGCGCTGTTGCTGACGTTCCTCGCAACGCTCTACCCGGCGTTCAAGGCGGCGAGCACCGATCCGGTCCAGGTGCTGCGTTATGAGTGACGCCGTTCTTTCCACCGCCGGCCTGACCCGCTCGTTCAGCCAGGGTGGCGAAACGATAGAGGTGCTGCGCGGTGTCGATTTCTCGATCGGCGCCGGCGAGATCGTCGCGCTGCTCGGGCCGTCGGGGTCGGGCAAATCGACGTTGCTGCAGGCGGTCGGATTGCTCGAGGGCGGGTTCGGCGGGTCGATCCGCATCGGCGGGGTCGAAGTCGCGCAACAGGACGCCGCCGCGCGGACGACGACGCGCCGCGATCAGCTCGGATTCGTCTATCAGTTCCACCACCTGCTGCCCGATTTCACCGCGCTCGAAAACGTCGTGCTGCCGCAACTCGTCCACGGGGCCGAGCGAGCGGACGCTGATGCACGAGCCAACGAATTGCTGACGACGCTGGGGCTCGGTCATCGGCTGACGCACAAACCCAGCCAGCTCTCTGGCGGCGAGCAGCAACGCGTGGCGGTAGCGCGGGCGCTCGCCAATCGCCCCGCGCTGATCCTGGCCGACGAACCGACCGGCAACCTGGATGAGGGTACCGCCGATGTGGTGCTCGCCGAATTGCTCCGGCTCGTGCGCCAGGAAGGTTCGGCGGCGTTGATCGCGACGCATAACGAGCGCATCGCCGCGAAAATGGACCGCGTGGTGCGGCTGCACGACGGGCATTTGCAATAAGGGGAGGGACGCATGACCGCGATCACCGATTTTCACGTCAAGGCGGCAAACGGCAGCGACGCCGATCTGGGCGAGTTTGCGGGCAAGGTGTTGCTGGTCGTGAACGTCGCGTCGAAATGCGGCTTCACCCCGCAATATGAAGGGCTGGAGGCGCTGCATCGCCAATATGCCGACCGCGGGTTCGAGGTGCTGGGATTCCCCTGCAACCAGTTCGGCGCGCAGGAGCCGGGCAATGCCGAGGAGATCGCGACCTTCTGCTCGTTGACCTACGACGTGACGTTCCCGGTGTTCGGCAAGATCGACGTCAACGGCTCCAACGCTGATCCGCTCTACACCGAACTGAAGAAGCAGAAGGGCGGGCTGCTGTTCGACGCGATCAAGTGGAACTTCACCAAGTTCCTGGTCGGCAAGGACGGCCAGGTGGTCGAACGCTACGCGCCGACCACCAAGCCCGAGGATATCGCGGCGGACATCGAAAAGCTGCTCTGACGACGCGATAAAAGCTGTGGAAAGAACGGCGGCTCGCCTTTCAAACCGGCGGCCGACCGCCTAGCATCGGGGAATGCCCCATTCCGGCTTCGTGCCCTTACGAATCTTCTCGTGCTACACGATGCTCGACGGCGCGATCGAGCCCAAGGCGATCGCCAAGGCCGCGCGCTCGCTCGGGTTTCCGGCGGCGGCGCTGACCGACCGCAACGGGCTGTATGCGGCGATGCAATTCTCCGACGCGGCGATCGACGCCGGGGTGCAGCCGATCATCGGCGCGATGCTGGGCGTCGCGCGGCCCGACATGCCGGAGGGGTCCGCGGTCGCGATCGACTGGCTCGCGCTGTATGCGCAGGATCAGGCGGGTTACCTCAACCTGTGCAAGTTGGTCAGCGAAGCGCATCTCGGCCGCCCGGTCGAACAGGCGCCGCATGTCGATCTCGATACGCTGGCGGCCAGCGCCGAGGGGCTGATCGCGTTGACCGCGGGTGGAGAGGGCGCGGTCGCCCGGTTGTTCGCGGAGGATCAGCCGGACCGCGCACTGGCTTATGCCGATCGGCTGCAGGCGATCTTCGGCGACCGGCTCTATGTCGAGATTTCGCGTCGGCTCGATCCCGTGGAGGGCAAGGCCGAGGCCGAATTGCTCGACCTCGCTTATGCCCGCAACCTGCCGATCGTCGCGACCAACCCGTGCTGCTTCGCCGACCAGGACTTCGGCGAAGCGCATGATGCTATGCTGTGCATTGCTTCGTCGAGCTACATCGCCAGCGAAGACCGGCCGCGCAGTTCGCCCGACGCCTGGATGAAGCCGGTCAAGGACATGCGGACCCTATTCGCGGACTTGCCCGAAGCGATCGCCAACACGCTCGTCATCGCGCAACGCTGCGCGGTCGCGGCGCCCAAGCGCAAGCCGATCCTGCCGAGCCTCGCGGGTGACCGGGAAGCGGAGGCGGAAGCGCTGCGGACGTGGGCGCGGGAAGGGCTTCAACAGCGCATCGACCGTATCGCTGAGCTCGAGACGCGCGAGAGCGGCTGGGAGCAGGAATATCGCGACCGGCTGGAGTTCGAACTCGACGTCATCATCAGCATGGGCTTCCCCGGCTATTTCCTGATCGTCGCCGATTTCATCCAATGGGCGAAGTCGAATGACATTCCGGTCGGCCCTGGTCGCGGATCGGGCGCGGGCAGCGTCGTCGCCTGGTCGCTGACGATCACCGACCTCGATCCGATCAAGCTCGGTTTGCTGTTCGAGCGCTTCCTCAACCCGGAACGCGTGTCGATGCCCGACTTCGACATCGACTTCTGCGAAACGCGGCGTGGCGAAGTGATCCGCTACGTCCAGGAGAAATACGGCCGCGGGCAGGTCGCGCAGATCATCACCTTCGGGACGATGAAGGCGCGCGCGGTGCTCAAGGATACCGGGCGCGTGTTGCAGATGAGCTACGGTCAGGTCGATCGGCTGGCGAAGCTGGTGCCGAACCACCCGACCGATCCGTGGACGCTCGATCGCGCGCTCAACGGCGTCAGTGAACTCGCCAGCGAATATCGCGGCGACAAGGATGTGCGGCACCTGCTCGACCTCGCGATGAAGCTGGAGGGGCTGCCGCGTCACTCGTCCACCCACGCTGCCGGCGTTGTCATCGGCGACCGCCCGCTCGCCGAGCTCGTCCCGCTCTACCGCGATCCGCGCTCGGACATGCCGGTCACGCAGTTCGACATGAAATATGTCGAGGGCGCCGGGCTGGTGAAGTTCGACTTTCTAGGATTGAAAACGCTTTCGGTTCTGAAAAAAGCGGTCGAGTTGCTGGCGAAACGCGGCATCGCGCTCGATCTCGACGCGCTGACCTGGGACGACGAGGGCGTCTACAAGCTGCTCCAGAAGGGCGACACGGTCGGCGTGTTCCAGCTGGAATCGGAAGGGATGCGGCGCACGCTGTCGGCCGTCCGTCCCAGCAATTTCGGCGATATCATCGCGCTCGTCTCGCTCTACCGACCGGGTCCGATGGACAACATCCCGAGCTTCGGCCGCCGCAAGAACGGGCAGGAGCCGATCACCTATCCGCACCCGCTGCTCGAACCGATTCTGGCCGAAACGTATGGCATCTTCGTCTATCAGGAACAGGTAATGCAGGCCGCGCAGGTGCTGGCGGGCTATTCGCTCGGCGGCGCCGACTTGCTGCGTCGCGCGATGGGCAAGAAGATCAAGGCCGAGATGGACGCCCAACGCGAGCATTTCGTCGCGGGCTGCCTCGAAGCGAACGGCATCGACAAGGCCAAGGCGAACGAATTGTTCGACTTGATCGACAAGTTCGCCGGCTACGGGTTCAACAAGTCGCACGCCGCCGCCTATGCGCTGCTGGCATATCAGACGGCCTGGCTGAAGGCGCATCGCCCGCACGAATTCTTCGCCGCGTCGATGTGCTACGACCTGCATCTGACCGACAAGCTCGCGATCTTCGTCGACGACATGCGCCGGCTCGATGTCGCGGTGCTGCCGCCGGACGTGAACCACAGCGTGGCCGAGTTCGACGTGCAGCCGGTCGAGGGCGGCCTCGCCGTTCGCTATGCGCTCGCCGCGCTAAAGTCGGTCGGCGAGGGCGCGATGGAGCGGCTGGTCGAGGAGCGCGACGGCAAGGGCGCGTTCGACAGTCTGGACACGTTCGCGCACCGCGTCGATCCGCGGCTGCTCAACAAGCGCCAGCTCGAAACGCTCGCAGCGGCGGGCGCGTTCGACGGGATCGACCTCAATCGTGCGGGCATCTTCGCGTGCGCAGAAACGATTCTCGCCACCGCCGCGCGCGTCCATGACCAGAAGACCAGCGGGCAGGGCGGGCTGTTCGGCGAGAGCGAGGCGTCGGGTACGCACATCAAGCTGCCGCTGTCGGCGCGCTGGAGCCTCGCCGAGCGGATGGAGCAGGAGAAGGAAGCGTTCGGCTTCTATTTCTCCGCGCACCCGGTCGACCGCTTCGCCCAATTGGCCAAGCTGCACGGCGCGCGACGCTTCGCCGATCTGGGCGACATCCAAATCCCGGAAAACGGCCGCGCAGGCGCCGTCATGGCGGCGATGGTCGAGGAAGCGCGCTGGCGCACTTCCGCCAAGGGGCGCCGCTACATGATGGCGACGATGTCCGATCCGTCGGGCCAGTTCGTCGCCACCTGTTTCGACGATATCGTGGCCGGCGACCTGGAGGAAGCGGCGCGCAACGGCGGCTGTGGACTGCTGACGGTCGAACTCGATCGCCGCGCCGGCGAGGAAACCCCGCGCGTCACGATCAAGCGCATCCAACCGTTCGAGACATTGGCCAACACGACGCGCATGATGCTGGAGATCGCGATCGACGATGTCGTCGCGATCCCGACGATCGGCGCTCTCCTGTCGGAGGCCCGCGGCGCGCGCGGCGAAGCGCGATTGACGGTGGCCTTGTCCGATGGCCGCACCGCGACGTTGCTGCTCGGTCGCGACTTCCTGCTCGACGCCGAACTGGCCGACCGCATCGCGTCGCTGCCCGGCGTGACGCGCGCCGAGATCGCGATCGCCGCGCCGCAACGCCTTGCGCTCGTAGGCTAGGCGCGGAATACTGCACTCCAACGATATGAGTTGGAGAGCGTAATGACCTTGGGCGCGATGCAGGACTTCGAGTTGCGCGTGATGCGGTTGCTCGATCACGCGGCGCGCGAGCATGGGTCGCGGGAGTTGGTCAGCTATTGGGCGGACGGCCGCGAAACGCGCACCGATTGGGCGGGTACGCATCGCGATGCGCGTAAGCTCGCGCAGCGGTTGGTGAAATGGGGCGTCAAGCCGGGTGATCGCGTCGCGACGCTGGCGATGAACCATCACCATCACTTGACCGCCTGGTACGGCGCGATCGGGATGGGCGGCGTGGTCCACACGATCAATCCCCGGCTGTTCGACGAGCAGCTCGTCTACATCGCCAATCATGCGGAAGACCGCGTGCTGTTCTACGACAAGCAATTCCAGCCGATCGTCGATCGCCTGAAGTCGCAATGGACCAGCATCGAGCAGTATGTCACGTTCGACGATCTGGGGCCGGACGGGTTTCAGGCGCTACTCGATGCCGAGGACGGCGACTATGCGTGGCACGAAGGTCCGGAGCGCGATCCGTGCATGATCTGCTACACCAGCGGAACGACGGGCAATCCCAAGGGTGTCCAGTACGAACACCGTTCGACCGTGATCCATGCAATGGCGGAGGTCGCGCCGTGGGTGTTCAACCTCAGCTCGCGCGCGGTCGTGTTGCCGGTCGTGCCGTTGTTCCACGCGGCGGCCTGGGGCTTGCCGTTCGCGTGTGCGATGGCGGGGGCGAAGATCGTCTATTCGGCGACCAACGAAGCGAGCGTCATCTGCCGCCTGATGAACCAGGAAGGTGTCACGCATTCGGCCGGCGTGCCGACGGTTTGGCTCGCGATGTTCCAGCACATGGACGCGACCGGCGAGGTGCCTGAGCATCTCCAGCAAGTCACGATCGGCGGGTCGGCCGCGCCGCGCGCCATGATCGAGCGGATCATGGGCATGGGCGTGGTCGTCAAGCATCTGTGGGGCATGACCGAAACATCGCCGATCGGCACCGCGGGTACGCCGCCGCCGCATTGGGAGCAATTGAGCAAGGACGCGCAGCTGGATCTCGTCAGCAAGCAGGGCCAGATCCCGTTCGGGATCGAACTGCGCGTGCTCGACGACGACGACAATGTCCAACCGCGCGACGGGACGAGTTCCGGTCGACTCCAGGTGCGCGGACCATGGGTGGTAAAGCGGTACTTCAAGGCGGAGAAGGACGCGGTCGATGCCGACCAATGGTTCGACACCGGCGACGTCGCGGTGCTCCATCCGGACGGGACGATGCAGATCACCGACCGCGCGAAGGACGTCATCAAGTCGGGCGGCGAGTGGATCAGCTCGGTCGATCTGGAAAACGCCGCGGTCGGGTGTCCCGGCGTCCATGAGGCGGCGGCGATCGGCGTTTATCATCCCAAATGGGACGAGCGCCCGATCCTGCTGATCGTCCGCAAGCCTGGTAGCGACGTGACGCCGCAGGAGATTACCGCCCATCTCGCCAAACATGTCGCCAAATGGTGGTTGCCCGACGAAATCCTGTTCGTCGACGACCTACCGCACACCGCGACGGGCAAGATTCTGAAGACCGAGCTTCGGACGCGGTACAAGGACTATAAGTTGGTCAGCGCGGCCTGAAGGCGTGAAAGGGCGGGACGGGGCAGACCCACCCTTCCGTCAGTGAGGTCGATCAGCCTTCGCCGCCGTCCTCGTCTTCGTCGGCATCGTCGTCGTCCGACTCTTCGTCGGTTTCGTGCTGGTGCGTCGCGGCCGGCTGGCCGCTTTCGTCATGCTCGGCGTTTTCGATCTCTTCGTCGGGGGTGAGGGTCGGGTCGGCCATCGCGCTTCTCCATTATCGACCGCCGTCGATCGGCGGCTGGACGATCAAGGTGCGCAAGTCATGTGATGCTTTTGCGATGATCGCGTGATGCTTTGGCGACGCTCCGCGCGGTGTGGCCCAGGTGCGGAACAGTCCGTCGCACGCGCTTGCTTGCCTTTTGCGGCGCCGGGCGGCAGCTTCGGCGAAATGGACATGGTGACGACCGGCAGCGCCGGCGAGAATGGCGTGACGTTGGCGGCGCGGCCCGAGGCGCTTCGCCTCGCCCCGCACGAAACCGCGGTCGTCGTGATCGACATGCAAAACGCCTATGCGAGCGAAGGAGGATACGTCGATCTTGCCGGGTTCGACATTGCCGGCGCAGCAGGAACGATTGGCAAGATCGCGACCGTGCTGGACACGGCGCGGGCGGCCGGGGTCCAGATCGTCTACCTCCAGAACGGATGGGACCCGGACTATCAGGAAGCCGGCGGGCCGGGATCGCCCAACTGGCACAAGTCGAACGCGCTGAAGACGATGCGCGCCCGGCCCGAACTCGATGGGCAATTGCTCGCGCGGGGCGGGTGGGATTACGAACTGGTCGACGCGCTCAAGCCGCAGCCGGGTGACATCACGCTGCACAAGACGCGCTATTCCGCTTTCTTCAATTCGCAGCTCGACAGCACGTTGCGCGCGCGCGGCATCCGCAACATCGTGTTCGTCGGCATCGCCACCAACGTTTGCGTCGAGAGCACGCTGCGCGACGGCTTCCACCTCGAATATTTCGGCGTGATGCTGGAGGATGCGACGCATCATCTCGGCCCGCCCGCGATGCAGGATGCGACGGTCTACAACGTCGAGAAATTCTTCGGTTGGGTCAGCACCGTCGCGGACTTTTGCGGCTCATTCGGTCAACTTCCTCAATCAGATAGCAAGGACTGACGTCATGGCGTTCGAGCCCATCAACCCGCCGCAATTCCCGACCCCCATCGCGCCCTATTCGGCCGGCGCGAAGGCGGGCAACACCGTCTACGTCTCGGGCGTGCTGGCGCTGGGCGAGGGCGGGGCGGTGCTCCATGTCGGCGACGCGGCGGCGCAGACGCGGCACGTGCTCGAGGTGATCAAGACCACGCTCGAAGCCGCGGGCGCGACGATGGCCGATGTCGCGATGAACCATATCTTCCTCAAGGACCTGGCCGACTATGCCGCCTTCAACCAGGTCTATGCCGAATATTTTCCCGGCGCGAAGCCGGCGCGCTACTGCATCAAGTGCGAATTGGTGAAGCCAGATTGTCTGGTCGAGATCGCGTCGGTCGCGCACATTGGCTGAGGCCGGCGGCCTCTATTACGAAGAGCACGGGCGGCGCGATGCGCCGCCGCTGATCCTATCCTCGGGACTCGGCGGCTCGGCGAATTACTGGGCACCGAATATCCCCGCATTGGCAGAGCATTTCCGCGTCATTGCCTATGACCAGCGCGGCACAGGGCGTAGCGACCGCGCGCCGCTGGCGTCGCTGTCGGTCGAGGATATGGCTGCCGACGTCGTGCTTTTACTCGACGCGCTCGACATTTCGCGGGCCGATCTGGTCGGCCACGCGCTGGGCGGATTGATCGGACTTTCGCTGGCGTTGTCCGCGTCGGAGCGATTGGGCAGGCTCGTCGTGATCAACGGCTGGGGACGGTTGGAGAAACATACGGCCCGCTGTTTCGACGCGCGGCTGGCACTACTCCGCAACAGCGGCGTCGAAGCGTTCGTGCGCGCGCAGCCCATTTTTCTCTATCCCGCCAATTGGCTCACACTCGACGCCCCGCATCTCGAAGACGAGGAAGCGGCGTCGATCAGCCATTTTCCAGGCGTTGCGGTGGCGGAGCAGCGCATCGCCGCGGTTCGAGCCTTCGATGTTCAGGATCGGCTGGGTGAGATCGCACACCGCGTCTTCATCTATTCCGTCGGTGACGATGTGCTGGTGCCGTCGATCGCATCGGATCGATTGCTCGATCGTCTGCCGGACAACGGTTTTCCCGACAATTATATGGGCCAGTGGGGCGGCCATGCGTGCAACGTCACCGATCCCGACACCTTCAATCGCATCGTTCTCGATTTCCTCAGGAGCTAAGCCCATGCAAGTCGGCGTTTTCGTGCCCATCAACAACAACGGCTGGCTGATCAGCGAGAACGCGCCACAATACATGCCGTCGTTCGACCTCAACAAACAGATCGCGCAGTCGGCGGAGAAGCACGGGCTCGATTTCCTGCTGTCGATGATCAAGCTGCGCGGGTTCGGCGGGAGGACCGAATTCTGGGAGTACGGCCTGGAAAGCTTCACGCTGATGGCGGGGCTCGCCGCGGTGACCGAGAAGATCAAGATCTACGCGACCTGTCCGACGCTCGTCATCCCGCCTGCCTTCGCCGCGCGCATGTGCAACACGATCGATTCGATCAGCCACGGGCGCTTCGGCCTAAACCTGATCACCGGCTGGCAGCGGCCCGAATACAGCCAGATGGGATTGTGGCCCGGCGACGAGCATTTTCGCAATCGTTACCAGATGTTGGACGAATATGCTCGCATCCTGCGCGAGCTATGGGAGACCGGGCGGAGCGACTTCAAGGGCGAGTATTACCAGATGGACGACTGCCTCGTCCGGCCCAAGCCCGACGGCGACATGAAGATCATCTGTGCCGGGTCGTCGGACGAGGGGCTCGCCTTCTCGGCCAAGTGGGCGGACTATGCCTTCTGCCTCGGCAAGGGCGTCAACACGCCGACCGCGTTCGCATTCAACAACGAGCGGCTGGCCGAGGCGACGGCGAAAACCGGGCGCGACGTGTCGGTGTTCGTTCTCGTCATGATCATCGCCGCCGACACCGACGAGGAAGCGATGGCGCGGTGGAAGCACATCAACGCCGGGGTCGATCTCGACGCGATCGCCTGGCTCAAGGATCAGGGCGCCGCCGATAAGGTCAACGCCACCACCAACGTCCGCCAGCTCGCCGCACCCGAAGGAGCGGTCAACATCAACATGGGGACTCTGGTCGGCAGCTACGCGAGCATCGCGCGGATGCTCGACGAGATGGCCGAAGTGCCGAATACCGGTGGCGTGCTGCTGACGTTCGATGATTTCGTCCAGGGCGTCGAGGATTTCGGGACGAAGATTCAGCCGTTGATGAAGAGCCGGGCTGGGCGATAGGCGATGGCGCGTAGCGAACTACAGCCGCTAATCGATGCAATATCGGACGCTCGATCTATCTTGTCACAATACGCCAACGGCTGGTCCGACGATCGTTTGGGCGACATCGAGACGCGCCTACGCGATGGCGACGACACAGCGATTGTTGCTGCCCTATCCGAATCTACTGGCGGCATGGGATCGTTGAAAGATCGATGGATATGCCCCGAGAACGGGGATCCGATTTCAAGTGACGAAGTTTCAACCGTCAATGCGAAGCTCAATCACGCTGTTCGCACAATTGAAGAACGCGCCAGAATTATCGCGAACACGCGAAATATCGCTCTGATTCGTTATCTTGCTCTAGAACAACTCGCCCTGCGCCCCCCTCGGCGGTCTGAACAGATCCGTCCGCACCGCCAGCCGCTCCCGGTTCAGCCCGTGCTTGCGGATCGCGATTTGGAAGCGCGTACGGATCAGCTCCGCCCAGGGTCCTTGTCCCTTCATCCGCGTGAAGAAATCCGGATCGTTGTCGCGGCCGCCCCGCAGCGACTGGATGATCGCCATCACCTTGCCGGCGCGGTCGGGGAAATGTTCGTCGAGCCAGGCGCGGAACAGCGGCGCGACCTCGTGAGGAAGGCGAACGGGGAGGAAGTTGATCCCCCGTGCACCGCTTTCGGCCGCGCGCTCGACGATGTGCTCGATCTCATGGTCGGTGATCGCGGGAATGACCGGCGCGATCGACACGAATACCGGCACGCCGGCATCGGCCAGACGGCGCACCGCGGTCAGTCGGCGTTCCGGGTGTGGGGCTCGGGGCTCGACGGTCCGCGCGATCTTGGGGTCGAGCGAGGTGACCGACACTGCGACCGCCGCCAGCCCCTTTGCCGCCATGGGGCCGAGCAGGTCGATGTCTCGCACGACGCGGTCGGACTTGGTGGTGATGGTCAGCGGGTGGTCGGTTTCCGCCAGGACTTTGATGCACTCGCGCGTGATCTGCCAATGCGCCTCGATCGGCTGATACGGATCGGTATTGGTGCCGAACGCGATCGGACGGCAGACATAACCGCGTTTCGACAATTCCTCGCGCAACAGCACCGGCGCGTTAGGCTTCGCGAACAGCTTGCTCTCGAAATCCAGCCCCGGCGACAGATCGTGATAGGCGTGCGTCGGCCGCGCGAAGCAATAGATGCAGCCATGCTCGCACCCGCGATACGGATTGATCGAGCGGTCGAAGCCGATATCGGGGGACTGGTTACGCGTGATAATCGTACGCGGCGTTTCGACCGTCACGCTCGTCTTGAGCTTGGGCGGCGCGCCGTCGATATCCCCCAGCGCATCGAGCCAATCGCCATCGGCCAGCCGCTCGGGCAGGTTGAAGCGGCTGCTCTCGCGGTTGATCGTGGCGCCGCGGACGGGACGGGCTTTTGCCATTGCCACGATGTATCGCGTGCGATAGAACATAGCAAGAACATTGGAGACGGTGATGGCCAAGCTCAACTATGTCGAACTGCCCGTGCAAAGTACCGCGACGACCAAGGCGTTTTTCGCCGCGGCGTTCGGATGGGACTTCACCGATTTCGGCGACGACTATGCGGCAACGATGACGGGGCAGACCGATCTCGGCCTGAACGGCGACCGGTCGCAATGGACCGCGGCGCCGCTGGCGGTGATCCAGGTGGACGATCTCGAAGCGACCGAAGCCGCGGTGACCGGGGCAGGGGGTACGATCACCCAGCCGATCTTCGCGTTTCCGGGCGGGCGGCGATTCCATTTCCGCGATCCGAACGGGAATGAACTGGCGGCGATGCAGCCGGCATGATCGTCGCCCCGGCGAAGGCCGGGGCCGTTGCGTGATTCGCAGCGCGGCCAGCGATCCCGGCCTTCGCAGGGATGACGAATCTGCTCAACGCTCCGCCAGGCGCGGCATCAGATCGACGAAGTTGCAGGGGCGAAAGCGGCTGTCGAGCTGATCCTGGAGGATCATGTCCCAGCCGTCCTTCACCGCGCCGGTCGAGCCGGGGAGGGCGAAGATGTAGGTGCCGCCGGCGACGCAGGCGCAAGCGCGCGACTGGATCGTCGAGGTTCCGATCTTGGCGTAGCTCAGCCAGCGGAACGCCTCACCGAAGCCGGGAATCATCTTCTCGGCAACCGCCTCGACCGCCTCGGGCGTGACGTCGCGGCCGGTCACGCCGGTGCCGCCGGTGGTGATGACGACGTCGATGTCGGGGTCGGCGATCAAGTGCGCGAGGCGCTCCACGATCGCTTCGAGATCGTCACGCTCGATCGCGCGGTCGGCGAGGATGTGGCCGGCGGTGGTCAGGCGCTCGACGAGCGTGTCGCCCGATTTATCGTCAGCCGAGCTGCGCGTGTCGGAAATCGTCAGGACGGCGATGCGGACGGGAAGGAACGCGCGGGTTTGGTCGATGGGCATGGAGCCGGCCTAGGCCAAACCGTGCTCCTGCGAAAGCAGGAGCCCAGGGTTACGGGCGGCTCGCTTTTGGCTCTGGGTTCCTGCTTTCGCAGGAACACGGGAAAGGCTTATTTCGCCCCGGGAAACTTCGGCCACTTGCCCTGCGCCAGCGCTTCGCGGCTCGGCGATTTCAGGCGGCCGTCCTTGGCCTCGTACATCCAGTAATTGCGCATGACGGTCGTTACGTAACCGCGCGTTTCCCAGTACGGAATCGATTCGATGTAGAGCAACGGGTCGCCGCCATCCTTGACGATGGCGTTCCATTCGGTGACCGGCACCGGCCCGGCATTGTAGGCGGCCATCACCTTGATCAGCGATCCGTTAGCGAAGCTCTGCGTGCTGAGCCGTTCGAGCGTGCGCTGGCCGACCGCCATGTTGACCGACGGCATCGTCAGCGCGCCGCGATCGACGGTGATGCCGCGCTCGCGGGCGTAATCGACGGCGGCGGCGGGCATGATCTGCATCAAACCATAGGCACCGGCCGGGCTGATGACGTTGCGCTTGAACCGCGATTCCTGGAGTGCGTGGGCGTAGACTAGCGCTTTGTCGATCGTCCAACCGCCATCCGGCGTCCATTTCGGCGCCGGGAAGCGCGCAATCGTCGGCGCCTTGACCCCTTGCGGGCAATTGTTGCCGAGCCACATCAGCGTCTCGGGCAGGTCGAGCGTTTCGGTCAGGCGGACCAGCGAGGCATATTCGATCGACGGGCCGATCTTCGCCTGCTGCTTGAGCACGTCATCGGCCAGATCGGTCTCGCCAATCTCGACCAACGCCGCCGCGACGCGGACGTTCGGGCGGTTCTGCAGCTTGTCCCAATCCGCGAGCATCAGCTCGTCGGAAACGCGGGGCTGTTCCTTGATGCCGAGCTGCTGCCGCGCGAGCATGCCGTAGAACGTCTCGTCGAGCTGTGCCGCATTCTTCAGCCGCGCTTCGACGAGCTGCGGCTTCGCGCATTTCATGTCGGCGCGCGCCGCCCAGTAAAGCCCGGCCGCGCGCAGTTCGACGTCGCTGGCGCGCGCCGCAACCGACACGAAGGCCTGGCCGGCGGCGGTGCAGTCACCCTGGCGCCACGCGGCAAGCCCGCCGACCCACTGGCCCTGGACCGCCCAGTCGCCGTTGCCGATGCTCGCCTTGGCGGCCATCGCGCGGGCGTTCATGTCGTCGCCCTGCAGGAAATAGATCCACGCGACGCGCTGTTGCCATTCGGTCTGCGCGTCGGGGGTCAGGTTCGGGGTCGCTTCGAGCAGTGCCTGCGCCTCGGGACCCATGTCGCCCTTGATGAAGGGCTGCATCTTGAGCGCGAGTTCGGCGCTGGCGAGATCGTATTTAGTCGTCGCGGCCCGGCCGCGGGTAGAGGCGCCGTTGGCCCAGATCAGCTTCTGCGGGACGGGAAGGCCCGGCGTGACGACGCCGCGCGACATCAGGATCTTCGCGATCGCGGGCGCCTGCGGGAGTTCGGGCGCGTTGGCCAGGATCGCGAGCAACGGGTCGTTCTCGACCTTGGGCGATCCCTTGGCGAGATAGAGTTGCGCCGCCGCGATCGAATGGAGCGGGCCGGGCTTCATCGTGGTCAGCTGAATCTGCGCATCGACCCAGCGTTGTTCGCGGATCGCCTTGAATACGGCGCGGTAACCGTCGCGCTGACCGGAATCGAGTTGGGAGGGGATCCCGCGCGTCATCACCGCACCCGTCGGCGGATCGCCGGCGGCGAACGCCGGGCTCGCCACGACGGGCGTCAGCGCCAGCGCGGTGGCGGCGAACAGATACGCGATTTTCACTCCAGCCCCCCGATCAACACCCTGAGGTCCCTCCACGCATCCGCTTTCGCCGCAGGGCGCTCCAACAGGAAGCGCGGGTGAAAGCTCGCAACGACCTCACTTGTCCCCTTATCATGATGAACAGCGCGTAAACTTCCACGGGCATTGGCGACGTCCAACCCTGTGATCGCACGACTCGCCGCATTCCCGAGCGCGAGGACGCGTTTCGGCGCCGCGAGCGATAGGTGATGGCGGATCAAGGCTTCCATCTGCTGCCCGGCTTCGTCGGTGACCCGACCCGCCGGCGGACGCTTTACGGCGAGCGCGGTCAGGTAGATCGATTGCCGGTCGCGGCCGATCGCGGCGAGCATACGGTCGAACAACCGTCCGGCGCTGCCCGACAGCAACGCGCCGGCCGTGTCGTCCTCTCGATCGGGCATGTCGACGACGATCATTAGGCCGGTCGCGGCGTCGCCCTGGGTACCTAGCGCCTGACCCGGCCAGCCCGCCTCGGGCGTCCCCGGACCGACCCGCCATTCGACGAATTCGGCCAGCGTTTCGGGCAGCTTGAACGCCTCGACCGGCGCTTCGCGCACCGCGGCGGGCAGCTTGTCGGGCGCCGGCATCTTCGCCAGCCAGTCGCGCGGGTTGTCGTCGATCTCGCAATCAACCCCGGCGTCGCGCCACCATTCGAGCGCGCTGGCGACGCTCGCGCGCCAATCGTTATGCTGGTCGGCCCCCATATGTTGCCCATAGAGACGATAGTTGACGGCGGGGTCAATTCGTTGGCACCGCTTTCGGGGTTATTCCGTTGTCGTGACACGACAACCGGCGTTTGGAGACTGGGGATGAGCGAACGCGAATCGATGCCGTACGACGTGGTGATCGTCGGCGCTGGGCCGGCGGGACTGGCGGCGGCGATCCGGCTGAAGCAACTTGCGGCCGAAAAGGGCGGCGACATCGCGGTCTGCGTGCTCGAAAAGGGTTCCGAAGTCGGCGCGCACATCCTGTCCGGCGCGGTGATCGATCCCAAGTCGCTCGACGAGCTGATCCCCGACTGGCGCGACAAGGGCTGTCCGCTGGCGGAAGTGCCGGTCAACGATAACCAGCACTGGATCCTGACGAAGAAGAAGCGGTTTTCGATGCCGCATATCTTCACCCCCGGCTTCATGCACAACAAGGGCACGTACACCGGCAGCCTGGGTAATCTGTGCCGTTGGCTGGCGGGGCAGGCCGAGGAGTTGGGCGTCGAGATCTTCCCGGGCTTCGCGGCGGCGGAAATCCTCTACAATGACGACGGCAGCGTGAAGGGCGTCGCCACCGGCGACATGGGCGTCGCGCGCGACGGCAGTCACAAGGGCGATTACCAGCCTGGGCTCGAGCTCCACGCCAAATATACCTTCTTCTCGGAAGGCGCGCGCGGGCATCTGACGCGTCAGTTGGTCGATCGCTTCGACCTACGTGCGAACTGCGAGCCGCAGGTCTATGGCCTCGGCATCAAGGAATTGTGGGACATCAAGCCGGAGAACCACGCCGCCGGCCGCGTGATCCACTCGCAGGGCTGGCCGCTCAGCGAGAGCGGGTCGAACGGCGGCGGGTTCCTGTATCACCAGGCCAATGGGCAGGTCGCCTTGGGCTTCGTGACGTGGCTCAATTATTCTAACCCGTATCTTTCTCCGTTCCAGGAAATGCAGCGCTGGAAGACGCACCCGTCGATCGCCGCGATCCTGGAGGGCGGCAAGCGCGTTTCCTATGGCGCGCGCGCGATCAGCGACGGCGGGTATCAGTCGGTGCCGAAGCTGGTGATGCCGGGCGCCGCGCTGATCGGCGATACCGCGGGCTTCCTCAACGTGCCGCGGATCAAGGGCACGCACACCGCGATGAAATCGGGCATGATGGCGGCCGAGGCCGGCTATGACGCGGTCCATTCGCAGCGCCAGGGCGACGAACTGACCGCCTATACAGATGCTTACGACAACAGCTGGGTGAAGAAGGAGCTGTCGGTCGTCCGAAACGTCCTGCCGCTGGTCGAGAAGTTCGGCGAAGGATTCGGCACGGTGCTGGCCGGCATCAACATGTGGCTCGAATCGTTCGGCATCAAAATGCCTTTCACGATGAAGCATCATCCCGACCACAAGAGCCTGTGGCGCAAGGACATGGTCGCACCGATCGTTTATCCCAAGCCGGACGGCGTACTGACCTTCGACCGCCTATCCTCGGTGTTCCTGTCGAATACCAATCACGAGGAGGATCAGCCGGTCCACCTGACACTCAAGGACCCGAACATCCCGGTCGATTACGACCTGCCGATGTACGACGAGCCGGCACAGCGTTATTGCCCGGCCGGGGTCTACGAGATCGTCGGTCAGGAAGAGGGCGATCCGAAGTTCGTGATCAACGCCCAGAACTGCGTCCACTGCAAGACGTGCGACATCAAGGACCCGACGCAGAATATCGTGTGGGTGGTGCCGGAGGGAGGCGGGGGGCCCAACTATCCCAACATGTAACCGTTCCCCGGCGGAGGCCGGAGTCCAGCTTCGGGCCGGTCGCAACTGGACCCCGGCCTTCGCCGGGGCACAGCAATGATCACCGAACCCGCTCCCGCCAAGATCAACCTCGCGCTCCACGTCCGCGCGCGGCGGCCCGACGGCTATCACGAGATCGAGACGTTGTTCGCGTTCTGCCGCGATGGTGATGCGGTGACGATTACCGAGGCGGAGCAGGACAGTTTCGCTGTCAGCGGCCCCTTCGCGTCGGCGCTGTCCGGAGAAGGAAACAACCTCGTCATCGCGGCACGCGACGCGTTCGCCGCGACGTTCGGCCCATTGCCATCGCTCGCGATCACGCTCGATAAGCACCTTCCCGTCGCGTCGGGGATCGGCGGGGGCTCGGCCGATGCTGCGGCGACGCTGCGCGCTCTTGGACGACTTCAAGGCGTCGCGATCGACGATATGTTCGACGTTGCGCTGTCGCTCGGATCCGACGTGCCCGCCTGCCTGCTCAGCAGGAGCGCGATCGGCGGAGGGCGGGGCGAGAAGCTGACGCCGATCGACGGGCTGGCGGATACGCCGGTCCTACTGGTCAATCCGCGCGTTGCCGTGTCGACTGCGAAGGTTTTTGCCGGGTGGGATGGAGTCGATCGCGGTGCGCTCGGGGAGATTGCGGACAGCCGCAACGATCTCGAGCCTCCCGCCCGCCAACTTGCGCCGGCGATCGGTGCGGTGTTGTCCAAGCTGGCCGAGCAATCTGGCGTCACTTTGGCGCGCATGTCAGGTTCTGGCGCGACCTGTTTTGCGCTGTTCGACAACGCCGCCGCGCGGTGGGCCGCGCATGCCGCCATCGCCGCTATGCACCCCGATTGGTGGTATCTTGAATCGACCCTCGCGTAATAGTCTTGCGCAAAAGACCCGTCTCGCGACATAGGCGGTCGCGCTATGACCCAACGCTTCGACAAATCGACCCTGCCGAGCCGCTACGTCTCGGTCGGCCCGGAACGCGCCCCGCACCGCAGTTACTATTACGCGATGGGCCTCACCGAGGAGGATATCGCGCGCCCGTTCGTCGCGCTCGCCTCCGCGGGCAACGATAGCGCGCCGTGCAATACCCGCCTCGACGACCAAGCCGACGCCGCGCGCGAGGGCGTGATCGCCAACGGCGGCATGCCGCGCCGCTTCAACACGATCACGGTGACCGACGGCATCGCCATGGGCCATCAGGGGATGAAATCCTCGCTCGTCAGCCGCGAGGTCATCGCCGATTCGGTCGAACTGTCTGTGCGCGGCCATTGCTACGATGCGCTGGTCGGGTTCGCCGGGTGCGACAAATCGCTGCCCGGCATGATGATGGCGATGCTCCGCCTCAATATCCCGTCGATTTTCGTTTATGGCGGGTCGATCCTGCCCGGGCGGTTCCACGATAAGGACGTCACCGTCGTCGATGTGTTCGAAGTCGTGGGTAAATATGCCGCTGGGACGTGTCCGCTCAGCGAAGTCCATGCGCTCGAAAAGGTCGCGTGTCCCGGCCACGGCGCGTGCGGCGGTCAGTTTACCGCCAATACCATGGCATGCGTCGGCGAGGCGATCGGATTATCTTTGCCGAACAGCAATATGGCTCCGGCTCCTTACACCACGCGCGAGCAGATCGCGGTCGCTGCCGGGCATCAGGTGATGGATTTGCTGGAGCGCAACCTGCGCCCGCGCGACATCTGTACCCGCGCCGCCTTCGTCAACGCGGCGCGCGTGGTGGCGGCGACCGGCGGGTCGACCAACGCGGCACTGCACTTACCAGCAATGGCGAACGAAGCGGGGATCGAATTCGACCTGTTCGACGTCGCCGAGGCGTTCAAATCGACGCCGTACATCGCCGACCTCAAGCCCGGCGGACAGTATGTCGCAAAGGACATGTACGAGGCCGGCGGCGTCTACATGCTGATGAAGACGATGCTCGACAACGGCCTGCTCGACGGCTCGTGCATGACCGTCACCGGCAAGACGCTGGGCGAGAATATCGACGAAGTTACGTGGAATCCCAATCAGAAGGTCATCTATGACGTCAAGGCGCCGCTGAGCCCGACCGGCGGTGTCGTCGGCCTGCGCGGATCGCTCGCGCCCGATGGGGCGATCGTCAAGGTCGCCGGCATGCACCGCCTGCAGTTCGAAGGACCCGCCCGCTGTTTCGATTGCGAGGAGGATTGTTTCGCCGCGGTCGAGGCGCGATCGATCAACGAGGGCGAAGTGCTGGTCATTCGCTACGAAGGACCCAAGGGCGGCCCCGGCATGCGCGAGATGCTGTCGACCACCGCGGCGCTCTACGGCCTGGGCATGGGCGAGAAGGTCGCGTTGATCACCGATGGGCGTTTCTCGGGCGCGACGCGCGGCTTCTGCATCGGCCATGTCGGCCCCGAAGCCGCCGATGGCGGGCCGATCGCGCTGATCGAGGATGGCGATAGGATCCGCATCGATGCCGAGGCCGGAACGATCGATCTCGACGTTTCCGACGACGTGCTCACCCAGCGCCGCGCTGCTTGGCGACACCGCGTGAACGACTATCAATCGGGCGCGTTGTGGCGCTATGCCCGAAACGTCGGTCCCGCGTCGCAAGGCGCCGTCACCCATCCCGGGGCCGCGGCGGAGACGCACGTTTATGCGGATATCTAGCGCGGGCCTGCCGGCTCTGCTGCTGGCGGCATGCAGCCAGCAGTCGGCCGACCCCGGTGCGATGTCCAACGCGATCGATAACGCGCAAGCAGCTGCCGGCGGCGACGAGCGGATCGAGTGCGCCGCGGCGGCGGGCTCTACGGCGTTCGCGCGCGACTGCACCGTCGAGCGGACGCAATCGACCGAGGGCTTGATCCTCACCGTTCGCCGCCCCGACAACGGCTTCCACCGGCTCCTCGTCGTCACCGACGGCCGCGGCGTGATCGCCGCCGATGGTGCCGAAAGCGCCAAGGTCACGGTGATCGGCGACGGCCGGATCGAGGTCGCGATCGGCGGCGACCGCTATCGCCTGCCCGCGACGGTGAAAGCCAAGGACGGCAAGTGACTCCGATCGACGGCCAGCCGATCCTGACCGCCGCCCAAATGCGCGCGGCGGAAGACCGCGCGATCGCGGCGGGATCGAGCGTCGAAGAACTGATGGAGCGCGCAGGCGCCGGCGTTGCCGAAGCCGTTCGCCGCCTCGCCGCCGAATCGCCAGTGCTGATCCTGTGCGGACCGGGCAACAACGGCGGCGACGGCTATGTCGCGGCGCGGGTGTTGCGCAAGAATGGCGTCGAGGTGCGCGTCGCCGCCATGGGCGATCCAAAGACCGACGCGGCGCGGAAAGCGTGCGAAGGGTTGGGACTAGATGTCGAGCCTTTCGGCGTCGATCTGATCGATCGACAAAAACAGTCGCCGGTATTGGTCGATGCGATCTTCGGCACCGGCCTGTCGCGCGAGGTGGATGCCCGCGTGGCGGATACGTTGGGCTCGCTGGTGGCTTGTTCGCGCCTACCGATCGCGGTCGATCTGCCGAGTGGCGTCGATACCGACAGCGGCGCGGCGCTGTCACGCTCGCTGGGCCATTATCGGCTGACGCTTGCGCTGGGTGCGCTCAAACCTGCCCATGTGCTCGAGCCGGCTGCCCAGATCTGTGGCGCGGTCCGCGTGCTCGACATCGGGCTCCACGACCTCTTGAGCCCATACCGTGTGCTGGCCAAGCCCGACATCGGCCCGCCACCCGCCGACGCGCACAAATATTCGCGCGGGTTGGTGGCGGTGATCGGCGGCGACATGCCCGGCGCGAGTGCGCTGGCGGCGGAAGCGGCGATGCGGGCGGGGGCCGGCTATATCCTGCTGTTCAATGAGTCGGGGGCGGGAGACCCGCCGCATGCCTTGGTGCGTCAAAAATGGTCGCCCAGCGCGTTGCGCACGTCGCTCGACGGCAAGAAGGCGGCGGCGATCGTGGTGGGGCCGGGCCTGGGACGGGGGAAGGAGGCCGAGCGGAAGCTCGACACGGCGATCGAAACGGACATGCCGCTCGTGATCGACGGCGACGCGCTGCACTTGCTCGATGCCGATCGATTGAAGATGGTCGCCGGACGGCGGAGCGCCACGATTCTCACGCCCCATGCCGGCGAGTTCAAGGCGGTGTTCGGCGACTATAGCGGCAGCAAGATCGACGCTTCGCTTCGTGCGGCGGCCCGATCGGCCGCGACCGTGGTCTTCAAGGGGCCGGATACGGTCATCGCGACCGCGCACGGTGACGTCACCGTCGCGCCCGCCGGGAGCAGTTGGCTATCGACCGCCGGGACTGGCGACGTATTGGCGGGGGCGATTGGCGCCATGATTGCGGCGGGTGAGGCGCCGGACGCGGCGGTCTGGATGCATGGCGAAGCGGCGCGGCGCCTGGGCGGATCGTTCATCGCGGATGACCTCGCCCGCGAACTCTCCGCCGTAAGGGCATCGCTATGAAAGCCGACACGATCATGCGCGTCGTCGCACGGGGCGAGGGCGTTACCGCCGATGGCCGCTATGCCGCATTGGCGGCGCCTGGCGATACGCTGAACGCCGACGGGTCGGTAACGCCAGGCCCGCATCACCAGGCGCCGCCCTGCCGCCATTTTCCGATATGCGGCGGATGCCAGCTCCAGCACCTGGATGACGCCGCCTACGCACAGTTCGTCACAGATCGGATCGCGGCCGCATTGGCGGCGCATGATCTGGAGACCGATATCCGCGCGCCGATCCTGTCGCCGCCGCGCACCCGCCGCCGCGCGACGCTTCACGCCGAAGCCAAAGGCGGTCGCGTAAGTATCGGATTTACCGAGCAATCGAGCCACGCGCTGGTCGATATTCAGGAATGCCATGTCTTCGCGCCGGAATTGTTCGCGGTCGTGGCCCCGCTGCGCAAGTTGTTGGCGCGGTTGGGGATGAAGCGGCGTGCCGACATCCAGATGACTTCATGCGATCAAGGGGTGGACTTGCTGGTCGGAGCGCGAGCGGACGGGCTCGCGGCGGCGGAAGCGATCATCGCCTTCTGCCAGGCCAATGGCGTAGCGCGCTTCGCGATCGACGACGGCTTGGGACCGGAAACGCGCTGGGAACCCGAGCCGGTTACGGTAACCCTCGGCGGCGTTCCGGTGCCGTTCCCACACGGTGCGTTCCTGCAGGCGACCGCGGACGGCGAGGCGGCTTTGGTCTCAGCGGTGCGCGAGGCGGTAGGAGGCGCGGCGACTATCGCCGATCTTTTCGCCGGCCTGGGCACGTTCGCGCTGTCGCTTGGTGGCAAGGTCTATGCGGCGGAGGCGGCGCGCGACGCCATCCTGTCGCTCAAGAGCGCGGCGGGGCAGGCGGGGCGACAAGTCTTCGCCGATCATCGCGATCTCTATCGCCGACCGCTGACGGTCCAGGAGCTCGACCGCTTCGACGCGATCGTCCTCGATCCGCCGCGGGCGGGCGCGCGCGATCAGGCCGTGGCCTTGGCCTCGGCGCGGACGCCGGTCATCGCATATGTTTCGTGTAATCCCAGCAGCTTCGCGCGCGATGCTCTCGCATTGTGCGATGGCGGCTACGCACTCGATTGGGTCCAGCCGGTCGGGCAATTCCGCTGGTCGACGCATGTCGAACTGGCGGCACGATTCAGCCGTTAGCGCCAAGAACTACGGATAGTCGGCGCGCAGGAAATACAGCCCGTCGGGCGGCGCATTGAAGCCTAACGCCGCGCGATCCGCTGCATCGAGCGCCGCCTTGAGGTCGTCGCGTGTCCACTTCCCTTGCCCGACCAGCGCCAGGCACCCCACCATCGACCGCACCTGGTGATGGAGGAACGACCGCGCCGAGGCGAACACGCTGAGCCGATCGCCCGCCGCCACGACGTCGAGGCGGTCGAGCGTCTTCACGGGGCTGTCCGATTGACAGTGCGCCGACCGGAACGTCGTGAAGTCATGCCGCCCGACGAGTACTTGCGCCGCATCGTGCATCGCCGCGGCGTCGAGCTCCTGCGGCACCCGCCACGCCAGCCCGGCTTCCCATGTCAGCGGCGCGCGACGCGTGACGATCCGGTACTCGTAGTGCCGAGCCAGGCAGGAGAATCGCGCATGCCAGTCGTCGGCCACTTCCTCGCACGCCAGGATCGCAACCGGATCGGGCCGCAGGCGCGCGTTTAGCGCCTCCATCAGTCGAAACGGCGTGATCGCCCGCGCGACGTCGAGATGCGCGCGCATGCCGAGCCCATGCACCCCGGCGTCCGTACGACCGGCGGCGTGGACGGTGATCGTCTCGCCGGTGATTTCATTGGCGGCACGCTCGATCGCGGCTTGGACGCTCGGCCCGTGATCCTGCCGCTGCCAGCCCATGAACGGGCGGCCGTCATACTCCACCGTCAGTGCAAACCGAGTCACAGTTGGGTGCCGGGAGGCAGGGAAAACCCCCGCAACAGCTCATCTGACGTCATGACGCCGCGTCCCGCGCGCTGGACTAGGGTGGGGCGGATCGCGCCGGTGCCGCACGCGATGGTGAGGTCGTCGCCGACTACAATGCCGTCACCCCAGCGAAAGCTGGGGTCTCGGGCGATGAGCGATTCCCGCTGCTTCGCAAGATCCCAGCTTTCGCTGGGATGACGAATGGTGGCTGACAGGACGCGGATGCGTTCGCCGCCAACTTCGATATACGCGCCAGGCGGGTTGAACGCGCGGACCTGACGCTCGACCTGCTCCGCCGGCTGGGTGAAATCGAGCCGCGTCTCGGCCTTGTCGATCTTCTTCGCATAAGTGACGCCATCGTCGGGCTGCGGACGGGGCGGGAAGGCGGCCAAATCGCCGAGAACCTCGACCATCAATCGCGCGCCCATCTGCGCCAGTTCGTCGGTCAGTTCGCCAGCCGTCTTGCCGTCGATCCCCGTCCGCCCTTCGAACATCACCGGTCCGGTATCGAGCCCGGCCTCCATCCGCATGATGCCCACGCCCGTCTCGGCATCGCCGGCCAGGATCGCGCGCTGAATCGGTGCCGCACCGCGCCAGCGCGGCAACAAAGAACCGTGGACGTTGAAACAGCCATGTTTTGGCGCGTCGAGTACCGCTTGCGGCAAGATGAGCCCATAGGCGGCGACCACTGCGATATCGGTGTCGAGCGCGGCGAATTCGGCTTGCGCCTCGGCGTTGCGCAGGCTCGTCGGCGTCCTGACGGAAATGCCCAGCGCCTCCGCCCGCGCCTGCACCGGCGACGGCGTCAATTCGCGGCCGCGCCGTCCGCCAGGGCGCGGCGGCTGGCTGTACGCCGCCGCGACCTCATGACCTGCCGCGACCAAGGCGTCGAGCGTCGGGACGGCAAAGTCCGGCGTTCCCATGAAGACGATCCGCATGGCTCGCTCATCCCGCTTGGCAGGAGGCAGGGCAACCCCCTATCTGTGCCGTCATGGCATCGCAGGAAATAGAGGCGTTGACGCAGGCGCTCGCGCGGCTCCCGGGGCTCGGCCCGCGGTCGGCGCGGCGTGCGGTGCTGCATCTGCTCAAGAAGCGGGAAGGGGCTTTGGCGCCGCTCCTGTCGGCGCTGGAGGCGGTCGATCGCCGGCTCGCGACCTGTTCGGTGTGCGGGAACATCGACACCAGCGACCCTTGCAGCGTGTGCGCGGACCCGCGCCGCGACCAGCGGAGCCTCTGCGTGGTCGAAGAAGTCGCTGACCTGTGGGCGCTCGAACGCTCGCGACTGTTTCCGGGGCGGTATCACGTGCTGGGCGGGCGGCTGTCGGCGCTCGACGGCGTGCGGCCCGAGGATCTCGGTATCGCGCGGCTGGTGCAACGGGTCGAAGCGGGCGGGATCGACGAGGTCGTGCTGGCGATGAACGCGACGCTCGAGGGGCAGACGACGGCGCACTACATCGCCGAGCGGATCGAGCAATTCCCGGTGCGGCTGACCCAGCTCGCGCATGGCCTGCCGGTCGGTGGCGAGCTCGACTATCTCGACGAAGGCACGCTGGCCCAGGCGATGCGGGCGCGACGACCCGTCGCCTGATCGGTCCGCTTGACGGGGGGCGGGGGCTTTTCTAGCTGACCGCCATGACCGTTCTCAGCATCCTCGAAGTTCCCGATCCCGGCCTCCGCGTCGTCGCCAAGCCGGTCGTTACGATCGACGCCGCCGTCCGCGCGACGGTCGCCGACATGTTCGACACGATGTACGACGCGCGCGGCATCGGCCTCGCCGCGACACAAGTCGGGATCGAACAGCGCATCTTCGTCATGGATCTGCAGGAGCCGGAAGAGGAAGACGGCGAGCCAGTGCGCAAGCCGATGACCTTCATTAACCCGGAAATTCTATCGGTTAGCGAAGAAACCTCAACCTACAACGAAGGTTGCCTGTCGATCCCCGAGCAATATGCCGAGGTCGAGCGCCCCGCACGCTGTCGCGTGAAGTGGCAGGACGAAAACGGCAAGAGCCGCGAAGAGGAATTGGACGGCCTGATGGCGACGTGCGTTCAGCACGAGATCGACCATCTCAACGGCGTGCTGTTCACCGATCACATCAGCAAGCTGAAGCGCGACATGCTGATGAAGAAGCTGGCGAAGTTGCGGAAGGCGGCGTAACAATCGTCATGCCAGCGCAAGCTGGCATCTCAGGCCGCATCGCGTAACCTCGCGTCATGGCGAAGGGCGGCTGGGTCTATATCATGACGAACAAGCCGCGCGGCGTGCTTTACACAGGCGTGACCGCCGATCTCGCAGCGCGTGTCGATCAACATCGTCGCGGGGTGGGATCGGCTTTCTGCCGCCAGTACAATCTGGACAAGCTGGTGTTCGCCGAACCGAGCGACGATATCGAGCCGGCGATCGCTCGCGAGAAGGCGATCAAAGCGTGGAAACGCGAATGGAAAATCCAACTTATCGAAAGCATGAATCCGAATTGGGAGGACTTGTTCGACCGACTGGCCTAGCCGCCTGAGACCCCAGCGTTCGCTGGGGTGACGACTAAGGCTAGAACAACCCCTCGATCTCCCCGCTTGCGCCGATCCTGATTCCCTCCGCGGCCGGTACCCTGGGTAACCCCGGCATCGTCATGATCTCGCCGCAGATCGCGACCACGAACCCGGCGCCCGCCGCCAGCCGCACTTCGCGCACGGGCACGCTATGCCCGGTCGGTGCGCCCAACGCGGCGGGATCGGTCGAGAAGCTGTATTGCGTCTTGGCCATGCAGACGGGCAGGTGGCCGTATCCCGCATCCTCCCATCGTTTCAACTGCGCCAGGACGCTCGGCTCCGCGGTGGCGTGCTCGGCGCGGTAGATGCGCGTCGCGACGGTGTTGATCTTGTCGAACAGCGGGATATCGTCGTCGTAGAGCGGCGCGAATTGCGATGGCGCTTCCGCAAGTTCGACGACCACCTTCGCCAGACCCTCCGCGCCCTTGCCGCCGTCGGCGTGGTGGGTGCAGACGATCGCGTCGCAGCCATGCGCCTTGGCGATCGCGATCACCTCGGTCAGCTCGGCGCCGGTGTCGGTGGGGAAGCGGTTGATCGCGACGACCGCCGGCAGGCCGAACTGCCGGACGTTCTCGATATGCCGCGCCAGATTGACCCCGCCGCGTTTCACGGCCTCGACGTCTTCGGTACTGAGGTCCGCCTTTGCCACGCCGCCGTTCATCTTGAGCGCGCGCACCGTCGCGACGATCACCGCGGCCGACGGCTTCAAGTCGGCCTGGCGGCACTTGATGTCGAAGAACTTCTCTGCGCCCAGATCGGCGCCGAACCCCGCTTCGGTCACGACATAGTCGGCCAGCCCCAGCGCCGTCCGCGTCGCGATCACCGAATTGCAGCCGTGCGCGATATTGGCGAACGGCCCGCCATGGACGAGCGCCGGATTGCCCTCCAGCGTCTGTACCAGGTTCGGTTTGATCGCCTCCGCGAGCAATACCGCCATGGCGCCATCGGCCTTCAAGGCCTTGGCGGTGATCGGTTTTCTGTCGCGTGAATAGGCGACGACGATCCGCCCGAGCCGCGCCTCCAGATCCTCCAGATCGTCCGCCAGGCACAGGATCGCCATCACTTCGCTGGCCACGGTGATGTCGAATCCGCTCTCGCGCGGGAAGCCGTTGGCCGGCCCGCCGAGCGACTGGGCGATGTCGCGCAACGCCCGGTCGTTCATGTCGAGCACGCGCCGCCACACCACGCGCCGCACGTCGATGTCGAGCGCGTTGCCCCAATGGACATGGTTGTCGATCATCGCCGCGAGCAGATTGTGCGCACTGGTGATCGCATGGAAATCGCCGGTGAAGTGGAGGTTGATATCCTCCATCGGCACGACCTGCGCATAGCCGCCACCGGTTGCGCCGCCCTTGGTGCCGAAGCAGGGGCCGAGGCTCGGTTCGCGCAAGGCGATCATCGTCTTCTTGCCGATCCGGTTGAGCGCGTCGGCGAGCCCGACCGAGGTGGTCGATTTGCCCTCGCCGGCGGGGGTCGGGCTGATCGCGGTGACCAGGATCAGTTTGCCGAGGTCGCGCGGGACGGGGAGGTGCTCGCGAGTGAGCTTGGCCTTGAAGCGGCCATAGGGTTCGACCGCGTCGGCGGGTATCCCCGCTTTGTCGGCGATCGCCTGGATCGGTTGGAGCGTTGCGGCGCGCGAAATGTCGATGTCGGACAGCATACAACGACGTTAGCCGCATATGCCATCTGCCGTCACCCCGCCCTCGTGCCGGGGTGACCGTCGAAAATAGCATTGTCCTACATGACGTGTTCGATCTATGTTCCACGCATGGCACGTTCTTTTTTGTATATCACTGGACACAGCACGTCGCATTGGCGTGGCATCGCCGCCGCGTCGGCGATCCCTCGCGGACGCGACAGTGTGACCATGATGAGGCGTGTGCGGCGCGCAGGCGACGCGTCGTTGGCGCTTTGCGGCGGCTTTCCCGACGCTTTTGGCCAAAACGATCGTGCTGGTGTCAACGTTGTAACCTTGCGGGTGGCCGCGTGACTGCCGTGATTCTGGTCGGCGTCGTCGCCCTGATCCTCGGCGCCGCCTTGGGCTGGCTGCTCGCGTCGCGGCATGGCGTCGGCGAACTGGCGGCGGCGAAGGTGCATGCCGATCAGCACGATTTGACGCGCAAGCTGCTCGCCGAAGTGACCGACGAGCGCGACACGGCGATGCGCTCGCTCGATTCGCACCGCGCGGCGACGGCCGAGCGCGAGAAAGCGTTCGAGGCGCGAATGGTCGAACTCATGGCGGCGAAGGATGCGCTCGCCAGCCAGTTCGCCGAGGTCGGGCAAAAATTGCTCGACGACGCTCAGGCCAAGTTCCTCCAGCGTGCCGACGAGCGGTTCCGGCAATCGGAAACGACAAGTGGGCAGAATCTCAAGGCGTTGCTGCAGCCTGTTCACGAACGACTCGAACGATACGAACAGGGCGTCGCCAAGGTCGAAGCCGAGCGCCGCGATGCGTTCGGCGACTTGAAAGGCCAGATCGAATCGATGCGTGTCGGCAGCGAGTCGGTCCGCGCCGAAGCCTCCAAACTGGTCAACGCGCTCCGCAACGCCCCCAAGGCGCGCGGGCGCTGGGGCGAGCAGCAGTTGCGCAATGTCCTCGAAAGCTGCGGGCTGTCGGACGTCGCCGATTTCCAGGCCGAAGTGAGCGTCGCCGACGGCGAGGGTGGTCGGCTGCGCCCTGACGTCATCATCAACGTCCCCGGCGGCAAGCAATTGGTGATCGACGCCAAAGTCTCGCTCAACGACTATCAGGACGCGTTCGGCGCGATCGACGACGCCGAGCGCGCGCTCGGGCTGCAGCGCCACGCCGCGTCGATGCGCGCGCATGTCAACGCGCTCGGCGCCAAGGCGTATTGGAGCCAGTTCGACGACGCCCCCGATTACGTCATCATGTTCGTGCCGGGCGAACATTTCCTGTCCGCCGCGCTCGAACAGGACCCGTCGCTATGGGACTTCGCCTTCGATCGCCGCGTATTGCTGGCGACCCCGACCAATCTGATCGCGATCGCACGTACCGTCGCGGCGGTATGGCGGCAGGAGAGGCTGGCGGGCGAGGCGCGCCAGATCGCCGAACTGGGCAAGGAACTCTATGCGCGGCTCGCGGTGATGGGCGGTCATGTCGCCAAGCTCGGCCGCAACATCGGGCTGGCCAACGACGCCTATAACGCGTTCGTCGGCAGCCTGGAGACGCAGGTCCTGACGCAGGCCAAACGGTTCGAGGAATTCAACATCGACACCGCGGGCCGTTCGATCGAATCGCCGCCGATCGTCGAGCAGACGCCGCGTCCTTTGGTGAAGCTTGCGTCGGTCAGCGAGATAGCGGATCGTTCGGCGGAAGCGTGATTCGTCGGAGTAACGGACGATGAGTTTTGGGATGTTGAGGCGCGCAACGATCGTGATGGCGGCGATGGCCGTGGCGGCGCCGGTAATGGCGGGGCAGACGATCAGGCAACGCCCGCCGGGCAATCCGGTCGAACGCTCGGCACCCGACGACGAAGACGACGATACTGCGGTGAAATCGTCGCGCGCCGCGCCCAGCCGCGACTCCGATGACGACCGGCCCTCTGTCGCGGTGCGCAATCGCGGCACTCGCTCGCCCGCGTTCGACGCCAAATACGACGCCGGCATGGCCGCGATCCGCGCCAAGAATCCGGGTAAGGCGGTCGAACTCATGCGTCCCGTACTGGCCGATTTCGAACGCCAATATGCGGGTGAGAAGCGTGACATCTTCTGCGCGCTGACGCCCGAACAATCGTCCCGCTACCTCGCCGATGCGGCGAAGGCGAACCGCCCGGCATTGGCGGTCGATTCGGGCTGGTGCCGCGCGCAATATGTCACGGGATATGCGCTGATCGACCTCGACAAGCTGGCCGAAGCGCAGACCGCGTTCGAGCGGCTGGTCCGCTTCGCCCCACAAAATGCGCGCTATCTCAACGAGCTCGGCTACATCTTCATGAAGCAGAAGAAGTGGAAGGAGTCGCTCGACGCCTATCGCCGTGCGGAAGCCGCCGCCGATCTGACGCCCGATAGGGTCAAGGAAGAACGGTGTCTCGCGCTCAAGGGCGTCGGCTACGACCTGGTGGAACTCGGCGATCTTATCGCGGCGGCAGCGGCGTACCGCAAATGCCTGGCGATCAATCCCGACGACGAGGATTCGCCGCGCGAACTCAAATATATCGAGGATCAGCGCAAACTGACGGTGTGACCGTCATCCGCGCGATCGCGCGAGTACCTCGTACGCCATCACCGCGGTCGCGACGGCGGCGTTCAGGCTGTCGGCCTTGCCGAGCATCGGCAGCTTGACCAGCAGGTCGCATTCGGCCTCGTACGCCTCGGGCAATCCCTGCGCTTCATTGCCGGTCAGCAAAAACGTCGGAGAGGCATAAGCTGCATCGCGATAGCTCGATTCGGTCTGGAGACTGAGGCCGACCAGTTGCCCAGGCCCCGATCGAAGCCACGGCACGAACTCCTCCCAGCGCGCCTGCGCGATCGGCACGGTAAACAGCGCGCCCATGCTCGCCCGCACCGCTTCGACCGAAAACGGATCGACGCAATCGTCGATCAGGATCAGCCCGCCCGCACCGACCGCGTCGCCGGTGCGCAGGATCGTGCCGAGATTGCCCGGATCGCGCAGCCGCTCGGCGACCAGCCAGATCGGCGAGGCCCCGCGGTCGAGCTGGTCGAGCGGCGTGGTGAATTCGGGGAACACGCCGACCACCGCCTGGGCGTTGTCCTTGCCCGACAGCTTGGACAGGATGTCGTGATTGGTCTCGATCGCCTCGCCGCCATTGTTCTCGACCGTGTCGATCAGCGCGGCCGCCAGCGGATGCCGCGACCCTTCGGCGGTGAAGAATAGATAGTCCGGCAACCGCCCGGCCTCGCGCGCCTCGGTCAGGATGCGCAGCCCTTCGGCGAGGAACAGCCTTTCGGCGCGGCGATGCTTCTTGTCGCGCAGCGACCGGACGCGTTTGACGAGCGTATTGGAAAAGGCGGTGATCTGACGCGGCATGGACGAGCGCTTAGCGGCTCACGACACCGCGATCCACGCGATGTTGCTCCACGGCTGGACGTAGAACTCGCCATCATGCGCGCCCTGGACGACGACGCCGACCTCATCGACGGCGATGATCGCGCGTTCGTTCGGGATCTTCTGCCCGGCGGTGCAGATCCGCACCATCAGCACGTTGTTGTTGTTCGCCAACGCGTTGCGCAGGGCTTCGAGCATAGTTTGGACCCTTAGTCCTCGCCGAACTTGGCCTCGACCAGTTCGCACAGCGCGCCCACCGCGCCTTCCGCGCCGTCGCCCTCGGCGCTGATCGTGATCGTGTCGCCCATCGCCGCGCCGAGCATCATCAGGCCCATGATCGAGGTGCCGGTGACGCCGGAGCCGTCCTTCACCACCATGACCTCGACCGGCAGGCCCGAGGCGAGCGTCACGAACTTGGCGGAGGCGCGGGCGTGGAGGCCGCGTTTGTTGGTGATCTGGACGCTGCGGCTGACCTGCATCAGGCGGCGGCCTCGCCGAGCACTTCGGACGCGACCGATATGTATTTCCGTCCCGCCTCGCGCGCCGCGGCGACGGCATCGATGACCTTCATCGTCTTGCGCGCCGACGCCAGGCGGATCAGCATCGGCAGGTTGATCCCCGCGATCACTTCGACTCGCCCGCGCTCGAGCAGCGAGATGGCGAGGTTGGACGGCGTGCCGCCGAACAGGTCGGTCAACAGGATCACGCCTTTACCGATATCCACCTTGGCGATGGCGGCGGCGATGTCGGCGCGGCGCGCCTCCATGTCGTCCTCGGGACCGATCGCGATCGCCTCGACATGCTCCTGCGGGCCGACGACGTGCTCCATTGCGGTCACGAATTCGGACGCCAGACGTCCGTGCGTCACCAAAACCAGGCCGATCATGCTTGCCCTACTATCCCAAACTTGCTCGCGGCGCACCCTCAAGCGAGTCCTGTGGCGCCGCCCCCAAATCCCTGTGCGCAACCGTGGGCGAAAACCCGGCCTCGCGCAACCGCCCTGCGATGCGCTCCGCGACGTGGACCGAGCGATGTCTCCCTCCGGTACAGCCGAACGCGATCGTGACGTACGACTTGCCCTCGGCGCGGTAGCGCGGAAGCAGGAGGAGCAGCAGGTCCTCGATCTGCCTCATCGCCGCGTCATAAGCCGGATCGGCCGCGACATAGGCCGACACGTCGGCGTCGAGCCCCGTGCCGGGCCGCAATTGCTCGTCCCAATGCGGATTGCGCAGGAAACGCATGTCGAACATCAGGTCGGCGTTGCGCGGCACGCCCCGCGCGAAGCCGAACGACATGACCGCCAGCGTCGGTTCGCCGAGCCCTTCGCCGCTGAACGTCGCGCGCACCTGCTGCGCCAGTTCGTTGCTGCTGAGATCGGTCGTGTCGATCAACCGGTTCGCCCACCGCCGCAGTGGCGCGAGCAACTCGCGTTCGCGCGCGATACCGTCGCTGGCGGGCCGATCGAGCGCGAGCGGGTGGCGCCGACGCGTTTCCGAATAGCGCCGCTCTAGCTCGGCACCGCCGCAATCGAGGAACAGGGTGCCGATGTCGTAGGCGTGATCGTCGCGCAGCTTCTTGATCCGCTTGACGATGCGGTCGGGGTCGAAATCGCGGGTCCGCGCGTCGATGCCGAGCGCGAGCGGGCGGTGATCGTCCTCCGCGCCTTCCGCCGGCGGCGAGCTGAGCAAGCGATCAAGCAGGCGGAGTGGCAAATTGTCGACCGTCTCCCAGCCGAGATCCTCGAGCGTCTTGAGCACGGTCGACTTCCCCGCGCCCGACAGGCCGGTGACCAGCAGGATTTCGCGCGCGTCGTTCATACCTCGGCCCCCGCCAGATGCTCGATCGCCAACTCGACCTTGATCGGCGCCGATGCCGATCGCGCGTCGATCGCGACCTCGGGGATCGCGACGCCGGCGATGCTCCGCTTCTCGTCGCTCGGCGGCATGCGCTCCGGCGAGTCGGTCAGGCGGATGGCCAGCGCGACGCGTACCCCATCCCGATGCGCGATCGGAACGATCCCGATCCCGCGGACCTCGATCTGTCCGGCGATCGTATCCGGCGCGGACGCGATGAGCACGTCGCCGTCGCGAGCTAGCACCGTATAGTCGTCGCTGACCAGCACCGCGCCGCGGTCGATCAGCCGCAACGCCAGGTCGGACTTGCCCGCGCCCGATGGACCTTCGATCAACACCGCGCGGTCGCCGATCGCGACGCTCGTGGCGTGGAGCGTTTCGGACGAGGGCAGGGCGATGACATGCCTCCTATCGGCCCGGCGAAAGCGGCAGGCGGACGACGAACCGAGCGCCGCTCAACCGATCCTCGCGCGATTCCACGACGATCGTGCCCTGATGCCCTTCGACGATGGTCCGCGCAATGGCGAGGCCGAGGCCGGAATGCTTGCCGAACTCTTCGCTTTCGGGCCGGATCGACTGGAAGCGATCGAACACCGACTCGCGCGCTTCCTCGGGAACACCTGGTCCTTCGTCCTCGACCCGCACGACCAGCTCACGTCGTTCGACCGTCGCGCCGACGGTAATCAGGCCGTTGTCGGGAGAGAAGGACACGGCGTTTTCGAACAAATTCTCGAACACGCGCTCCAGCCGCGCGCCCTCCGCCATTACCGGGCGGCTGCCCTGGACCTGATTGTCGAAGCGGATCTGCACGCCGCGCTCGACCCCGCGCTCGCCGCGTTGCGCGATCAGGCCGGCGATCATCGCGGGCACATCGACCTCGTCGAACTTGGCGCGGCTCAGCTGTGCGTCGAGGCGCGAGGCCTCGGCGATATCGGTGATCAGCCGGTCGAGCCGATGCACATCGTCGCGCAGGATCGCCAGCAGTCGTTCGCGCAGTTCGGCGTCCTTGACCGATCCCAATCCTTCGAGCGCCGACCGCATCGAGGCGAGCGGGTTCTTCATTTCGTGCGCGACGTCCGCAGCGAACGCCTCTGTCGCGTCGATCCGGGCGCGCAGGGCCTGGCTCATGTCGCTCAACGCGCGCGCCAGGCTGCCGATCTCGTCGCGGCGCGAGGGCAGGCGGGGGACCACCACTTCGCGGGCGCGCCCGAGCCGGACGCGCACCGCTGCCCGGGCCAACCGACGCAACGGCCGCACGATTGTCCTCGCCAGGAACAGCGAGAGGAAGATCGACACGAGCGACACGATCCCCAGCACGATGCTGAGCCGCAGCCGTTCGCTGCGCACGGTCTGCGTGATGTCGCGCGCGTTGACCGTGGTCATGACGATCTCGCCATCGCCCAATGCCGCTGCGGCGGTGATGACCGGTGTACGATCGGGCGCGCGCCACACCGTCGCGGGGGCGCTCGCGGTCGTCCGCGCGGTGTGGACGTCGGGCCACTCGCTGCCCGCCGGCCGCTCACGGTAGAGCGGCGCGCGGGGCGAATTGACCACCGTGTCGATCATCGCGTCGAGGAACCGCGCGACTTGCTGGCGCCAATCCTGCGTCGTCGGGTCGATCAGTTGCACGTTGCGCAGCCCCATGGCGCGCGTGTCGCCGGCCAGCGCGCCGTCCGCCCGAAACAGGCGAATGCGCGTCCCCGTGTCGCGCGCCAGTTGCAGCGCCAGCGCCGCGCGATGATCGGCCGCGGAGGCGTTCATCGCCGCGGCGATCAACCGCGCTTCGCGGCTCGCCTGCGCGGTGCGGCTGTCGAGGATGCGGCTGCGATAGGAATCGAGGTAGAAGAACCCGCCCGCCAGCAGCGCCAATGCGAAGATATTAAGCGCCAGGATGCGCGTGGTGAGCGAGATGCGCCCGGACCACCTGAGAGAAAGATCGCGCCCCTCCTCGTCGGGGTCATTCCTCCGAAAAACGGTAGCCAGCGCCATAGAGCGTTTCGATTGCGTCGAAGTCGCCGTCGACCTCGCGGAACTTGCGGCGGACGCGCTTGATGTGGCTGTCGATCGTGCGGTCGTCGACATAGATGTCGTCCTGGTACGCGGCATCCATCAACTGGTTGCGCGTTTTGACCACGCCGGGGCGCTGGGCGAGCGCTTCCAGGATCAGGAACTCGGTGACGGTCAGCGTCACGTTGTCGCCGCTCCATGTAACCTTGTGCCGCGCCGGATCCATCTGCAGCCGTCCGCGCTCGATCAGCGTCTCGGCGACCGCTTCCTCGCCCGCACCGGCCTGCGCGACGTCGGTGCGGCGCAGGATCGCCCGAATGCGCGCGATCAGCAGGCGCTGGCTGAATGGCTTAGCGATGTAATCGTCCGCACCCATCGCGAGCCCCAGCGCTTCGTCGAGTTCGTCGTCCTTGCTGGTCAGGAAGATCACCGGAATATGGCTCTTTTCGCGCAGCCGCCGCAGCAGCTCCAGCCCGTCCATCCGCGGCATCTTCACGTCGAAGATCGCGAGATCGGGCGGGTTGTCGATCAGCGCCTTGAGCGCGGTCTCGCCGTCCGAATAGACGCGGGTCAGAAACCCCTCCGCCTGCAACGCGATCGACACGGAGGTCAGGATGTTGCGGTCGTCATCAACGAGCGCGATCGTAGCCGTCATGCCACACGAGGTAGAGGAAAGGGAGTTAACGCTCAATGCCCGGTTTGACGGTCCGTCGGGTGACGGATATGGGCGCGATCAGCGCCAATGCATACGAATGCATGGTTAAAAACAGAAACGTTTGAGGAAAACATCGTGAGTGAGCGCATCCCGGACGCCGGGCTCGAATCGCAGGGTATCGAAACCCGTGCCGACCTCCACTGGAATCTCGTCACCGCGCGGCTGGTCGATGCCGCGGTTTCCCGCAGCGAAGGCAAGTTGAGCGCCGACGGCCCGCTGGTCGTCGAGACTGGTCCGCATACCGGCCGCTCCGCGCAGGACAAGTTCATCGTCCGCGACGCCGAGACCGAGTCGACCGTGTGGTGGGGCAAGACCAACCGCGCGATGTCGCCGGAGCATTTTGCCGCACTGAAGGCCGATTTCATGGCCGCGCTGCGCGACAAGGAAGACCTGTACATCCAGGACCTGTTCGGCGGATCGCAGCCGGAAAACCGCGTCAACGTCCGCGTCGTGACCGAACTCGCCTGGCACAACCTGTTCATCCGCACGATGCTGGTCCGCCCCGAGGCGCACGAGCTGAAGGGGTTCGAGGCCGAGTACACGATCATCGACCTGCCGAGCTTCCGCGCCGATCCGGCGAAGCATGGCACGCGTACCGAAACGGTGATCGCGGTCAATTTTACCGAGAAGCTGATCCTGATCGGCGGCACGCGCTATGCCGGCGAGATGAAGAAGTCGGTGTTCGGCTTGCTCAACTATCTACTGCCGGTTGACGGCGTGATGCCGATGCATTGCTCCGCCAACATGGCGCATGACGGCAGCAATACTGCGGTGTTTTTCGGCCTGTCGGGCACCGGCAAGACGACGCTGTCGGCCGATGCCAGCCGCACCTTGATCGGCGACGACGAGCATGGCTGGTCGGACGAGGCGGTCTTCAATTTCGAAGGCGGTTGCTACGCCAAGATGATCCGGTTGTCGGCCGATGCCGAGCCGGAAATCTTCGCGACGACCAAGCGCTTCGGCACGGTGCTCGAGAATGTCGTGATGGATCCCGTCACCCGTCAGCTCGACCTCGACGACAATCGCCTCGCGGAGAATAGCCGCGGCGCCTATCCGATCGATTTCATCCCGAACACCTCGGCCGAGAATATGGGGCCGGTGCCGAACAACGTCATCTTCCTGACGGCCGATGCCTACGGTGTGCTCCCGCCGATCGCCAAGCTGACGCCGGATCAGGCGATGTATCACTTTCTGTCGGGCTACACCGCGCGCGTCGCGGGGACCGAGATCGGCGTGACCGAGCCCGAGGCGACATTCTCGACCTGCTTCGGCGCGCCCTTCATGCCGCGCCACCCGTCGATCTACGGCAACCTCCTCAAGGAACGGATCGCCAAGGGCGGCGTCGATTGCTGGCTGGTCAATACCGGCTGGTCGGGCGGCAAGGCGACGATGCCGGGAATCAAGCGCATGCCGATCAAGGCGACCCGCGCGTTGCTCAACGCCGCGCTCGACGGCAGTCTGAAGTCGGCGGAATTCCGCAAGGATCCGAACTTCGGCTTCATGGCCCCGGTCAGCGTGCCGGGCGTCGATCCGGCGATCCTCGATCCGCGCGAGGCCTGGTCGAACAAGGCCGAATACGATGCGACGGCGGCGACGCTGGTCGACCTATTCGTCGAGAATTTCGCCCAATTCGCGGATCAAGTCGACGAGGGAGTGCGACAATCCGCACCCCGCGCCGCCACCGCCTCAGCATAATTCGGCCCGATCATCGTCGGGCCTTCCCAGGAAAGCCCGACCATGACCGACCATGAGATCCGTTTCTTCGCCGATGACGCTGCCGTCCGCCACGTGGGGGAGGGACTGCTCACCCGCACCTTGCCCCGCGCCGAATGGACGCACGAGGCGCATCTCGCCTCGTGCCTATGGCTGCTCGTCGAGCGTCCCGACATAGATCCGGAGCGCGACCTGCGGGCAATCATCTCGGGCTACAACGAGTCGGTCGGCGGCGTGAACGACGAGACGCAGGGGTACCACCACACAATCACGATGGCGTATCTGTCGGCAGTCGGCGGTTTTCTGCAGCGCACCGACCCGGCGATGCCACTTGCCGACAAAGTCAACGCCTTGCTCGCCGCACCTGAGGGACGCCGAGACTGGCCGCTGACATCCTATTCGCGCGAACGATTGTTCTCGGTCGCCGCGCGGATGGACTATGTCGTGCCCGATCTGACTTCCTAGCGCCACGACGCCGCGCTAATCAGTAACGGCGCACCCCCGCGCAACGAAAAGGACTGCCCCATGTCGCTTCTCGACGGCATTCTCAGCCAAGTCACCTCGAACGTCGATATCAAGAACCTCGCGTCAAAGGTCGGCATTTCGCCCGAACAGGCCGAAGCGGCGGTCGCGGCGCTCGCCAAAGCGCATCCGCAAGAGGGCGACACCGTCGATACCGCCGCCGCCGCGACAGGGCTCGATTCGGGCATCCTCAGCCAGATCGTCGGTCATATCGGCGGCGAAGGGTCGCTGGGTCAGTTCGCCAGCATCTTCAACGGCGGCGGCGAGGGCGGCGGCATCATGGACAAGATCGGCGGCCTTGCCGGTGGTCTGTTCGGCGGCGGGAAAGCCTAGGCCAAAGGTTCCACCAGCAACACGCTCCCGGCCGCGCCCGTGATCCGCACGCGCGCGCCGGCGGGCATGTCTGGGCCGTTCGCGGTCCAGGCACCGTCGCCGACCTTCACGCGGCCCTCGCCGCCGACGATCGGCTCGCACACCTCGACCGTACGGCCGATCAGTTTGGCGGTGCGGTCGTTCATGCCCGGCACGCCGGCGGTCGATGGGCTGCGATGGTACCAGCGCCGACCGAGCATCACCGCGACGCCACTGAAAAGCGCGAACAGCAACGCCTGGGCGATCGGATGGAGGTCGGGGGCGATCAGCATCACGAACCCGGTGATCGCCGCGCCGACCGCTAAGAAGATCATGAAGAAGCCGGGTGCGATCACTTCCATGATCGCCAGCACAAGCGCCCCGGCAAGCCATAGCGACCACATACTGAAATCGATACCGAAGATCGTCATTGCGGGCTCCGCGTGCGCGGTACGGTGGTGCCGCCCGGTGCCCCGCCGTCACCGTTGCCCAGCGCGCTCTTGGCGAGTTCGCCGATCCCGCCGAGCGTGCCGATCAACTGCGTCGCTTCGACCGGGAACAGGATGGTCTTGGCGTTCGGCGAGGTGGCGAACTGGCTGACCGCTTCGACGTATTTCTGCGCGATGAAATAGTTGAGCGACTGACTGCTGCCGGCTTCGATCGCGTCCGACACCAGCTTCGTCGCGGTCGCTTCGGCCTGCGCCGAGCGTTCGCGTGCCTCGGCGTCGCGGAATGCCGCTTCCTTGCGGCCCTCGGCTTCGAGAATTTGCGACTGCTTCTGGCCTTCGGCGCGGTTGATGTCGTTCTGTCGTGCGCCTTCGGATTCGAGGATCGAGGCGCGCTTCTCGCGCTCGGCCTTCATCTGCCGCGTCATCGCGTTGACGATGTCGGCGGGCGGGCGGATGTCCTTCAGCTCGACGCGCGTGATCTTGACGCCCCAGGCCTCGGTCGCGTGATCGACCACCGCGAGCAGGCGCGCGTTGATCTCGTCGCGCTTCGACAGCGTCTCGTCGAGGTCCATCGAACCCAT
Source organism: Sphingomonas panacisoli (assembly GCF_007859635.1). Lineage (NCBI taxonomy): Bacteria > Pseudomonadati > Pseudomonadota > Alphaproteobacteria > Sphingomonadales > Sphingomonadaceae > Sphingomonas > Sphingomonas panacisoli. Next base: position 1,714,714 of record NZ_CP042306.1, on the reverse strand, counting down.
CACCGTGCGCAGGTTGGTCGTCGAAAGCTGCATGATCGCGACGTACAAGTCGCTGACTTCATACGCCGCCTTCGCCGCGTCGAGCACCTGGAAGAACACGACGCCGTCGACCGCGACCATCGCATTGTCCTTGGTGATGATCTCCTGGCCCGGAATGTCGAGCACTTGCTCCATCATGTTCACGCGCCGGCCGATCCGGTCGAAGAAGGGCACGATGATGGTCAGGCCGGGCTGTGCCGTGTTGGTATATTTGCCGAAGCGTTCGACGGTGTACTGATAGCCCTGTCGAACGACCTTCACGCTGCTGAGCAGGAAAACGAACGCCAGAAACAGAAGCAAGCCTGCGATAACGAGACCCATGTAATCCCCCACACGCTATGTGTCGCCGCCACTTTAGCAGAACCGCGGCGCCGTTATAGCGAAATGCGACGTTGCCGGCGGCGCGGACTGGCGCGCGTCACACGTCTTGATTACATGGCTCGCCAACCTTCGATTCGACAGATTGGCGCTTCCTCATGGACATCCGGCTTGGCCTGACTTTTGACGACGTTCTGCTGGTTCCGGCGGAGTCCGAAGTCCTGCCGAGCGACGCGCAGACCCAGACGCAGCTGACGCGTGACATTTCTCTCGCGATTCCCGTGATTTCGTCGGCGATGGACACGGTGACCGAAGCCGACATGGCGATCGTCATGGCGCAGCTGGGCGGGATCGGCGTGCTCCATCGCAATCTGTCGGTCGAGGAGCAGGTCGCGGCAGTGCGCGCGGTGAAACGCTACGAAAGCGGCATGGTCGTCAACCCGATCACGATCGCGCCCGATGCGACGCTGGGCGAGGCCCAGGCGCTGATGACCCGGCACCGTATCAGCGGCATTCCGGTGACCGAGAAGAATGGGCGGCTCGTCGGGATCCTAACAAACCGCGACGTCCGCTTTGCCGGAAACCCCAACCAGCCGGTCAGCGAATTAATGACGCGGGACAATCTCGCGACCGCATCGGTTGGGGTCGGGCACGAGCAGGCGCGGTCTTTGCTGCATCAGCGGCGGATCGAGAAGCTGCTGGTGGTCGACGACGATTATCGCTGCGTCGGGCTCATCACCGTCAAGGACATCGAAAAAGCGGTCAATTATCCCGATGCCACCAAGGATTCGACCGGACGTCTGCGCGTAGCGGCGGCGACGACGGTCGGCGACAAGGGGTTCGACCGTACCGAGGCGCTGGTCGATGCCGAAGTCGACTTGGTTGTGATCGACACCGCGCATGGCCACAATCGCGACGTCGCGCGCGCGGTGGAGCGGGTGAAGAAGTTGAGCAATTCGGTCCAGGTCATCGCCGGCAACATCGCCACCGCCGAAGCGGCCAGGGCGCTGATCGGCGCGGGGGCGGACGGGATCAAGGTGGGGATCGGTCCAGGATCGATCTGCACCACCCGCGTCGTCGCCGGCGTCGGGGTGCCGCAGCTGACGGCGGTGATCGATTGCGCCGAGAAAGCGGCCAAATCGAACGTGCCGGTGATCGCCGACGGCGGCATCCGCACCTCCGGCGACATGGCGAAGGCATTGGCCGCGGGCGCGTCGACCTGCATGATCGGCTCGCTGCTCGCGGGGACCGAGGAAGCGCCGGGCGAGACGTTCCTGTACCAGGGCCGCGCGTACAAATCGTATCGCGGCATGGGCAGCGTCGGCGCGATGGGTCGCGGGTCGGCGGATCGCTATTTTCAGGGCGACATCAAGGACCAGATGAAGCTGGTCCCCGAGGGCATCGAGGGTCAGGTCGCGTTCAAGGGGCCGGCCAAGGACGTCATTCACCAGCTCGTCGGCGGCATCCGCGCGGCGATGGGCTATACCGGATCGCGCACCATTCCCGACCTGCAGGCGCGCGCGCAGTTCGTGCAGATCACCGGCGCGGGCCTCAGCGAGAGCCATGTCCACGACGTGACGATCACGCGTGAGGCGCCGAACTACCCCACGCGATGACCGCGTTCGTTCGCTGGTCGGGTCTCGCGTTCTGCGTGGCGGCGGTGACGACGCTGGCGCTCAACGTGCTGGTGTCGCCGCATCTGCCCGAGGGCGCGTTTGCGGTCGTCGCGGCATCGCCGACCTATTTCCTTCGCCAGTGCATCGCGGCGGTGGTCGCGCTGTTGCTGGTGTTCGGCCTGGTGGGGCTTCAGATCAGCCGGTCAGGTAGCGGTGGTGCGTTCGGGACGCTCGCCTTCGTGCTGGCGCTCGTTGGTCAGATCACGTTGTTTTCGGTCGAATACGGCCAAGCCTTCACCGTCCACGACTACGCGCTCTACGCACCGAACGCGCTCAATGCCGCGATGGCCGATCCGCACCGGCCGCTCGCACTCGGCGCGCTCATCGCTATCGGCGTCTTCTTCATCGGCTGGCTGTTGCTGGCGATATCTTTGCTCGGGTCGCGACAGACACGATCGAGCGCGATCCTCATCATCGTCGGCTTGCCGCTCGCCTTCGCGACCAAAGGGCTGGGCGTTTACGGCGGCATGGTCGCAAGCCTGGTGACCGGCACAGGCTGGCTCTTGCTCGGCCTGCACATGATGCGGCAACGGGCTGCATGACGCCGGGGGCCCGCGTTCAGGCTGCGATCGAATTGCTCGATCGCATCATCGCCGCCGCACGCGAGAGCGGGGCGGCAGCGGACACGCTGATCGCGCGCTATTTCGCCGAGCGCCGTTATGCCGGATCGAAGGACCGCCGGGCCGTGCGCGAACTGGTCTATGCCGCGATCCGGCGCGCGGGCGAGGTGCCGGAAAGCGGCCGTGCGGCAATGGTCGGGCTCGCCCGCGACGACGCGACAATCGCCATCGGCTTCGACGGATCGGCACACGGCCCGGCGCCGATCGTCGGTGACGAACCGGCCGCAAAGGCGGGGACCGCGCCGGCGTGGATCGGCAAGCGTTTCAAAGCTTCGGATATCGATCCTGCCGAAGCTGCTGCCCTCGTCTCGCGTGCTCCGCTCGATTTACGGGTCAATCGCTTGAAGGGTCGCGACCCGCCTGCAGCATTGGGCGATCTCGGCCCGGAACCGATCGAAGGCCTGCCCGATGCGTTCCGCCTACCGTCGGGTACGGCGATCGAAGTGACCGACGCCTTTCGCGCCGGGCAAATCGAAGTGCAGGACGCGGGCAGCCAGATGGTAACGCTCGCCGCGCAGGCCGAGCCCGGGATGGCGGTGATCGACCTCTGCGCCGGGGCAGGAGGCAAGACGCTCGCACTCGCCGCGGCCATGGACAATCGCGGGGCGATCCTCGCCACCGATACCGACCGGGGGCGCCTGTCGCGGCTCGCGCCCCGCGCCGACCGTGCCGGTGTGTCGATCGTCGAGACTCGGCTACTCGATCCCAATCGAGAGGATGCTGCGCTCGCGGATTGGGCAGGCCGAGCGGACGTCGTGCTGATCGATGCGCCTTGTTCTGGGACCGGTACGTGGCGACGCAATCCCGAAGCGCGCTGGCGGCTCACGCCCGCGCGGATCGACCGGCTGGTTGCGACCCAGAAACGATTGCTCGACGTCGCTGCGCCCTTGGTCAAACCCGGCGGTGCGCTGGTCTATATCGTGTGTTCGCTGCTTGACGAGGAAGGGGCGGGGCAAGCCGTGCGATTCCTGGCCGATCATTCCCATTGGACCGCCGAACAGCCGATCCCGTTCGGTCGCGAGCGCGGCCCCGGCCGTCGTCTGACCCCGCTGCACGACGCGACCGACGGCTTTTTTGTCGCGCGCCTCATCCGCCCATGCTAGCCGCCTAGCCATTGTGCCCCGTCCGGAGACGATCATGCGCCTGTTACCCGCCGCGCTCGCCCTAGCTTTTGCGGCGCTGAGTGTTTCGACCTCGCTGAGCGCGCAGAAGATCGATGCGCCGGTCGATCCGCGATCGATGGCGTTGCTCGCGCAGGGACGCGCGGCGGCTGCGGCGGGCAATCTCGAGCAGGCGACCGACCTGATCGAAACCGCGCTGGCGGTCGATCCGCGCAACCGCGCGGCGTTCGTCGAACTCGCGGCGGTCGCGGAGCGTCAGCAGCTGCCGGGCAAGGCGATCCGGCTGTATCGCGAGGCGTTGCTGATCGAACCCAACGATCCCGCCGCGTTGCGCGGTCAGGGCGAGGCGTTGGTCGCCAAGGGCGCGATGGGTCCGGCGCGCGAAAACCTCGCGAAGATCAAGCAGCTGTGCGGCAAGAAGCCGTGTCCCGATGCCGTGTCGCTGACCGCGACGATCGCCAAGGGTCCGCCGCCGAGCGCAGAGCCGGCGACCAAGGTTCCCGAAGCGCCTGACGCTAAGTAAGCACGCGCGCCACCGCGACGAATTCGGCCACCGATAGCGTTTCCGCGCGCCGGGACGGGTCGATGCCGACCGTGTCGAGCGCTTCGATCGCGCCGGCCACGCTTTTCAGGCTCTGCCGCAGCATCTTGCGCCGCTGGCCGAATGCCGCCGCGGTGACTCGTTCGAGGATCGCAAAGCGCACACCATCGGGCGGGTCGGTCGGGACGATGTGGACCACCGCCGACATCACCTTCGGCGGTGGCGTGAACGCCGAGCGATGCACGTTCATCGCGATCCGCGCGGTCGATCGCCATTGGGCGAGCACCGACAAGCGCCCATAGGCATCGCTGCCCGGCGCGGCGACGATGCGATCGGCGACCTCGCGCTGGAACATCAGCGTCAGGCTTTGCCACCATGGCTGCCAGTCGGCCGATAGCCAGCGCACCAACAACGCGGTGCCGACATTGTAGGGCAGGTTCGCGACGATGTGCGGGCGGCCGGCGAACAGTACGGGCGCGTCGATCTCCAGCGCGTCGCCTTCGATCACCTCGAGCTTACCGGGATAGGCGGCCGCAAGTTCGGCAAGCGGTGGCATGCAACGCCGGTCACGCTCGATCGCGACGACTTTCGCGCCGGCAGCGAGAAGTGCGCGAGTCAGGCCGCCCGGGCCGGGGCCGACCTCCAGCACCTCGGCTTCCGCCAGATCGCCGGGAATCGCCGCGATCCGCCCAAGCAATTGCCCATCGAACAGAAAATTCTGACCCAACGCTTTCGACGCCGACAGGCCATGCCGCGCGATCACGTCGCGCAGCGGCGGCAGTTCGGGGGGCGTCACGCTGTGGCGAGCGCGTCGGCGCGGCGGCGCGCGGCGTCGGCGGCCAGCCGGATCGCGGCGATCATCGCGCCAGGCTCGGCGCGGTCCTGCCCGGCGATGCCGAATGCGGTACCGTGGTCGGGCGAGGTGCGGACGATCGGCAGGCCGAGCGTGATGTTGACGCCCTCGTCGAAATGCAGCGTCTTGAGCGGCACCAGCGCCTGGTCGTGATAGCAGCAGATCGCCGCGTCGTAGGTCGCCCGTGCGCGCGCATGGAACATCGTGTCGGCGGCGAGCGGCCCGACGGCATCGATGCCTTCGGCTTGCAACGCCTCGATCGCGGGGACGATGACGTCGATCTCCTCGCGCCCGATCGCACCTTGCTCGCCGGCATGGGGGTTGAGCCCAGCGAAGGCCAACCGCGGGCTGGCAATCCCGAAATCGCGGCCTAGCGCCCGCGCGGTCACGCGTGCTTTCGCGATTATCAGCGCGGGCGTCAGCAATTCGGGTACGCGAGCCAACGCCACGTGCGTCGTAACCGGTACGACGCGCAGAGTCGGCCCCGCCAGCATCATGACAGTCGCGCTCGCGGCGACGCCGACGCGCTCCGCCACGAATTCGGTCTGGCCCGGGTGCGTGAAGCCGATCTGGTACATCTGCGCCTTCGACACCGGCCCGGTGACCAATGCTGCAGCGGCGCCGGCGCTGGTCAGTCCGGTAGCAAGCTCGAGGGCGTGGAGCGCGCAACGCGCGCCTTCGAGCGTAGGGTGACCGGGATCGACATCGCTCGCGCATTCGACGGTCAGCACCGGCAGCGCGTCGCCGAACACCGCTGCCGCTTGGTCCGGGCCGCCGATCCGTTCGATCGGGCCGTCCCACACGCGCGCGATCGCCCGGCTATCACCCACCGCGAAGAACGGCGCGAGTTGCTCCTGCGCGCGTCGCGCCCAGGCCTTGGCGATAATCTCGGGGCCGATCCCCGCGGGGTCGCCCATCGCGACCGCCAGCGGAGAGGGGAGCGTCATGTCCAGGCCTCGATCAGCGATATTCGATGATCGCGTCGCGACGCAGGTCGCGCAGGATCTTGGCCGCGCGCAGGTTGACGCGCTGCTGTTCCATCTGACCCTGGATCTGGCCTGCGCTCGGCAGATTGCCCGCGGTGGCTTCGGTCACGCCGCACAGCACGAGCGAACTGATCCCTTCGCCGGGCGACCCGAACGGCGGCGTCGCCTGGCCCACCTGCATCTTCAGCACCATGTCCTGCAATTGCGGCGGCAAGTCGCGCACGGTCAGCTGGTCGTTATCGACGACCTCGGCACCGATATCGGCGGCCGCCTTGGCGACGCTGCCGCAGCCGCTGATGCTTTGCAGCGTCTTGGCGAACGCCGCGGCGCGTTGCTGCGTCTGTTCCTGCGTCGTACCGGCCGGGAAGGCGACCTTAATTTGCTTCAGGCTCAACCGAGCGCCGCGCGGGTCGGCGCCGAGGACGGTGCGCTTGTCCTGCAGATAGAGGATCGAAAAACCACCCGGCACCTCGATCGGCCCGGCCAGCTGGCCCACCTGCATCTCGGCGGCGGCCGCTGCCAATTCGGTCGGCAACGCGGCGGCGCGGACCCAGCCGAGTTCGCCGCCGTCCTTGGACGTGGTCGCTTCGGACATGGTGCGGGCATAATAATCGAACGGCGCCTTGCCGGTCTTCATGTCGTCCATCGCCTGGCGCAGCGACGCGGCGACGGCACCCAAGCGGTCCGGGGTCGCGGAGACGTAGATTTCGCGCAGATGGAATTCAGGGGTGCCCTTCGCCGCGTTCAGCGCGTCGAGCACCTTCTTCACCTCTTCGTCGCTGACGTTGATGCCCGGCTCGACGCGACGACGGAGATACCGCTGCCACGCCAGTTCGCCCTCGATCTGACGGCGGATCGATCGCGTCGACGATCCGACCGAGCGGAGATACGGCCCGAATTCCGCCGGCGTCTTGCCGAAGTTCGACGCGACCTTCGCAAATGCCTGGTCGAGCTCGGCCGAGGTGATCGTGATGTCCTCGGTCTTGGCCTGCTGGATCTGCAGCGCCTCGTCGATCAGCCCGCGCAGCACGGTCAGGCGCAGCTGGTCCTCTTCCTCGGGTTTCAGCTTGAACTGGTTCGCGGTGATGATCAGCGCCATCCGCTGATCGACGTCGGTACCGGTAATAACGGTACCGTTGACGATCGCGGTCGGCTTGCGGACGTTGGGGTCGAGCTTGCCGAAAATCTGCAAGTTGCTCGGGATGTTGAGGCCCGTGTCCGGCACCGTTGCATCAGGCACCGTCTGGGCGAGCGTGACGCCCGCCGCGACGAGCATGGTAGTTCCGGCAAGAGCGCGCACGATACGCGACGACGTCGAAAGAATTGTCACTTAGTCAAACACCCCATGAACACGCGAGGAACATCCGAAAATCCCCGCGCGCTTGCCCACTATCGGATGAACGGTTGCTTAGCGACCCAAGTTCTTGAAGGCCAGCGTCAACAGGAAGCTGTTGCCGCGCCTGGCGTCGCCGGTGGTCTGATAGTCGCGCCGCCAGGTCAGGCCGAGACGCAGACAGTCGTCTTCGTACTGCACGCCCAGGCGATGGCGCACGGGGTCGAACCCATCGGCCAATGAGGTAGGATCCTCTGCGCGGTCCGTCAGGTCGATCGTGGCGGAGCCGAACACCGACCAGAATTTCGCGAACGCCACGCGGCCGCCCACCCGGGCTTCCTCGCGATCGCGCAAATCCTCCAGCGTCGGCGCGATGTTACGGTTCAACCGCAAATAACCGAGCAGGATGTAGGTCTTCTTCGATCCGATCGTCGCGTCGATTTCGTTGCGGCGGATCGCCAGATTGTCCTTGTCGAGCCGGTAGCGGTGGACGAACGACACGAAGTCGCGGACGCGGACTTCGGTCCGGCCGACGATGTCCGACCAGCGATCCGTCAGGCCGGTGCCGTCGGGGAAGATTGTCGGCTTGCTCGACAGGCGGTAGCTCTCGCCGATCGTCGCGTTGATTGCGACGCCGGGCAGGTCGAGCGCGTAATCGACGCCGATCGTGAAGCGCGTCGAATCCTCCCAACGGTCGTAGCCGGGGAAGCGGTTGAGCGCGAAGAGGTTGGAATCTTCGAGATCGACCGCGCGCGCATCCTCGTTCGGCACCGACAGATTACCGGCGGGCGGCGAGGCGACGATCTGGAAACGGGGCGTAACGCGCTGGGTGCCGCCCATGAACGCGCCGACCAAGGGCCATTTCACGTCGAGCGCGAGCGCCGCGATGCCGCGCGTATGGATGCCGCTCCGCCCGCGATAGCTGGGAACGGTCGTCGCCAGCACGTCGTCGGCATTGTAGACGTCGCCGCGCGCATAGGCGGTGAGCGTAACTTCCTGGCCCCAGGGCGTGAGCCGCCGCAAGTCCCAGCGCGCGCTGGCGAACGCGCGCTGCGTGTCCTGGCCGGCGGTCCGCGTGATCCCGAGCGTGTTGAGCTGGAGCGCGACGCGACCGCCCAGGACGTCGTCGATCCGGCGGCGATAATCGATCTCGGGCAGCGCGACGGGCTGCAACCCCTGGCGATCGCCGAGCCGCAAGGTCTGCGTCGCCCAGCCGGTAATCCCCAGATAGCTGTTGAGGTCGATCCGTTCGACGCTGACCGTCGACCGCAGCCGGTCGTCGCTGGAAATGTCGTAACGGCGCAGGAAGGTGCGGTCGGTGGTGATCCGTAGCGACCCCGATATCGACCAATTGGGATCGAGCTGGAACCGGGCGATGGCATCGATATACCCGCGAAACGCGCTCTTGGTCGCGTTCGGCGTGACCGACAGGAAATCGGTTTTCGGCGACACCGTCGCATAGGCCGAAATCTTGTAGGCGCCTTTCGTCGTCAGCGTCTCGTACTGCGCCTGCGCCATCGGGGCGACACTGCTGTAGACATGTGGTGTCACCGTCAGCCCGCGATTGGGCGCGAGGCGAAAATAATACGGCACCGCGACTTCGAACCCGTTGGTGCGGCTATAGCGGATATCGGGGCTGAGGATGCCGCTGTCGGCGGCATCGCCAACCGGGTTGGACAGCTTGGGCAGCGGGATCGTCGCGAAGCCGAACAGATGGAAGCGCGCACCGGTGTAATAGATGCGCTCGCGATCGGGGCGATAGACGACCTTTACCGCCGTAATCTTCCACGAAGGATTTTTCGGACAGCCGCCCGAATCGGTCACCGCGCAGGGGGTGTAGGCCGCGGTGCGCAAGGTCACCACGCCGTCCTCGTCGCGGATGCCCTTGACCGCCGCCAGCCGCCCGCCCTGCTGGAGGACGACCAGCATGTTGTCGACGATGCCGTCCTTCAGCGAGTCGGTCAGGTCGATCTTGTCGCCATAGGCGACGTCGCCCTGCGGATTGGTGACCGCGATGTTACCGGTCGCGATGACCTTGCCCGTCTTGCGGTTCCAGACGACCTGATCGGCGCGCAGCTTGTTGCCCTGACGGTACATCCGCACGTCGCCGGTCGCGGTGACGATATCGGTGTCCTGGTCGTATTCGAGCGTACCCGAAGAGAATTGCACCTGGTCGGGATCGGTCGGCGGCGCGGTGCCGATCGGGGGCGGGGGCGTCGCCTCGCGATCCTGCAGGTCCTGCGCGCTCGCCGAACCAGTGGCGCCGAGCGCGAACAGCATCGCCGAGCCGGTCAGGAAAACGGAACGCGTGAAGTTCACCAAACACCCTTTTCGCGGCCACGTCCGTCCTGATCCGGCGTGGCCTGTCAACCGTATCGCATCGCCGTCGCTCAACCGCAATCGGCGCTTTGCCTGTGCGGCAATAGCGGCCTAGAGGGATGCGTCCAGCGCCGATTAGCGCACATTGATTGAGGTTTGCCTTACCATGAAGATCGTTTTCGCCCCGGTTCCGTCCACCACCGACGCGCTGATCCTGCCCGTCGCCAAGGGCGCGCTCGACGCGGCGATCGGTACGCACAAGGCCAAAACGACGCTCGCCGCCGCGGCTGCCGCCGCCAAGTTCGAGGGCGAAGCGGGGGGCGTGGTCGAGACGTTCGTCGGCGATGGCGATACGGTTCAGCGCACGCTGCTGGTCGGCGTGGGCGATAACTCTGACGCGGATTGGGAGAAGGCCGGCGGCGCGGTCACCGTGCGCTTGCTGACCAATGCCAAGAATGTCGCCGTCGATCTGTCGGGCGCCAAGCCGACGCCTGCCGCAACCTCGCGTTTTGCCGGCGCGATCGCGCAGCGCGGCTGGCGGATCGATACTTACCGTACGAAGCTGCCCGAAAAGCAGAAGCCGCAACTCGCCGCGGTGACGATCGCGGGCGCCCCGGAGGGGATCGACGGGGTCTGGAAGAACCAGGATGCGGTGACCGCCGGTCTCGACCTGACCCGTACGCTCGTGTCCGAACCGCCCAACATCGTCTATCCGGCCAGCTTCGTCGATCGCGTGAAGGCGTCGGTCGAGGGTCTCGACCTCGAGATCACCGTACTCGGCCCGAAGGAAATGGGCGACCTCGGCATGGGCGCGCTATTGGGTGTCGCGCAGGGATCGGCGAAGGAAGGCCGGCTGCTCGCGCTCAAGTGGAGCGGGAAGGGGAAGGGCGATCCCGACCTCGCGCTGGTCGGCAAGGGGGTCACGTTCGATACCGGCGGCATCAGCTTGAAACCCGGCGCCGGCATGGAAGACATGAAGTGGGACATGGGCGGCGCGGGCGCGGTGGTCGGCGCGATGAAAGCGCTCGCGACGCGCAAGGCGAAGGCCAACGTGATCGGCGTGTGCGGCTTGGTCGAAAACATGCCCGACGGCAATGCGATCCGTCCCGGCGATATCCTGACCAGCATGTCTGGCCAGACGATCGAAGTGCTCAACACCGACGCCGAAGGGCGGCTGGTGCTGTGCGACTGCGTGACCTGGGTGCAGCAGACCCACCGCCCGAAGACCATCGTCGATCTCGCGACGCTGACTGGTGCGATGATCATCGCGCTCGGCAATGAGCATGGCGGACTGTTTGCGAACGACGACGGCCTCGCCGACCAATTGCTCGCGGCCGGAAAGGCAACGGGTGATCTCCTGTGGCGTTTCCCGTTGTCGGATACCTATAACAAGCTGATCGACAGCCCGATCGCCGACATGAAGAATGTCGGTCCGCGCGGGGCCGGGTCGATCACCGCGGCGCAGTTCATCGGTCGCTTCGTCGATGCCGGGGTGAAGTGGGCGCATCTCGACATTGCCGGGATGGTCTGGGCCGACAAGGCGGGCACGACCTACGACAAGGGCGCGACAGGATACGGCGTGCGCCTGCTCGATCGCTTCGTCGCGGACAATTTCGAAGGCTGATGCCAAGGTGCCGATGCAGGTCGATTTCTACCATCTGACCGCCACCCCGCTCGAACGCGCGCTGCCCAGCATCGCGCAGCGGATCGTGGCGGGCGGTGGGCGGTTGCTGATCGTCAGCGGCGACGAGGGGCAGCGCGGGGCGATCGACCGGCTGCTGTGGAGCTATTCGCCCGAAAGTTTCCTGCCGCATGGCCAGGCGGGCGGCGATGACGACGCTAGCCAGCCGGTGCTGATCGCCGCCGATGTCGCCCCGGCCAACGAAGCCGCCAACATTGCCTTGATCGACGGCGAATGGCGCGATGCGGCGTTGGACTTTGAACGCGCGTTCCATTTCTTCGATGGCGACCGGATCCAGGAAGCGCGCGCCGCGTGGAAGGTGCTGGCGGATCGCGACGGAGTCGAGCGCCGCTATTGGAAACAGGATGATGCGGGCAAGTGGGAGCAGGCGGCTTAGGGTTGCGCCGTCAGCCTGCCACGACTAGAGGGCGCGCAGTTTTCCACAGCCTGCAACAAAGAGGAGCGAGCGACCGCCATGGCCGCCACACGCACGTTTTCGATCATCAAGCCCGATGCCACCCGCCGCAACATCACCGGTGCGGTCACCAAGATGCTGGAGGAAGCGGGTCTCCGCGTCGTCGCGTCGAAGCGCATCCACATGACCCGCGACCAGGCGGAGGGCTTCTATGCGGTCCACCGTGAACGTCCGTTCTTCGGCGAGCTGGTCGATTTCATGATCTCGGGCCCGGTCGTGGTCCAGGTGCTCGAGGGCGAGAACGCCATGCAGCGCAACCGTGACATCATGGGCGCGACCAACCCGGCGAACGCCGAGCCCGGCACGATCCGCAAGGAACTGGCCGAATCGATCGAGGCGAACACCGTGCACGGGTCGGACTCGGACGAGAATGCCGCGATCGAGATCGCGTATTTCTTCAAGCCCGAAGAAATCGTCGGCTGATTTCGTGGGCCGGAAAACCCGGTCCATTCTTCCTCCGTCACCCCGGCCTTGAGCCGGGGTCCCGCTTTTTGGCCATAGAAAAAGAAGCGGGATGCCGGATCAAGTCCGGCATGACGGGTTTTGAGTTACTGCTTGGCTTTCATCGCCCACAGCGTATCGATACGCTTCTGCGAGCCGCCGCGTTCGTGCAGGCGCATGCCGACGACCTTCAACGACCGTCCGCCGATCAGCCCGCCGCCCTTGGTCCGCCACACGATGTCGTACACGCCGGTGGTCGATCGCTGCTGATCGTCGTCCATGTAATTCACGGTGAGCAGAACGGGCAGCTTGCCCTCCTGATCGTCCGCCCCGCCATCGGTCGCCTTGAGCAGCGCGCTCTTGAACCAGCTTGCCGGAATCGTCTGGGTCGGGCTGGTCTGCGACGACACGCCGAGCGCGGTCGGGAACGTCACCGCGATGTCGCCGAGCGCGTGGCGGTCGTCGGGCGTGATCACCACGTCGTTGCCGCGCATCGAGCTCTTGACGACATACGTCGCGCGCTCGCTCGCCTCCGCTTTCTTCTCCGCCTGCTTGTCGGCCTCGTCGGCCTGACGATCGTGATACGTCAGCCATAGGCCGACCGCGGCGATGATCAGCCCGGCGACGGCGACGAACTCGCCCAGATTGATCCAACGGCGGCGCGTCGCGGCGGCTTCGGCCTTGGCGACGGCTTCGGTCGCGGCGACCTCGATCCTGCTGTCCTCGCTCATCGTCCACCGGCCTCCAGCAAGCGCCGTGGCGCGACCATTTCCCAGCTGATCGCTATGCGATCCTCGATCCGGTCCCAGTCGGTGGCGTCGCCGTTCAGTTCCATCCCGATCCAGCCCGACGGGCCGAGATAGGGCGGGACGTGGTAGAAATCGGGGTCCATCTCGACGAGCATCGCCTGCTCTTCGCGACCGCTCGTCTTCACCATCACCGCGGTGTGCCCGTCATTGTGATGGTTGTGCCAGACATAGGCGTAGACCTTGCCCTTCTCGATGAAGAAGGCGGGCGAGCCGTGCGAGAGTTTCTCGGCGGCCTCCGGGTAAGCCATGCAGATCGCGCGAACGCGGGCGAGGTCGGACTCGTAATCGGGACTCATCGTGCCGCGAAGTCTGCCAGAACGCGCGGGTAAAGGCGATGCTCTTCGGCGAGCACCCGGGCGGCAAGGGTTTCGGCATCGTCGCCGGGCTCAATCGGCACGGTCGTTTGGCCGAGCAGCTCGCCGGCGTCGAGTTCCTCGGTGACGATATGGACCGAGCACCCGGCTTCCAAATCGCCCGCGTCGATGGCGCGCTGGTGGGTGTCGAGCCCCTTATACTTGGGCAATAGAGAAGGGTGGATGTTGACGACCCGCCCGCGCCACGTCGCGACGAACTCGTCGGACAGCAGCCGCATATACCCGGCGAGCGCGACGATCTCCGCACCGGCTTCCCGCAACGCGCCAGTCACCGCCGCTTCATAGGCAGCCTTGCCGATCCCTTTTGGCGACAATGCGAAGGTCGGAATGCCATGCTCGCGCGCCCAGGCAAGGCCAGGCGCCGCAGGATTGTCCGACGCCACGACGACGACTTCGTACGCGTCGCTCGCCGCTTCGACGAGCGCCATCATGTTCGAACCGCGGCCCGAGATCAGAATACCGACGGATTTAGGCATTGTGCGTGGCGGACCAGTCGGCGCGGGCGCTCCAAGTTTCGGTCGAGCCGTAAACGGTGCAGCCCCGCTCGCCCGCGACGATCTCGCCGATCCGGAACGCGGTTTCGTCGGCTGCCTCGAGCGCGGCGACGACCGCATCGGCCTGATCCCCCGCCACGACCACCGCCATGCCGACGCCGCAATTGAACGTGCGCGCCATTTCCTCGGGCTCGATCGCGCCCTGCGCCTGCAGGAATGCCATCAGCCGAGTTTGCGGCCACGCATCGGCATGGATCCGGGCATGCGCGCCGTTAGGGAGTACGCGAGGAATATTCTCGAGCAAGCCACCACCGGTAACATGCGCGAGGCCCTTTATCCGTCCCCCCGCAATCAGCGGCATCAGGCTCTTCACATAGATACGCGTCGGCGCCATCAGCGCGTCGATCAGCAGCACGTCGCTATCGAACAGCGCCGGGCGGTCGAGCTTCCAGCCCTTGTCCGCCGCCAGTCGTCGAACGAGCGAATAGCCGTTCGAATGCACCCCCGACGACGCGAGTCCCAGCACGACGTCGCCCGCCGCGATATCTTTGCCTGTCAGTACACGATTACGCTCGACCGCGCCGACGCAGAACCCCGCGAGATCGTAATCGCCCGCCGCATACATGCCCGGCATCTCCGCCGTCTCGCCGCCGATCAGCGCGCAGCCGGCGATCCGGCACCCTTCGGCGATCCCCGCCACCACGCGCGTCGCGACATCGTTGTCCAGCTTCCCGGTCGCGTAATAATCGAGGAAGAATAGCGGCTCCGCGCCCTGCACGATCAGATCGTTGACGCACATCGCTACCAGATCGATCCCGACGCCGTCGTGCTGCCCGCTGTCGATCGCGAGCTTCAGCTTGGTGCCGACCCCGTCGTTCGCCGCGACCAGCAACGGATCGACGAACCCCGCCGCCTTCAGGTCGAAGAACCCGCCGAACCCGCCGAGATCGGCATCCGCGCCGGGTCGCCGCGTGGCTTTCGCCAACGGCCCGATCGCCCGGACCAGCGCGTTGCCGGCGGCGATCGATACCCCCGCATCGGCATAAGTGTAGGGGCTGTTGCGGCGGTCGGTGTCGCTCATGCGATGCCGCCTAGCGATATCGCGCTTGGATTTCCACGCTTGCTTCGCCAAAAGGGCGCCCGACATGCTCCGCGCCCGCTTATTCCATGCTTCCGCCATCGTCGCGGCTCTGGCGCTCGCCGGGGCAGCCGGGATGGTCGCGGCGCAATCGACCCCGACCGACACGATCGACACCAACGCGCCGGTCGACGCCTCGGGCAGCTATCAGATCGACGGCGTGATGGTCGACGTGACCGGGCCGAATGCCGAGGCCGCGCGCTACGCCGGGTGGCGCGTCGCCCAGCGCAAGGGCTATCAGATGCTCGCCAAGAAGATGGGCACCGCGGGCGGCGTGCCGTCGGACAGCGTGCTCGATTCGATGGTGACGGGTATCGTCATCGAGAACGAACAAATCGGCCCCAATCGCTACATCGCGAAACTGGGCGTGCTGTTCAGCCGGGGCAAGATCGGCGGAATGCTGGGCGTCGGCGGCGAGGGGACGCGGTCCCAGCCGATGGTCCTTGTGCCGATCCAGTGGTCGGGCGGGGCGGCGACGGCGTTCGAACAGAAGACGGCGTGGCAGGATGCCTGGGGACGCTTCCGCGCCGGCGACAGCGCGGTCGATTATGTCCGCCCGATCGGCGCCGGTCCCGATTCGCTGTTGCTCAACGAAGGCCAGATCGGTCGCCGCGACCGTGGCTGGTGGCGGAGCGTGCTCGATCAATATGCCGCATCCGATGTCCTGACGCCGGTGGTGACGCTGTCGCGGCAATGGCCCGGCGGTCCGGTGATCGGCGTGTTCGAGGCGCGGCACGGCGCCGACAATCATGTGCTCGCCCGCTTCACCTTGCGGGTAGAGAGCGAGGACGGCCTGACCGCGTTGCTCGACGCCGGGGTCAAGCGGATGGACACGATCTATCAGAACGCGTTGAAGGGCGGGGGCCTCGCCTACGATCCGAGTCTTGCGTACATCGCGCCGCCGATGCCGACGCCGACCGCGACTCCCGAGGCTACCGACACGCCCGGCGATACGATCGTCACGTCCGAAACGCCGACGGCGACTACGGGTACCGCGTCGATGACGATCCAGTTCGACACGCCGACCGCCGGTTCGGTGTCGTCGATCGAAGCGGCGGTGCGCGGCGTTCCCGGCGTGACCGGCGCATCGACCACCAGCATGGCGATCGGCGGCGTGTCGGTGATGCGGCTGAACTACAGCGGCGATCCCGAAGTGCTGCGCACCTCGCTCCAGTCGCGCGGGTTCCAGGTCGGACGCAACGGCACCACGCTCCGCATCCGCCGCGCGGAGCCAGCGCCGGGCGAATGAGCCAGCTCGGCCTGCCGCTGGCTTGGCCACCCGGTCCAGCCGACGACGAATTCCTGGTGACCGCGTCGAACAGTCACGCCTTCCACTTGCTCGAACGCTGGGCGACCTGGCCGGTGATGACCGCATTGCTGATCGGGCCGCGCAAGTCGGGACGCAGCGTGCTCGCGCGCGTGTTCGCCAGCCGTAGCGGTGGGACGTTCGTCGACGATGCCGATCGTCGCGCCGAAAAGGATCTGTTCCACGCCTGGAATGCGGCGCAGGCCGATCGCCGGCCGCAATTGTTCATCGCCGAAAGCGCACCGCCCGATTGGCGCATCGCGATTCCCGATCTGCGCTCGCGCCTCGCCGCTAGCCCGGTCGCGCGGATCGGTCCGCCCGACGACGCGCTGATGCGGTCGTTGCTCGAACGCCAGTTCCTGCGCCGGCATCTCGACGCGCGGCCGGACCTGATCGAATGGCTGATCGCCCGGCTCGACCGCAATTTCGTTGCGGTCGAGCGCGCGGTCGACGTCCTCGACCAGGACGTGCTCGAACACCGCAAGCGCTTGTCCATTCCGCGCGCACGGGCCACACTGGCGGCGGCGGGAATCATCGCCCTGCCTTCATCACAGGATGACCAATGACTCGGCCCGCGCATATCGCTCGTCTCGCCAACGACGACGAGGAGTTCGATCGCGCCGATAGCGGCGAACGTTACTTCAATCGCGAGCTGAGCTGGCTGGCGTTCAACCGCCGTGTGCTGGAGGAGGCGTGCAACGAAGCGCATCCGTTGCTCGAACGCGTGCGATTCCTGTCGATCTCCGGCGCCAACCTGGACGAATTCTTCATGGTCCGCGTCGCCGGGCTGATGGGGCAGCAGAAGCAGGAGGTCGAGCGCCGCTCCGCCGACGGCCTGACGACGCGCGAGCAGCTGACCGCGATCATCGCCGCCGCCGACGCGCTGGTCGAGGATCAGCGCTCGGTCTGGCGCGATTTGCGCCGCGATCTGGCCGAGGTCGGCATCCACGTGCTCGGATCGCGCCAGATCGACGAAGCGGTGAGCGCGGAGGACGCGGCCTGGCTGGAAACGCATTTCCGTGACCAGATCTTCCCGATCCTGACCCCGCAGGCGCTCGATCCCGCGCACCCGTTTCCGTTCATGCCGAACAAGGGGCTGGCGGTGATCTTCGACCTCGTCCGCGCGTCGGACGGCGAGGAGATTCGCGAGCTCGTGATGCTGCCCGCACCGATGGCGCGATTCGTGCGCTTGCCGGGCGAGCCGGCGCGGTACGTCGCGGTCGAATCGCTGGTGAAGCGCTTCTCTTCGATCATCTTCCCCGGCTACGCGGTCAGCGGCGCCGCCGAGTTCCGCGTGCTGCGCGACAGCGATATCGAGATCGAAGAGGATGCCGAGGACCTGGTCCGCTACTTCGCCAACGCGATCAAGCGGCGGCGGCGGGGCAGGGTGATCCGGCTCGAACTCGAATCGGGCATGCCCGAAGGACTGGGCGCCGTACTGCGCGACGAACTCGCGGGCGGCGACGCATTCGTCACCGAAAGCGGCGCGTTCCTGGGCATCCACGACCTCGAAGCGATCATCGACGAGAACCGCCCCGATCTGAAGTTCGTCCCTTTCGCGCCGCGTTTTCCGGAGCGCATCCGCGAATTCGGCGGCGACTGTTTCGCGGCGATTAAGGCCAAGGATATCGTCGTCCACCACCCCTACGAAACGTTCGAGGTGGTGATCGAATTCCTGAAACAAGCCGCCGCCGATCCGGATGTCGTCGCGATCAAGCAGACGCTCTATCGCGCCGGCAAGCAGTCCGCCGTGATCAACGCGCTCATCGCCGCGGCCGAATCGGGCAAGTCGGTGACGGCGGTCGTCGAACTCAAGGCGCGGTTCGACGAGGAGCAGAACCTCCTCTGGGCCTCGGCACTCGAACGCGCGGGCGTGCAGGTCGTCTACGGCTTCTTCGACTGGAAGACCCACGCCAAGGTCTCGATGGTCGTCCGGCGCGAGGCGGGCGAATACAAGACCTACTGCCACTTCGGCACGGGCAATTATCACCCCGTCACCGCGCGCATCTACACCGACCTCAGCTTCTTCACCGCCGATCCCGATATCGGCCGCGATGCCGCACAGATCTTCAACTACGTCACCGGTTATGTCGAGCCGACGCTGAAGTGCGTCGGCATCTCGCCGCGCGACTTGCGACCCAAGCTGACCGCATTGATCGACGCCGAGATCGCCAACGCCGATGCCGGCAAGCCCGCCGCGATCTGGGCCAAGATGAATTCTGTCGTCGACCCGGCGATTATCGAAAAGCTCTACGAAGCATCGAACGCGGGAGTCGAAATCGACCTGATCATCCGCGGCATCTGCTGTCTGCGCCCCGGCGTCCCCGGTATGTCGGAGAATATCCGCGTCAAGTCGGTGATCGGCCGCTTCCTCGAACACAGCCGCATTTGGTGCTTCGGCAACGGCAAGGCATTGCCCAATGACGGCGCGAAGATTTTCATCTCCTCGGCCGACTGGATGCCGCGCAATTTCGACCGACGCGTCGAATATATGCTGCCGATCCTCAACCCGACCGTGCACGACCAGATCCTCGATCAAGTCATGGTCGCGAATCTGATCGATACCGAACAGAGCTGGGTGCTCAATGCGGACGGCAGCTACGATCGTCTCGAACCCGGCACCAAGCCGTTCAATCTACACCGCTATTTCATGACCAATCCGTCGCTCAGCGGGCGCGGCGCGGCGCTGGAGGGCGGGGCGGTCCCGAAACTATCGCTGGCACGGCGGCGTTAGCGTTTCGCATGGCAACGCTCCTGTTCAACAAGCCCCGCGCCGACGCCGCGGCGGATGCGCCGCCGCGGACGGCGATCATCGATATCGGCTCGAACTCGATCCGTCTCGTCGTCTATCAAGGTCCGGCGCGGCTGCCCGCGACCCTGTTCAACGAAAAGGTCATGGCCGGGCTCGGCAAGGGGTTGGCGCAGAACGGCAAACTTGCGCCAGACGCGATCGCACTGGCGACCGAGACGCTGGAACGGTTCGCGGCCCTGGCGCATGAAATGGAAGTCACCTCGCTGCGCACGGTCGCCACCGCTGCCGTGCGCGACGCCCTAACGGCCGCGTCCTGCTGGACGCTGCGGCGCGGATAGGGTTGCCGGTCGAACTACTGACGGGCGAACAGGAAGCGATCGCCGCCGGGATGGGCGTGCTGTCCGCCATTCCCGACGCGGACGGGATCGTCGGCGACCTCGGCGGCGGCAGCTTGGAGCTGGTGCGCGTCAAGAAAGGCGAGATTCGCGACCGCGTGTCGTTCCCGCTCGGCGTGCTGCGCGTCGCGGCCTTGCGCGAAAAGGGCCGGGGCGCGATCGACCGCCGTGTCGCGAAACTACTCGATCAGGCCGGTTGGTCGGGGAAAGGTAAGGGATTGCCGCTCTATCTGGTCGGCGGCTCGTGGCGCAGCCTCGGGCGGCTCGACATGACGCTGAAACGCTATCCGTTACCCGTCATCCAGCAATATGCGATGTCGCCGGCGTCGATCGCGCGGCTGGTGCGCACGGTCAGCCATGTCGGCAAGGGGCGATTGAAGGACGTTCCCGGCATTTCCTCGCAGCGCGCGCCGATGCTCAACGATGCGGCGGCGTTGCTCGCGTCGCTGCTTCGACACCTCAAGAGCGAACGCACGATCGTGTCGAGCTTCGGGCTGCGCGAAGGATTGTTGTACGAGGCGCTCGATACCGAGACTCGGAAACAGGATCCGTTGATCGTGTCCGCGCGCGCCGACGGCCAGCGCCTGGGCCGCTTTCCCGAACATGGCGACTTGCTCGACCGGTGGATCGCGCCGTTGTTCGAGGATTCCGCCGCCATGGCGCGGCTGCGTCACGCCGCGTGCCTGTTGGCCGATGTCGGCTGGCACGCCAATCCAGAGTTCCGCGCCGAACGCGGTGTCGAGATCGCGCTGCACGGCAATTGGGTAGCGGTGGACGCGCGCGGGCGGGCGATCATCGCGCAAGCCTTGTGGACGTCGCTCGGTGGCGGATCGGGTACGCCGTCGGGGCTCGACCAGCTTGCCGCTCCGGCCGATCTCAAGCGCGCGATATTGTGGGGTCTCGCCATGCGTTTGGGCCAGCGTTTGTCTGGCGGCGTCGCCGGGCCGCTCGAGCGATCGACGCTGGGGGAGGACGGTACCGCACTGACGTTGCACCTCGCCGGCAACGACCTCGCGCTATATGGCGAGGCAGTACAAAAGCGTCATACGGCGCTGGCTGCGGCCTGTGACCGCCAACCGCTGTTGACGGGCGAACCCTAGCCGCAGGTAAAGCGCGTGATGATGCCGTCCGCATCGGTGTAGATATTGAGCCGATCCTCGCGATAATCCATCGTCACCGCTTGGCCAGGACGAATACCGCGACTGTCTTTGACACCGGCGCGCTTCATCGATTCGTGGATCAGGTCGACCGTCAATTTCTTGCCGACCAATGTGTCCAGCCGCGCGGTCGTGCACTTCTTATCGGATGTGTCGGCCAATGGCGGCTGCGGCGCGCACGCGACCAGACATAGGGCTGCGAGAGCGATTGCCTTCACGATGCCGTCTCCTCCGTCCGCGTCATCCGCAGCTTGCCGTTGACCACCGCGAAGGCCAACCGTCCTTCGACCAGATCGAGCGCTTCGTGGCCGAACTGGTCGTAGCGCCAGCCTTCGAGAATCGAGAGCCCGTCTCGCTGCCCGGCAGCCAGCGCCTCCAGCTCCTCCGACCGCGCGAGCAAGCGCGATGCGACGTCGATGTCGCGCGAACGGATCTTGAGCAGTAGCTTCAGCAAGTCCGCCACCAGCGCACCGTCCTTGCCGAGTCCGGGCTTACGGTCGTCGCGCGGCGGCATTTCGGCAGAGCCGAGCGGCTTGGCATCCTCGAGCGCCGCCATCAGCCGTCCGCCGATATCGTTGCCCGCCCAGGTCGCCGACAGCCCGCGGACACGCGCGAGGTCGCTCTGCTTCTTCGGCGGGTGGCTGGCGAGGTCGGCCAGCGTCTCGTCCTTGACGATGCGGCCGCGCGGCAGGTTCTTGCCCCGCGCTTCCATCTCGCGCCACCGCGCCAGCGACTTCAGTCGGCCCAGCACCTCGGGCTTGCGACCCGCGATGCGCACGCGTTTCCACGCCAGGTCGGGATCGTTGGCGTAGTTGGCGGGATCGGCGATCCGCTCCATTTCCTGATCGAGCCACGCGCCGCGCCCGGTCGTCTTCAATCGCGCGAGCATCTTGGGGAAAATCTTGGCGAGATGCGTGACGTCGCCGATCGCGTAATCGACCTGGCGCGTCTCGAGCGGCCGCCGCGCCCAGTCGGTGAACCGGGCGCCCTTGTCGACCTGAATGCCCAGCCAGCTATCGACCAGGTTCGAATACCCGATCTGTTCGCCTTGCCCCAGCGCCATCGCCGCGATCTGCGTGTCGAACAGCGGATGTGGCGTTTTCGCGGTTAGATTATAGATGATTTCAATGTCTTGTCCGCCAGCATGAAAGACCTTGAGCACGTCCTCGTTGTTCACCAACAGGTCGAGCAAGGGCTGCAGATCGATCCCCGGCAGCATCGGATCGATCGCCGCGGCCTCGTTCTCGTCGGCGATCTGGATCAGGCAAAGCTCCGGCCAGAACGTGCTCTCGCGCATGAATTCGGTGTCGACGCACACGAACGGAGATTGGGCGAGCCGCGTGCAGAGATTGGCGAGGGCGGCGCTGTCCTCGATCAGACCATGGATATGCATCTTGACCCCATAGCGAGGTGCGCGCGCTTGACAAAGGGCGGTGTGGCGACAAAGCGCATCGGCTTTCCGGCCCTGTGCCGTTTCCAACACACCGAGTAGAGATCATGCACGCCTATCGTTCGCACACTTGCGCCGCCCTGACCGCTGCAGAGGTCGGACAGGACGTCCGACTGTCGGGCTGGGTGCACCGCAAGCGCGACCATGGCGGCGTGCTGTTCGTCGATCTGCGCGACCATTACGGCATCACCCAGGTGGTGGCGGACAGCGACAGCCCGGCGCTGGCGATCCTCGAAGGGTTGCGCGCGGAATCGGTTATTACGATCGACGGCACGGTGAAGGCGCGCGCCGAGGGCACGGCAAACGCCAACCTCGCGACCGGCGAAATCGAAGTGTTCGCAAAGAGCGTCACGATCCAGTCGGCGGCGCAGGAATTGCCGCTGCCGGTGGCGGGCGAGGCAGATTATCCCGAGGATATCCGCCTGCGCTACCGCTTCCTCGATCTCCGTCGCGAGAAGCTCCACGCCAATATCGTGCTGCGCTCGAACGTCATTTCGAGCCTGCGCCGCCGCATGGTCGATCAGGGGTTCACCGAATTCCAGACGCCGATCCTGACCGCATCGAGCCCCGAGGGCGCACGCGACTATCTGGTCCCCAGCCGCGTCCATCCGGGCAAGTTCTACGCGCTTCCCCAGGCGCCGCAGATGTTCAAGCAGCTGCTGATGGTCGCCGGGTTCGACCGCTATTTCCAGATCGCGCCGTGCTTCCGCGATGAGGATGCGCGCGCCGACCGTTCGCCCGGCGAGTTCTATCAGCTTGATTTCGAGATGAGCTACGTCACGCAGGACGACGTGTTCGCGGCGATCGAGCCGGTGCTGCACGGCGTGTTCGAGGAATTCGCGAATTGGCAGGATAAGGGCCGCACCGTCAGCCCGCTGCCGTTCAAGCGCATCCCGTACCGGGAATCGATGCTCAAGTACGGATCCGACAAGCCCGATCTGCGCAACCCGATCCTGATCACCGACGTCTCCGAGCAGTTCAAGGGCTCGGGCTTCGGCCGCTTCGCGTCGATGGTGGAAGCGGGCGACGTCGTCCGCGCGCTGCCGGCGCCGAACACCGCCGAGAAATCGCGCAAATTCTTCGACGATATGAACAGCTGGGCGCAGGGCGAGGGCTTCCCCGGCCTCGGCTATGCGACGCAGAAGGACGGCGTGTTCGGCGGGCCGATCGCGAACAATCACGGGCAGGAGGGCATGAAGGCGATCGCCGACGCGCTCGGCCTCGGCCCGAACGACGGCATCTTCTTCGCGGCCGGCAAGGAAGGCCAAGCGGCCAAGCTCGCCGGTCTCGCCCGCACGCGTGTCGCCGAACAGCTCGAACTGATCGACGCGAACCGCTTCGAATTCTGCTGGATCGTCGATTTCCCGATGTTCGAATATGACGAGGACGCGAAGAAGGTCGATTTCAGCCACAACCCGTTCTCGATGCCGCAGGGCGAGCTGGAAGCGCTGAACACGAAAGACCCGCTCGATATCCTGGCGTATCAGTACGACATCGTCTGCAACGGCGTGGAGCTGTCGTCGGGCGCGATCCGGAACCACCGGCCCGAGATCATGTACAAGGCGTTCGAGATCGCGGGTTATACCCAAGCCGATGTCGACACCAACTTCGCCGGCATGATCAACGCGTTCAAGTTCGGCGCGCCCCCGCATGGTGGCTCTGCCCCCGGCGTCGACCGCATCGTCATGCTGCTGGCCGACGAGCCCAACATCCGCGAGGTAATCGTCTTCCCGATGACGCAGAAGGCCGAAGACCTGATGATGGGCGCGCCGAACTTCGCGACCAACAAGCAGTTGCGCGAGCTCAACATCCGCCTGGTCGAACAGGCCGGTGCGGCGAAGGCCGCGCCGATCGCCGAAGCCGTCGATCCCGCCGCGGGCTAACCGCGCGTTTACTCGGCGACGGTAAGAGGCGGGCATGTCGCTCGCCTCCGCCATCCGCCTCGGCCTGGTCAACGCCGTCGTTTCCATCCTGCTCTTCGGCGCGGTGCTGATGGGGCTGATCGTGCTGTTCGATCCGCGCGCCAATCCGCTGACCTGGCCGTTCCTGGCGACGACGATCGTCACGTTGGTCGGCCCGGGCATGCTGGTGATCGATCTCGTCGCCGCGGCGATCGCGTCGATGGCGAAGAAGTCGATATCGTCGGCGCATCTCGTCGCGCTGATCGTCGCGATCTGCCTGGCGCTCGGCTATCTCGGCGCCGGACGCGTCGCGATTATCCGCCCGGATATCATCGGCTTGATCCGCTGCGCGTTCGTCGCGGCGCTCGCGTTGCCGTGGCTGGTGGGCGCCGGCATCGTGAAGGTCGCGCGCAAGCCGGCCTGACGCTGGCGGCAGGTTCACTTCGGCGCCGCGCGGCGCTAGAACGCCGCCATGATCGACCGCTACTTCCTCAGCCACCCGCGCAGCGTGGGTGAGACCTATACCGAACACGCCGCGACCGCGTTCGGCTTCGGCATCCGCATGATGGGTGGCGGGATCGCCGCGATGATCCACGGCGTGTTTCCGTCGCTCTGCACGCGGACGGCTAGCAACACGGTCAAGACGCTCTACGGCCGGATGAAATCGCGCCAGCCCAATTTCGCCGAGCGACCGCCCGCCTTCACCGAACCCGATTGGCAGCTCGAATACGAGATCTGACGCGATGATTCGTCATGTCGCGATCATCGGGGCGGGGTTTTCCGGCACGCTCCAGGCGATCAACCTGCTGCGCCACGACGGCCCGCGCGCAACCCTGATCGAGCGCGCCGACGAGCCCGGCAAGGGACTGGCCTATGGCGCCGCCTATCCCGACCACGTCCTCAACGTTCGCGCGTCGAACATGAGCGCGCTGCCCGACGATCCGGGCCACTTCGTCCGCTGGCTGGCGGCGAACGGGCGCGAGGATGCCGGCGCGACGTTCGTTCAGCGCGTGACGTACGGGACCTATCTGCGCGACCAGCTGAACGAGGCGCTCGCCAAGTCGGGCGACCGGCTGACGGTGGTGAAGGCTGACGTCCGCGATGTGCAGCAGACGGGCGTGGGGGCAGCGGTCACGCTGACCGACGGCCGGACGATCGCGGCCGATACCGCCGTGCTCGCGGTCGGCAACCTGCCGCCGCACGATCCGCCCGGTTTCGGCGATTCGCTGTCGGCCGATCGTTACAAGAGCGACCCATGGGACCGCAGCGTGCCGCTGGGCTTAAGCGACGACGACACCGTGCTGTTGATCGGCACGGGCCTCACGATGGTCGACATCGCGCTGTTGCTCGAGTCGAGCGGGTTCAAGGGGCGGATCGTCGCGCTGTCGCGGCGTGGGCTGCTGCCGCACCGCCACGACGCGCCTGGCCCGATGCACGCCAAGCTGGCCGAGCGTCCGGTCGCGCCACCGTCCGAACTCGTGGCGATGGTGCGCGGGCGGGGCGAGGAGATCGGCTGGCGCAGCGCGGTCGACGAATTGCGCCCCTATACCCAGGCAATGTGGGCCAACGGCACCGATGCCGAACGCCAGCGCTTCCTGCGTCATTTGCGGCCATGGTGGGACGTCCACCGCCACCGCCTCGCGCCGCAGGTCGCCGATCGCCTCGCGGCAATGCAGGCGCGCGGGCAACTGGAGGTTGTCGCCGGCAAGACGATTGCCGCCGAGGAGGGGCCGGATGGCATCGCCGTGACATGGCGCCGCCGCGGCAGCGACTCACCGGAGACGTTGGTCGTGCAACGCATCATCAACTGCACCGGGCCGCAGGGCGACCTGACGCGCACGACCGAGCCGCTGCTCGCGACGTTGCAGCAGCGCGGCGTCGTGCGCGCCGATCCCGCGCGGCTGGGGCTCGATGTCGACGGCTGCGCGCGGACGATCGCGGCCAATGGCGAGCCCAACGAATGGCTCTATGCACTCGGTCCGATGACGCGCGGTGCGTTCTGGGAAATCGTCGCGGTCCCCGACATCCGCCAACAGACGTGGAACCTCGCGCGGCGCTTGTCGAACGCGCAGTGGGTTGGGGGCGAGGGGCTTTAATTTGCTGGAAATGTTGGATTTCGTCTGACAGGCCCAACGGATGCCAGCACGTTCGATCACAAGCCGCCAATACCGGCCCGCCCAAACCGACCGCGTTAGTGTAACCCTGGTGTCACCTTAGCGCCGCTCAGGCCGGTGCGAACTCGCCTGATTTGTCCATGATGTGCAGCACCCCGTCAGCGATCGCGAAGTACGCCCCGCGTAGCGCCAGCGTACCCGCCGCTTCGCGCTGGGCGACGAAGGGGAAAGTGCGGAGGTTCGCGATCGAGACGCGCACCGTTTCCATTTCCAGGGCGCGCGTGGCCTCGGGACCCGTGCCGTGTTCCGCAACGATCTGCGCGCGGGCGTCCTGCAGCATGTCGACCCAATGCGCGACGAATCCGCCTTCGCCCGGCGCCGCGCCGTCGAACACCCCGGTCAGCGACGCCTTCACGCCACCGCACGAGCCGTGGCCCATGACGACGATCTCCGGCACTTCGAGCTGCGTCACCGCGAACTCGACCGCGGCCGATACGCCGTGGCGCCCGCCGCCGGTCTCGAACGGCGGGACCAGGTTGGCGATGTTGCGCACGGTAAAGATTTCACCGGGTACGGTGTCGAAGATCTGAGCCGGATCGACTCGGCTGTCGGAGCAGGCGATGACCATCACTTGCGGGCTCTGGCCCTCGGTCAATTCCTCCCACCGGCTGCGGTGGCGGCGATACTCGCTGGTACGAAAGCGGCGATAGCCGTCGATCAGGTCGCTGAAATCGGTCATGGCGCGTCTCTGCCAAGGCGGAGAAGGGGTGGCAAGGGCGGCGCGGGATCGCTATCTGCGCGCTCATGAACGAGATTTCGCCTGTCGCCCGCGAGCCGCGCGTCCGCAAGCCCGATTGGATTCGCGTCAAGGCGCCGGGCGGCACTGCGTTCGCCGAAACGAAGGCGCTGATGCGCCGCCTCAACCTGGCGACGGTGTGCGAGGAAGCGGCGTGCCCGAACATCGGCGAGTGCTGGACGAAGAAGCACGCGACGGTGATGATCCTGGGCGACACCTGCACGCGGGCCTGCGCGTTCTGTAATGTGAAGACGGGGATGCCGCGCGCCGTCGATCCGCTCGAGCCCGAACATGTCGCGGTCGCCGCCGCCGAGCTGGGGCTGGAGCATATCGTGGTGACCTCGGTCGACCGCGACGATCTGCCCGATGGCGGCGCGAGCCAGTTCGTCAAGGTGATCGAGGCGTTGCGCCGCAACACGCCGAACACGACGATCGAGATCCTGACGCCCGATTTTCGCAACAAGGCGCAGGCCGCGGTCGAATCGATCGTCCAGGCGCGGCCGGACGTCTACAATCACAACCTCGAAACCGTGCCGCGTTTGTACCCGACGATCCGCCCGGGCGCGCGCTATTACGCATCTTTGCGCCTGCTGGAGAGCGTGAAGACGCACGACCCGTCAATCTTCACCAAGTCGGGCGTTATGCTCGGCCTCGGCGAAGAACGCCTCGAAGTGCATCAGGTCATGGACGACATGCGCTCCGCCGACGTCGATTTCCTGACGATGGGGCAGTATCTTCAGCCGACGCCGCGCCATACGAAGGTGATGGACTTCGTCAGCCCGCAGGCGTTCGACGCCTATGCCGCGATCGCGCGGGCGAAGGGTTTCCTGCTGGTCGCGAGTTCGCCGCTCACGCGGTCGAGCTATCACGCGGGTGACGATTTCGCGAAGATGAAGGCAGCGCGGGACGCGAAGATTGCCCAGGCACGCTGAGACTCGTCGGCTTCCCTACACGCCGGAGCAGATGTTCGATCTGGTGGCCGATGTCGGCCGTTATGCCGAATTTCTGCCTTGGGTCACGGCGGTGCGGATCCGGTCGAACGGTGCGACGGAGATGGTTGCGGACCTGATCGTCGGCTTCAAGGGGCTGCGCGAGACCTTCACGTCGAAAGTGCAGAAGACCCGGCCGGATACGATCCATGTCGACTATCTCGACGGTCCGCTCAAATACCTGACCAACGACTGGACGTTCCGCCCTGCGCCCGGCGGGTGCGAGGTCGACTTCGCGGTGGATTTCGCGTTCAAGAACAAGATGTTCGAGATGCTGGCCGGGCAGGTCTTCGGCCAAGCGCTACGCAAGATGATCGGCGCGTTCGAAGATCGCGCGGCGGCGCTCTATTCGCCGTCGAACTCGCGCGGCATCAACAGTTCGAGCGCGACGAGCGCGGCCTGAAGCCGCACCCCGCCGCGCCCAAGGTCACCGAAATCCTTGCGGTCGGCGATCACGTCGGACGGATCGGCATCGCGCTCGGCGCGGGCGAAGACGACCGTACCGACCGGCTTCTTGTCGCTCCCGCCGCCCGGCCCGGCAATGCCCGTAATCGCCACCGCGATATCGGCATGCGTCGCCTCCAGCGCGCCCTGCGCCATCGACCAGGCGGTCGCGATCGACACCGCGCCGAACGTGTCGAGCACGTCGTTGCTGACCTTGAGCAATTCGTGCTTCGACTCGTTCGAATAGGTCACGAGCCCGCCCAGCAAGACCTCGGACGACCCCGGTATTTCGGTGATCGCTGCCGCTACAAGACCACCCGTACAGCTCTCGGCGAGCGCGAAGCGGCGGCCGAGCGCACGGTTCGCCTCCACCACGCGGCGCGCGGCATCGACCAGCTCGGCGGGAAGGACGGTGTCGGTCACTTGGGTGCGGGCGGCATGGCAGCGGTAGCCGCCGGGCAGATCGCGAACGGCCCTTTACCACCCTTCGTCCCGCTCGCCGCTGCCAACGCAGCGAGTCCTGCGACGTTGGCGGGCGGTAACGGTGCGACCAGCGACACTGCGCGCTCGATCGTCAGGCAGTCCGCCGGTTTGAGCTTCTCCGATGCCATCGCGCCGACCATCGGTCCCATCATCGGCTTGAGCGCCGCCGGGTCCATGCCCTTCATGTCGGGGCCAGCCATCTTGCCGATCACCGGCAAGGCGGTCGCCCATGCGGCAGTGGCGGCGGCGTCGTAAGGCGCGACGAACGCCGCGAGCCCGCTGCGTAACGTGGCCGTTTCGGGCAACGACGGCGTGCACTTGGTCGCAACCGCGCGGATCGTATCGGGCGCTAACGCCAGGAATACGCTTTGCGCCTCGGCGTCGGTCAGGCACGGCTTCGTTTCGGCCGCTTGCGCGGTCGTCGCCGCCATGCCCATCCACAGCGCGATAGTCGCGCGCATCGTCTTGTTCATCGTACGCCCTTATACCCTAGTGGTCACGACAGCCTGCGCCGCAATCCCTTCGCCGCGCCCGGTAAAGCCCAGCCGCTCGGTCGTCGTCGCCTTGACGCTAATTTGATCGGGCGCAAGTCCCAACAGCGCCGCGATGCGATCCCGAATCGGTTCACGCCACGGCCCAATCTTGGGCGCCTCGCACATGATCGTCAGGTCGACGAAGTCGATCACACCGCCCTGCGCGGCCACCAGCGATGCCGCGTGCTGCAGAAACTGCCCCGATTCCGCGCCACGCCATTGCGGATCGCTGGGCGGGAAATGCGTTCCGATATCGCCCGCCGCGATCGTCCCGAGAACGGCGTCCGTGATCGCATGCAGCGCGACATCGGCGTCGCTATGCCCCGACAGCCCCTTGTCATGCGGAATCAGCACGCCGCCGAGCCACAATTCCTCGCCCTCGACCAGCCGATGAACGTCGAACCCCATCGCCGTCCGCACGCGCATGCTTGCCTCCAATCGTGCTTCGGCGAGCGCAAGGTCGCCGGGATAGGTGATCTTGTCGAGCAACGGATCGCCCACGACACTGACGACGTCGTACCCCGCGCGGCGCAGGATCTGCGCATCGTCGGTCGCCTCCTCGCCCTCAGGCCATGCCCGATGCGCAGCGAGGATCGCGGCGAAATCGAACGCTTGCGGCGTCTGGACGCGCGCCAGTGTCGATCGGTCGATAACATCGCCAATCCGAACACCGCCCCGTACTAGAGTGTCGGCAACGGGGAGGACCGGCACAGCGCCCCGCGCGTTGTCGAGCGCTTCGAGCAGACGGTCGACAATAGCTTTCGGTATGGTCGGTCGAGCCGCGTCATGGATCAAGACCCGCGCTGCACCACCGGTTGCCGCGATTGCTTCCAGGCCATTGCGCACGGACTCGCGACGTGTCTCGCCACCGGCAACGCTTGCGCCCATCACGGACGCCTCCTGGCTCGGCGCGACAACCGTCAGAACGGACTGGATCGCGGGATGACCAGCAAACGCGCGTCGCGCATGCTCGACCAGGGGTACGCGGCCAAGCAACTGAAACTGCTTGGGCACATCGCCGCCCGCGCGTTCGCCTTTGCCGGCGGCGACGATCAACGCGACGGTATCCGAACTTGCCATGCCGCGCGCCTAGCGAACCTGCGCAAACCTTGCCAGCGGCAACCCGATCCCTGTAGGCGCTGCCCGATTTTTAGGCACATGAGCAAACTCGCCCCCATCCAGGTCGGTCCGGTCCGGATCGAGACCCCCGTGATCCTCGCGCCGATGACAGGCGTGAGCGATTTGCCGTTCCGTCGCCTCGTGCGCCGCTTCGGTTCGGGGCTCAACGTTACCGAGATGATCGCCAGCCAGGCCGCGATCCGCGAAACGCGCCAGTCGATCCAGAAGGCGATGTGGGACGCGATCGAGGAGCCGGTGTCGATGCAACTCGTCGGCTGCACGCCCTACGAGATGGGCGAAGCGGCCAAGCTCGCCGAGGACAAGGGCGCGGCGATCGTCGACATCAACATGGGCTGCCCGGTCCGCAAGGTGACCAATGGCGATGCCGGGTCGGCGCTGATGCGGGACCTGAAGCTGGCGAGCGCGATCGTCGATGCGTGCGTGAAGGCGGTGAAAGTGCCCGTCACGCTCAAGATGCGGATGGGGTGGGATCTCGACAGCCTGAACGCTCCCGAGCTTGCGCACATTGCCGAGAGCCTGGGCTGCCAGATGGTTACCGTCCATGGCCGCACGCGCAACCAGATGTACAAAGGCGAGGCCGACTGGGCGTTTGTCCGCTCGGTCAAGGAAGCGGTGACGATCCCGGTTATCGTCAACGGCGACATTTGCTCGCCCGAGGACGCCGACACCGCGCTCGCGCAATCGGGTGCCGACGGCGTGATGATCGGGCGCGGGTCTTATGGGCGTCCCTGGTTGCTCAACCAGGTGATGGCACACCTGTCGTCGGGTCGGACGATCGACGATCCGACGATCGGCGAGCAATATGACGTGATTGCAGGGCATTATGACGAAATGCTCGCGCACTACGGCATCGAAGTCGGCGTCAACATGATGCGCAAGCATATCGGCTGGTACACAAAGGGTCTCGATGGTTCGGCGGCGTTCCGCAACACCGTCAACCAGGAAGCCGATCCCAACCGGGTCAAGGCGATGCTCGCCGAATTCTATGCCCCCTGGCGACACCGCGCTGCCGCTTGAGGCGCGGGATGCGCCGAGTTTCGCGGAACTGTTCGCGGGACTGCCGATCGCGATCCTGGTAATCGACCCGGCGGGACGCGTCGCCAGTGCCAATGGCGAATGCGAGGTGCTGCTCAATCTATCCGAACGTGCGATGCGGATGATGCCGTTGGACAGCGTGCTAAAGTCGCCGCCGAATGCCGGAGATGGCCGCGCGGTATCTGCGTTCGACATCGATATCGGCACCGATCGCACCGGCCGGCTGCGGGTGGATTATTACGACACAGCGATCGCCGACCGGCCCGGCTGGCGTGCGATCGCGCTGCATCCGTCGGGCGACTCGCGTCGTGTCGGGCAATCTGCCGAGCGGGGCGGCGCGCGCGCGGCGATCGGTGCGGCGGCGATGCTGGCGCACGAAATCAAGAACCCGCTGTCGGGTATTCGCGGCGCTGCGCAGTTGCTGGCAGGCGAGGGGGCGGGGGAGGAACTGACCTCGCTGATCACGACCGAGGTCGATCGCATCGCCGCGCTGATCGACAAGATGCAGGACTTCACCGATCGCCGGCCATTGACCACCGAGCCCGCAAATATCTACCCCTTGCTGGATCATGCCCGTCGTGTCGCGCAGACCGGCTTCGCGCGCCATGTCAGCATCGAGGAGAGCTTCGACCCTTCGCTGCCGCCGGTGTTGATCGACCGCGATGCGTTGCTGCAGATTTTGATCAACCTGTTGAAAAACGCCGCCGAAGCGCTCGATGACGTCAAGGCGCCGCGTATTCTGATCAGCACGGCGTACCGCCACGGGCTGGCGGTCGATGCGGGGCCCGGTCAGCCCCGTCGTCGCTTGCCGATCGAACTGTGCATTGCGGACAACGGACCCGGCGCACCCGCCGATATCGCCGATCACCTGTTCAATCCGTTCGTGTCGGGCAAGCCCGAAGGGCAGGGGCTTGGCCTCGCCTTGGTCGAGAAGCTGGTCCGCGACATGGGCGGCGTAGTGCAATATGCGCGCGAGGGGGCGCCCGAAATGACTGTGTTCCGTATCCTGCTGGCGAGGGGCGAATGAGCCGCACCGGCAACATTCTGGTCCTCGACGACGACGCGGCGATCCGCACCGTCGTGTCGCACGCGCTGCGGCGCGCGGGGCATAGCGTCACGGTCACGGCGAGCCTGGCGGAGTTCAATCGCGAACTGCGGATCAACATCCCCGATGTCGTGATCAGCGACGTGGTGCTGCCAGACGGCAATGGGCTCGACATGGTCGCCGGCCTGGCCGAGGCCTATCCGCAATTGCCGGTGATCGTCCTGTCGGCGCAGAACACGCTGACCACGGCGGTGCGCGCGACCGAGGTGGGCGCGTATGATTATCTGCCCAAGCCGTTCGATCTCGACGACCTGACCCGCGCGGTCGATGGCGCGCTCGCGAGGCGCGGGGCTGGCGAAAGCGATCCCGTCGATGCCGAGGACCGCGCGTTGCCGCTGATCGGGCGGTCGCCGGCGATGCAGGACGTCTATCGCGTCATCGCGCGTGTCATTTCCAACGACCTGACCGTGATGATCTCGGGCGAATCCGGCACCGGCAAGGAACTCGTCGCGCGCGCGATCCACGATCTCGGGCCGCGTCGGAATGCGCCGTTCCTGGCGATCAATATGGCCGCGATCCCGCGCGAATTGATCGAAGCGGAACTGTTCGGACACGAACGCGGTGCCTTCACCGGCGCGCAAGCCCGCACCGCCGGCCGCTTCGAACAGGCGGCCGGCGGGACATTGTTCCTCGACGAGATCGGCGACATGCCGGTCGAGGCGCAGACACGCCTGCTGCGCGTCCTGCAGTCGGGCGAGTTCACGACGGTCGGGGGTGCGCGAACGATCAAGGCCGACGTGCGGATTGTGGCGGCGACCAACCGCGACCTCGATTCGCTGGTCCAATCGGGCCATTTCCGCGAAGACTTGTTTTATCGTCTCAACGTCGTTCCCGTCGCGCTGCCGTCGTTGCGCGAGCGGCGTCAGGACATCGCGTTGCTCGCCCGGCACTTCCTCGATCGCGCGGCGGAGCAGGGTTTGCCGCGCAAACGCCTCGACGAAGCGGCGGTGCGTGCGCTCGAGACGTACGACTGGCCCGGCAACGTCCGCGAACTCGAAAACATTATGCGCCGCCTGGCCGTGTTGAGCCGCGACGAAGTGATCGGCGCGAGCGAGCTTAGCGTCATGTTGGGAACGCCGACCGGCGTATCCACGCCGAGCGATGTCAGTCTCGACGCGGCCGTCCGCGCGCGGATCGACCGGCTGGCCCGCGAAGACCCACGCGGGATCGACGACGGCACGCTCTACGAACGGATCATTTCCGAGGTGGAGCGGCCGCTGATCGAAGCGATGCTCGCGCGTCATGGCGGCAATCAACTGCGCGCCGCCCGCGCGATGGGGATCAATCGCAACACGTTGCGGAAGCGGCTTGATACGCTCGAAATCGACGTGGACGGTGCGGCAGAATGAGGCCTAAGCGCGACACTTAGCCTTAATTATGTGTTTTCTCGGCCACAAACGCGTTGTAATCCTGCAACGATGAATGGTGAGGCGACCACCGCCGAGACCCCCGCATCTGGGGCCGGCGCCTTCGGATCAATCCCGCGATCGAGCTCGGGCTGCTCGCGCTCGCCATTGGCGTTGCCATCGCCACCTATTTTATCGTCCGCGGCGGACAGGCGCCGCAACAGCTGCTGACGCCACCACTCGTCGCGAGCCTGTTGGTCGCCAACCTCGTTTGCTGTGGCAGCCTGATCGTGCTGTTCGGTCGCCGTATCGCGCGGCGCCGCTCGGTCATTTCCGACGCTCGCGGCCGCGCGCAGCTGCACGTCCGCCTCGTCGCGATCTTCTCGATCCTGGCCAGCGTGCCGACCATCCTGCTTGCGGTGATTGCGTCGGTCCTGTTCCAATACGGCGCCGAATTCTGGTCGTCGGGCCGCGTTCGCGACGTCATCGAGAACAGTAAGAACCTGGCCGAAGCGTCGTACAGCGAGCTGGTCAGCTATGTCGACAAAGAGAATGTCGCGATGGCCAGCGACATCAACCTGATGATCTTCACCAAGAAATGGGCGGTCGGCAGTCCGGATTTCCACGAAAACTACTTACGCGATGTCTATCAGCGCAGCCTGTCCAATTCGATCATCTTCTCGGTCGAGCCGGACGGGAAAATCCTGTTCCGCGATCGCGTCGTCAATTCGGATCAGTTCGAAGACAAGATCCTGCCGGAAGACGTGAAACGGGTCGCGGCCGGCCAGCCGGTGCGCGGCACCAACAGCCAACGCACTTATTCGCTGGCCGTCATCCCCGACACGAATCTGTTGCTGTATTCGACGCGCGAGGGCGGCGCGGCCGAGATGGCCAAGCGGCTCACTTTGGCCAACCGCACCGTGGCCGACTATAACGGGCTCCGCGCCAGGTCGCGCGCGATCCAGCTGCAGTTCAATGCTGCGCTGCTCGTCATATCGCTGCTGATCATCGCGATCGCCGTCTGGATCGCGCTTGTGGTCGCCGATCGGCTGGTGCGGCCGGTCAACCAATTGGTCGGCGCGGCGCGGCGCGTTGCGGACGGCGATCTTACCGCGCGCGTACCCGATCCGCGCGCCGAGGACGAAGTCGGTACACTCGCCCGCGCGTTCAACGCGATGACCAGTCGTCTCGCTGCCCAGACCGGCGCGCTCGAGAGCCGCCGCGCGCTTATCGAGGCGGTGATGTCGGGGGTCAGCGCCGGTGTCATTTCGGTCGGCGGCGACGGCGCGATCCGGCTGATCAACGCGTCGGCGGCGAACCTCCTCAAGCTCGAAGAAGAAACGGCGGTCGGGGCGCAACTCGACGACATTTCGCCCGACCTTGCCGAAATGCTTGCGGGCGACGCACGCGAGGGGATCGTGGAGCTCACCGCCGCTGGAGAGAAGCGCACGCTCGCGGTGCGCGTTACCGCCGACGATGACGGGCGCGTGCTGACCTTCGATGACATCACCCAGCAATTGCTCGACCAGCGCCGCGCCGCCTGGTCCGACGTCGCCCGCCGCATCGCGCACGAGATCAAGAACCCGCTGACCCCGATCCAACTCGCCGCCGAGCGACTCCAGCGTCGCTATGGCAAGGCGATCGAGGAAGGCGACACGATTTTCGGCCAGTTGACCGACACGATCGTCCGGCAGGTCGGCGATCTGCGCCGGATGGTCGACGAATTCTCGTCGTTCGCGCGCATGCCCAAGCCGGTATTCCATCAGGAATCCTTGATCGACCTGACGCGCCAGGCCCTGTTCCTGCACGAAGTCGCGCACCCGGCGATCCGCTTCTCGCTGTCGGCGCCCGACACGCTGCCGCTGGTGTGCGACCGTCGCCAGATCGGCCAGGCGCTGACCAATATTGTCAAGAACGCGGTCGAGGCGATCGAGGCGCGCGGCGAAGGATTGGCCGGCATGGTCGCGGTAACGCTGGCGCTCGGCGAACGCGACGCGACCGTCGAAGTCGCTGACGATGGCATCGGCCTACCCGTCGAGCGCGACCGCATCGTCGAGCCCTATATGACGACCCGCGCGCGCGGCACCGGCCTGGGCCTCGCGATCGTCAAGAAGATCATCGAGGAACATTGCGGCACCATCGCCTTCGCCGACCGGCCGGGCGGCGGCACCGTCGTCACGATCGTGTTCGATACCGCAGCGCTTCAGGCAATGCTCGAAGACGGCCCAGAACTGACAGAAACCAGCCAGGGCGAGGGCGCACTCGCCATGCTCACCAGAACCGGACAGAAACCATGAGCCTCGATATTCTCGTCGTCGACGACGAGCAGGACATTCGCGAACTCGTCGCGGGCGTGCTCCAGGACGAAGGGTACGAGACCCGCGCCGCCGGCGACAGCGATGCTGCGCTCGAGGCGATCGCGGTGCGGCGCCCCAGTCTGGTGCTGCTCGATGTGTGGCTGCAGGGCTCGCGGCTCGACGGGCTCGATCTGCTCGACGAGATCAAGCGGCGCGATCCGTCGATCCCGGTGCTCGTGATTTCCGGTCACGGCAATCTCGACACCGCGGTCGCCGCGATTCGTCGCGGGGCGGTCGATTTCATCGAAAAGCCGTTCAACGCCGACCGTCTGCTGCTGATGGTGGCGCGTGCGACCGAGACCGAGCGGTTGCGCCAGGAAGTCGCGTCGCTGCGCGCCTCGATCGGTCGCGACACCGACCTCACCGGCAATTCCGCCGCCATCAACACCGTCCGCGCCACGTTGAAGCGCGTCGCCGGCACCGGCAGCCGCGTGCTGATCATGGGCTCGGCCGGTGTCGGCAAGGAAGTCGCCGCGCGGCTGCTGCACAGCTGGAGCCAGCGCGCGCAGGGACCGTTCGTCATCGTCAGCGCGGCGCGGATGACCCCGGAGCGGGTCGAGGAGGAGCTGTTCGGCGTCGAGGAGAATGGCGATCTGGTCCGTACCGGCCTGCTCGAACAGGCGCACGGCGGCACGTTGTTCCTCGACGAGATCGCCGACATGCCGGTCGCGACGCAGGGCCGCATCCTGCGCGTGCTGACCGATCAGAGCTTCACGCGTGTCGGTGGCCAGCGGATGGTCAAGGTCGACGTCCGCGTGGTCTCCGCGACCGCGCGCGACTTGACCGAGGAAATCGCCGAAGGTCGATTCCGCGAGGACCTCTATTACCGCCTCAACGTCGTGCCCGTCACGATCCCACCGCTGACCGATCGCCGCGAGGACATTCCGTCGCTGGTCGAGCATTTCGTCGCGCATTATGCCAGCGAGCGCCGCGTCCCGACGCCCGAGGTCGCCGACGACGCGATGGTCGCGCTCCAGAGCTACGAATGGCCGGGCAATGTCCGCCAGCTCCGCAACGTCGTCGAACGCACCATCATCCTCGCCCCAGGCGACCGGATTGGCCGGATTGATGTGGATCTGCTTCCTGCGGAGGTTTTGGGCGGGAACGGCGACGGCGTCGGCGCGTCGGCGATGATGGGCGCCCCCTTGCGCGAAGCCCGCGAGACGTTCGAACGCGAGTATCTCCGCGTCCAGATCCGGCGCTTTTCGGGCAACATTTCGCGCACCGCGACCTTCATCGGCATGGAACGCTCCGCCTTGCACAGAAAGCTCAAGCTGCTCGGTATCACCGACAGCCGCGAAGACTGATTTTCCTGCGCTGGACGTAACGGCCGCGTCACCATACATTGGTAGCGCGGGCGCCGAACGGGCGCACGTGTTCGACGCCGGAAAACGGCGCCTAGCGGGGGAGGGCCCGCCAAGACCAAGGACCGAATAATGGCCGAAAAACAGACTTCGCTTCAGGACCTTTTCCTCAACGCGCTGCGCAAATCGAAGACCCCGGTGACGATGTTCCTCGTCAAGGGCGTCAAGCTGCAGGGCATCGTCACGTGGTTCGACAATTTCAGCGTGCTGCTGCGCCGCGACGGTCAGTCGCAGCTGATCTACAAGCATGCCATTTCGACCATCATGCCGTCGAACCCGATCGATATCGGCGCGATCGTCGATGCCGTGGGCGAAGCGCAGAAAAAGGCGCTTTTGCTCCAGGAAATCTTCCTGAACGCCGTTCGCAAGTCCGAGGACAGCGTGACGATGTTCCTGGTCAACGGCGTCATGCTCCAGGGACA
Source organism: Sphingomonas panacisoli (assembly GCF_007859635.1). NCBI lineage: Bacteria > Pseudomonadati > Pseudomonadota > Alphaproteobacteria > Sphingomonadales > Sphingomonadaceae > Sphingomonas > Sphingomonas panacisoli. The sequence goes on along the minus strand of NZ_CP042306.1, from coordinate 1,676,407 downwards.
TATCGCGTCGTTCGACCTGTTCTGTATGCTGCTCGAACGCGAAGGCATGGCACAATTGGTCTACAAGCATGCCGTGTCGACCATTCAGCCGTCGCGTCCGCTGAATTTGGCCGAAGATTCAAGCGATTCGACCGAAGATTGACCACGGGATTCGAACGTGATCGCGACGACTTCGCCCGCGGGGCGAGGGCGATCGTCGTGCTGCCCGATCAGGGCAATGCCAGCCGCGATGCCGATGCCCGGCTCGCGGAGACGGCGGGGCTTGCGTTGGCGATCGGCGTCGAGGTGGTCGAGAAGATCGCTTTCCGTGTCCGCGCGCCCAAGCCCGCGACGCTGATCGGATCGGGGCAAGTCGAGCAGCTTGCCGCGCAGGTGCGAATGGAGGAAGCGGGGCTGGTTGTGATCGACGGCTCGCTGACGCCGGTCCAGCAACGCAACCTCGAAACCGCGCTCGAAGCCAAGGTAATCGACCGCACCGGGCTGATCCTGGAAATCTTCGGCGAGCGCGCCGCGACCGCGGAAGGGCGGCTGCAAGTCGAACTCGCGCATCTCGACTATCAGGCCGGCCGGCTGGTGCGGAGTTGGACTCACCTCGAACGCCAGCGCGGCGGCTTCGGCTTCCTCGGCGGCCCGGGCGAAACCCAGATCGAAGCCGACCGGCGCTTGATCCGCGACCGCATGGCGCGGCTCCGCAAGGAACTCGATCAGGTCAGCCGTACGCGTGGCCTCCACCGCGATCGCCGTCAGCGTGCACCGTGGCCGATCATTGCGCTCGTCGGCTACACCAACGCCGGAAAGTCCACGCTGTTCAATCGCCTGACCGGTGCTGACGTCATGGCGGAAGACCTGCTGTTCGCGACGCTCGATCCGACTCTCCGGCAGATTTCGTTGCCGGGAATCGACAAGGCGATCTTGTCGGACACCGTGGGATTCGTGTCCGAACTGCCGACGCAATTGGTCGCGGCGTTCAAGGCGACGCTCGAAGAGGTCGTGTCGGCCGACCTGCTGATCCATGTCCGCGACATCGCGCATCCGGATACCGAGGCGCAGCGGGCCGACGTCGAATCCGTGTTGGCCGAGATCGGCGTGTCGGAAACGACACCGCGGTTCGAGGCGTGGAACAAGCTCGATCTGCTCGACGACGACGCCCGCGCAGACGCGACGGCCGATGCGGCACGGCGCGACGATGTCGTGGCGCTATCCGCGATGACCGGGGAAGGGGTGGATGTCCTCGTTCGAGAAGTGGCGGCGAAGCTGACCGCGGGCCACCGGCGCTACACGATCCGGCTCGACGCCGGCGACGGTGCTGCGGCCGCCTGGCTGCATCAGCATGGTGAAGTGCTGGGCAGCGATACCCAGGGTGATACGGCGATCTACGACGTGCGCATGTCGCCCGCGGATTACGATCGCTTCGAGCAGCGATAAGGGAACAGAGCACGAACTGGGCGTTCTGTCAGGGCAGGGGCTTGGCCTTCGCGCGTACCCAAAGGTGTTCCTTGGCCTCGAGATCCAGCGCGGCGAAGGCGTCGCCGGCCTCGGTTTCCATGTGGCGGAATCGTCGTTCGAACTTGGCGTTGGCCGCGCGCAAGGCGACTTCGGGATCGACGCCGAGCTTACGCGACCAATTGACGACGGCGAACAGCAGGTCGCCGATTTCCTCCGCGCGATGCTCATCGTCGGTTGCCGCCTCGACCTCGGCGAGTTCCTCGTCGATCTTGGCTCGGGCGCCGTTTGGGTCGGGCCAGTCGAAGCCCGTTCGCGCCGCGCGCTTTTGGAGCTTTTCGGCGCGCAGCAACGCCGGCAGGCCGATTGCGACGCCGTCCAGCGCGCTGTCGGCACCCTTGGCACCGCGCTCGTCGGCCTTGATCTGCTCCCACAGATAATGGCCGCCTTCGGCCGCGTCGCCGAATATATGCGGGTGGCGGCGCTCCATCTTGTCGCAGATCGCCTCGACGACGTCGTTCAACGCGAAATCGCCGGCTTCCTCGGCCATGCGCGCGTGGAACACGACCTGAAGCAGCAAGTCGCCGAGTTCGTCCTTGAGGTCGGCCATGTCGGCGCGCTCGATCGCGTCGGCGACTTCATAGGCTTCCTCGATCGTATATGGCGCGATCGTCGCGAACGTTTGGACCGTGTCCCATTCGCAACCGCGATCGGGATCGCGTAACCGCGCCATGATCGCGACGAGGCGGTCGATTCCGGTGGCGTTCATCGAAGGGGGAGACCCCCTATCGCACCACATGTCAGATTGATAATATACATTATGTAAAATCTATTCCTGTGCGGGGGTGAGTATGAGTATCTTCCCCTCGACCCGCCAGGATTTGAGCTTGGACAGAAAACTCATCCCCAGCATGTTCTGATCGCCGAACGCTTCCGACACGACCGCCGGCGCATCGCGCGCCGTGATGCCGCCGACACGAAGTTCGCCAATCGATGCCGGCTGCGCCATGACCTGACCATTCGCCGTATCGAGCGGGATTTTGGGCTCTGTCGGATCAAGTGCGATTTTCGCGGCGGCCGCGGTATCCGCCGACAGACTGGTGAAACTCGCGCCGCTGTCGACCAGCAACACGCGTTCGGTGCCGTTGATCGTTGCGCGTGCATAGAAATGGCCGTCCTGCGCCATCTGGATACGCACTTCGTTGCCGACGACCGACTGATCGCGGCCGTAGAACAATTCGCGCGCGCCCGACACGAGCCACTCGTTGCGGTTGACCAACGCGACGATCGCCAGACCCGTCGCGAAGATACCGATCCACGCGAGCGCCATCACGGTGACGCGCCCCAGCGGCATGCGCCGCGCGAACAATGCAGACAGCGGCAGGATCAGCAGCAGCGCATAGAAGATCGCATTTCCCGTCTGATCGCTCATCGTCCGACCTCGATTTCCAGCCCGTCATAGCCGGGTTCGACGCTGGGGGCAGTTCGCTCAGCAAGTTCGCATAGTCCATCGACTGGTCGAGATGGGTCAATATCGTTCGCCCGGGCGCAAGGCTGGCGATCCAGGGCAATGCCTCTGCAAGATGGGGATGACTGGGGTGTGGATGGCGACGCAGGACATCGACGATCCAGACGTCGAGGCCTTGATATTGCATCTGCATATTGTCGGTCATAACATTGAAATCGGTAGCATAACCGATCGAAGCGCCGTCCGCGTCGAAGCGCAGACCGGCCGAGGTGATGTTGGCGTGCGGCTGATCGACGACGCTGATCGCGATGTCGCCGATCGTCAACCGATCGGGCAATTCCTCCAGCGCGACGGTCGGCGGATAGCCGTCCATGCCGGCGAACACGTACGCAAACCGGTCGCGTAGGATCGCCGCGGTCGTTGGTCGCGCAAAGCCGCGCACGGGCGCGCGCATCGCTTGATAGATCTGGCGCAGGTCGTCGATGCCGTGGGTGTGGTCGGCATGATCGTGGGTCCAGATTACCGCATCGACGCGATCGACGCCCGCCGCAAGCAGCTGCTCGCGCATGTCCGGCCCGGTATCGACCAGGATGCGCGTCGTCGCGGTCTCGACCAGGATCGACGCTCGCATCCGCCGGTTCTTTGGTTCGTCGGGATCGCACGTCCCCCAGTCATTGCCGATCCGCGGCACGCCCGACGACGTCCCGCAGCCGAGAACGCGAACCTTCATGCGACGGTTTTGTCGAACAGTGCGTGGAAGTTGGCGCGTGTCGTGTCGGCCAGCTGGTCGGCGTCCTCGCCGCGCAGTTGCGCCAGGAAGCGGCAGGTATCGGCAACGAATGCGGGTTCGCCCGTCTGGCCGCGGTTGGGAACCGGGGCGAGAAAGGGGGCGTCGGTTTCGATGAGGAGGCGATCGAGCGGCAGGCGGGCGGCGGTTTCCTGCAGATCCTTGGCGTTCTTGAATGTGACGATTCCCGAGATCGAGATATAAAGTCCCAAATCCAGCGCCTTGTCGGCGAAATCGCCGCTCGCCGTGAAGCAATGGATGACGCCGCGATAGCGTCCCTTCCCCATCTCGCCGCGCAGAATTTCGATCGTATCGTCCTCGGCGTCGCGCGTATGGACGACGATCGGCAGACCGGTTTCGCGGCAGGCGGCGATATGCGCACGAAAACTCGCACGCTGCCGCTCGCGATCGGAATGGTCGTAATAGTAATCCAGCCCCGACTCGCCGATCCCGACGACGCGCGGATGCGCGGCGCGCTCGACCAGCTTGGCGGTATCGACGTCGGGATGCTGGTCCGCCTCGTGCGGATGGATGCCTACAGTCGCCCACACGTCGGGCTCGCGCTCGGCCACGGCGATGACGTCGTTCCATTCGCGCTCGCGGGTCGAAATGTTGAGCATTACGACGACGCCGTTCGCTCGGGCGCGCGCCAGCACGTCGGCCTGCTGCTCGGCGAGGCCTTTGTAGTTCAGATGGCAGTGGCTGTCGGCGAGCCTCATGCCGCCTCCATCTCCAGCCGCGGAAACACGCCGCTCGGCGCCGGTAGTGGCGTTCCCGACGCGATCGGCCGGTTCAACGCGTCGAAGTTGCGGACATCGCCCCCCTGTCCGAGCAGATCGAGCAGCTTGTCGGCGCTTTCCGGGATCGCCCAGCGCGCCATGATCGCGATGCGGCGGACGGCTTCTGCGGCGTAATAGAGGATCGTGTCGGCGCGGGCCGGGTCGGTCTTGCGGACGCTCCATGGTGCCTGGTCGGCGAAATAGACGTTTGCATCGCGCGATGCAGCCCAGACCGCCTCCAACGCTGTGTGGAGCGCCAAGTCGGACATTGCCGACCGCATTTCCGCTTCGGCCGCGCGGACGCGCTCTACCAATTCCTCTTCGGCAGACGTCGCCTCGCCCGCTTCCGGCACCGCCGCGCCGTTCTTGGCGATGATCGACAGGCACCGTTGCGCCAGATTGCCGAGATTGTTGGCGAGGTCCGCATTGCACCGCGTCACGATGGCGTCCTCGGAATAGCTGCCGTCCTGCCCGAACGACACCTCGCGCAGCAGGAAGTAGCGCAGCGGATCGACGCCGAAGCGGTCGATCAGTTCGATCGGGTCGGTGACGTTGCCGACCGACTTCGACATTTTCTCCCCGCGATTGAGCAGGAAGCCGTGGCCGAACACCTGTTTGGGCAGCGCGATCTTCGCACTCATCAGGAAGGCAGGCCAGTAAACCGCATGAAATCGCACGATATCCTTGCCGATCAGGTGCAGATCGGCCGGCCAGTATTTGCCGAGCGACGTGGGATATCCCACACCCGTCAGATAATTGGTCAGCGCATCGACCCACACATACATGACGTGCCCGTCGCTGCCCGGCACCTTCACGCCCCAGTCGAAACTGGTGCGCGAAACCGACAGATCGCTCAGCCCACCCTCGACGAAGCGCAGGATCTCGTTGCGGCGGGCGTCGGGCTGGATGAACTCCGGATGCGCGGCGTAATGGTCGAGCAACGGCTGCTGATATTTCGACAGACGGAAAAACCACGTTTCCTCCGCGGTCCATTCGACGGGTGTGCCCTGGGGCGAGAGCTTGGCGCCCCCTTCCCCATCGACCAGTTCCTTTTCATCGTAGAACGCCTCGTCGCGGACCGAATACCAGCCCTCGTAGCGATCGAGATACAGGTCGCCGGCTGCCGCCATCGCCTCCCAGATCGCGCGACTCGCGGCGTGGTGATCCTCTTCGACGGTACGGATGAAACGATCGTAGGAGATGTTCAGACGATCATCCATCTCCCTGAAATAGCCCGACATCTCGTCGGCCAGCGCGCGCGTTTCGACGCCGCGGTCGCGCGCGGTCTGGACCATCTTCAGCCCGTGTTCGTCAGTGCCGGTCTGGAACCGAACGTCGCGCCCGGCCTGGCGATGGTACCGCGCGATCGCGTCGGCGGCGATCGCTTCATAGGCATGCCCGATATGCGGGCGGCCGTTGGGATAACTGATCGCGGTGGTGATGTAATAGGGGTCGGCCATGACCCTGCCCTAGCGCGGTCAGCGACGGTTCGCCAGCGAGGCGACGATCCCGCCCATTTCGAACACGGTGCCTTGTGCGTCGAGCGACAGGCCGAGCGCACTGGCGGCCAGATTGCGCGCCGCGTCATAGGCGTCGAGCGCGGCGCGGAGCGCTTCACCGGTGCGGTTACGAGCGTGATCGGCGATGAAACGCGGAGCGCGGTCGAGAAACGCCTCGTAGCGCGGCTGCGCGGCCTTGAGCGACAACGCGCTCGCCAGTTGCGCGCGGACGGCATTGGACGGATCGCCCTTCGCCAGTTCGCCCAGCGCCTTGTCGAGGCCTGCGACGTCGAGCCCCGCCATCGCTAGTGCCTGTGCGGGCGACCCCTGCCCCACGCCGACCAGCTCGTCGATCTCGCTCGGTTTCGCGCCCGCATCGCTCAACGCCGCGCACATATCGGCATCGTCGAGCGCGTCGAACCGTAGCAACCGGCACCGCGAACGGATCGTCGGCAACAGGCGCCCCGGTGCGTGACTGACCAGCAGGAAAACCGTGCCGGGCGGCGGCTCCTCGAGATTCTTGAGCAGCGCATTGGCGCCGTTGCGTTCGAGATCGTCGGCCGAATCGATCAGCACGACGCGGCGGTCCGAATATGTCGGCTTGACCCCCAGGAACGGCTCGAGCGCGCGGACCTGTGCGACGGTGATGCTCCGTGCGAGGCCCTGGTCGGGCTTCTTGTCGTCCTTGGGCAAGCGTTCGAGCTTGCGAAAATCGGGATGCGCGCCGGCGTCGATCAGATGCTGCGTGCGGTCGTCGGCCGGCATCGAGAAGTCGTCAGGTTGCCCGACGCCGGCCAGCACGCGCCGCGCCGCCAGCATCGCGAAGCTTGCCTTACCGACCCCTTCGGGCCCTGCGAACAGCCAGGCATGATGAAGCGATCCGCCGTCCAACGCGGCAGCAAAAGCCTGCTTTGCCAATGCATTACCATAGAGTGACGTCATGGCAGCAGATCGGCGAGCTCGGCCTCCAGCGCAGCGGCGACGGTGTCGGCATCGCCACTCGCATCGATCAGCCGCACGCGATCCGGCTCGGCCGTGGCGAAGCGACGAAAGGCCTCGGCGACGTCTTCGTGAAATGCCCGCTCGCGCGCGGCGAAGCGATCGGCACCCGCGCCGTCGCGCGAGGACGCGCGTTCGGCGCCGAGCTCCGGCGGTACTTCCAGCACGAGGGTGCGATCGGGCAGCAAGCCCCGCGATCCGAAGCCGTGCAGCGCCAGCACCGCGGCGTCATCGATTCCGCCTGCCACGCCCTGGTAAGCGCGCGACGAATCGACGTAACGGTCGGAGATCACCCACGTACCGGCACCGATCGCCGGCTGGATCACCTTTTCGACATGGTCCGCGCGCGCGGCCGCGAACAGCAACGCCTCCGTATGTGCGCTCCAGCGGTTGACCGCGCCCTGCATGAGCAAGTCGCGGATCGCTTCCGCCCCGTCGCTGCCGCCCGGTTCGCGCGTCACGATCACCTCGATCCCACGCGCGCGCAACGCATCGGCGAGGCGGCGGACCTGGGTCGATTTGCCCGCGCCCTCGCCGCCCTCGATCGACAGGAAGCGGCCGCGCATACTTAGCCGCCGAACAGCTGCATCAGCCCGGCCCAGGCACGGCCGAAGAAGCCGGCCTGGCCGACATCGTTCGCCGCGACGAGCGGGAAGCGCTGATCGGTCATGCCCGGCGTCTTGACGATCAGGTCGGCGACATGGTCGCCCGCCTTGATCGGCGCCTTGAGCGGGCCGTCATACACCACGCTCGCGGTCATATTGGGGCTGCTGCCCGACGGCACCGTCACGGCGAGGTTGTCGGCGGCGACCAGCCCGACCGTGCTCGACGATCCCAGCTGGACATCGGCCTTGGCGACTTCCTTGCCCTTCGACACGATCGGCTTGGCGCTCCACGCACCGAAGCCCCAGTTCATGAACTTGATCGATTCTTCCTTGCGGCCGTTGAAGCTGTCGAGGCCGGCGATCACCATGATCAGCCGCCGTCCGTTCTGCATCGCTGAGCCGGTGAAGCTGTAGCCGGCCTCTTCGGTATGCCCGGTCTTCAGGCCGTCGGCGCCGTTGACGTTGCCGAGCAGCGGGTCGCGGTTGGCCTGGTCGATGTCCTTGCCCGCGCCCAGCGTCTTGCCCCAGGTGAAGCTGGGGAGCGCGTAGTAGCGCTTGTAGAGATCCGGGAAGTCGCGGATCGTCGCCGCCGCCAGCGTCGCCAGATCGCGCGCGGTGACATAGGTGGCGCCGTTGTCGGGCCAACCGTTCGAGGTGCCGAAATGGCTGTTGGTCAGGCCGAGCTTCTTCGCGGCGTCGTTCATCCGGTCGGTGAAGGCCTGTTCGGTCCCCGAAATCCCTTCGGCCATCACGACGCAGGCGTCGTTGCCCGACAGCGTGACGATACCCTTCAGGAGGTTATCGACACTGACATTCTCGTTGACCGATAGGAACATGGTCGAGCCCGCCTGCGGACCGTGCCATTTTTTCCAGGTCTCCGGTCGCACGGTGAATTGTTTGTCGGCGCTCAGCTCGCCCTTCTTGATCAGGTCGAACACGACATAGACCGTCATCATCTTCGCCAGCGACGCGGGCGGCATGCGGCGATCGGCGTCCTTCGAATACAGCACCGCGTTCGACGACAGATCGACCATGTAGGCGACCGGGGCCGGCGTGTTGAATTCGGGGTTGGCGACGGCGGGGGTGGTCAGCGCGACGAGGGCGGCGAAGGCGGCAATCTTTTTCATGAAGCAACGGTCCGTACAGTAAGCGGCAATTCAGTCCTCGCGGACGACACGAGCATCGCCATAGCCCCGCGCGGCGGCCGCGTCACGCGCTCGTAGGGCCGATTTCGCATCGGGAAACGGCCCGGTGCGGACGCGCCACAGCTTGGCGAACGGTGTCGCGGTACCGCCGAGGCTGCGTGCGACAGTCTCGGCGCGGTCGCGGGTGCTGAACGCGGCGACCTGGACGTAATAGCCGCCTTTGACGGTCGCGGGTGGTCGGGTGGGAGCGGGGGCGGATCGAACCGGGGCGACGGCTGGCCTCGGCGGTGGAACATCTGGAGTCGGCGGCTTGGTGCGGACGGTCGCCACCGGATCCGCGCGCCCGGTCAGCCTGGCGCGCAGCCCGGCAAGCAACGCGGGCGGCGTGTCGAGGATCGGCGATGCGGCTTGGCCGTTCTTCAGCGCGTTCCGATCGACCGCCGTCGGATTGACCCGGCGGACGCGCACGGCCTTGCGGCTGACCACGCCGATCGCGCGTGCGGCCGCCTGCGACAGATCGATCAGCAGACCCGGCGTGAACGGTCCGCGATCGTTGATCTGAACGAGCACCGTGCGGCCGGTCTCGAGCGAGGTCACCTCGACATACGATCCGATCGGCAGCGTGCGATGCGCGGCGGTGAAGGCCTGCGGGTCGAACGGCGCGCCGGAGGCGGTGCGATTGCCCGCCAGTTCGTTGCCGTACCACGTCGCATAGCCGACCTCGTCGTACCGGTCGGGCGAGCGATCCGAGGTCGCTTGCGGGCCGTCCGATGATGGTGGGCCGTCCTGCGCCGATGCCGGGACGGCCAGCACCAGCCCGGCGAGCAGGAGCAACCTAGCGTTCGACGGCATCGGCGAGCAGCCCCACGCTCAACGCGTAGAAATTCGAGCAATTGTAATCGAGGATCACGCGGTAATTGCCGGTCAGCAGGTAAGCGGTCGCGCCGGGTCCGTCGGGCTCGATCATCGTCGCCTGGACTTCGTCGGCGGGCCACGGCTTGCCTTGCGACAACACGCCTAGCGCACGCCATTCGCGGATCGATCGCCACGCGCTCTGTCGGGCGAACACGCGCGGGCAGCGCGGCGAGATCAGGCGGTTGGTCACGCTGCTGCGGTCGATCCCCGCCGGCAACGACACCGCCAGCCCCCAGGGTTGCCCGCGCCGCCACCCGGCATTGTAGAAATAATTGCCGATCGACGCGAGCGTATCGGCGTCGCTGTTCCAGATATCCGCGCGCCCGTCGCCGTCGCCGTCGCGCGCGAGGCGGAGGTACACCGAGGGCAGGAATTGCGGCCCGCCCATCGCGCCGGCCCAGCTGCCGATCAGCTGGCTGCGTGCGACGCCGCGATCGACCATCTTCATCATCGCGATCAGTTCGGGCTCGAACAGCGTTCGACGACGGCCTTCGTAAGCGAGCGTCGCGATCGATCGCGGCAAATCGAAATTGCCCATCACGCGGCCGTAATTGGTCTCGTGGCCCCAGATCGCGACCATGATCGATTCGGGTACGCCGGTCTGCGTTTCGATCCGCGCGAGATGGCCGCGTTCGGCGAGATATTTGGTCCGCCCCTGCGTGATGCGCGCGGCGTCGACATGGCTGCGCAGATACGGCGCGAACGGCGTGATAGTATTCGTGGTCGGGTTGGCGGGATTGCCGCCCGGCTGACTACGATCGAGATCGACGACCCGCTGGTTGTAGGTCAGCCCCGCCAGCACCTGATCAGCCGTCGCCGGCCGCACGCCCTGCGCGATGGCGCGGCCGCGGACATCCTGCAGATAGGATTGAAATCCCGCCTCGTCCTGCGCCGTCGCCGCGCCGGCAAAGGCCGTGGCCGCCAGCAAAATCCCGATCAGTCCCCGCTTGAGCATGACGCGACCGTGCCACAGCTTTCGACCAACGGGAATCCCCGTCGTCGCACCGCTTGCACAAATCGCCGCCCTTCCCCAAAGCGCTCGCAGCGCGGAGAGGTGGCCGAGTGGTTTAAGGCAGCGGTCTTGAAAACCGCCGTGGGTGGAAGCCCACCGTGGGTTCGAATCCCACCCTCTCCGCCACCGCGCATTGTAAACCGATTTAGCCAAGCTAATCGATCTCACACGAGCGTGGCCGGCGTCGCGCCAGCGACGACCGTCGACGCGGAATTCACTTCCGCGTCGCGCTTCAAATGCCTTGATTTACATCAGCACGTTTCTCCGCAGAAATTCACCGCGTTTTAAGTGCCGAGTTCTACCTATCTGCTTCTAAACAACCGGCCCTTTTGTTGGGGAACAAGCGGTCGGTAGCGGGGTGCGGCATGCGTAAGACTCGATTTGCGGCGATCAGCGAACCATCCGCACGGGTCCGCGATCTCGGCTACCTCGACATCTTCCTGTTTGATCTGCGCCCCGCGCGCCAGTCCGACGACGAGCGCATCGCCAACGAGCGCATCCGCGGCTTGTCGAATACCGGTCCCTACCTTCTCGCCTCGCACCTGATCTGCGCGATCGTCCTGGCGATCCACGCTTTCCGTTCGGGCAGCGACAATCCGCTCGCGGTCGTGCTGCCGCTGGCCGGCGTCGTCGTGCTGGCCGCGCTATCGACCCTGCTCAACCGCCGCCGCACCAAAGCGATGCGACCGCACCAGGTCGTTCGGCTGTGGGGCGCGTTCACGGTCGCCATCGGTCTGTTATGGGCGATCGTCATCGCGGTCGGCCTGCCGACGCAGGCCGTGTCACCGATCATCCTCGCGTCGCTGCTCGGCGCGTTCTGCCTAACCATCGCTGCCTTCATCTCCGTCCCCAGCCTCTTGCTCGTCAGCTATGCCGCGGCGGTCGGGTCGTTCGTCCTGTTCTCGACTGATTTGCAGATCCTGGGCCTACTCGTCGCGTTCGGCGGCTGCTTGTTCTTCGCCAGCATCTTCAGCGCGCGCGGCGCAATGATCGCCGCGGGCCGCCAGCTCGCCAATGAATACCAGGCGCAGAAAGCCGCGCGGTTCGTCGCCGAGTTCGAGCAGAGCGGCCGCGGCTGGTTCTGGGAAACCGACGCCGACGGCGCGCTGACGTACGTTTCGACCCAGCTCGCCGACGATCTGAAGCGCGCGGCGAGCGAGCTGACCGGCACGCAATTCGTCGATCTTCTCGGCATGGACGTCGGCAGCCGCGCCGACGACAGCGAGTGCACGCTCGGCTTCTATCTCTCGGCGCGCGTTCCGTTCGCCGACGTTACGGTGAAGGCGAAGGCGTCGGACGACATCTGGTGGTCGCTGTCGGGCACCGCGCATTTCGACGATTACGGCCGCTTCATCGGCTTCAGCGGGATCGGCACCGATCTGACCGAACAGCGCCTGGCGGAGGCGGAGATCAACCGGCTCGCGCGATACGATGCTCTGACCGGCCTTCCCAACCGCACGTTGATGCGCGCGACTCTGGAGGACGCGCTGGGCAGCATCGAGAAGCAGAAGAAGGGCGCGGCGCTCTATCTCATCGACCTCGATCGCTTCAAGAACGTCAACGATACGCTCGGCCACCCGATCGGCGACGCGCTGCTCAAGCAAGTTGCGGGGCGCCTGACCGCCGTCATCGGCAAGGATGGGCAGGTCGGCCGGATCGGCGGCGACGAGTTCCAGGCGGTCTTCCCGTCGATCGATTCGGAGCAATATCTTGGGACGTTGGCGCAGCGACTGATCGAACAGGTTTCGCAGCCCTATCAGATCGACGGCAACAACATCACGATCGGCGCGTCCGTCGGGGTCGCGATCGCGCGCAGCCAATATCAGTGCGCCGACGCGCTGATCCGCGACGCCGATCTCGCGCTCTACGCCGCGAAGGATGACGGGCGTGGCACGTTCAAGCTGTTCTCGCCCGACATGCACAGCGATGCGCAGGAGAAACAGGGCCTGGAACAGGAACTGCGCGGCGCGATCCAGCGCGGCGAGCTGAAGCTGGTCTATCAGCCGGTGGTCAACACGGTGACCGAGGAAGTCGTCGCGTTCGAAGCGTTGGCGCGTTGGGTTCGCTCGAACGGTCAATCGGTGCCGACGGAGCAGTTCATCGCGCTGGCCGAGGAATGCGGGCTGATCATCGCGATCGGCGAATGGGTGTTGCGGACCGCCGCCACCGAAGCCGCGCAATGGCCGGCGCAGGTGCGCATCGCGGTCAACATCTCGCCGACGCAGTTCGCCAGCCCGACCCTGGTCGCGACCGTGATGAACGTGCTCGCCGCGACCGAACTCGATCCCAACCGGCTCGAACTCGAAATCACCGAAGGCGTATTCCTGTCGGACGAAGCGAATGTCGATGAGACGTTCCGCCGCCTGAAGTCCGCCGGCGTTCGCCTGGCGCTCGACGATTTCGGCACCGGTTATTCGTCGCTCGGCTATCTGAAACGCGCGCCGCTCAACAAAATCAAGATCGACCAGTCGTTCGTCCGCGGCGCGGCCGCGACCGGCAGCACCAGCGAAGCGATCCTCCGCTCGATCATCTCGCTCGCGCAGAGCCTGAAGATGGATACGACGGCGGAAGGCGTCGAGACGCACGACGACCTCAACCTGATCCGCGAACTCGGTTGCTCGCAGGTCCAGGGCTACATCTTCGGCAAGCCGATGGAGGTCGCTGACGCGCGCACCCTCGCCTGCTCGGTCGAAGCGGTCGCCGCCAAGGGATATGAGAATGCCCGCGCGCCGCGTTACAGCCTGATCCGCACCGCCAATGCGCAGTGGAACGGCATGACCTTCACCGTCCGCATCCGCAACATCGCGGTGGGCGGTGCCTTGCTCGAATCGACGCGCGATCTACCCGATGGGGCGCAGATCCAGCTCGATATCCCGGGCTGCTCGGTGATCGGCGCCGATGTGCGCTGGTCGCGGGAAGGCAAGATCGGGGTGCGGTTCGAACGGCCGTTCAACTTGCGCGATCTCGGCCCGGTGCAGCGCGCGCCGGCGAACGATTCTTCCGCACCACAAGCTGCGACGCCGGGCCGCCTGACCCCCGCCGATCTCAATCGATCGACGGCGATGCCGAAGCGCGGGTGACGAAATCGGTGGGCTCAGGCCCGACCGACCTCGACCAGAATGTCGTATTGATAGTCTGCCAGCGGTTCGTGGAATTGGCAGCCGGCGTGGAAATCGTCCGCCCAGCGCACGGTCGCTGCCACCGCGCCGATGCCCGGTAGCGTCAGCCAGATCATCGAATCCTTGCGCAGCGCCGAATAGCTGCTGATCCGCGCGCCATCGCGCGACAGATCCGTGATGCGGCAAAGCGTACGATCGAGCCCGCCTCGTCCCAGCTTGGCGTCGAGCGACACCGGTGCGCGCTGGTTCCGCCGCTTCGCGATCAAAGCGGGTTCGAATTCGGCGCGGATATCGGTCTGCAAAGCGTCCATGGCGGAAATGCTAGGCCGACGATGCCTAACAGCGCGTTAAGCACAAACGACAACGCCGCGCTCCCCGTGGGGAACGCGGCGTCGGAGCCGGTCGCCGAAGCGACTTACTTCTTGCCGAGGTTGAGCCCGCCGAAACGCTTGTTGAAGCGCGCAACCTGACCACCCGCGTCCAGCATCTGGCCGCGACCGCCGGTCCAGGCCGGGTGCGACAACGGATCGATTTCGAGCGTCATCGTGTCGCCTTCCTTGCCCCAGGTGGAGCGCGTCTCGTACACGGTGCCGTCGGTCATCTGGACCTTGATCATGTGGTAGTCGGGGTGCGTATCGGCTTTCACAACGAATTCCTTGAATAGAGCCGCCGGTTTCCGACCGGCAGCGAAGGCGCGGCCCCTAACAGCGCGCGCCTCGATAATCAACCTCGTGGCAGGATTACTCGCTCGGCGGGTCCGCGATCATCGCGGTGAACTCGCATTCGGTGGCGACTTCGCCGTTCAGCGTCGCCTTGCCGGCGAACTTGCACACGCGGCTGCGCTTCTGAACGAATTCGACCTCGAGCTTGAGCAGAACGCCGGGCTCGACGGGCTTGCGGAACTTCACGCCGTCGATCGACATGAAATAAACCAGCTTGCCCGACCCGGCGAGCCCGAGGCTTTCGACCGCGAGCACGCCCGCCGCCTGCGCCAGGGCTTCGACCTGGAGAACGCCGGGCATGATCGGTCTTCCGGGGAAATGCCCCTGGAAGAATTCCTCGTTCATGCTCACCGCCTTGATGGCGGTGATGCGCTGGTCGATCACGAGTTCTTCGACCCGATCGACCAGCAGCATCGGATATCGATGCGGCAGCGCCGCCATCACCCGCTTGATGTCAAGCGGGCCAATGGACGTCGTTGCCGCGTCGTCGCTCACCGGCCGGGCTTCTTGCCGCCAGCGGCAGGTGCCGGGGTCGACGTCGCGGGAGCCGGAGCGGCGCCAGCGGCCGGCGCGGCGCCAGGCTGGCCACCGGGCTGCCACGTCGCAGGCGGAATCGCGTTCGCGGTCGGCACCAGCTTGTCGAGCTCGGCGGTGATCGCGGCGGTGATGTTGCCCGTCTGGTTCGCCCAGACGACGGCGTCAGGCTTGACGATCAGCGTCAGGTTACGCGCGGTGATGACGGCCTGGACCGCCGCATTGAGCTTCGACGAGACCTGTTCGAACACATAGGCCTGCGCGCGAGCGACCGGCGCCTGCGCGGTGTTCAGCTGCTGCTGCTTGGCGACGACGGTGGCCCAGGTCGGGCTGGCCTGCGCGGCGCGCAGTTCGTTGTCGTCGATCTGGCTGTCCTTGTTGGTATCGAACGGCGCGAGCAGTGCCTGCAGCTCCTTCTGATACCCTTCGACCTGCGTGATCTGCGTCTGGTAGGTCGTCTTGATCGTGGCGGCCGCGGCAGTGAACGCCTTGGTCTTGACCACGGCGCCGTCGAAGTCGGCGGTCGCGACGGACTGGGCCTGCGCCGGCGAACCCGCCAGGGCAGCCGTCAGCGCGATCGCGCCGAGCCCGAGATATTTGAGATTGGTCTTCATCAGAATTGAGTCCCTACGTTGAAAGTAACAAGTTTGGTGTCGTCGCCCTTCTGGTGGAGCAATGCTTTGGCGATATCGATACGGAGCGGCCCGAACGGCGAGTTCCAGTTGACCCCGAACCCGATCGACAAACGCGGCTTCGGCGAATCGCCCAGGAAGCGCTCGAGGAACGGCGAGACTGTGCTGACCTGCGCGGAGTTCGGCGTGACGCCGTTACAGGCGCCAGTGCTATCAGGCAGCCCCGCCGGACACGTCGTGACCTGGCCCAGGCCGTTGGGATCGGTGTACGTATATAGCGGCCGGCCGCTGCTATCGGTGATCGGCGTGATGAGCGGATCGACGATCGTCTTGCCCGTGGTCGGATCGACGTGCGTCGGGAAGGTCGCCGTCGGCAAGGGGCGCTTGATCCCGAACACCGCGCCGACATCCATGAAGATCGACGGCCGCAAACCGAGTTCGCGCGCGCCGCCCGACAGCGGCGGTTCGATCTCGAAGCGGACGAGATAATAAGCGCGGCCGCCCAAAGCGTCGTCGATGATCTGCTGCTTGTCCGGCTGCAGGATCTGGTTGCCCTGGTCGTCCTGGATGTAATTGATACGCTGGACGCGCGGGCCGACGCCGCGAATGTCGAAGCCGCGGATCTGCGGTTCGCCGAGGTAGAAGCGGTCGGTGATGCGTACCGGATCGATGCCCGGACCCTTGCTTTTCTCGAGCGCCTTGATGTAGCCGGCCTCGCCGTTGACCGAGAAGATGAACCCCTTGCCGAGGTTCCAGTATTTGGACCCTTCGAACCGCGTGCGGATGTAGCGGACATCCCCGCCGAGACCCGCAAAATCCTGGCTAAACACCAGACGCTGACCGGCGGTCGGCCGCAATCCGCCATTGAGGCTGTTGTAGACGAGCGAATAGCCCAGCGCCGAGGTCACGCGATTGCCGATCGCCTCGCAGAGATACCGTCCGGCGACGACGATGTTGCAGGTATCCGGCGTACCGTCGCCGTTGGTGTCCTTGAAATAGGTGTTCTTGTCGAGGCCGACTTGGTCGAACGTCAGCCCATAGCGCGCCGACAGCGACCAATATTCGGTCAGCGGAATACCGACACGCGCCTGGAAACCGGTCGACACCTGCGAATAGGTGGTCTGCCGCTGGTCGCCCAGATAATTGAACGAGTTGTAGTCGCGCCGGAAGACGTCGACGCCCAGCGCGATGTTCTTGTCGAACAGATACGGCTCGGTGAAACCGAGCTGGATCGATTTCGAATAGACCGAATAATCGACGTTCGCGCGCAGTTCCTGGCCCTTGCCGCGGAAATTGCGCTGCGTGATGCCGGCCTGGATGATGAAGCGTTCGAGGCTCGAATAGCCCGCCGACAGCGACAGTTCGCCGGTCGCTTTTTCCTCAACGTTCGCGTTCAGGATCACGCGATCGGGCGCCGAGCCTTGCTCGTTCTTGATCTCGAACTTGTCCTGGAAGAAGCCCAGGCTGTTGATGCGATCCTGCGAGCGCTTGATCGAGAAGCTGTTGAACGCGTCGCCTTCCGACATACGGATCTCGCGGCGAACCACCTTGTCCTGCGTGTTGCGGTTGCCGGTGACTTCGATCCGCTCGACATACGTCCGCTTGGCTTCGGCGATGTGGAAATTGACCGACATCACCAGATTGTCGCCGTCGCGCTGATAGTCCGGGCTGACGTCGGTGAAGGCGTAGCCGAACAGACCGGCGGTCTCGTTCAGCGAGGTGACCGAATCCTCGACCTTCTTCGCGTCGAACCACGCGCCCTTCTTCACCGGCAGCGTCGCCGCCAGCTTGTTGTTGTCGAAATCGCGAATGTCGCTGTCGACCGTGACGTCGCCGAACTTATAGCGCGGACCTTCCTCCACCACGTACGTGATGATGAAGTCCTTCTTGTCCGGCGTCAGTTCGGCGACCGCCGAGGTGACGCGGAAATCGGCATAGCCCTGGGTCAGGTAGAACTGGCGCAGCTTCTGCTGGTCGTATGCCAGACGATCCTGGTCGTAGGACGTGTTCGACGAGAAGAAGCGCGTGATGCTCGCCTGCTTCGTCACCATCTGCTCGCGCAGCTTGGCGTCGGAAAAGACGGTATTGCCGAGGATGTTGATCGCGCGGACCTTCGACTTCGGACCCTCGCTGATCTCGAACACGATATCGACGCGGTTCTGGTCCAGGCTGACCATCTTCGGTTCGATCCGCGCGGCGAAACGGCCCTGGCGGCGATACAGTTCGATGATCCGCGCGACGTCCTGGCGCACCGCGGTGCGCGTGAAAATCTGACGCGGGGCGAGTTTGATTTCCTTGGTGATCTTGTCCGATTTCAGCGTGCTGTTCCCTTCGAGTAGCACGCGGTTGATGATCGGATTTTCACGGATGCGGATCGTGATGTCGCCCGTCTCGACGCCCGCGATCGACACATCGGCGAACAGATCGCTGGCGAGCAGGTCACGCAGCGCCTGGTCGAGCGTTTCGTTGCTGTAGGCCTGACCCGTGCGGAGCTTGGTATAGCTCAGCACCGTCTCGGGCTCGATACGCTGAGATCCCTCGACGCGAAGCGACTTGATCACGCGTTGCGGTGCGGGCGCGACGGCGGCGGGCGCCGACGTCGCCTGGGGAGCGGCAGCCGCCGGTGCGGCGGGCTTCGGGGCGGTCTGCGCGGCCGCCAGCGGAACGCCAGACAGCATCGTCCCCGCGAGCAAAGTCGCGGCGGCGCGCGTCCCGAACGTCGTAACCTTGATAAGCTTCACCATTCCACCCCAGCAGGAGACATGTGCCGTCGCGTAAAATCGGGCGCGCCCGCCCTGCCCTAGGGCCCAAACTCAGTTAGAACAAGGTCGTGACGGAGCCGATTTTGGTTCCAGGCAAGGAGCCGACGAGAGATCGATGCTGGAGGCATCGTGATCGAGGAGCGACGATGTCCTGGGGCCAAAATCGGCCCGCCGCGCGAGGTTGCCCATGGAAAACCGCCGAACATCGTCGCTCGCTTGCGCGTAGCTTTGGCTACGCGCCTGCGCTGCGCTTCTCGTCGGCGGTTTTCCATGGGCAATCACGATCCTTGTTCCAACTGAGTTTGGGCCCTGCCCGGGTCAGCCGATCAACCCGGCGAGATGCTGCCACACGCCGATCGCACCCAGATCGTTGAACGTCACGACCAGGAACAGCAGCATGATCGCCGCCAATCCGCCGCGGAACGCCCATTCCTGGATCTGCGGCGTGACCGGGCGCCGGCGTATCGCCTCGATCGCGTAGAACAGCAAATGGCCTCCATCCAGCATGGGAACTGGCAAGAGGTTGATGAACCCCAAGTTAATCGAGATCATCACGGCCAGATTGACGAACGCCAGCCAGCCCAGGCTGAGTTGCTCGCCCGAAAATTTCGCCATGCGGACGACGCCGGACATCTCCTTGACGGAGCGTTGTCCGGTGACGAGTTGGCCCAGCACTTCGCCGGTCATCGCCACCGTGTCCCACAAATCGCGCAACGCGATACCCGGTGCCTCGAGCACGCCGACCGGAGCGATCGCCACGCGCGCCGGTCCGACGCCGAGCAAGCCGACATCCGCCTTGTTGCCGAATTTGTCGGTGCGATGATCGGTGCCGATCACGACGTCCTGCGACATCGCGCGTCCGCCGCGGTCGAAATCGACCGTTACCTTCTCCCCCGCGCGGATCGCGATGAAGCGGACCATGTCGTCGAACGTCGCGACCGGCCTTCCGCCCAACGCCGTAATACGGTCGCCGCGCTGCAAACCGGCCGTTGCCGCGGCACTTTTCGGGGAGACGGAGCCGATCTCGGTCGTCGTGACGACTTGGCCGTAGGCGAGCAGGAAACCGGCGATGAGGATGAAGGCGAGCAGGAAATTCGCGAACGGCCCCGCGAGCACGACCAATGCGCGCTGCCAGACCGGCTTCGACTGGAAGGTCTTGGCCCGCTCCTCCGGCGGCAGCGCCAGCCAATCGGGATCGCTCAGCCCGGCGGGGCTCATGTCACCGGCAAACCGGACGTAACCGCCAAGCGGCAATAGGCTGAGCTTCCACCGCGTGCCGCGCTTGTCGGTCCAGCCCGCAATCTCGCGCCCGAACCCGATCGAAAAGACGTCCGCCTTGATGCCGCACCAGCGTCCGACGAAGTAATGGCCAAGTTCGTGAATGAAAACGAGCGGTCCCAGCATCAGCAGGAACGCGGCGATCGTTAGCAGGAAACCGGGACTCTGCATTAATTCACGCAATCCTCAACTCGCTCACCCGCCATGGTACGCGCTTCGGCATCAATAGCCAGTACGTCGTCCAGCGTCTGCGGCGCCGGCGGGTCGTAGCGATCGAGCGTATCGGCGACGATTGCGGCAATTTCGAGGAAGCCGATCTTGCGGTCGAGAAACGCCGCCACGGCCACTTCGTTGGCCGCATTGAGGATCGCGGGACGCGCCCCACCCGCGTCGAGCGCGCGCCGCGCCAGTCCCAAAGCGGGAAAGCGCGTTACGTCGGGTGCTTCGAAGTCGAGCCGGCCGATCGCGACCAGATCGAGCGGCGCCATCGGGGTCGCCATGCGGTCGGGCCACGCCAGGCAATGCGCGATCGGCACGCGCATGTCGGGCGGGCCGAGCTGCGCCAGGGTCGAGCCGTCGGTATATTCGACCATCGAATGGATGACCGATTGCGGATGGACGACGATTTCGATCCGATCGGGATCGATCGGGAACAGCCGCGCCGCCTCGATCAGTTCGAGGCCCTTGTTCATCAGCGTGGCCGAATCGACCGAAATCTTGGCGCCCATCGACCAGTTCGGGTGCGCGACCGCCTGTTCGGGCGTGACGCTGCGCATTCGCTCGGTGGACCAGTCGCGGAACGGGCCGCCGCTCGCGGTGAGCACGATGCGGCGTACGCGGTCGGCCTGATCGGGGGCGAAGCATTGGAAGATCGCGTTGTGCTCGGAATCGGCGGGCAGCAAGGTCGCGCCGCTCGCTTTGGCCGCGGCGAGGATTACGTCGCCGGCCGACACCAAAGGTTCCTTGTTGGCGAGGACGACGGTGCCGCCCTGTTCGATCGCCGCCATGACTGGGCTGAGCCCCGCACAGCCGACGATCGCCGCCATCGTCAGGTCGGCACCGCTCCGCGCGGCGTCGCAGACTGCCTGAGCCCCGCCCGCCGCACCGATATTGGTGCCGCGCAACGCGTCGCGCAACGCCGGCAGGCAGCTTTCGTCCGCCACGACCGCGAGTTCGGCGTTCGTCCGGATGGCGGCGGCCGCCAAGCCTTCGACATCGCAATTCGCGGTCAGCGCCTTGACCCGGAAATCGCCGGGCGCGCGCTCGACCAGGTCGAGCGTCGACGTGCCGACCGATCCGGTCGCCCCCAGGATCGTGACGGTCTTCACAGCAGGCCGATCAGCTTCGGCAGCACGACCACGAGCAAGGCCGCGGCCGGCGCCACCGGCACGACGCCGTCGAGGCGGTCGAGCACGCCGCCATGGCCGGGGAACAACGTACCGCTATCCTTCGCGCCCGCGCGCCGCTTCAGCCAGCTTTCGAACAGGTCGCCGCATTGGGCAAGCATCGCGAGGAACGGCGTTGCGACGACCGCGGTCCAGCCAAGCCCGTAGAAATGATGCATCGCCAGCGCGAACAGGCTCGCCGCGACCATGCCGCCGATCAACCCTGCCCAGGTCTTATTGGGGCTGACCGCAGGCGCCAGCTTCGGACCGCCGATCAGTCGCCCGGCGAAATATGCGCCGATGTCGCACGCCCACACCAGCGCCAGCGTCCACAACGTGTAGACCAGCCCGATGTCCTTCTGCTGCCGGATCAGCAGCAGCGACAGGATCGGCACCGCGACATAGACCACGCCCCAGGCCAGCCACGCGCGCCGCGTCGTCGCCCCGACGAAGAAGAACGCCGCGCCGATCAGTCCGACCGCGATAAACCCGGGCCCTGCCCCGATGGGCGCCATGATCGCCAGCGGTACGACCAGGGCATAGAGCCCCAGGCGCTTGTGGCCCGGCGCCGCTGCGACGAGATCGGCCCATTCGGCCATCATCACCATGCCCAGCGCCACCGCGAGCAGCCAGAACAGCAGCCCGCCGAACACGATCGCCAGCAAGGCGACCGCGATCAGACCCAAAGCGGTAACGAGGCGGACGACCAGTTCGGGCGGCCGCTTGGGCGCGGAAGTGTCGCTCACAGGCCTCCGAAACGTCGCTGACGCCGCCCGAACGCGGCGATCGCCTCCGCCAACGTCTCAGCGTTGAAATCGGGCCATAACGTGTCGACGAACAGCAATTCGGCATACGCCGCCTGCCACAACAGAAAGTTCGACAGGCGCTGTTCGCCCGAGGTGCGGATCAGCAGGTCGAGCGGCGGCAGATCGTGCGTTTCGAGCAAGCCGTCGATCGCATCGGCATCGATCGCCTCGACCGCCATCTCACCGTCGCGCGCGCGCCGCGCCAGTTCCTGCGCCGCGCGGGCCAGTTCGGCCTGCGATCCGTAATTGAGCGCGATTACCAGCAGCGGCCCGGTATTGCTGCCCGTCCGCGCCATCGCATCGTCGATCAACGCGACCGTATCGGTAGAGAAGCGGCGATAATCGCCGATTACGCGCAACCGCACGTTCTCGCTGACCAGTTCGGCCAGATCACTCTTGATGAAATGGCGCAGCAAACCCATCAGGTCGCCGACTTCCTCCTCGGGCCGCCGCCAATTCTCCGACGAGAAAGCGTAGAGCGTCAGCGCCTCGATCCCCATCGCACGCGCAGCGCGGGTGACCTTGCGGACCGCCTCGACCCCCATCTTGTGTCCGGCGAGACGCGGCAAGTGGCGCTTCTTCGCCCAACGCCCGTTGCCGTCCATGATGATCGCGACGTGGCGCGGCAACGTGGCCGCCGCCACGGCATGCGCCGTGTCGCTGGCGGCCATGGGCTTCACTGGCCCAGGATTTCCTTTTCCTTGGCCGAAGCCGCGGCGTCGATGTCGGCGATCGTGCTGTCGGTGACCTTCTGCACCTCGGTCTCGTGACGCTTGCGTTCGTCTTCCGAATAGACGCCCTTCTTCTCGTCGGTCTTCAGGCTGTCCATCCCGTCGCGGCGCACGTTGCGCGCGGCGATGCGGGCCTTTTCGGCGTATTGTCCGGCGAGCTTAGCCAGTTCCTTGCGGCGCTCCTCGGTTAGATCCGGGATCGGCAGGCGCAGCGTGTTGCCGTCGTTGATCGGATTGAGCCCCAGCCCCGCCGAGCGGATCGCCTTTTCGACCGGTCCGACGTTCGACTTGTCCCACACCTGCACCGACAGCATCCGCGGTTCCGGCACGGAGACCGTCGCGACCTGGTTGAGCGGCATGTGGCTGCCATAGACCTCGACCGTCACCGGATCGAGCAGCGCGGTCGACGCGCGGCCGGTGCGCAGGCCCGCCAGATCGTGCTTCAACGCCTCGACGCTACCCGCCATGCGGCGTTCGAGATCGGCCTTGTCATACGCCGCCATCGGTCATCCTTCCTTTTGTACGACCGTCGATACGCCTTCGCCGCGCAGGACCGAGGCGAGATTGCCCGGTTCGCGGATGTTGAAGACGACGATCGGAATATTGTTGTCGCGGCACAAGGCGATGGCGCTGGCGTCCATCACCTTCAGATTGTCTGCGAGGACCGTGTCGTAACTCACGGTTTCGTAGCGCTTCGCCGTCGGGTCCTTTTTCGGGTCGGCGTTGTAGACGCCGTCGACCGAGGTTCCCTTGAACAGCGCATCGCACTTCATTTCGGCCGCACGCAACGCAGCGCCGCTGTCGGTGGTAAAGAACGGCGAGCCGACGCCCGCCGCGAACACCACGACCCGCCCCTTTTCCAGGTGGCGTTCGGCGCGGCGGCGGATGAACGGTTCGCACACGCTCGACATCGGGATCGCCGACTGGACGCGCGTTTCGACGCCGATCTGCTCGAGCGCGTTCTGCACCGCCAGCGCGTTCATCACCGTCGCGAGCATACCCATGTAATCGGCGGTCGCGCGCTCGATGCCCTTCGCAGCAGCGGAGATACCGCGGAAGATGTTGCCGCCGCCGACGACGACGCAGAGTTCATGCCCGGCCGCTTGCGCATCCTTGATCTCGCCCGCGACGCGTGCCGTGACCGACGGATCGATCGCGAGCCCGCTTTCGCCGTCGCCCATCAGGACCTCGCCCGACAGTTTCAGGAGGATGCGTTTATAGGCTGGCACAGTCATCGATTCTCGCGGCGGAAAGGAGGCGGCGCGGACCTTAGGGGCGCGGGCGCGCGATGGGAAGGGCGTTACGGCGCCGCTGGGTAGCGCGCAAGCACCTCGCCGAGCGCTTCCTTCATCGGCCCCAGCCATGCCTCATAGTGCCGCCAATGGTCGACACCCTCGGTGTAGATCGGCCGGCGCACCTGTTCCGCGCTCGGCGTGGCGACCGCGCGCAAACTGGTGTGAAAATCGAGGCAGGCCGGATCGAACGGCACGCCGACGAAGTCGAGCATCCGCCGCAATTCGGCCTCCGGATCGGCGACGAGCTGTTCGTAGATCACGCGATGCACGAAGCCCGGCAGACGGTCGTCCCACAGCTGCATCATCCGGACATAGTCGGCGTAGAAGCGGCCGATATGGTCGATCGACGTGCTGAAGCTCAGGCCGCGCGGGAAATATTGCTTGAACACCGAAAAACCGCAGCCGAGCGGGTGACGGCGGACGTCGATGATCCTGGCATTGGGCAGGATCAGGCGGATCAGCCCGACATTCATGAAATTCATCGGCAATTTGTCGATGAAATACGGCCGGTCGGTCTGTCGCCAATGAGCCGCGCGGCGGAGATATTCCGCGCCGAGGCCGGCAAGCTGGTCGCTCGACAATTGCGCGAGATTGTCCGGATAGGGCGACCGCGCGGGATCGCGGTCAGCGCCCAGCATGCGCGCGATGCGCGGCAGTTCGGGCAATTCCAGCGTCCCTTCGATCGCCGGATGGCTTGCGAGCATCTGTTCGACCAGCGTCGAGCCCGACCGCGGCATACCGAGGATGAAGATCGGATCGGGCGCCGGATCGCCGCTCACCGCGCGCGCGTCGAGGAATTCGGACGTGAAGAAGGTGGTGCAGCGCTTCTCGAACGTCGCCAGCGCATCTGGATCGTGCGGTGCGTGGGCGAGCTGCATCGCGTTCCCGTCGCTGTAATGCGCGAAGGAGGCGGCATGGTCGGCACGCTCCTCCAGCGCCGAACCCAGCGCGAATTCCAGGCAGACGCGATCGGTCCCTGCAGGCGTCGGCTTCGCCAGTTCCGCCTGCATCGTCGCGATATCGGCATCGTCGAACCGGAACGATTTCAGGTTCGCGAGCCCCCACCAGCTCTCGCCCGTGCTCGGCGCCAGCGTCACGCTGCGGCGAAATGCGGCGATCGCGACGGGAATATCGCCGATCGTCTTCGACACGTTGCCCAGCGTCATCCACACCAGCGGCTGGTTGGGATCGTCGGCCAGCATCGCGTGATACGCCGCCGCCGCACCGGCATGATCGCCCAGCAGATCGAGCGTGGCGGCGCGGAGGTTGCAATAGCCGTGATGCACTGGATTGGCCGAGATCAGCCGGTCGAATTCCGCCAGCGCCTCGGGCAAATCACGATTGTCGTAGAAGATGCGCGCAAGTTGGGCGCGCGCGGGCTCGAACTCGGGCGCGATCTCCAGCGCATGGTTGAGGAAGCGCTTTGCATCGACGAGATTGCCGGCCCGCGTCGCGAGTTCCGCCAGCAGACAGATCGCCGCGATATCGGTCGGGACCTCTTTCAGCCGCGCGCGGATCAGGCCTTCCGCCGTCGCGAGCTTGTCCTGTTCGATCGCGGCGGCGGCGTCGGACAGCGGCGGCTTCGCCATCGCCAGCCGCGCGGCGCGATCGTGCGCGGCCGAGGATTTCGCGACGTCCCCCGCCTCGCGCAACGCCATGCCCAGCGAGCGCCAGGCTCCTTCGGCATTCGGTTGCAACGCCACCGCGCGCTCGAGCGCGGCGGCCGCATCGCGCCAGCGCTTCGCATCGACATGGCCTTGCGCGGCGGCGATCTCGGCATGGAAACGGGCGGCGGCGTCGGTATCGGTCATCGCGCGATCAAGCCGGGCGACGGTGCGGTGTCAATCGGCCCTAACCACGTTTGCGAGCACCGGAATCGAAAAGGGCCGCGTCTCGCGACACGGCCCTTCCCGGTTCTATCGCTGGCGACAGCCGTTTATGCGGGCTGCTTGACGCCCGAGGCGGCGGCGACTTCGGCGGCGAAGTCGCTCTCTTCCTTCTCGATGCCTTCGCCGAGCTGGAAGCGGACATAGTCCTTCAGCACGATCGGCGAACCCGCTTCCTTGGCGGCGTTGGCCACCACGGTCGCGATCGGCGTCTTGCCGTCCATCACGAACAACTGGCTGACCAGCGCGTTTTCCTTGCGATACTTGGCGATGCCGCCCTCGACCATCTTGGCGATGATGTCGGCCGGCTTGCCGCTCTCGGCCGCCTTTTCGGTCGCGATCGCGCGCTCGCGCTCGATCAGGTCCTGGTCGAGCCCGCTCTCGTCGAGCGCCAGCGGGAAGGCTGCCGCGATGTGCATCGCGATCTGCTTGCCGAGCGCGTTGAGCGTGTCGGTCGGCGCTTCGCTCTCGAGCGCGACCAGCACGCCGATCTTGCCGAGGCCCGGCGCCTGCGCGTTGTGGACGTACGGCACGACCGCGCCCTGCGAAACTTCGAGCCGCTTGGCGCGACGCAGGTTCTGGTTCTCGCCGATCGTGGCGATGTTGTTGGTCAGCGTTTCCTCGACGGTCTTCTCACCGAGCGAAGCGGCCTTGATCGTAGCGATATCGTCGCCCAGTTCGAGCGCGACCGAGGTCACGTCACGGACGAAGGTCTGGAACTGGTCGTTCTTCGCGACGAAGTCGGTTTCCGAGTTCACCTCAACCGCGGCGCCCGTGGTGCCGTTGACTTCGACGCCGACCAGACCCTCGGCCGCGGTGCGGCTCGACTTCTTGGCGGCGGCGGCCAAGCCCTTGGTGCGCAGCCAGTCCATCGCGGCGTCGAGATCGCCGTTGGTCTCGTTCAGCGCCTTCTTGCAATCCATCATGCCCGCGCCGCTCTTCTCGCGCAGGTCCTTGACCATCGCTGCCGTGATATCGGCCATCTCAAATTCCTCTAGGTTGAACACGAACGCGGCGGGACAGAGCCGTTGTCGCCCTGCCCCGCCGATGTTTCATTTCGACGACGCTCAGGCGTCGAGCTGGCGCTCGGCCTCGGCGGCCATTTCGGCCTGCTGCGCTTCGTCGGCGACGACCGGCTCGGCGTTCAGCGCTTCCTCGGCAACCGCTTCCGGCTCGGCCTTGGCGGCCTTGGCCTTCTTCGGTGCGGGGGCTTCCTCGGCAGCCGGTTCGACGGTCAACGCTTCCTCGACGGGCGCTTCGACCTGCGCGCCGAGATCGACGCCGGCCGATGCCTGGCGCTCCTGGCCACCACGGGTCGCGGCGATCGCGATCGCTTCGCAATACAGGCGGATGGCGCGCGCGGCGTCGTCGTTCGCCGGCACCGGGAACGCAATACCGTCCGGCGAGACGTTCGAATCGAGGATCGCGACGACCGGGATACCCAGCGTGTTGGCTTCCTTGATCGCCAGCTCTTCCTTGTTGGCGTCGATCACGAACATCACGTCGGGCACGCCGCCCATGTCGCGGATGCCGCCGAGCGACAGTTCGAGCTTGTCGCGCTCACGCGTCAGCTGCAGGACTTCCTTCTTGGTCAGGCCCATGGTGTCGCCCGACAGCTGCTCTTCGAGCGTCTTGAGGCGCTTGATCGAGTTGGAGATCGTCTTCCAGTTGGTGAGCATGCCGCCCAGCCAGCGGTGGTTGACGAAATGCTGGCCCGAACGGCGCGCGGCGTCCGCGATCGGATCCTGCGCCTGGCGCTTGGTGCCGACGAACAGCACCTTGCCGCCGGCGGCGACCGACGAGCTGACGAATTCGAGCGCGCGCGCGAACAGCGGCACGGTCTGCGACAGATCCAGAATGTGGACGCCGTTGCGGTCGCCAAAGATGTAGGGTTTCATCTTCGGGTTCCAGCGGTGGGTCTGGTGTCCGAAGTGCGCACCAGTCTCGATGAGCTGCTGCATGGTGACGACGGGTGCCGCCATAGGGATAACTCCTTCCGGTTGAGCCTCTGGGAAGCGGATGACGCGAACGAGCGAGCTCGCCGGCGCACCGGTTTATGTTGCTTCCCATGCGGGTTGAGGGCGCGCCGTTAGTCCAATGATATCGGGAAGGCAAGCCCCGGAGACGATATGCGCGTCGGATCGGTGGGAAGTTATCCACAATAGCGGAAGGTTGCTCGTTTCGTCGCGATGACGGGGCAATTTATCGTTACACTATCGTGACGTTATGGCGTCGGTTCGGATTCGCAACGGGCAAATCGGCCGTTTATTCCCGCTATGTTCTCATTTTCCGCTTGACGGCTGGAACATCAACAGAACATACAGCGATCATTAACAGGACGGGAACCTTTGGAATCGACGAACCGTTGGTTCCAGATCGGATCTAAGTCCGAATAAAAGGGAAGTCGCGATGATCGCCATTCTGACGTTCGCAGGTGCTCTGGGTGCTGCCGGGTTCGCTATCTACGCGACGGTCGCCCCCTCGCTGTCGAAAATCCAGGCCTCGTTGGCCGGTCAGG
This sequence comes from Sphingomonas panacisoli, assembly GCF_007859635.1. NCBI lineage: Bacteria > Pseudomonadati > Pseudomonadota > Alphaproteobacteria > Sphingomonadales > Sphingomonadaceae > Sphingomonas > Sphingomonas panacisoli. The sequence continues at coordinate 1,648,087 of NZ_CP042306.1, read as the reverse complement.
GCGGCGTATCGACCTTGCCCCCGCTTCCCGTTCGCCGCGCGTCGACCTTGCGGGTATCGGTCAGGCCGGCGGCGCAACCGACATATTGGCGCGCAGCCGCCTGACGCGCGCATATCCCGCGATACTGAACGGAATCGTCGCCAGATAGACGGCGCAGATCACGACCAGAGTCGGCCACGGCGCGGAGATCAGCGCCGCGCCGATCCCCACGATCACCACCAGCGCTTCGAACCGGATGCGGCGGCGCAAGCGCATCGACGACCAGCTGAGCGTCGCGACGCTCGACACCATCAGGACCGCCATAAACGCGACCCAGGGCGCGACGAGCCAGGGCGAGCGGAACAGCGGATCGTCGGTAATGAACCACAGATACATCGGCAGCATCGCGCCGATCGCCCCGGCCGGCGCCGGAATGCCGGTGAAATAGCCCGCCGCCTTGCGCGGCTGATCGGTCGCATCGATCGCCGCGTTGAACCGCGCGAGGCGAAGCGCGCAGAACACCGCGAAGAGCAGCGCGCACGCCCAGCCGAACTTCGGCGAATTCGTCAATGACCACAGATACAGGATCAGTGCGGGGGCAACCCCGAATGAAATCGCGTCGCTCAGCGAATCGAGCTCGGCTCCGAACCGGCTGGTGCCGCGGAGCAACCGCGCGACTTGCCCGTCGACCCCGTCCAGCGCGCTCGCGACCAGGATCATGATCACCGCCAATTGCCACTGGCTGGTGTCGTTCGAGACCGGTCCACCCGCCGCTGCAATCGCGAACCGCACGCCGGTCAGCCCCGAACACAAGGCTAGCGCCGTTAGCGCGTTGGGCGTGATCGTACGGAGCGGCAGCCCCTGCGGCTGACGCCGGCGCAACGGGCCGGGTGGCCTCACTGCGTGATCCCGCTCATCGCCTCACCGCCGATCTTGCCCAGCACCGTCTCGCCCGCGATCGCACGCTGGCCGAGCACCACTTGCGGCACGGTGTCGGCCGGCAGGAACACATCGACGCGGCTGCCGAAGCGGATCAGGCCGACGCGCTGGCCGACCGCGAGCATGTCGCCTTCCTTAACGAATGCCACGATCCGTCGCGCGACGAGGCCCGCAATCTGGGTGAAGCCGATCAGCCGCCCGTCCTTCCCTTCGACGACGATATGCTGACGCTCGTTCTCCTCGCTGGCCTTGTCGAGGTCGGCGTTCAGGAACTTGCCCGAGATATAGACGACCTGGCGGATCGTCCCGGCGATCGGCGTGCGGTTCACGTGCACGTCGAACACGCTCATGAAGATCGACACGCGGATCAGTGGCGTCGTCCCCAGGATCGCGAGTTCGGGCGGCGGCATGACCGGCTGGATCATCGTGATCAGCCCGTCGGCGGGTGCTACGACCAGCCCGTCGTTCTTCGGCGTAACGCGGATCGGATCGCGGAAGAAGGCCGCGACGCCCAGCGCAAGAAACGCGAGCGGCCAGAACAGCACGTTCCAGATGAGCAGGCTGAGCACCGCCGCGACTGCGACGATGATGACGTAACGTCGCCCTTCCGGATGCATGGCGGGAAAGTGCCATTTCACCGTGGGCTGTGCCGTTTCCGGCGGATCGATCGAAGGCATTGGCCCCGTCTAACCGCCTTATGCGGGTAAGACAACGTGACGCTTTCCTACACGGCATCGCTTGCGCTACATTCCCTCGGTTACGTTCTGACATTGCCGGCTTTTCGGCAAGGGGCGCGCCGGTCTGAACACACCGCGTTAGTGTCAACTTGGTGTCAACTTAGGCCACGCGCTTGACCCCCCTCCCCGCTTCCTCTTAGAGCCGCCCGCAAACCTCCCAATCAGGAAATGAGCATGGCCAAGATCAAGGTGAAGACGCCCGTCGTGGAGATCGACGGCGACGAAATGACGCGGATCATCTGGGAATGGATCCGCGAGCGCCTGATCAAGCCGTATCTCGACATCGACCTCGATTATTACGACCTGGGCATCGAACATCGCGACGCGACCGACGATCAGGTGACGATCGACGCCGCCCACGCGACGCAGAAGTACGGCGTCGCGGTGAAGTGCGCGACGATCACCCCCGACGAAGCGCGCGTCGAGGAATTCGGCCTGAAGGCCATGTGGAAGTCGCCCAACGGCACGATCCGCAACATCCTGGGCGGCACGATCTTCCGCGAACCGATCGTCATTTCGAACGTGCCGCGCCTGATCCCCGGCTGGACAAAGCCGATCGTCGTCGGCCGCCACGCCTTCGGCGACCAGTATCGTGCGACCGATTTCCGCGTCCCCGGCCCCGGCAAGCTGACGATCAGCTGGGTCGGCACCAACGGCGAGAAGATCGAAAAGGACGTGTTCGACTTCCCGTCGTCGGGCGTCGCCATGGCGATGTACAATCTCGACGATTCGATCCGCGACTTCGCACGGGCGTCGATGCATTACGGCCTCAACCTCGGCTGGCCGGTCTATCTGTCCACCAAGAACACCATCCTCAAGGCCTATGACGGCCGCTTCAAGGACCTGTTCCAGGAAGTGTTCGACGCCGAGTTCGCCGACAAGTTCAAGGCCGCGAACATCGTCTACGAACACCGCCTGATCGACGACATGGTCGCCTCGGCGCTCAAGTGGAGCGGCGAGTTCGTCTGGGCCTGCAAGAACTACGACGGCGACGTCCAGTCGGATCAGGTCGCGCAGGGCTTCGGCTCGCTCGGGCTGATGACCTCGGTCCTGCTCTCGCCCGACGGCAAGACGGTCGAGGCGGAAGCCGCGCACGGCACCGTCACGCGCCACTATCGCCAGCATCAGCAGGGCAAGGCGACCTCTACCAACCCGATCGCGTCGATCTTCGCCTGGACCGGCGGCCTCAAATATCGCGGCAAGTTCGACGACACGCCCGACGTGACGCGCTTCGCCGAGGAACTGGAGAAGGTCTGCATCGAGACCGTGGAAAGCGGCAAGATGACCAAGGACCTCGCGCTGTTGATCGGCCCCGATCAGGCGTGGATGACCACCGAACAGTTCTTCGAGGCGATCCGCGAGAACCTCGAAACCAAGATGGCGAATTGGGCCTGATCACCCGTCACCCCAGCGAAAGCTGGGGTCTCGTGCCGTATCGTGCCATCGCCTGAGATCCCAGCGTTCGCTGGGATGACGGTTATGAAAGAGCTTCCGGCGACCGGACATGCTCCGGCCGGAAGCCCATGCCGATCACCCGTGCCGGGATGCGGCGTAGCAGCGGGATGCGGTCGAGCAGCTTGGCGACGAGCGGCGGGCCGTCGAGCGGTGTCGTGCTCGCCAGCAACGGCGCGATGATCGCGTCCTGCGCCAGCTTCTGCATCCCTTGGGTCAGCTTGACCGCCCGGATGCGACGGTCGTGGACCTGGTGCAGCAGCGGGTCGGGATCCTCTCCCGCCACCATCGGCGCCGCGAGCAGGTTCGCCGCCGCTACCGCGTCCTGCACCGCCAGGTTGATCCCGACCCCGCCGATCGGCGACATCGCGTGCGCCGCATCGCCGATCACCAGCAGGCCCGGTCGGTTCCAATTCTCGAGCCGATCGACCGTTACCGTCAGCAACTTGACGTCGTCCCAGCTACCGACGCCCTGATCGACCGTCGCGGTCTCGGGGCCGATCTTGCGGACGCGATCGCGAAAGGCGTCCAATCCTTCCGCCCTGATCCTCTCCGCCCCGCCCTTCGGAAACACGAACGCGCATTGATAATAGTCGCCGCGATCGATCATCACGAACAGCGTACCGGTATCGAACACGCCCATCGTTTCGTTGTCGGGACGGGCGGCCTTGGGAATGCGGAACCAGAACACGTCCATCGGCGCGCCGATCACCGTCGCGGACAGCCCGGCGCGATGCCGCGAATCGCGCCCGTCGCAGGCGATCGTCAGCCGCGCGCGAATCTCTTCCCCGTTCGCTGTCCGGACGCCGGCGACACGCCCACTTTCTTCGATCAGGCTCGCTCCTTCGCAACTCTGGCGCAGCGTGAAGGTCGGGTAACGCCGCGCCGCATCCGCCACGAAATCGAGGAAATCCCATTGCGGCATCAACGCGACGTACGGCGCCGGCACATGGAGATGCGTCATATCCACGATGCGCATGTCGCGCCCTGCGATCCGCGCGCTCAGCCGGTGCAGCTTCTGGTGCGGTCGCTTGAGGAGTTCGTCGAGCAGCCCCAACTCGCTGAAGATACGCAACGTCGACGGATGCACCGTGTCGCCGCGGAAATCGCGCAGGAAATCCTTGTGCTTTTCCAGCACGACGGTGCGCAACCCGGCGCGCGCGAACAGCAATCCGGCGACCATCCCGGCCGGCCCGCCGCCGATTATACAGATGTCGGTGTCACTCATGGCCTGACAAATGCCTCCCGGCCTGCTTTGATGCGATCATGGCAATGGGTTTAGATAACACAGGTTTCAGCGACGCGCTGGTGATCCTCGGCGCGGCGGGCATCGTGATCCCGGCGTTCGCGCGTTTCAAGGTCAGTCCGGTGATCGGCTTCATCCTCGTCGGGATGCTGGTCGGACCCGCCGGGCTGGGCACGTTGGTGAAGCAGCAGCCCTGGCTCTACCACTTCACGATCACCGACCCGCACTCGATCGAGCCGTTCGCCGAGTTCGGGATCACCCTGCTGCTGTTTTCGATCGGGTTAGAGCTGTCGCTCAAGCGGCTATGGGGCATGCGCAGCGCGGTATTCGGCGTCGGCGCGGCGGAACTGTTCGGGTGCGCAGCGGTAATCGGCGGCGCGTTGCTGGTCGGGGGCAATAGCTGGACGGCGGGGCTTGGCCTGGGTCTCGCCCTCGCCTTGTCGTCGACCGCCCTGGTCCTGCCGATCGCCGGGACCGAAAGCCCGGTGGGGCGTAGCGCATTCGCGATGCTGCTGTTCGAGGATCTGGCGCTGGTGCCGATCATCTTTGTGCTCGCGGCACTCGGTGGCGGTGCGGCGAGCGGGGTGTTCAACACCCTGCTTTGGGGCGCGGTCAGCATCGCCGCGATCTTCCTGGTCGGCCGCTTCGTCCTGCCGCGGCTATTCGCGCAGGCCGCGCGCACCAAGAGCCCCGAACTGTTCCTCGCCATCTCGCTGCTGGTGGTGATCGTCGCCAGTCTAGCGACGTCGGCGGCCGGCCTGTCGCCGATCGTCGGCGCGCTGCTCGCCGGTCTGCTGATCGCCGAAACCGAATATCACAGCGAAGTCGAAGTCATCACCGCGCCGTTCAAGGGGCTTGCGCTCGGCGTGTTCCTGATCACCGTCGGCATGAGCCTGAACCTCGAAACGTTGCTCGCCAACTGGACCGACTTCGTACTGGCACTCGCCGGCGTGGTCGCGGCTAAATCGCTGGTGACGTTCCTGCTGCTGCGACTGTCGGGCGCGCGGAGCGGCACGGCGGCGGAAACCAGCCTGTTAATGTCGAGCCCGTCCGAAACCACCTTGATCGTGCTCGGCACCGCAGCATCGGCGGGACTGATAGCGGCGGGCGACGCGGCGTTCTGGCAGACGGTGACCGCACTCGGATTGACGATCACCCCAGCACTCGCCGAAATCGGCCGCGTCGTCGCTCGCCGGATCGAAGCGCGCGAAGGCGTCGGCGCGGACCTCCAGATCGACGACGAAGGCCCCGGCACCGTGGTGATCGGCTTCGGCCGCGTCGGGAAGATGGTGGCCGACATGCTCAAAGAGCATGGCCAGCCTTATCTGGCCGTCGAGGCGGATATCGACGCCGCCAAGATCGCCCGGCGCGACGGCTATTCGGTCGTGTTCGGCGATGTCGCGCGCAGCGAGCTGGTCGACCGCCTCAACCTCGGCCGCGCCAAGGCGCTCGTGCTGACGATGGACGACCCGGTGCTGACCGTCCGCCTCACCAAACGCGTGCGCGGATGGGTGCCAGGGCTCACGATCGTCGCCCGCGCGCGCGATGCTGCCCACGCCGCCGAGCTGTACAAAGCCGGCGTCACCGATGCGGTACCCGAAACGCTCGAAAGCTCGCTGCAACTGTCCGAAGCCGTATTGGTCGACCTCGGCGTCGCAATGGGGCCCGTGATCGCTTCCATTCACGAAAAGCGCGACGAATTGCGCAAGGAAATCAAGGAGGCCGCCGACATGACTCGCGAGCCGCGACTCAAAAGAGCGCGCCGCAGCGAAGCTTAGCCGGCCAACGCCGCCTTCACCACCGCGACCGCGTCGTCACCCTTGGTACCGTCCGGCCCGCCGCCCTGCGCCATGTCGGGGCGGCCGCCGCCGCCCTGGCCGCCGAGCGCCACGACCGCCTGTTTGAGCAGATCGACCGCATTGAGCCGTGCGGTCAGATCGTCGGTCACGCCGACCGCGACCGACGCGCGGCCGTCGTTGACCGCGACGATCATCGCGACGCCCGACCCGATCCGCTGCTTGGCCTCATCGACCGCGCCGCGCAGGCCTTTCGGGTCGAGCCCATCGACCACCTGGCCGACGAAATTGACGCCGCCGACCTGTTCGGGTCCGGCCGGTGCGGCACCGCCGCCGCCGCCAAGCGCGAGCGCTTTCTTCGCCTCGGCAAGTTCGCGTTCGAGCCGGCGGCGGTCCTCGACCAGTTGCGCGACGCGGGCCGGCACCTCGTCGGGCGACGACTTCAGCGCCGCGGCAGCTTCACGCAGCTTCTCGTCGCGGCTGGCGAGGTAGGTGCGCGCCGCTTCGCCGGTCAGCGCTTCGACGCGTCGCACGCCCGACGACACCGCGCCTTCGCTCACGACCTTGAACAGCCCAATATCGCCGGTCGCGTTGACATGCGTGCCGCCGCACAGTTCGAGGCTGTAGATCTTCTGCCCCCCATTTTCGTCATTGGCACGCCCCATCGACACGACGCGGACCTCGTCGCCGTATTTCTCGCCGAACAGCGCCATCGCGCCCTCGGCGATCGCCTCGTCGGGCGTCATCAGCCGCGTCGACACTGCGTCGTTCTGACGGATATAGGCGTTCACGTCGGCTTCGACCGCCGCCAGCGCGTCGGCCTCGACCGCCACCGGTTGCGAGAAGTCGAAGCGCAGCCGGTCGGGCGCGACCAGCGATCCCTTCTGCGCGACATGTGTGCCGAGCCGCTCGCGCAGCGCCGCGTGCAATAGGTGCGTAGCGGAGTGGTTGGCCCGGATCGCGTTGCGGCGCTCGCCATCGACCACGAGGTGCACGGCGTCGCCGACCGCGATCTCGCCGCTTTCGATCTTGGTCCGGTGCGCCCAAACGCGCCCGAGATGCTTGGCCGTGTCGAACACGCGGCCCTTGAAGCCCTTGTCGGTCGTCGCGATCCCGGCGTCGCCGACCTGGCCGCCGCTTTCGGCATAGAACGGGGTCTGGTTGAGCACGATATCGACCTCGTCGCCCGCACTCGCGCGATCGACCCGGGCGCCGCCCTTGACCAGCGCGACGACCTCACCCTCGCCTTGCTCCGACGTGTAGCCCGTAAACTCCGTCCCGCCCTTTTCCTCGGCGAGGTCGAACCACAGTTCGTCCGAGCCCTTGTCGCCCGACCCCTTCCATGCGGCACGCGCGGCCCGCTTTTGTTCGGCCATCGCGGCGTCGAACGCTTCGCGATCCACCTGCAAGCCCTGCGCGCGCAAGGCGTCCTCAGTCAGGTCGTACGGGAAGCCGTACGTGTCGTAGAGCTTGAACGCGGTCTCGCCCGACAGCGTCGTGCCGGCGGCCATGCCCGCAGTCGCCTCGTCGAGCAGCTTGAGCCCCTTGTCGAGCGTCTTGCGGAACTGCGTTTCTTCCTGCTGCAGCGTCGCTTCGATCAGCGGCTGCGCGCGGACGAGTTCGGGATAGGCCGCACCCATCTCCGCGACCAATGCCGGCACCAGCCGGTGCATCAACGGGTCTTTCGCCCCCAGCAGATGCGCATGCCGCATCGCGCGACGCATGATCCGGCGGAGCACATAGCCGCGTCCCTCATTCGCGGGCAGCACGCCGTCCGCCACCAGAAAACCCGAGGTACGCAGATGGTCGGCGATCACGCGATGGCTCGCCTGGTTGTCGCCGGTCGTCGCGGTGTGCGTCAGCGCGCCCGATGCGGCGATCAGCGCCTTGAACGTGTCGGTGTCATAATTGTCGTGGACGCCCTGCATCACCGCGGCGATGCGTTCGAGCCCCATGCCGGTGTCGATCGACGGCTTGGGCAGGCCACCGATGATCTCGTCGTTTTCCTGCAGAAACTGCATGAAGACCAGGTTCCATATCTCGACGAAGCGATCGCCGTCCTCGTCGGGGCTGCCCGGAGGTCCGCCGGGAATGTGATCGCCATGGTCGAAGAATATCTCGGAACACGGCCCGCACGGTCCGTCCGATCCCATCGCCCAGAAATTGTCCTTGGTCGCGATGCGGATGATGCGCTCGTCGGGCAGGCCGGCGATCTTCTTCCACAGGTCGTACGCGTCGTCGTCGGTATGATAGACGGTGACGGTCAGGCGATCCTTCGCGATCCCCCATTCCTTCGTCAGCAGATTCCATGCGAGCGTAATCGCACGGTCCTTGAAATAATCGCCGAACGAGAAATTGCCGAGCATTTCGAAGAACGTATGGTGCCGCGCCGTATAGCCTACATTGTCGAGGTCGTTATGCTTGCCGCCCGCCCGCACGCACTTCTGGCCCGACGTCGCGGTGGAATAAGGCCGCGTTTCCAGGCCGATGAAAACGTTCTTGAACGGCACCATTCCGGCGTTGACGAACATCAGGGTCGGGTCGTTCTGCGGCACCAGCGGCGCCGACGGGACGACGCTGTGCCCCTCCTTGCCGAAATAATCGAGGAAGCCGCGGCGGATGTCGTTGGTCGATGTCATGCACGGCGACTTAGGCAACGCCGCGCGCCTTGCCAAGCGAGCGTGTCAGCCGAACGGCTGGTCGATCGACGGTGGCGGGGTGCTGAACCATTTCGGGCCGGTATCGGTCATGTGGAAGCAATCCTCCAGCCGCACGCCGAACTTGCCGGGAATGTAGATGCCGGGCTCGTTCGAAAAGCACATGCCGGGTGCGAGCCTGGTCGTTTCGCCGCGCACTAGATTGACCGGTTCGTGCCCGTCTAGCCCGATGCCATGTCCCGTGCGGTGCGAACAGCCGGGCAGCTTGTACCCCGGCCCGTAGCCGAACCCTTCGTAGAGTTTGCGCACGGCGTCATCGACGCTGCCGGCCGGAACGCCAAGCTTCGCCGCCGCGAGCGCGGTCTGCTGCCCTTGGTGCGCCTGATCCCACACCATCCGCTGTTCCTTGCTCGCGCTGCCGAGCACGAAGGTGCGCGACACGTCGGACTGATAGCCCTGCACCGTGCAGCCGCAATCCATCAGCACGATCTCGCCATCGGCCACGCGATGCACCGCCTGCGTACCGTGCGGATAGGCGGCCGCCTCCCCGATCAGGATCAGACTGAATTCGGGATCGCCGCCGAGCTTCCCCGTCGCGGCGTTCATCAGCGCGCCGATGTCGCGCCCCGTCATGCCCTTTTCGATTCGCGGATAGGTCCAGCGATACGCCGCGATCGTGATATCGGTCGCCAACTGCATCAGCGCGAGCTCGGTCGGCGTCTTGATCATCCGGCAGCCGCGCACGACGGGGTTCCCCGACACGATCTTGGCGCCCGGGAGCGCACGCGCGAGCATGTCCGGGATGAAGAAACGGACGGTTTCCTCGATCGCGACTGGTCTGGCGGCGAGCTTTCGGTCGCGCAGGAAACCGGCGACGACCTTGAGCGGATCCTCGTCCTCCTGCCAGACGCGCACCTCGGCCGGGATCGCGAGCGTTTCGCGCATCCGCGGTTCTTCGAAAAAGGGCGACACGATGCACGGTTCGCCCTCGGCGGGCAGCACCGCGAGCATCGCGCGTTCGCTGCGGCCCCAGCGGATGCCGGTGAAATAGATCAGGCTCGACCCCGGCTCGATCAGTACCGCGCCGATCCCGTTCGCCTTCATCAGCGTCTGCGCCTTCGCCAGCCGGCGCGCGCGTTCGTCGGGACCGATCGGCGTCACGCCCGACGTCATGTCCTTCAACGCGGACAGATCGGGCTCGGCGGCACGCGCGGCGGCCGAGACGACCAAGGGCGCGACGGCGGCCGCGGCGAGGACGGCGCGGCGAGCGGGCGAAAAGCGGGGATCGGGCATGGTGGCGACGATACGGCGCTTGACCCGGCGGCGACAATCCCCTTCCCTATCGGCCGAATTCGGGGAGAGCGATTTTGGCGAAGCGGCTGACGACCTACATTCTGATCGGGCTGGTGCTCGGCATCGTGGTCGGCTGGGCGATCAACGCGCGATTCGATGCCGGCACTCCGGCGTCGGCCGACCTGCTCAAGCATATTGCCAGTTACATCTCGATCATCACGACAATCTTTCTTCAGCTCATCAAGATGATCATCGCGCCGTTGGTGTTCTCGACGCTAGTCGTGGGCATCGCTCACATGGGCGATACCGGTGCACTGGGCCGTGTGGGCTTGAAATCGCTCTTATGGTTCATCGGCGCCAGCCTGATGTCGCTCACGCTGGGACTCGCCTTGGTCCACCTGCTCCAGCCTGGAGTCGGGCTAAATCTGCCCATGCCACCGGCCGCCGCTGCGGCTGATACTATCGGGCTCGACAAAGCCGGGTTCGATCCGACGAAGTTCGTCAAACATATCTTCCCGGCTTCGATCATCGACGTCATGGCTACCAACGAGATCCTGCCGATCGTCATCTTCTCCTGCTTCTTCGGCGTTGCGATCACCGCGGTCGGCGACAAGGCCAAGCCGATCGTCCGCGCGATGGAAGGCGTCGTGGCGGTCATGTTGCAGATCACCGACTATGTGATGCGGTTCGCGCCGTTCGCAGTGTTCGCCGCGATGGCCGCGGCCCTGGTCGAACACGGTCCCCGCGTGATCGGCAAGCTCGCTTACTTCATGGGTAGCGTCTATGTCGGGCTCGGCACATTGTGGCTGTTGCTCATTGGTTTGGCTTTCCTGGTCATCGGCCGACGCGTTGTGCGATTGCTGCGGTTTGTCCGCGACCCCGCGCTCCTCGCCTTCTCCACCGCGTCCTCCGAAGCAGCGCTACCGCGGACGCTGGAAGCGCTCGAACGGTTCGGCGTGCCGCCACGGATTGCCAGCTTCGTGCTGCCGCTCGGCTATTCGTTCAATCTCGACGGATCGATGATGTACATGACGTTCGCGTCGCTGTTCATCGCCCAGGCCTATAACATCCCCATGTCGATCGGCGCGCAGGTCGGCATGTTGCTGATGCTGATGGTGACGTCGAAGGGCATTGCGGGCGTACCGCGCGCCAGCCTCGTGGTGATCGCAGCGAACCTCGACATGTTCCATCTGCCGGGCGCAGGGCTATTGCTGGTGCTGGCGGTCGACAATTTCCTCGACATGGGGCGGTCGGCTACCAACGTCCTGGGCAATGCGATCGCCGCCAGCGTCGTGGCGAAGTGGGAAGGCGTGTTGGGGCCGGAACAGGCGCCCGATTTCACACCGCTTCCCGCACCCGGTCACGGGTTGGACGGCAAGGACTAACCTCAGGCGTAGGCGTAGGGTCCGCCCTTCGCCAGCGCCGCCTGATAGGCCGGGCGCGCGTGGACCTTCTCGACCCAGGCGATCGTCGCCGGACGCGAGCCGTCGAGCCCGGCGCGACTCATCGCGGCTTCGAGCGGGAAGCTCATCATGATGTCGGCGGCGGTCAGCTCGTCGCCGGCGAACCAAGGGCGGCTGGCGAGTTCGCTTTCGACATATTCGAGATGGAGGTCGATCATCGGCTGGATGCGCTTGGCGGCGCTCTTGCCGAACATCGGGATGCGATTGACGACGAGCAGCACGAGCAGCGGCGGCATCATCGATCCTTCGGCATAGTGCAGGAACTGGCGGTAACGCAGGACGTCGTCGCGATGCGCAGGCGCGCCGAGCTTGCCGTCGGCCTTTTCGACCAGATACTCGCAGATCGCGCCGGTCTCGACGATCATCCGGCCGTCATCCTCGAGCACCGGCGACTTGCCGAGCGGATGCACCTTGCGCAGCGTGAACGGCGCCAGCATCGTCTTGGGATCGCGCTGATAATGCCTGATCTCGTACGGCAGGCCGAGTTCCTCAAGCATCCACAGGACGCGTTGCGAGCGCGAATTGTTGAGATGGTGGACGATCAGCGTCATTGCGGGTCTCCGTTGGTGGCGGTCCAGATCCACGCCGCGGCAGGAAAGGTCACGGCATCGCCGGTCAGGTTACGGGCGAGCAATTCCTTGAGGCGTTCGAACAGCTCGGGCCGGCGGTCCGCCGGTTGCTCGGCGATCGACCGCGCGACAGGACCGATCCGCCGGCAGAAGTCGGCGGCGTCGGCCACGGGGTCCTCGCCCTGTCCCGCGACGTAGGTGTAGTCGATCGGATCGGCGGCGACGTTCGTCCAGCCGCTATCGGTCAGCAGGTCGGTGACGAAGGTGCGGTCGGCGAACGCGAACGGCCCCGGCACGTAGCCCGAGGGCTGCGGCGCGGGAGCACCGACCAACGCGTCGCTCAGCAACGCCCAAACGTTCGCGCCGCGGTCACGGAAACAGGAAAAGACCAGCGTTGCGCCAGGCCGCGATGCCGCTCTGATCGTCGTGAAAGCTGCTACCGGATTAGGGTAGAACATCACGCCGTGGCGCGACACGAGGAGATCGGGGGCAACGTCCGATCGAAGCATTCCCGTATCGGCCATTTTGAATTGAAGGTTCGCTATGCCTTGTCCGCGTTGCTGCGCCACCGCGACTAGGCCGGGAGAAATGTCCAACCCTGTTACGGCTAGGTCGGGCCTGGCGATGGCCAGCGCCATCGATGTCGCGCCGGCTCCGCAGCCCAGATCGACGGCGCGCCCGCTCGCGGGCGCCACTGCGAGAATGGCGGCGTTCAGGTGATCCGACAGACCGTCGAAACTGCGATCGGTGCGGCGCCATTCGTCGGCCCAGACGTCGCCGGTACGGCCGGTCCATTCATCGGTCGAGAACATCCCGTCTCCCCCTACCCAACCTGCCAATCGCTCGTCGCGCCAGTCTGGGCGGCGATTGGTCAACGCGCACGCAGAGATACGCTACTCGACGATGGCACAGCGCAGACCAGCTTAGAAGCCATCACCCCAAATATGAAAGGCCCGCCGACGCGGGCGGGCCTTTCCGGGAATTGCGGCGGACGGGGGTCGCCGCGGGGGGGGGGTTAAGCGTTAACGTCGATCAAGCGCTTTGGTTGCATTGCAGCATTGTGACAGCGCGTTTTTTCGATAAGCGCCTGATCGACCCGCGAATTAAATGTCGTCTTCTTCCGACGGGCCGGCCATCATCTCTTCGGCGACGGCATCGGTACGCGTGCGGATCGCCTTTTCCAGGCGGTCGGCCATCTCGGGATTTTCCTTTAGGAAAACCTTGGCGTTCTCGCGGCCCTGACCGATGCGGACGCTGTCGTAGCTGAACCAGGCGCCCGATTTCTCGACCAGGCCGGCCTTCACTCCGAGGTCGAGCACTTCGCCGATCTTCGAGATGCCTTCGCCGTACATGATGTCGAATTCGACCTGCTTGAACGGCGGGGCGACCTTGTTCTTGACGACCTTCACGCGGGTCGAATTGCCGACCACGTCGTCGCGATCCTTGATCGCGCCGGTGCGGCGGATGTCGAGACGGACCGAGGCGTAAAATTTGAGCGCATTGCCGCCGGTCGTGGTTTCCGGATTGCCGTACATCACGCCGATCTTCATGCGCAGCTGGTTAATGAAGATCACCATGCAACGCGAGCGACTGATCGAGCCGGTCAGCTTGCGCAGCGACTGCGACATCAGGCGGGCCTGCAAGCCGACATGGCTGTCGCCCATCTCGCCTTCGATTTCCGCACGCGGCACCAGCGCGGCGACCGAATCGACCACCAGCACGTCGATCGCATTCGACCGGACCAGCGTATCGACGATCTCAAGCGCCTGCTCGCCAGTATCGGGCTGTGACACGATCAGTTCGTCGATATCGACCCCGAGCTTCTTGGCGTAGACCGGGTCGAGCGCGTGTTCGGCATCGACGAACGCCGCGGTGCCACCGTTCTTCTGCGCTTCGGCGATGACGTGGAGTGCCAGCGTCGTCTTGCCCGAACTTTCCGGACCATAGACCTCGATCACGCGGCCGCGCGGCAGACCACCGACGCCGAGTGCGATGTCGAGCCCTAGGCTGCCGGTCGAGATCGCCTCGACCTGCATCGTTTCCTTGGAGCCCAGCTTCATCGCCGACCCCTTGCCAAACGCGCGATCGATCTGCGCCAGCGCGGCTTCGAGCGCCTTGGCGCGTTCACCCGAACTCTTGTCGTTGCTCAATGCCATGGGATTGTCGATGACCTTCAAAGATGCCGCCATTGGAGCCTCCACCGCCTAGTGCGAACCACGTCCGCGTCAATGCTGTTGGAGGGCGTGTATCGCGTTTGTTCCGGTAGAACAATAGTGGAACGAAAATATTTTCCTCTTTTGTTCTCGTTGGCCGATCACCAGATACGAGAAGTGCTCTTGCCCCTGCTCCCGCGCCGGGCGATTGTCGCCCGATGACCGACTTCGCGACCTTCATTACCGGCCTGCCCAAAGCGGAGCTCCACCTCCATATCGAGGGCAGCCTGGAGCCCGAACTGATGTTCGCGCTGGCCGCCCGCAACGATGTGGCGATCCCGTTCAAGACGGTCGACGAGGTCCGTGCCGCCTATTCCTTTTCGAACCTGCAGGATTTCCTCGACATCTATTACGCCGGCGCGTCGGTGCTGATCACCGAAGCCGATTTCCGCGACATGGCGATTGCCTATTTCGATCGCGCGGCAGCCGACGGCGTGGTGCATGCCGAGATCTTTTTCGATCCGCAAACGCATACCGATCGCGGGATCGCGTTCGACACGGTGATGCGCGGGTTGCTGGCCGGCATGGCCGAGGCCGAGGCGAAGCATGGGCTGACATCGAAGCTGATCCTGTGCTTTCTGCGTCATTTGAGCGAAGAGGCGGCGTTCGAGACGCTCGCGATGGCGGAGCCGTGGCTCGATCGGATCACGGGCGTGGGCCTGGATTCGTCGGAGGTCGGGCATCCACCGGAGAAGTTCGCCCGCGTGTTCGCGGCGGCGCGGGCCAAGGGCCTCAAGCTCGTCGCGCATGCCGGCGAGGAAGGGCCGCCGGCGTACGTGCTCCAAGCGCTCGATATCCTCGGCATCGACCGGCTCGACCATGGCAATCGCAGCCTGGAGGACCCCGTCCTGACCGCGCGGCTGGCGCGCACGGGAATGACGCTGACCGTCTGCCCCCTATCGAACGTGAAGCTCTGCAACGTCGCGTCGATCGACGAGCATCCGATCGACCGGATGCTGCGCGAAGGGCTGCGCGCGACGATCAATTCTGACGATCCCGCCTATTTCGGCGGGTATATCGGCGAGAATTACCGCGCGGCGGCGATCGCGCGCGGGCTCGGCAAGCCGGAACTCGCGACGCTGGCGCGCAATTCGTTCCTGGGATCGTTCCTGAGCGACGACGAGGTCGCGGCGCACTTGGTGCGGCTCGACGCCTATGTGGAGGAGAACGCCTGATGCCGATCTTCACGCTGATCGCGCACGACGCGTTCGTCGAGCAAGTCCATGTCCTCGCCGCCGAGCTCGCGAATAGCGACTGGACGCCGAGCTTTATCATCGGGATCGGCCGCGGCGGGCTCGCGCCGGCGGTGTATCTCAGCCACGCGACGGGGTTGCCGATGCTGTCGGTCGATCATTCGTCGAATGTCGAGGATTTCTCCGACGCGCCACTGATCCGGCTGGCGGCGCGGACGCGCGACGGCGAGCGGCTGCTGTTCGTCGACGACATTAACGATACCGGCGCGACGATCGGCAAGCTGCGCGCTGCGCTGGCGACCGCGGGTGCGGCGCGCGACCATGTGCGGTTCGCGACTCTGCTCGACAACAAACGATCCGCGGAACAGGTCGAGTATCGCGCCGAGGTCATCGACCGCAACGAGCGCAAGGACTGGTTCGTCTTTCCCTGGGAAGCGGTCGCGCCGCAGACGTCGCTCGATGCCGATGCGGCGGCGGTGCCGGAGCGGATCGCCTAGCCCAGCGCGGCGAGCGCCTTCTCCACGCCGTCCATCGTATAGGGCTTGGTCAGTCGCGGGCGTTCCTGGTGCCCGTCGGTCACCTCGTCCCCGCCGCTCGACAGCACGAACGGAATGCCTTCCGCCGCCAGCGCGTCGGCGACGGGCCAGCTTTTCTCGCCGCCCGAGAGGTTGATGTCGAGGATCGCCGCATCCGGCTTTTCGTCGGCGATCGTCGCCAGCGCCGACTGCACGGTATCGCACGTGCCGACGCAATGCTTGCCGAGCGCGTCGAGGAAGTCCTCGAGCATCATTGCGATCAGCGGTTCGTCCTCGACGATCAGTATGCGGTGGATCGGCATCGGCGCGCTTTGTCAGTCGTTTGCCGCCGCGGCAAGCACGTCGCGGGCGGCTTCGGCGAGTTGCTGTACCGAAAAGGGCTTGGGCAGGAAGGAAACATTGTCGAGATCGATGGACTTGCGCAATTGCTCCTCGGCATAGCCCGACATGAACAGGATCGGCAGGTCGGGATAGCGTTCACGCGCGTGGCGGACCATCGTCGGGCCATCCATCGTCGGCATCACGACGTCGGAGATGAGCAGATCGGGCCGGTCGCTGGTCGCGAGCAATTCCAGCGCCGCCTCACCATGTTCGGCGGTCAGGACCGTATAGCCCTGCCGCGTCAGCGCGCGTTCGGCGACGACGCGGACCATGTCCTCGTCCTCGACCAGCAGGATCGTGCCGGTCCCCCATAGGTCGGCGGGCTTGTCGCGCGGTTCGACGCGCTTGGTCGCGGTCGGCGTGCCGGCGGTGTGGACCGGCAGATAGATCGAGAAGGTCGCCCCCCGACCCGGCCGGCTGTCGGCGAAGATATAGCCGCCCGATTGCTTGACGATGCCGTAGACAGTCGAGAGGCCGAGACCGGTCCCCTTCCCCACTTCCTTGGTGGTGAAGAACGGCTCGAAGATCTTGCCGACGATGTCGGGCGGGATGCCGGTGCCGGTGTCGGCGATTTCGAGCAGCGAATAATCGGCGACGGGCAGGATATCGTTGCCCAGCTTGCGGACCTCGGCGGCGGTCACCGCGCGGCATGTGATGGTCAGCGTTCCGCCGCTGCCTTCGTTCGACAGCATCGCGTCGCGCGCGTTGACCGCGAGGTTGACAACGACCTGTTCGAGCTGTCCCGGATCGGCGCGGACCGGGCCCAGGTTGCGGCCGTGATGGACTTCGAGCTTTACCGTTTCGCCCATCAAGCGCTTCAGCAGCTGCGACACCTCGGAGATCACATCGGGCAGCTGCAGAACCTGCGGCCGCAACGTCTGCTGGCGCGAGAAGGCCAGCAATTGTCGCGTCAGGCTGGCGGCGCGGTTCGAGTTCGCCTTGACCTGCTGAATGTCGTCATAATCGCTGTCGCCTGGCGAATGGCGCATCAGCATCAGGTCGCAATGGCCGATGATCGCGGTCAGGATATTGTTGAAATCGTGCGCGACGCCACCCGCGAGCTGACCAACCGCCTGCATCTTGGTCGCCTGCGCCACCTCGCGCTTTAGCCGCGTTTCCTCGCCATTGTCTTTGAGGCTGAGCAGCACCGCGGCATCGCCCAACCCGCGCGCACCGGCGATCGTCAGCGCGACCGGTTCGTCCGGATGATCCTTCAACCGGATCGCCATATCGGCCGAATGCGTCGCGCCGTTCGCGAACTTGCGCACCGCGTCGGCGACGGCGGCCTTGTCTTCGCGGACGACCAGATCGCCGGGATAGAGCGGCGGCTGGTTCGGATCGACCAACGCGGCGCGTACGAACGAATCGTTCATCTGGATGAAGCGCCCGTCGCGATCGACCAGCGCCAATCCGACCGGCAGCAAGGATATCAGGCTTTTGACGTGCGCCGCGGCGCTGGCGCCGATCGCCGGCTGGCCGCTTTCCTCCTCGTCGAGCAACGCGACCAGGATCGGCGCATCGTCGCCTTCGAGGAAGGGGATTTGCAGGATGCGCAGCGGCGTGCCCTTCCCGCCTTCGCGCTCGAACCGGACCTGCCCTTTGTCGTCGGCGGTCAGGAAGCGTGCGAAGTCGCGGCCGACGACGACGCTCTCCTCATGCCCCATCGACCGTTCGCGCAGCACGCGATTGGCGGCGAGAAGCTTGCCGTCGGGTGCGATCAATGCGGCCATGATTCCGGCGGCGGCGAGGCGATCCCCGGTCGATCCCGCGATCAGCGACTGGACGTTGGCGGCGATATCGAGCCCAGCAGCGTCGTGGAAACGCCATACGAGCATATCGTCGCCCTCGCCCGCGCGATCGACCGCGACCGCCATCGGTCGTCCGCGCGCCACCAGCCGATCGATCTGCGCCGATCCGTCGCGCCACGCGGTCCGTCCGGCACTGGCAAGATCGGCTGTGCCGGCGCCGTCTAGCGGCAAACCCGGCGGTGTCGGATAGCCGCCGAACCGCGCGCGATAGGTTTCGTTGGCGCAGATCAGCTTGCCCGCGCGATCGGTCACCGCCAGCGCGTCGCTGCTTGCCGCGGCCAGGGTGCGTGCGACGCTCCAATCCACATCGGCCGGCGCTTCGGCTGCCGCCGCGGGCGAGAAGCGATGCCAGACGAACGCCGTGGCGACGACCAGCAGCATCGCCGCGGCAAACCCGCCGGCAATCTCGAGACTGCGCAATACCAGCAGCGCGATCAGCGCCGCCGACATTCCGCATAAGGCAGCGACGATCAGCGCCTGGCGCTGACCCGCAGTCGGGGATGAAAAGGTGGCGGGGCGAGAGGCCATCGCGGTCCCTTGTGGCGGGGTCAGCGGGCAGGTCAAGCCGGACCTGTTTCTCGCATCGCCAAGAAGAAAGGGCGCCGTCGACGGGCGACCCCATCGACGGCGCCGTCATCCCCGCTCGGGGAGCTCGGTTACCAGATCCGCACGCGCTGTTCCGGCGGCAGATACATCTTCTGACCCGGCTGCGCTTTGAACGCCGCGTACCAGGGATCCATGTTCCGCACGATCCAGCTGCGCTGAACCGACGGCGCGTGAGGGTCGATCAGCAAACGCTGGATCAGATTGGCCTCGCGATAGCTGCGCCGCCACACCTGCGCCCAGCCGAGATAGAAGCGCTGGTCGCCGGTATAGCCGCCGATCATCGGCGCTGGCTTGCCGCCCAGCGAATTGTGGTAGGCGTCGTACGACGCGCTTAGCCCCGCCAGATCGGCGCTATTCTCGCCGAGCGTAAGCGCGCCCTTCACGAACTTGCCCGGCAACGGCTCGTATTTGTCGTATTCGGCGACCAGATCGGCGCTGCGCTTCTTGAACGCCGCGACGTCCGCTTCGGTCCACCATTGCGTCAGTTTGCCGTTCTTGTCGTATTTCGACCCCTGATCGTCGAAATGATGGCTCATTTCGTGGCCGATGACGGCGCCCATGCCGCCGTAATTAACGGCGGGATCGGCATTGGGATCGAAGAATGGCGGCTGCATGATCGCCGCCGGGAAGGTGATCGCGACGAGGCGCGGATTAGCCTGCGCGTTGACCGTCATCGGGGTCAGGCCCCATTCCCAGCGCCGCACCGGCTGGCCGATCTTGCTGCGATTGTCGTCGAACGACCATTGATTGGCGCGAAGCTCGTTGCCGAACGCGTCGCCCTTGACGATCTCCAGCGCGGCATAATCGTGCCATTGCGACGGATAGCCGATCCGCGGCGTGAAAGCGGCGAGTTTCGCATGCGCCTTGGCCTTGGTCTCGGGCGTCATCCAGTCGAGCTTTTCGATCCGTACGTTCATTGCGGCGATGATGTTTTTCACCATCGTATCGGCAGCCGCCTTGGTCGCCGGCGGGAAGTATTTGGCGACATAGACCTTGCTGACGTCGTCGGTCAGCGCGCCATTCGTGAAGGTCACCGCACGCTTCCAGCGCTCGCGCTGCTGCGGCGTCCCCGACAGCACGGTTCCGAACATGGCGAAATTCTCGGCGTCGAACGCTTGCGGCAGAACGTCCGCGAATCCATCCAACGACCCGACGATCAACTGATCCTTCAACACGCGGTCGGGTGCCTTCGCGATCAGGGCGGCAATTCCGGTGATCGCACTGGGCTGCGCGACGACCAGCGTATCGGTCCGGTACCCGGCCGCCTTGAACATCGCGGCAAAGTCGAAGCCCGGCGCCTTTTGCTGCAGCTCCGTAACGGTCATCTTGTTGTAGGTCGCGTCAGCGTCGCGGCTCTGAATGTTGGTCCAGCTGACCTTGGCGATCTCGGTCTCGAATTCGACCAGCGCCGCCGCGCGCGCGTCGACGTCGCTTTCGCCCGCCAGGGTCAACATTTTGGCGACGTGCGCACGATAGGCGGTCTTCGCGGCGGCAAGCTTGGGATCGTCGCTCAGATAATAGTCGCGGTCAGGCAAGCTGAGCCCCGACTGAAACATGGTGAGCGTGTACGCATTCGGATCCTTCGCATCCTGTCCTACGAACGGCGCGAACGGCGTCCCCACGCCGTTGCGTGTCGCCTCGGCGACGAGTGCGGCGTAGTCGGCCTTCGTCGATCCCTCGATCTTCGCGAGCCAGGGCTTAATCGGCGCGAGGCCCTTGGCTTCGATCCCGGCCGTGTCGAGATAAGTCGAATAGGCGCGGCCGATCTTCGAATTGGCGTCGGTAGCGGCCGCGTCGAGCAGACCATGCGTGCGCTGGTCCGACAGGTCCTGTAGACCTTCGAACGCGCCGAAGCTGGACTTGTCGGCCGGGATCGGCGTCCGCTTGGTCCAGCCGCCATTGGCGAACTCATAGAAATCGTCGCCGGGCGCGACGCTCTTGTCCATGCCCGTTTCATCGAAGCCGAACGTCCCGAACGCGGGCTTGGCCTTGGTCGTGGCGGCGGTCGAGGCGGTCTGAACGATAGCGACGCTGCCGAGGGCAGTGGCGGCGAGCAGGGCGAACGTGAAAGGCTTCATGGAACGGGCGATCCCCTTGGAGAGAGGGGCGTGTTTTACGCCGGTGATACGCCTAGTCAATCGCCGGGAATCGCGCGGATTCCACAGCGTTGACGTCAAACCGTCAGCCGCGTTCGCGCATGATCCGGCCCGCTTCCTTCTTCCAGTCGCGTTCCTTGATATGCTCGCGCTTGTCGTGCGCCTTGCGGCCCTTCGCCAGCGCCAGTTCCAGCTTCGCGCGCCCTTGCGAATTGAAATAGATCATCAGCGGGACGAGCGTCATGCCCTCGCGCGCGACCGCTCCGTGAAGCTTGTTGATCTCGCGCTCGTGCATCAGCAGCTTGCGCGGCCGCTTGGGCTCGTGATTGAAGCGATTGCCGTGACTGAATTCGGGAATGTTCGAGTTGATCAGCCACACGCCGCCGTCCGGCGACACCTCCGCGTAACTCTCCGCGATCGACCCCTCGCCGAACCGCAGCGACTTCACCTCGGTCCCGGTCAGCGCGATGCCGGCCTCGAACGTCTGGTCGATCGAATAGTCGAAGCGCGCGCGCCGGTTCTCGGCGACGATCTTCTTCTTGTCGAAGGTGGCAGGCTTGGGACGCGACATGGGAGGCGGGGATGTAGAGACGTAGCGGCGGTTACGCCACCCCTGCCCCCGCCATCGCCGCATCGACCGCAGCGCGGCTCGCGTCGCCGGCGGGCGTCATCGGCAGGCGAAGGTGGAGCGGCCAATCCGGCTTGACCTTGCCGAGCGCGTATTTGACCGGCCCCGGCGAGGCGTCGGTGAACATTGCGACATGCAAGGGGTAGAGCCGATCGTGCAGGCTGCGTGCCTTGACGATGTCGCCCGCCGCCCAGGCCGCCTGGAAGTCAGCGCACAGTCGCGGCGCGACGTTGGCGGTGACCGAGATGCACCCCACCCCGCCCATCGCATTGAACGCCAGCGCGGTTTCGTCGTTGCCGGAGAGTTGGACGAAGTCGTCGCCGCAGCCGAGCCGCTGTTCGGTCACGCGACCGAGACTGCCGGTCGCGTCCTTCACACCGATGAACACGTCGGGGAACGCCGCGACGATCCGCGCCATCGTCGCGGGCTGGATGTCGGTGACGGTGCGGCCGGGGACGTTGTAGAGCACGATCGGCAGCGAGGTTTGCTGCGCGATCGCCTCGAAATGGCGGAAGATGCCTTCCTGGCTCGGGCGGTTGTAATAAGGCGGCACCATCAAGGCGGCGTCGGCGCCGGCCACTTTCGCTGCGTTGACGTTGTCGATCGCGACCCGCGTATCGTTCGATCCCGCCCCCGCCAGGATCGGCACGCGACCCCGCGCCTGGTCGACGCAGACGCGCACCACGTCGAAATGCTCCTGGAACGTCAGCGTCGCCGCTTCGCCGGTGGTCCCGACCGGTACCAAGCCCGCCGACCCCTCGGCGATCTGCCATTCGACCAGCGCGCGAAACGCGTCCTCGACGAAGCTGCCGTCCGCCGCGAACGGCGTGACCAGCGCCGGGATCGATCCCGAAAACATGCCTAAAAGCTCCTTATCCGCGCCGAATTCGCGGTTTATTCACCTGACAGATAGAGGGCTGCGCTATATGCTGTCCATATGATCGCGCCGTGGATCAAGACCGCCCTTGCCGCCACCGCTTTGTCGGGGATGGCCGCGACCGGCTATGCGTTTCAGGACCAGTTCGACTGGGCGAAAGCGCGGCTCGCCGGGACCAGCGGCGATCCGACCGCGAATGCGGCGCTGTCGGCGGCGATCACCGAGTGGCGCTCGCTGAGCCAGATCAACAACGCACCGTTCGACAGCTACGCGCGCTTCATGCTCGCGCATCCGGGCTGGCCAGGCGAGACGGGGATGCGCCGCAATGCCGAAGCGGCGCTGGCCCAGGGTAATTTCTCGGCATCCACCGCCGCCGCCTTCTTCCGTCGCTTCCCGCCGCAGAACGCGACCGCCTGGGTCCGCTTCGCGCAGGCGCTCAACGGTCTCGGCGCGCGCGACGAGGCGAAAAGCGCCGCGCGCAACGGCTGGACGAGCGGGGCACTGTCCACCGCCGACGAATCGTTCGTGCTGACGACCTTCCCCGATGCGCTGACCGTGGTCGATCACGACGCGCGGATGGACCAGTTGTTGTGGACCGGCCAGACGACCGCCGCCTCGCGCGAGATCCTGCTGACCAGCATCGCAAAGCGTCCATTGTTCCAGGCGCGGCTCGACCTGCGCACCGGCGCGCCCGGCGCGGGCGGTGCCGATGCGATCGGCGCGGGCGACCCGGGCTATCTCGCCGACAAGGTGATCTGGCTGAACAATTCCGGCGCAGCGGCGTCGGCGCGGGCGCTGCTCGCGCGCCCGCACATGTTCACCGCGCGACCGCTCGACGTCGATCGCTGGTACGATCTGCTGCTCAAGAATGCGCGCGCAGCCCTGGCGGCGGGTGACGCGACCACCGCCTACGCGATCGCGAGCCAGGTCGACGACGCCTATCCCGCCGGCACCGACGTATCGTTGCGCCCGTTCGGTGAGCGCGATCCCTATACCGATCTCGTGTGGCTCGCCGGACAGACCGCGATGAAGCGGCTCGGTCGCCCCGCCGATGCCGCACCGATGTTCGTCCGCTATACCGGCGGCTCGCGATCGACCGCGCTCAAGTCGAAGGGTTTCTACTGGGCCGGTCGCGCCGCCGAAGCCGCCGGCCGATCGTTGGACGCGCAGACCTATCTCGGCCGCGCCTCGACCTATCGCGATCAATTCTACGGGCAGTTGGCGACGGAGCGGCTCGGTCTCGCGATGGTACCGCCGACCGACGCGATCGTGCGACCGGTCGATGCGGCCGTCCGCGCCGCCTTCTACCAGAGCGAAGTCGTCCGCGCCGCGCAGTTCCTCGGCACGATCGGCGCGCACGAGGATCAATCGGCCTTCATCCGCCAGATCGCCAACAACGCCAGCAGCGAAGCCGACCATGTCCTCGCCGCCGAACTCGCGCGGACGCTCAGCCGCCCCGACCTCGCGGTGATGGTCGGGCGCAGTGCGCTGCTGAATGGGGTCAGCGACTATACGCTGACCGGCTTCCCGACGGTCAATATCCCCGCGACCGCGACCGGTAGCTGGAGCATCGCGCACGGCATCATGCGCCAGGAATCGCAGTTCGACCGCGCGCTGATCAGTCGCGCCGGCGCGCGCGGCGTGATGCAACTGATGCCGGGCACCGGCCGCGAGCAGGCCGGCAAGCTCGGTCTGGCGTGGGATTCGGGGATGCTGTTGAGCAGCACCGATTACAACATCCAGCTCGGTACCGCTTATTTCGCGCGACTCTACGCGATCTACGGCAGCTACCCGTTGGCGATCGCGGCCTACAATGCCGGCGGCGGCAACGTGAACAAGTGGCTCACAGCGAACGGCGACCCCCGCAGCGGCACGGTCGATTGGGTCGATTGGATCGAGGCGATCCCGTTCGACGAGACCAAGCGGTACGTTCAGCACGTGCTGGAGAATGCGGTGGTCTATGACCTGATCAACCCGCAGCGCGCGACGTCGACCGGCAATGCGCGGCTGAGTTGGTATCTCGGCAACAAGCGTCCGGGCTGAGCCATTTCCGAGCATCCGAACTACATCACGCCCGCCGGGTTTGCGGCGCTGCGCGCCGAATACGACCAATTGTTCGGCGACGAGCGGCCGAAGCTGGTCGAGGTGATCTCTTGGGCAGCGGGCAACGGCGACCGGTCGGAGAATGGCGACTATATCTATGGCCGCCAGCGGCTGCGCCAGATCGACCGGCGACTGGGTTGGTTGGCGAAGCGGATGAAGGCCGCCAAGGTGATCGATCCCGCCGCCGCCCCCGACCGTAGCCGCGTCTTCTTCGGCGCGACCGTCACGATCGCCGACGAAGACGACAAGAACCGCACGATGACGCTGGTCGGCGACGACGAGGCCGATGCCGGCAAAGGTCGCGTCGGTTGGGGCTCTCCGCTCGCCCGTGCGTTGCGCGGCAGCGCAATCGGCGATCTGCGTCGCGTGACGTTGCCGGCCGGCGAGAAGGAATATGAGGTGATGGCGATCACCTATCCCGACGCGTAACGGAGCGTTTCCGTTCGTTGGATGGTTGTTCGACCGCGCCCGCCTTAGATCAGTGAGCGTAACAACCAGGAGGTCGCATTGCCCATTCCCGCCAGTTGGTCGCCGAATTTGCTGTCGCTGCTGCGCATCGTCGCCGGGCTCGGCTTCCTGCAGCACGGCGTGTCGAAATATTTCGGCATCCCGCCCTTTCCGATGCCGCTCAACCCATTACTCTACACCGCGGGCGCGATCGAGCTGGTCGGCGGTACGTTGCTGGTGATCGGCCTGTTCACGCGCCCTGCCGCGTTCGTTCTGTCGGGCATGTCGGCCGCCGCCTATTTCATCGCGCACGCACCGAAGAGCTTTTTCCCCGCGGTCAACATGGGCGAAGCAGCGATGCTGTACTGCTTCATCTTCCTGTACATCGCCGCGGCCGGCGCCGGGCCATGGAGCGTGGACGCGATGCGGAACAAGGCCGCCTAGGCGCACTCGCCCGCTTCGGCGATCATCGCGGTCAATTCGCGGTCGATCTCGGCGCGGGCGGCGGTGTGATCCATCTTGTCGATCTCGGCCAAGCTATGGCGCTTGCCGACCCGCTGCATCAACCGATAGCCGATGTAGTACCCCCAACGTTTGGGGAAGGTCTGCTCGCCACCGCCGCCGAAGAAGTAGCTCGCGTAAGTGGCCTGATCGCCCTTATCGAGGTCGCCGCGCAGCATGCACAAGGCGAGCTTCCACTGCGCGTCGACGGCTGGCCGAATGGGTTTGGGCAGATCGAGCATCAGCGTGTGATCGTCGCCGCCCGGGTTCATCACCGCCGTCGCATAGACTGCCCCGCCCTCTTGCCACAGCGAACACCAGACCGTCGTGTCGGGCTCGCAATCCTTGAACCATTGCCCGTTTTCGACGTGATAGAGCTCATGGTCGAGGAACGGCCCGATCGTCCCGTCGGTATGGATCTTGGCGATCACGTCCGCGCCGAAGATCATGTAGGTCTTACCGTCGAGCGTCCGCGTGCCGCCGTCCATCCGCCCGAGCGAATGGACGAACCACACTGGCAGCACCGGCTTGAACCCCGGGAATTGCGCCCGGAAATGGCGAAGGCCAGCGGCGTAGGCGATCGGGAACTGGCGCTCCACCTTCTCATAGTCCGCCCGGATCGCGTCAAAGCCGTCGAGCGACACTGCGACACTTCGCTCGAACTGAGCGTCGGCCTGACCGGACGAGGGCTCGTAGAAGCCAGGGAACAGCTTGCCGAAACGCTGGCGGAACAGCGCGACTCGCTCCTTCTCCGGCATGCCCTTGGTTGCATCGTGAAACTTGGCGAAGTCGCGAGTCAGCGATTTGTAGGGAGCGGGCACGGTGCGCGCGCTGCCGGACGCATGGAGCAACAGCACTGCCGCTATTGCTATCATCGTACGCTTCATGCTGCCCTCCGCGTGTTATATGCAAATAATACACACTGGAACAAGCGGCGCAATCTTCCGTCCGCATCGCCCTGAAAAGCGGTGATGTTTCCGTTACAACCTTTCGGTTCGGCGCGCTTCCCGCTCCGCTCCCGGCGAACCGCTCCGCTAGTGCGCCGAACGGTCGGCGGGTCCGCTTCGGCCCGAGCGGAACGGTGATAGCGTGCATGACGACGAGCGGGATAAACTTGCCGCCGCGTTGAAGGGGTCAGAATATATGGGCGTGATGCAGCGGGTCGTTGTGTCGGGTAAGGTCCACCAGGTCGGCTTTCGCGACTATGCCATCCGCAAGGCGCAGTTGTTGGGGGTCACCGGCTGGGTGCGCAACCGCCAGGACGGAACGGTCGAAATCATGGCATCCGGGGAGGATGAGGCGGTCGCGGCGTTGGTCGAGGCCGTCCGCGAAGGCCCGCCGCTCGCGCGGGTCGACCATGTCGAAGCCTATGTCGAGGCGGGCCAGCCGGTGAAAGGATTCACCAAGCGGTTTACCGCTTGATCGGGCCACCCGGCTTCACGAACTTCAGGGCGTATTGGTCGGTCTGACCCTGCACCTTCTTGTCGAAGATCGGCAGCGTGTGGTCGTCGCTCGGTCGCCGCAGAAAGGTGCCTTCATCGACCAGCTTGAAGCCGACCGACGTCACTTCCTTGATCACCAGCGCCTTTTCGATGCGGTGGAGCTTCTCGATTCCCGCCGTGTCGGTACCCGGCGGGGCTTCGTGGTCGAGGACGAAGAACACGCCGCCCGGCTTCAGCGCGTTGAACACGCCGCGGTCGAACGCGACCGTATCGACCACGCCGTATTTGGCGATCTTGAGGTCGTGATAGTTCTGCGTCACCCAGGCGAGGTCGAGCGGCTGCGGAAAACGCACCGTCCCGAACGCCGCCGCCTCGATCGACACGTTGCCCTTGGTCGCGTCGATCACGGCCTTGTCCGACTTTGGATCGTCCCAGCGCAGATTCTCCATGCCGTAGACATGCCCCTTCGGGCCGACGACATCGCTCAGCATGCGCGTGAAATAGCCGCCGCCCGGATAGAATTCGCCGACGATCATGCCGGGCTTCACCCCGGCAAAAGCCATCGTCTCGGCCGGCTTGCGATTGACGTCGGTCGCGCGGTCGGCGTCGGGCCGTGAGGTGTCCGCGACAGCGGCTGCGACGTAATCCGGCACCGCCGCATAGACCATTGCGGCAGGAACGACCGCCGCCGCGACCGAAAAAAGCGCAACCGACAAGCGAACCATGATGCCCTCCATGCTGTGTTAGGAGAGCATCACGGTTCGATCACGCTGTCAAAGCCAATCTTGCGAAACTACCGCGTCAGCTTCTTGTACGCCAACGCGGTCGGACGGTCCGCGGCATCGCCCAGGCGGCGACGCTTGTCCTCTTCGTAGCTCTCGAAATTCCCCTCGAACCACTCGACGTGCGAATTGCCCTCGAACGCCAGGATGTGCGTGCACAGGCGGTCGAGGAAGAAGCGGTCGTGGCTGATGACCACGGCGCAGCCGGCGAAATTCTCGATCGCTTCCTCGAGCGCCCCGAGCGTTTCGACGTCGAGATCGTTGGTCGGTTCGTCGAGCAGCAACACGTTGCCGCCGCGCTTGAGCATCTTGGCGATATTGACTCGGTTGCGTTCGCCGCCCGAGAGCTTCCCGACATTCTTCTGCTGGTCGGCGCCCTTGAAGTTGAACGCGCCCACATATGCCCGCGTCGAGGCGTCGTGGCCGTTGACCTTCATGTAATCGAGCCCGTCGGAGATTTCCTCCCAGACGTTCTTCGACGGGTCGAGGTGATCGCGGCTCTGATCGACATAGCCGAGATGGACCGTGGTGCCCTTTTCGATCGTCCCGCTGTCGGGCGTCTCGGCGCCGGTGATCAGCTTGAACAAGGTCGATTTACCCGCGCCGTTGGGCCCGATCACGCCGACGATGCCGCCGGCGGGTAGCGTGAACGACAAGTTTTCGAACAAGAGCTTGTCGCCGTACGCCTTGGACAGGTTTTCGACCTCGATCACCTTACCGCCCAGACGCTCCGGCACCTGGATGACGATCTGCGCCTTGCCGGGGGTACGGTTCTTCTGCTGTTCGACCAGTTGCTCGAACTTGGCGATACGCGCCTTCGACTTGG
Source organism: Sphingomonas panacisoli (assembly GCF_007859635.1). Taxonomy (NCBI): domain Bacteria; kingdom Pseudomonadati; phylum Pseudomonadota; class Alphaproteobacteria; order Sphingomonadales; family Sphingomonadaceae; genus Sphingomonas; species Sphingomonas panacisoli. Next base: position 1,619,517 of record NZ_CP042306.1, on the reverse strand, counting down.
TCTGGCGCGCCTTGGCACCCTGTCGGATCCACTCGAGCTCGTCCTTGATCGCCTTGGCGCGGCCCGATTCCTCGCGCTCCTCCTGTTCGAGGCGCTTCGACTTCTTCTCGAGATAGGTCGAGTAATTACCCTCGTACGGGAAATACTTGCCGCGATCGATTTCGAGGATCCAGCCGACGACGTTGTCGAGGAAATAGCGGTCGTGGGTGATCATCAACACCGCGCCGGCATATTCCTTCAGGTGATTTTCAAGCCATTCGACGCTTTCGGCGTCGAGGTGGTTGGTCGGTTCGTCGAGCAACAGGATCGACGGCTTCTGGATCAGCAGGCGCGTCAGCGCGACGCGGCGCTTTTCGCCACCCGACAGGTTCTGGACGGGACTGTCGCCCGGCGGGCAGCGCAACGCCTCCATCGCCAGTTCGAGCTGACTGTCGAGGCTCCAGCCGTCGACCGCGTCGATCTTCGTCTGGAGATCGCCCATTTCGGCACCGAGCGCATCGAAATCCGCATCGGGCTCGGCCATCAGCATCCCGATCTCGTTGAACCGCGCGACCAGGTCGGCGGTCTCGCGTGCGCCATCCTTGACGTTCTCCAGCACCGACTTGGTCGGATCGAGCTCGGGCTCCTGCTCGAGATAGCCGACCGTGATGTTCTCGCCCGGCCAGGCCTCGCCCGTGAAATCCTTGTCCACGCCGGCCATGATCTTCATCAGCGTCGATTTGCCGGCGCCGTTCGGGCCGACGATGCCGATCTTGGCACCCTGATAGAACTGAATGTTGATGTTGCTCAGCACCGGCTTGGGCGCGCCGGGGAAGGTCTTGGTCATGTCCTTCATGACAAAAGCGTATTGGGCGGCCACGTAGGGTCTCCGGTTTGAAATATTGGATGTCGGAAAAGTTGACCGCCAGATAGCGATTGGGCGATGCGTTGGGAAGAGGCGCGCACGACCGGCGAAAGGGCTTTTCGACGGCGTCCTAGGGTTCTAAGCCACCGCCTCCATCCCCAGGGAGAACTATATGCGGATCGCCCCTCTCGCGCTTGCTGGTATCGCCGTCCTCGCCGTTCCCGCCATCGCGCAGCGTGCGTTGCCCACCGCGTCGGTCAAGGTCGATCCAGCAGTCGCCAAGGCGCGCGATGCTGCGCTGAAGGACGATGTCGCCTGGGATATCGTCGAGGGGCTGACGACCGAAGTCGGCCAGCGCCTCGCGGCGACCGAGGCGGAGGCCCGCGCGCGGGCCTGGGCGGTGGTCAAGCTGAAGGCGCTCGGGTTCAAGAACGTCCATATCGAAACCTATACGATGCCAGTCTGGGTACGCGGCGTGGAAACGGCCGAGATCGTCGGACCCTATCCGCAGAAGCTGACACTCGCCGCCCTCGGCCGTTCGGGCGCGACCCCGCCCGAAGGGATCACCGCACCTGTCGTCTATTTCCCGACGTTCAACGATTTGCTCGCCGCACCGGACGGCAGCCTGACGGGCAAGATCGCGTTCGTGTCGAACCAGATGAAGGCGACGCAGGACGGCAGCGGGTACGGCGCGTTCGGCGCGGCGCGCTTCATCGGCGCGAACGTCGCCGCCAAGAAGGGCGCGGCCGCGATCCTGATCCGCTCGATCGGCAGCGACAAGGGCCGCTGGCCGCACACCGGCGGGACCAATTTCGCGCCGGGCGTGACGCCCATCCCGGCGGCCGCATTGTCGGTGGCCGATGCCGAACAACTCGAACGTATCTTCAAGCGGACCGACAAGGTGTCGATCAAACTCGTGCTCACGCCCAAGACATTGCCTGATGCCGAATCGGGCAACGTCGTCGCCGAAGTGCCGGGGACTGATCCCAACGCCGGCGTCATCGTCGTCGGCGGACATCTCGACAGCTGGGACCTCGGTACCGGTGCGATCGACGACGGCGCCGGCGTCGCGATCACGACCGCGGCGGCCAAGCGCTTGCTCGACGGGCCGCGTCCTCGCCGGACGATCCGCGTTGTCTGGTTCGGCGCGGAGGAACCCGGCGGTTTCGGCGGTCAGGCCTATGCCAAGGCGCACGCGACCGAGAAGTTCGCTATGGCCGCCGAATCGGATTTCGGCGCCGACAATATCTGGCGCTTCTCGGTCAATTTCCCCGACAGCGCGAAAGCGGTGGGCGACCGGCTCGGCGCGGCGCTCGGCCCGCTGGGTATCGTGCGTAGCCGCGAAAAGGCCGGCGACGGCACCGATGTCGGCCCGCTGTTCGCACTTGGCACGTCGGCGGTCGATCTCAACCAGAGCGGCCTGCGCTATTTCGATTGGCACCACACGCCGGAGGATACGCTCGACAAGATCGACCTCGATCAATTGCGCCAGAATGTCGCCGCGTGGACTGCGATGCTTTGGGTCGTCGCCAACGCGCCCGAGGATTGGGACAAGGTGACGCCGAAGGGCAGTTGATCACAGCCCCGCCGCCCGCTTAGTCTTTCGACCGAGTTCAACAGGAGAAGCCCGATGAAGAAGATCGCTATCGCCTTGACCGCCACCGCGTTGGTTTCGCTCGCGGCGTGCAACAAGCCGGCCCCCACGGTCGAAAATGCCGCCAATGCGCTGGAAGCGAACTTGTCCGACCAGGCCGCGGCGCTCGACAACGAAGCCAATGTCGGCGCCAACGACGCCGCCGCCAATGCCGTCAACAGCGCGACCGCCACCTACAATACCAGCGTCGACAACATCCGCGCCGAAGCCGAGGCCGCGAAGAACACGCATTGATCTTAAGGGCGGCGGGCAATCGGCCTTGCCGCCCCCCGTTTTGCTCCCTAGAGCGCCTGTCTCGCGTCGGGGAGTGGCGCAGTCCGGTAGCGCGCCTGCTTTGGGAGCAGAAAAGCTAATCGTCATTTTTGGCTGTTTCCTGCGGGTTTGAGCGCAACCACCGTTGCGGGTTCGGGAATAGTTCGGGACTCGCCTGCAATCATCGCCTCCCGCACGGTTTCCTCATGCGTGTGGAAGTACCGCTTGGTCGTGCGAATGTCGGAGTGGCCGGCGAGGACGTAAGCCGCCTCGATCTTGCCAGTCCGCGACAGGCTGGTGTGCCGATTGCTGTGGAAGTTGTAGCCCTCGATCCCCGCGTCTTTCAGCGCCTTCTTCCACTTGCGCTCCCAGCCTTGACGGCTGAATGGATAGCGCAGGCCCTTCACGCGCTTCGGTCGGTCCTTGCGAGGCGGTGCATCGCGCTCGCATTCGTACGTGAATACCTGGGGCGAAGCCTTGGGCTGGTTGGCGATCAGGGCAGCAAGACGCGGCGTCAGCGGGAACGTGTGCGGCTTCTGTCCCTTCGCCCAGACCGTCGCGCGATTATTCACCAGATCTACGTCCGACCACCGCAGCGTGACGATCTCCGACCGACGCTGCCCCGATAGCAGGGCAAATTCCACCAACGGCTTGAGGCTATCGGGGAGATGCTGGAACAGCCTCACCTCTTCCTCATGCGACAGAACGCGAGTTTTCGGCGCGGCTTCCTTGAGCTTGGCCTCTTTCCAGACGAGCCGAGGCGTGTCGAACCCCCTCGCCTCGCACCAATTCACGACGCGGCGGAGCAAGGCTGTCTCGCGATTGACGCTGGCATTGCTCACGCTGGCACGACGGCGCGCGATATAGCGATCGACCGCGGCCAAGGTCAGGTCGCCGACCGGCATTTGAGGGCCGAGCCCCTGCGCCAAGTTTACGAGCTGGTATTTCACCGTGTACCAACTCCGCAGGAATTGGCCCTTGGTTTCGTACCATTGGTCACAGGCGGCGACGATTGCGATGTTCGGCTTCGTGTCATCGCCTAGCGCTGCCTTCCGCCGGATTTCGGACTGATACCGCTCCGCGTCGCGTTTTGCCGCGCAGCCAGTGCTTCCGTGATAGCGAGCACCTTTGAACCGGAAGTCGTAGTGCCAGAAATTGCTTTTGGCCGGTCTGTAGAGGGACATGGCGGTTCGTCCTGGCGCAGTCGGGCTTCGAGGTATTCGTCGCAATCTTCGGCGCGATAGGCAATAAGGCGATCGGTGAGAGCAATGTAGCGGATCAATCCCCTGCGCTTCAGGTCGCGTAGGGTCCGTGCGGACACCATCAGGCGCGCCGCCGCTTCGTCGGGTTTCAGCAGCGCCGTCACCGCGCCCTCTCTACCCGACGTACGGGCTGGTCGATGCGATCGAGGACGAGGTGTCCGGGACGAGGATTGGTACGCTCGACCGTTACCCGCTGATAGCCACGGCTGGCTAGGTAGTCGGTGTAGGCTTTCATAAACGGCCTTTCTGGGCGCATCCCTGCGGGACCGCGCTCTCGTGAACGGAGCCGCCTTGCGTCTCCGCCCTACGGGCTTCGATCGCTTGCGCTAGGGCCTCACGAAACCGCTCGCCCCGCCCCGTGATCCAATAGCCGCTTCCGCATGTCTGACCCTCTTCGGTCATCAGCGTGCCAATCTCGGCAAACCCCAGCGTCCTAAGCGCGCGATGGACCTCCTTGACCCTCGCTTCCGGAACGCCAATGTCGCCCGAAATATAGCGCGCCGATTGCACGAACTCCCCATCGCCTAGGGCCTCTAAAACCAAGGCCGCATCCGGCGGGAAGTCGCAAAGCCCGACCAGTATCGCGCTAGGGATTGAAGCCGGAACGGGCGAGACGGGAACCGGCTCGATCGGCGTAGCCGACGAAAGCCCGGTGCCGTCAGGCAAGCGCCCACTATCCTCCGTCACGATCCTACCCCTTCTGATTCTATGGATGGAGAAGAGGTGCGAGCGAGAGCGGCGGTGAAACGATCAGCCATAAAGCGCCTCGGCCATGTCGCCACACAGCGGGACCGAACGGCTGTCGTGGGCGGGGTACGGGTAGTGTTCGTGCTTGGTGACATCCACGTCGAACAGATGCCGCAGCACGACCGCGCCGCCCAAATTGGCTTGCTCGTGCGTAATGCCCAGATTGTCCATCAGCGGCATAGCGATGTTGGCGTGGAGCGCCTGAGCGTACTCTGGGTCAGCGTGAAGCAGGCTCTTCATTGCGTCGAACTGGTGAACCTTGTCAGTCATTTCACATCTCCAGGTTGGTCATCTGCTGTGGATAGATTGGTCATGATTTGCCTGCCGGGGTTTGGGCGGCGTGCGGATACCAGATCGGGCGCATGTTCAGACGGGCGCGCAATCGGTCCATGAAGGTTGCAGGCCTCGTCGTGAGGACGACCTCGACACGACGGTGCATGTACGGAACTAGAAAAGATGGAACTCCCGTATTGCGAGCAGCCCAACGCTTCGCGGATTCTGCTGTTTTGAATATCTTGCCGTCTTGGTCGTCTTTTCCTGACTTAAACCATCCGACCCTTGTAAAGGTAGACAGCCAATAGATGTCGGCTTTCCATGCCGGGACCTGTTCGCCCTTCATCATATCAAGATTTCCTTATGTCTTGATCGGGCGCGAGCGCTTCAAAGGCCGCCAAGGAATTTGCTGCGGCCTCAGCTACGTCGCGCGCCTGCTCGCCTTTGAAGCAGAACAATGGCTCTCGGTTGCGATATGCGAACCAGCGACCATCGTGTGTCCCAAGCGTGAATTGCGGTTCGATTGTCGGAATTGCGGGGAAAGCCCCCTGCGCCTGACCGTCACCCGAATGGGTGGAGACAGGAACTGGCTCCGGGAGCGCAGCGACTAGGGCAGGTTCCGACGCTTCAGCGTCGGCGCTCGAACTACTCGGGCCTTCCTCGCTATGGGGTGGGGAGATCATGCCTTTTCACGGGGCGGCTTGTTGGGCCGCCCCGCTCCCTGCAAAGCTGCAAATATCTTCCGGCGCGCGAACCAGGCCGTGCCGAGAGCGCCCCCAACAGCAGCAGCAAGTCCTCCTGCTAGGATGGTGTAAGCGATACCGGTGGCGAGAGGTCCCCACATCACGGACGCCTCCAAGCCAACGTGATCCCGAAGAACGCTCCGAGCAGGACACCGAAGAAGTACGCGCCCTGCCCCGCCGGCCCGAGCGCAAAGGCAACGGGTGAGGCAATGATCGGCAACAGTGCGCCCAGAACGCGGAGCGGGAGAGGCGCACTCATTCCGCAGCATCCAGAAACCCGGCCGCAAAGCGACGGTCGCTGTCGGCGCGCATCTCATGCTCACAATCCCGAGCAAGGTCGTACACCGCATCAAGACCGGTCATTGCGTGTACGGAATTGAGAAACACGATCCCGTCATGCGTAGCGAGGAAGTCAGCCGGTGCCGCGCTTTCCGCGATACGAGCGCAGACCTTGGCAAGCGCCGCAGCGTTCGCGCGAATGTTCGCATCCTCGCGGGCTTTTCGCTCGATCGATGCGACGATCGGGCTGGCCGTTATTGTTTCCGAGTAGAGGGCGGTTGCCATCAATGGTCTCCGGTGAACTGGTGTCATCCTCGCTGCGGGCGTGGGGGAGCGCCCGCAGTCCGGGGAAACCAGTTCAGGCCGTGCGCCAGACGCGAACGCCGTCGCCCTCGACTGCCGACTTGAAATTGAACTTGAGGCCAGCGCGCAGGGCCGTACCCTTCACAGTGCCGAGGCCACTGGTGCGCTTCACGCCCGGAATGAAAACGCTGTCGCCGATTTCCATGCTCTCGACGGGGACGCGCGGACGCTGCGGCTTCGCAACCGCGACCGGCATCGGGATATTGCGTTCAATTTTCATGATCATCTCCACCGGCGTCATGCCGATGCAGATGGGTCTATATTCCTAGATGCATATCGTCAAGCAGGAAAATGCATAGCGGAATATTTTAGTGGCGGCGGATCGATCCGACGATGCGCCCGACGATATATAAATCCGCGGCATCCACTTCCTGATCGGGCACATCAGGATTGTCGCTGATGACCATGACACGATCCTTGCCGATCGCTTTCAGCCGCTTCACTGCGCCGACGCCAAAGAGCGACATTGCCCAGATGCGATCCTGCAAATTCATAACTCGCTGCCCGAGGTCGAGGATCAGGTCATCATGGTCGCCGATCGTATTGCCCATAGAATCGCCGACCCCGCTCACGATGCGCAGCATGCTCGGCGATGATGGGGTCAGGCGGCGGAGGAAGCTGATGTCGAGTTCGACTGCCTCACCTTCTATATAGTCTTCGTCCACGTTGGTGCCGGGGCCGAGCGCGTAGCGGAGGTCCATGCGCATTACCGCCGCAGTCTCGCCGGAATCGATCGTGCGCGCGATCGGCTGATCCGACGCTTCGCCTGGCGGCGCCCACGGCGACGTCATAAAGGAGTGTGGCGACACGTCGGCGATATGGGCCATCGCCGCCAGCGGCGCGGTGCCGGGCGTGGATTTCCCGCCCTCCCACTTGGACACGTTCGCTTGCTCGGTTTCGATGCGATCCGCGAACGCCGACTGCTTCAGGCCAAGATGCACGCGCAGCCGCCGCACGTTCTCTGCTAGAATCGCGTTCGCCATGCGTGGCGCATAACCTTGCGCGCGAGGCAGCACCAATTCCTGAACGCATAATCCGTTTGACGCTATATGCATTTAGGCATATATCCGCGCCATGCAGGACGTTCGCACCATCCGCCGGGAACTCGGCGTCACCCAGAACGAGCTGGCGGGGCTGCTCGGCCTGAACCAATCCACCATCTCCCGGCTCGAAGGCGGGGCGCTGGCAGTGGACGAGCGCACCGTGCTCGCGCTGGAAGCCTTGCGCGCTCGCAAAGCCGCTGAGCGCGAGCCCCCCACCGAAACACAGGCGCACGCAGCATGACCGCCCGTCATCACAAGCCAGCCTCAGCCGACGGTGATCGGGAAAGTCGCGTCGATGAGGCCAGCGCCGCCGGACTGCCGATTGAGAGCTTGCAGCAAGAGCAAGGTGCGTCCGGCAGCTTCGTTGAACCGCCACTGGCAATTGGTGATCGTGTTGCCGACGAGAACGGGGACCTGACCTCCGTCGTAATCGAAAACAACGTTATCGAATACGCAGTCGCGGAAGATTGCCCCGTCAAGGCGCACGTTCTGATTACGGAATTTCTGCCCGACGGTTTCCATATCTCAGGCAACACATTTCTCGCCTTCGAGTCAATCGCATGAAACCCCGCGCCCCCTCCCTTGTGCGCGGCACCCGTCAGCCGGCCTTCCCCTCTCCGACCGGCTGGCGGGCAACCTTTGAAGCGCTCCGCATCCTTGGACTCATGGTTCTGGGTATGTGTGTGGCTGCTGCGATCGGCGTCCCCTTCATCCCCGACAATCTCAACTGAAAGGAACTGACCATGGATACGGAATACGCAGCTATGCAAGCTGGTCTGGCAATGGACCGAGGCTACGCCTCGAACGCAGTCGGTGGCAGCATCGTCGGTGCCGCGTCGAAGCAATCTGTGCTGAACTCCAAGCCGCGCCTTGCTGCGCTGGCCGACAACATGTCCGGCCTCAACGAGCGCGCTGCGGTTATGTTGCAGAACATCTGCGCCGCTGCTGATCGCATCATCGGCACCCGTCCGGAAAACCCGGAAGCTGCCGGTCGCGACCGCCTTGCCGCCGATAGCGCGATTGGGTCGCTCGAAGCCAGCACCGAAACGCTCGCTGCCACGCTCGGGCGCATTCACGACCAGATCAGTCGCTTCAACGGACTCTGACAGTTGGTAGCCGTCCCGACATTGGGGTTCGACCGCGCCGGCGGTCCTAACAACGGCCTTCCTGCGCGCGAGCGTCAAGGGGGTGGGGCGGCGTCGCGTGGTGCAGACGCGCGGCGAGTATGTACCCCCAAGGTAGGCAACGGCGCAATTCATTCCGCGAGGGCCTTGGCATGACCACCGCCGCAATCTTCGCTGGTGGCATTCTCACTGGCGTCCTGACCGTCCTGTTCCTGCTGTTCATCGGCCTGCGGTGGTCGGGCGATCGTGCTGACGATCTGCGCGACGAGCACGCCGAGCAACTCGGGATCGGAGCGGACAACTTCATTCATGGAAAGGGGCAATAGGTGGCTCAGGACGGTAATGTTGTGCCCAAAGTGGAGCCTCGTACCGAAGAGGATTTCCGCAATACGTGGCTTCAGGCGCTGAGCCGCCTTTGCAAAGATCACACTGATGCAAAGGTCGCGTTGTGGCTCGGTATCGGCATCGATCACCTTCGAAAGAACGTGAAGAGCGGCATCAGTCTGCCCACTGCCGACAAGATTTGGAACCTTCTGGCATACGACGCCAGCGCCCACGACGAATTGGACAAGGCGTTCGGCGTCAAGAATGTCCCTGAGAACGCTCTTTGCAGCACCGACCCGCTGACCCGCGACATGATCGCGCTCGCCAATGAGACCGCGCAGGACGAAGACCCCGCGAGCCCTGGCGGCATTGTCACGACCGATCACGAACTGCTTAAGAAGGACGAGGCACGGCTGCGCCGTGTGCATCGTACGCTGACGAGCTGGCTCAATCGCATTGAACAGCTTCGAGCGCCTCGCTTGCGAGAAGTCGCATGACCCGCGCTGCCGGCCACGCCACCCATCACGCCAACAGCCGCTTTGCACCGGCGGTCGATCCGTTCGAATCCGACCGCGCGCGGCGTCACGACGCCGAGCAAGGCAGCCGCCTGCTGCTGGAGCGGATCGAGGCGTTGGTTGCGCGGCGGGCTCGGGAGCTGGGGGCATGAAGGCCGAGCGCGTCCACTCCGACCGCATCGCGCGTGCCTTGGAAAAGCAGGCGATGATCGACGATGCCGTAGCACTGGCGCCGCGTATCGCCGCGGTCGCTAAGCGTCACGGCTACGCTCCTTCGACGATCGCGCGGATCGCCGTTGCCCGGACAGCATCGCTATGACCCCCCTCTTCCACATCGACCCGCCTTCGGTCGCCGATGCTGGCGACGAGTTGAGTATCCAGGTCGGCATCCGCAAAGCGCTCAAGGCGCGCGCTCCAACAGTGGCGTTTGTCGCGGTGCCCAATGGCGCGCAGCGCACAGCGTGGGCGAGCATCAAGGCTAAGCAGGAAGGGCTGGCGTCCGGCTTCCCCGACGCGATCGTTTTGTGGTCGGGTGGCTATGCGTTCCCCGAGATCAAGAACCGGACGGGTACTTTATCTGAGCAACAGCATGTCTGGCTGAATTACCTCACCAAGGGCGATCATCCCTGTGGCGTCTTTCGGTCGGTCGCGACCTGCCTTCGCTGGCTGGCTGGGCTCGGGGCTCCGATCGATTTGGAAGGCTTGGCATGACCGACGCATTTGCCAGCTACGGCGAAGCCGCCGCTCCCATCTTCACCGACCCCAGGGCTAACCGCCGCAAGAAGGACCCGAGCGCGCTCGACCTGAAAATGGAAGAGAAAGGCCGACTGCTCAAGGCGTACAAAGCCATGCGCCGCAAGCTACGGATTGAAATCCTAGCCGAAGAGCCGCGTCTCCTGAACCTGATGCGCTACCTGCGGAGCGTCGGGCCTGACGATGGTGATGAGTTGCTGGCGGCTATCGGCGCTTGCGACTGGCTGATGACGGCACCGCAGAACGTCCGCGCTTTCGCGCTGGAGCGCATCCGTCGTCGCGAAGACAAGATCAAGCTGATGATGGGCGAGCGGCCGCTGGACGACCCGCTGCCGCCGGAACTGGGCGGACGCACGACAGTGTTTTTCGAAGCGCAGAAGCTGCTGCGAAAAGGCGGTGTCCTGTGACCGATCCATTCGCGGCATATGGCGTCAAGGCCACCTCTCGCGCGCCAGATCGTCTCGTGGGCGCCATGAAGACCCGCGACGTAGCGCGCGATCGATATTCGTTGGTCGTAGCCGAGTTGCGGGCCGTCACTACCAAGGCCGCGCTTGATGCCTGCCTTGAGGCACACCGCAGCACCATTCTGCAAATCCACAGTGAATTGGAATTTCTCTGGCGCGGGGACGGCAACGACTTCCTCGGGCTGGAACGCGAGATCGAGCACGCCACCGCGCGTGTCGATGCCGGCCTGGATTTCCCGCGGTGGGAGCCACGCCAACAACAGACCAGCGACCTGCTGATCTGACCCAAAAGAAGGAAAAGGACCAATGAACGAAGTAAGCACCATCAACCAGGGCACAGCGCTCGCGGCGCCCGGCGGCTATGATCCATATGCCGCATACGGCGCCGAGGCCGCGCAGGGCGGCAATTTCCTGAAGTTCTCCAAGGGCGAATGGCTGCTCGGCCAGAACGACGACGAGATCGCACTCGGTCGCCGCCTCGCCGCCAACATGGACGAACTCAGCATCGGCTGGATTCGCTGGGCCGACAGCAAGCCGGTGGAGCGTCGCCTCGGTCTGCTCGCCCAGGGCTACAAGCCCGAAACGCGCGACCAGCTCGGCTACGACGACCAGGACGCCTGGGAACTCGACAAGGAAGGTCGGCCGAAAGACCCCTGGAACTTCACCAACGAGCTGCCGCTCGCCGATCCCGATGACGGCGAACAAATGACGTTCAGCGCTTCCAGCAAGGGCGGCATCGGCTGCATCGGCAATCTGTGCAAGGCATTCGCCAGGGCGCCGGAGCGCGCGCAGGGTTTGATCCCGGTGCTCGAACTCGGTCGCGACAGCTACAAGCACGCCGAATACGGCAAGACCTATGTGCCTGTCCTGACGATCGCGGACTGGGTCGAGAATGGCTCTGTTCCGATCCCCGCTGCCGATGGTGGCGACGAAGATGAGCCGGCACCCGCCGCGAAGGCGAGCGCCGGCTCGAAGACCCGCTTCTAAACAAGTCTCCGTCCCTGGCGCTGTTGGAAGCGGCGCCAGGGACACAACACTGGAAAACCAGCCTTGCGCGATCAGGACTACACTGCTGCTGCTGACTTTTTGAAGCGGTTCTTCACCGAGACGCTTCATAACGTCGAGCTGCGCGCGTGCGCCAATGAGCGAACGGGTGGTGCGCGCTCCGTGTTCAGTCGTCAGGAAAACGACATCCTTGGCTTCTGTCGCGCGAACGACAAGCCAGGCTGGGGCACCTATTTCGGTGTCTGCACGCGCGGCAAGGAACGCGACGACGGGTCAGCCGCAAACGCCATGGAATGCCCCGCGCTATGGGTCGATATCGACTGCGCGGCACAAGGTATTGCCGGCGACCATGCAATCCAAGTTCTCCAGTTCCTGCCCCTGCCGCCCTCAATCATCGTCAATTCTGGCGGTGGGCTTCACGCCTACTGGTTGCTGGAAGACAAGACAGATGTCAGCGAAGCGTCGGCCACGCGAACCGTCGTTGTCCAGGCGCTCAAGGCTCTGGTCCACATTCTCGCCGGTGACCCGAAGTGCGCCGACATTGCGCGTATCATGCGGCTGCCGGGGACGTTCAATTCCAAGGCCAAGACAGTCGCATTGTACGATGGCGAACCGGCATTATGCGAAGTCGTCGAGGATAGCGGCCGCGTTTACGATCTGGATGCGTTGATCGAATGGCTGTCCGAACAGCGCGTCATGCTCCGCGGCCAGATCGAAGCGCCGCGTCCGGTAAGGGCGGACGATCCTTTCCTGAGCTACGCCAAGGAAGCTGGCTACGAGCCCGCCATCGATATCGATGCCGAACTCGCTGCCATGGCGCACGGCGCGCCGGGTCGTAATTCAATCCATGAAACGCAAATCCGTGTCGCCTATTCGATGATCGCGCGCGGCTATGACGACGACGAGATTGTCGATCGCATCCTCGCCGCGACAGAAGCCGCGGCTCCCAGCGACCAGCGCTGGAACTGGACGGCGGAAGAAACGGCCATCAGGCGCGATCTCGCCAAGGCGCGGCCCAAACAAGCTGCTGCGCCGCGTGCCGCGCCGATGATCGGCAATACGGCGTTAAAGCTCGTGCACGACGCCGATGTCGTTCCCGCCCCCAAGCCGAAGCCCGACGATCGGCAAACGCAGATCGTGACGGTCGGCAAGGCGGTCATCGCTGTTTGGAACGAGCGCTACGGCCCGATCATGCACACGGCCGGCACGACATACGTGTACGAAGGCGGCATCTGGCTGCCCTGGAATGACCCGCTGGCGCAGCGCCTGCGCGCGATGATCCAGGAGGCGTGTCAGAGCCTGTCGATCAACCCGACGACCTCGATCCTGAACGCCGCCAAGGCCTATATCATGGATCGCCCGGAATTGCGGCGCGACGAGGTCGCCTTCGACGATCACGGACTGTTGATCGCGGAAGACGCGGCATTGGACCTGAGGACGCTCCAGGTCTTGCCCCACAGCCCCGAGCACTATGCGTTGTTCAAGGTCGCGGCGCGGGTCAACGGCTCGCAGGCGTGTCCAACGTGGAAAGCCTTCCTGAACGACGCCTTTGCCGATCGGAGCGCGGCGTCTGAGATCATCGCGACGTTGCAGGAATGGTTCGGCGCCTCGGTCGCCGTGATCCGCAGCCGACCGCTGCTCAAGGGTCTGCTCGTCCATGGCCCCAGCCGCTCGGGCAAGACACAGGTTAGCCAAGTCGCACGAGGCATCCTGGGGCTCAAGCATATCTGCAATGCCAGGATGCGCGATCTGGAAGGCCGGTTCGGCCTCGAACCGCTGATCGGCAAGCGCGGCTGGATTGCCGACGACGCGATCGGCGCAAAGGAATATCTCGACGCCGAGACCTACAAGGTCGTCGTCACCGGCGAAACCACGAGCGCCCAGATGAAAGGCGGCAAGAACATCGAGGTCAGCTTCGGCTTTCCGGTGATGCTGACCGCCAACAACCTGCCACGCGTCAACGACAAGTCGGACGCTACCTACAATCGCTCCCTGATCCTCCCCATGACCGTCGTCAGGCCGGAGGATGCCCCGGAGCCGATCGGCTACCAGAGCCTCGCGGCCAAGGTCATCGCCGAAGAGCTGACCGGCGTGTTGTGGTGGGCCATAGCAGGGCGCCAGAGGCTCGAAGCGCGCGGTCGGTTCGATCCACCCGCCGCGATGTCCGATGCCGGCCGCAGCTTCCAGGATTCGAACGATCCGATCGGGTCGTGGATACGCCAGTGCGTCGAACCCAGCCGCGATACCAAGGTCGCGCGCAAGGACCTCAGCACGTCGTTCAACGGCTGGTGGGAAATGGAAAGCGACGACGGCAAGCCGTTCTCCAGCAACTCGGTGACACGCATGATCGGCGAACGCTTCCCCGGTCTCGCCGACCTCAAGCTCAGCGGTGAACGCCTGTTCGGTGGGATCAGGCTCAACGAAGAAGGCCTGTTCGCCTGGGAGAGCCGCGTCAAAGGCGCCGGTTTCGACAAGAAACCCGCCTTTTCGTCAGCACGGGAAGAGGTCAACCGCCATTGGGAAGGAAATGCCCCGAAAAAGGAGGGAAATCGTGGTAAAACAGTATTTTAGGTCCGGGGCACTTTTATGGGGCACTTTGCGTCCAGAGGGGCACTTCTGGGGCAGTGTGCGATTTTGGCAGGGCTTATTTTGTGCCCCGCGATCTTCGATTGCCCCGCAATCTGCCCCACGATTTTGTGTAACGATTGCAGCGACATGGCCCCTGATTGGGGGCATTAGGGCACTTTTTTATATAACTGATAAAAGTATAAAAAAGACGGAAAAAAGAGATATCCTATATGGGGGGGATACGCGCGCGCGAGAATGCCCCCTGCCATCGTCGGCGAGAGCGGCGGGCGGGCGATTGGCGGTGCGGCTGTGAGCGCCCCCGATCATCGCGTCGTCGCCGCGGCCCTGGCGGAGGTTGCGCCGGCCGAGACCGCTTTCCGTAGTCGTTGGCGCTTGGGGACGCTGCGTCGCGTCGATGCCGACCTCTACGATCGCGTCTGCGAGCAGATCGATCTCTACAACACGGCGCTGATCACCGGTACGGCCGTAGAGGTTCAGGACCAGGCCGCAGCCATGGTACGCGGCTGGCGCGCGGCTGTGGCGGCACTGGAGAGCCCGCTGTTGCCGGATGACGCTTACCTGGTCGGTGTCGATTACAATACCGGCACGCGCGTCGTCGTCGTCGAGCAGGCGGGTTCGGTCGGCCGTGTGCAAGCGCTCAAGGGCGAGCGTGTCGTCATCGTCACGCCCGACGAGGTCGCGCGGATGGTTGCCGGCATGGCGATCGTCGCCGAGGCCAAGCAGTTTTTCCCAGACGCTGAGCTGCTGTCCGTCGAGGCCGCTACCCAATGACCCCACCCCCACCCATCAAGCAGGAGGAGCGGTAATGGAGCACATACCAGCCGGTAACGCTGCCGTGATCCACCTAGCTGAGGCATTGGGGCGTCATCGTGCCTTGACCGATACCGAAAGCCTGATCCTCGAACGCGCCATCAACCGCCAGCCTAACCCCACCCGTCGCTGGACACGCGAAGAGGACAAGCTGCTGCTCAAGCACTGCGGGCGTCGGGTGCAGGCTCGAACTACCGCTGCCGCATTGGCGAACCAGCTTGGACGATCACCGGGCGCTGTACGGACACGGCTGTACGAATTGAGGAAGGCGAAGAAGAATGCCTAAGACGTTCACTGACGGCGAACGGGCTGCCATCATTCCCGTGGTCCTGAAAGGGTTGAGCGCAGGCACGCCCCTGACCGTGATTTGCGCGGGCGAAGGCATGCCGTGTGATGACACGGTGCGCAGGTGGGCTGATGATGACGCAGAGCTTGCGCGGGACATCGCGCGTGCGCGTGAGGCGGGATGGGATGCAATTGCCTTGGAAGCAAAACAGATCATTGATGCCGAGCCGGAACGCGTCATCACGACATCGGGTGAGGATAGAACTGAAAGCCGCATCGATAGTGCTGCGGTTCAGTGGGCTAAGAACCGCGTCGAGCTTCGCCTAAAGCTTCTCGCGAAGTGGGACCCGAAGCGCTACGGAGATCGACAGTTGATCGGCTCCGACCCCGAGAACCCGCTGCCGAAGGGCTTCACGATCAACCTGGTGAAGCGTGACCAAGCAGGTTGATCTTCCAGAGTATGCGGGTGATCTGTGGCTGCCGTTCCGGCATCTGGCATGGCATGGTGGTCGTGGCCCCGGCAAGACACGCACCGTCGCCACGGGGCTGATCCTGCAATCGATGGAGCGCCATGAGCGGGTATTGTGCGGGCGCGAGACGCAACGCTCGATCCGTGACTCATCGAAGCGTGTTCTGGACGATGAGATTGACCGGCTTGATGTCAGATCCGTGTTCACGAGCACCGAGACCGAAATCAGGGGTCCAAATGATAGCCTGTTTCTGTTCACCGGCCTCAAGGGCAACGCAGTTGGCGTGAAGTCGATCGAGGGCGTCACAACCTTCTGGGGCGATGAAGCGCAGGCGTTCAGCCAAGGCAGTATCGATACGGTCGTGCCGACGATCCGTGGCCCCGGCTCAAGACTGATTTGGACGTGGAACCCGGACCTGCCCACTGACCCAATCGACAAAATGTTTCGCAGTGAGGACGGGCCTCCCCCGAACAGCATCGTACGCGAGGTGAATTACCCCGACAATCCGTGGTTTCCCGAAGAGCTGCGGATTGAGATGGAATACACGCGCGGGCGTGACATCGATAAATACAACCACGTCTGGCTTGGCCAGTACCGCCAGAACAGCGAAGCGCGCATCTTCAAGAACTGGCGCATTGATGAGTTCGAAAGCCCGGTCAACGCCGAGTACCGACAGGGCGCCGACTTCGGCTTCAGCATCGACCCGTCGTGCCTTGTCCGGTGCTGGATCGACGGCACGCAGCTATACGTCGATCACGAAGCATGGGGGCTTCAGGTCGAGATCAACAACCTGCCCCAGCTATTCATGGGCGTCCCCGACAGCGAGAAATGGTGGACGACGGCCGACAGTTCGCGGCCGGAAACGATCAGCTATCTGCGCAATCATGGCTTTCCCCGGATACGCCCCGCGATCAAGGGCGCGCGCTCAGTCGAGGAAGGCGTCGAGTTCCTGAAGTCGTTCGATATCGTCGTGCATCCCCGCTGCGAGCATCTGATCCAGGAACTGACGCACTACAGCTACAAGCTGGACCCGTTGACCGGCGACGTGCTGCCGGTGATCGAGGACAAGGACAACCATCTGATCGACGCGCTGCGCTATGCGTGCGAAGGAGCGCGTCGGGTGAAAGCGAACAAGCCACCGATCGCGGCCACCATCCCCTCCAACCGTACGGCATGGGCGAAACGTTAGTCTGACACTAAACTGACAGCGCCCTAAACCTGATCGCGCGTATGTAGTCGGGCGCATGTCCGACGCGCCCACCCCTGAAAGCGATATCGAGGAAGGCGGCGCCGAGGCGGACAGCAAGCGCCTCCAAGACGTGTGGGAAACGGCGCTCACCGAGTTCGATGCTGTCTCGACCCCGCTTGCCGTTCAGCAGCTACGCGCCGAGAGTCTTGAGGATCGCGCCTTTACCGTTCGCACCGGTGCGATGTGGGAAGGCCCATGGGGCGACAACGCCGAGAACAGCCCGCGTCCCGAGATCGACAAGATCACGAAGACCAAGGACAAAATCCTAGACGACTGGAACAAGAACCGTGTCGTCGTTGACTTCGTGCCGGCGAACGACGCGGCCGATGAGATGACCGCCGAGACGCTCGACGGTCTCTATCGTGCCGACTGCTACCACTACAACGCCAGCCAGGCGCGCGATAACGCAGTGCGGGAGGCTGTCGGCGGCGGGTTCGGGGCGTATCGTCTTTCGACCGATTACGAGGACCCCAGCGACCCCGACAACGAGCACCAGCGCGTCATTCCCGGCATCATGATCCCCGACGCCGATCAGTCGGTGTATTTCTACGGGGGCGTGTCGCAGGACGGATCTGACGCCGAGAGCGCGTTCATCATCACGCGCGACCTTATCCAGATCGCCAAGGCGAAATGGGGCGAGGACAACCTGAACCCTTGGCCGTCGAACCAGTGGAAGTACCAATGGGACTGGTACACCACCGACACGGCCTGCATCGCCGAGTATTACAAGAAAGAGGTCGTTGACGCCGACCGCATCATCCTCACGAATCCGCTGACCGATGAGGTTGAGCGGTATTTCGAGGACGAGATCACGGCCGAGGCCTTGTCTGAAAAGAAGGCGACCGGCTGGAAGCGCCGCACCCGCAAGAACAAGCGCACCCGCGTCCACAAATACATCCTGAACGGCACGAAGGTGCTCAAGGACTGCGGGTATATCGCGGGCGAGAACATCCCGATCGTCCCGGTCTATGGCAACACCGAGTTTGTCGATGGCGTGCGTTATTGGTGGGGCTACACCCGCAAGCGCAAGGACCGCAATCGCATCCTGAACACGGCTGTCGGCAATTATGTCGAGACGGCCAGCCTTGCCCCGTATGACGTACCAATCGTCGCGCCAGAACAGATGACGGACGAGATTGCCGCAGACTGGGCAAACGCAAATATCGATCGCAAGCCGTTCCTGTATCTCCTGCCCCTGCGCAATGAGGACGGCTCGATCGCCTCCACCCAGATCGGCACACGCAAGGCTCCGGAAGTCAGCGCTGCCACGGCACAGTTACTCCAGCTCGTCATCGCGGAGGCTGCGGACGATGCGCAGGATGTCGAAGAAGTAAGGGCCAATACCTCGTACGAGGCCATGGACCTTGCAGCCGAGCGTGTAGATGCGAGGTCGGCCATCTACATCGATAACGCTTGCCTCGCCGTCCAGCGAGAGGGGGTGATCTACGAATCGATGGCCCGGGCCGTCTATTTCGAGGACGGCCGCAAGGTCGAGACCCGCACCGAGGAAGGCCAGGACGGCACGGCGACGCTAATGCAGCCGGTGACGTCGGACAACGGCGCATACGGTGTTCGCAACGACCTGAGCAAAGGTACGTACAAGTGCGTCGCCACGGTCCAGCAGGCGACAGCAACGGTCCAGCAGCGCGAGTTCAATCAGTGCGTCGCGATGGCGGAGGCCGCTGCAAAGGCCGGCGACCAAGAGTTGGCGCAGGTTTACATCCTCCGCGCGGCAACCGCGATGCGCGGATCTACGAAAGACGTGGCCGATTGGGCGCGCAAGAAGTTGCTCGGCATGGGCATCGGCACGCCGACCAAGGAAGAGGCTGCGGAACTGGCGCGCGCCGCTCAGGAGCAGGGCCAGCCGTCCGCCGCTGAACAGGCATTGCAGGCGCAGACCGCCGAGAGCGCGTCGAAGGTACAACTCAATCAAGCCAAGACGCAGGAGAGTGCGGCGTCGGCAGCGCTCAAGCTCGCCCAGGCAGAAGCCGTGGGAGGCCCAGAAGCCGCTCCCGACGTGCCAAGTGGGCTCGATCACCCCGCACACCCGAACAACGTCGTGGATGCGACGGAGAAGATCGCCAGCGCCCGCCTGAAGGACGCGCAAGCCCGCAAGATCGACCACGAAATAGGTCATCAGCGCATCAAGCTGGGCAGCGAACTGACCGACGCTGAACACCAGCGCGAAATGGACCGTCGTGCGGCCGATCGCGACGACCGAGCAAACGACGCAGCATAACCCGACCGCCGGGGTTTCGGGCGAGTGAAGGAGAAAGCAAGTGGACGAGCACAATATCCGCGCGACTGCTCTGGCAAGTGCGATTGATCTAGCCGAGATTGTATCCCGCACCCGCGACATCATCGCCTCCGATGTGGTCGAGGCAGCTAAGAAATTTGAGCAGTTCCTCGTCGGGGAGGAAAAGTCCAATGGCTGACGAACAAGACGACGAACTGTTGCTGACCGACGTTGCCGAAGAGGGCGACGAACAGGAAGCGCCCGAAACACCCGACGCCGAAGAGTTCGTGCTCGAACTTGAGGGCGAGGAAGCCGGCGACGAACCGCCGCTGGTCAAGAAGCTGCGCCAGGAAATCCGCGACCGCGACCGCAAGCTGTCCGAATACGCGAAGCCGGCTGCACCGATCGAGGTCGGCCCCAAGCCCACGCTTGAATCATGCGAGTATGATGAGGACAAGTTCGAGGCGGCGCTCGACGCGTGGAAGGAAACCAAGCGCGCATCGGAGAGCCAGGCCGAAGAGCAGAAAAAGCGGCAGGACGCCCAGCAGCGCGAATTTCAGGACCTGCAGGTCAAGTATCAGGCCTCGCGCGCTTCACTCCCGATCAAGCAGGAAGAGTTCGACGCTGCCGACGCCGCTGTCCGCGCTGCATTGCCCGAACAGGTCATTATGGGCCTCGCCAAGTACGTCGATAACCCTGCCAAGGTCGTCGCCGCGCTCGGGCGTTATCCAGCGCAGTTGAGCAAGATCGCCGACGAGCCCGACATGCTCAAGCAGATATTCATGCTTCGGGACTTGGAGAAGAACGTGAAGACCAGCACCCGCACGCCCCCACCCCCGCCCGAGCGCGACACGATCCTGCGGGGATCGGCGCCGATCGCCAAGAAGGAAGGCGATCCGGTTGGCGACAAGCTGCTGGAGAAGGCGCTCAAGTCGGGCAACATGACCGAATACAATCGGCATCGCAAAACGCTTCGAGCTAAAGCCGCCTGATGTCTTACCCTCGCGGCAGTTTCGAGCACATGCTTCTAGCTTGCCGCGAGGCGGTGTTGCGCGGCCAACCGATAGAGCACGTTGCGGCAAATGTCGGCGCGCCAGCCTCGTATATCCAGCCCTATTTCGACGATGCAATGAGGCTTGTGCCTAAAAATCAGGCAGCCGCTTGACGCGCTCCGCGCGTTAGCGTAAAAGCCCGACCAGCACAACCGGCGCCTCCTGCCGTGAATGGAGTGACCGTGCGATCTGAGGCCGTGGCCTCTCGCTCAGTCATTTCAGGAGGCCGCTTTGGCTAACGCATTCTCGAAAAATACCCTCGTTGATTTCAACGATCTGGTCGAAGGTTTCGAGGACAACCTCGTCATCTCGAAGACCTTCCGCAACCTCGCCGAAGACGGCCAGGCACTGGAGCGCGCTTTCAACACGGTATGGGTTCCCCAGCCGTACATCGCGCAGTCGTTCACCGGCATCAACCAGACCTCGAACTTCGCGCGTACCTACACGCAGCTTTCGGTCCCGGTGACGCTGTCGTACAGCCACTCGGTTCCATTCACGTTCGGCCCGCTCGAACTGCGTGATCCGCTCCAGCAGCGCCGCGTCATGAAGGCCGCTCTCCAGCGCCTGGCGTCGGACATCAACGTCGATTGCTCGAACCTCGCAGCGTTGCAGGGCTCGATCGTCAGCAAGCGCACGACCGCAGCGTCGGGCTTCGATGACGTGGCGGCTCTCGACACGGCGATGAACCGCATGGGCATCTCCATGGCCGATCGCAAGGCGCTCTATTCGTCGGGCGATTACAACTCGATGGCGTCTGACCTTCAGAAGGCGTCGCGTTCGTTCGGCAACAAGAAGTCGGACACGGCGTACGAGAAGGCCTATGTCGGCGACATTGCCGGGTTCGAGACGTACAAGCTCGACTATGGCTATACGCTGACCGCCGCGACGGCGACGGGTGTGACCATCACCAACACCCTGCCGCTGTTCTATACGCCGGTTTCGACCACGCTCTCGACCGATGGCCTGAGCCGCACCAACAACGACAACCGCTTCCAGACGGTGTCGCTGGGCGTGACGGGCGCCGGCGTGAAGGCGGGCGACGCGTTCACGATCGCCGGCGTGTTCGAGGTCAACCACATCACCAAGCAATCGACCGGTGTGCTGAAGACCTTCCGCATCATCTCGCAGTCGTCGGGTTCGGCGGGTGCGGCCGGTAACTACGTTATCTCGCCTCCGATCATAGCCGGCACCGGCGCGACCGATCCGGAACTCCAGTACAAGAACGTGTCCAACGCTCCGACGAACGGCGCGGTCATCACGTTCCTCAACACCGTCACCACGACCGCCAACCCGTTCTGGCAGGACGACGCGATGGTCATCATGCCGGCCAAGTACGAGCCCGATCCCAATTCGGGCATGGCGGTGACGAGCCTGACGACCGACAGCGGCATTACGATCGTGATGGCCAAGCAGGCGCAGATCGGCACGCTCGACACGCTGTACCGCCTCGACGCCTATTACGGCCTCGCGGATTTGCAGCCGGAAATGTCGGGCATCCAGCTCTTCAACCAGACCTGATCTCAGCCGCCCTGAGAGACTGACCCCTTTTGGAGTGAATGAGATGACCGACAAGATTTCCGACATCAAGACCGACGTGACACTTCCCGATCTCGCCAAGGCCGACGTGGTCAAGGCGAAGAAGGAAGGCGCGCTCGACGCAATCCGCGACAGTGCGGCCCGCCAGTTCGCGCAGACCGATGGCAACCCGGTGGTGGAAGACCCCAATCCGGGCATCCAGCAGACCAACGACGCGACGCATCTGGAATATCTCCTGGAGATGGACCCGAAAGCGCTCAAGGCGGCGTTGCAGGGCAAGGACGACCAGGGCTTGACGCTCAAGCAGGGCACGATCGCCTCGCTGCTTGAAATGGAGCGTTCGGGCCACAACCGCACCGACGTCGTGGAAGCCCTGTGCGACGTTCTCAACATCAAGTCGCCGTACGAGGTCACCGACGCCGGCCCAGCTTACACGAACGACGTCAGCCGTTCGGTGCTGAAGCCGCGTGGATGAGTTCGAATATCCACGCGCTCTTTATCGGGACGGTGGCACCGAACTGATCTGGGGCAAGCCGGTTGAAACGCTCGTCGTGTCGTCGCGCGGGGAAGAGGTGGAGGCACTGGCCAAGGGTTGGCGCCTCCACCCGCTGACCGACGATGAAGGCGAAGTCCTGACCGTCTCCGAGATCGAAAGCCCCCGTCGCGGGAGACCGCCCAAGGTGAGGGTTGAGGAATAATGGCTGCGCTCAGTTACCACTTCGGAACTCGCGGTTATCTCGGGTTCAACACCTATATCACCGGGCCTGACGGGATCAGTCGCGGCGGGGTTATCCCTGCGTTCTCTCTGGTCGATTCCAACGGCGTCAATGCCGGCGCCGGGACGTCGGCCAGCCCGACCGTCACGCAAAGCCAAGGCACGGGATCGTTTGCGACTAGCCAGGCCGCATCGTCCATTTCTCCCGCCGCTGCTCTTTCGGTTGTCGCTGCTCGCGCTGGGCGTCAGGCGGTCACGTTCACGAACATTACCGGCACGCAGCCTGTGTATTTCACGGCGAACGCGGCGACCACTGGCGTTACGACCGGGTTTTTCCTGGCCGGAACGGCCGGCGCTTCGGTGACGATTGCCACATCTGCGCAAATCTTTGCCACTTCCCCCACGGCAGCACAGACCCTCGGCGTACTGGAAACCTTCTAGTGGCCGAGGATGGCGTCTCCTATCCTCCGCCTGATCTCAGCGGGTTGCAGGCGAGTATCCCCCAACCTGCCAGCTCGACGCCGCCGGGCGTTGCGGATGCTAGCGTAGCGGGGTCTGCTACTCCCTACGCCCGCGCCGACCACACTCACGCCAGCAAAGCCCGGAAGCAGATTGTTATCATGCCGAGCGCGGCGACGACGTATGCGTGGACTTATCCCACGGCGTTCGGGTCTGGCGTCGTGCCGATTGTCAGCGCCATCGTTCAAGTTCCGAACGGTAATACCGATCTGTTCAACGTCCAAGTTATGGGAACGCCGACCAACACCGGCTGCGTGTTCCAGATCAACCGCGTCTCGGCAGGCTTGCTCAGCCTCTTGCTCGGCGCGCTATCGATCAATCCAACACCCGTTGCGGCAACGCTCCACATGCTGGCGCTTGAGCCGTGAGCGTCCTTCCCCTCTACGGCACCCCTCCCAAGCGGGACATCATCCAGCGCGCCTACGGCTATTGCGGACAGGCGAGCTACGAGTTCGAGCTAAGCCCGGAAGAAGAAGTGGCGGCGCTTAGGGCGATGAACGACCAGCTCGCGCCGTTCGCGGGCGTCTGCGGCTACAACATGCCGCAAGAGGGCGACGGCAGCGCCATGGACGACAGCGGCATAAACCGCACGGATGTTCTCGGCGTGTCGTACTTCGTGGCGCAATTATTGGCTCCGACGATCGGCAAGCAACTGATGGGCTCGAAGCCCGCCATCGCCGCGAAGGATCGCTTTCTCGCCAAGTATCAGTCTATCCCCTGCATGGAGTTCGGCCGTGGCACTATTCGTGGTTCTGGCAATCGTCGCTGGGCTGGTTGGGGCAGTCCTTTTTTCCCGTCCGGGGTGGATGCTGCGATACTCCCGCAGTTCCTGTAACGCCGACCCCTTCGGCATCACCGGGCGGTTTCGTGTTCACGAGCCCGCCAATGCTGATTGTTGATCCGTGATGGCCAATATCGGCGACGGATACACGATCGTCTCGGGTACGGGAACCGGCGGCACCCTGGGCGCTTTCCGGATGTACAAGGACGGGGTCGATTACGCACCGGCGGTGGCGGGTCATCACACCTGGGATGTCGCCGGATCGTTTTTCCTGCGCCAGTTCGACAGCACCGGGAATGTCCACGCCGACAGCGGCACGGTGGTTGTTTCCAGTGCCGTTGCGCTACAGACGCTAACGCTGTCGGGCGCGCTTCAGATTGGCGTCGCGACGAGCGGCAGCATTATCGGTGCCTCTGCCGGTTCCACGATCGTCGGCAATATCCCCGGTATCACCGTCAACAGCGGCGCGCGTACCTACAGCGGTACGCCGACTGGCAGCGCCGGCGTGATTTCCAATGGGCTTGTCGAGACACTGGCTGGGGCGGTCGGCTCGCCAAAAAGCAGTGCTATTTCCGTAATGGCGGCAGCGCCGGGGATCACGGCTCCTGTCATTTCGCAAACTTCCTCAGCAGGAGTGAACCCGCTTCTATGGACGACGGCGGAGAATGCCACGTTCTTCCCCGGGTTCTTCTGGAATGTTCAGACGGCGACCGGCGCCAATACGACAGTCGCCCAAGCCAATCTCTTGGCTGGTACAACGACTGCCAACATCATTCAGCAAATCGAGCCAGGCGACCTCGCAGGGAACGTGGTGACCTTCGCCGGCCTGACCACTACCTCTACGCCGGGGCCGATTGCGCTGCGCGAGCGGGTCGGCAGCGACGACGGCATGGGCGGCTACATCTGGGGGCCTTACTCCAACGTTATCGCCGACACGATCGTTGCCCAAGCTAATCCGTTTACTTTCACGGACGTTACCAACGCCACTCAATCGACGGTCTACACGTCGAATACGATTACCATCTCCGGCTTGGGCGTTGGCAATACGAACGCTTATTCGGTCAGCGGCGGCACCGTATCGAAAAATGGCGGCTCGTTCACTTCGTCCAGCGGGACGGTCGTTGATGGTGATACGCTTGCTGTTCGTGTTACTTCGTCCGCCAGCTTGGCAACGGCCGTCAATGTCACGCTGACTGTCGGCACGTACGCGGACACTTATACGGTCACGACCGTCGCAGTGGTAGCGCCAGCAATCTATCGGTCGAGCGCCGCGACCAACAACAACGCGACGCCGTTCAGTGGCCTCACAACTATTTCTGGTCTGCGCCATATCGTGATGATCGAGGCCTCGAACGCCTTGGCTCTCCCAGGCGCGGTTTCGCTCGACGGCAACGCGATGACGATGCGCGGCGCCGGGACTATCGCGAGCAATAAGTCGATCAGCATTTGGGATGTCGTGATCGCCAGCGGTGGCACAGGCAAATCGCTGGCTGTGACCATGACGACCACGGCGGACACGGCCTATGCGATGTGGACCATGGCGAGTTCGGCTGTCTACGTCACGCAGCAGGTCAAGGCCTACGGCTATACCTCCGATCCGCAGACGACCGCCTCGGTCACTATCCCCTCGGGCGGTGCAGTGCTGGTGGGCTGCATCAGCGAAAGCGGCGGCGCGAGCATCACGCCGAACGCCGGAACGACCGAAGAAGCGGAGTTCACCGAGGCCACCGCCAATTATCGCCATTGGTACGGGCAGCTAACCGCAACCGGAACGCCGAGCGTCAGCGGCCTCAATTTCGCCGGTTCGGCGATGCTAGCAGCGAGTTACGGATGATGTTCAAGAAGCTAATTCTGCTCGCTTCCCTGATGCTGGCTGTCCCGGCTTGGGGGCAAACCCTCACGCCGCAACCGGACGTCGGGACGTATATCGACACGCCTGCGACCTACGAAACGGACGGCTCGACCCCTAACCGCGTTGGTGACGGCAGTAACGACAAGGGCGGGACGGCCCCGGCTTTCACCACTTTCCCGGAAGTGTCCGACCCCACCGACCGTTCGTTGGCGCAATGGTCAACGGACGGCTGGGTGGTGAACGACAGTTCGGTCTGCCTGACCAATACGACGACCTGTCCCGAGAAAAAATTTCGCATCCGGATCAACTCAGCGAAAATCCTCTACGACGATCCGATCCGCTTCTATGGGCAACCCGGCGTCAGTCATTGCCACGAGTTCTTCGGCAATATTCGGGTAAATGCGTTCTCGACACCGCTAAGCCTACGGTACGCCCCGGCATCCACGGCAGCGGGCGGCATCGCGTGGTCCACGGGCTATTGGGAGCCGTGCTGGGTCAAGACGATCTCGGCCAAGAAGTACGCAATGCCAGCGGTCGGCAACGCGGTCTATTACACGCGCAACGGCACCAGTCCGATGAAGGACGACCTCCAGCCGCTTCATCAAAAGCTTCGGTTCATCTTCGGCACCAATTCCGACGATCCCATGGACTGCAAGTTCAAGAATGAGCTTGATGTTGCCAACGGTGGAGCCGGCACAACCTGCACTGTTCGTGCGGGGCGCTATAGCTACCTGGGCAACGGGTTCCTCGGCTATCAATGCTCCAACTACGCCGGCAACGTCATTCGTGCCCTCAAGACCGGGCTGACCGCGGCCCCCGGTTTCACGCTTGCGGATGGTTCGGACCCTTGGGAAGGGCGCTGCGTCGATGGGGACACGATATATGCCGAAGCGCACGCTCCACTGTGCTGGGATGGGAAGAACATCAGCTCACCCGGTGGTTACTGGCACCTTCGCCAAGAGGTGCAGGACAACTATGTCGGCGGCACCACCTGCCCCAAGGGCTGGTATAAAATCCCCGATCTACAGATCAAATCCGCACACCAGACGCGCGGTTTTGCCGATTATTCAACATGGAAGCTTGATAGCGACGCGATGTTCGCTGCGAAGTGCACAGCGCTAGGTCAGACCTGCCCCACGACGATCCCAGGCTGGTCGTTTCACGCAGACTGGATGAACGGGATCGCGCTTAATATCCGGAACCAGGTGCTGTCGTTCTGCCTCGGGATCGGAAGCAACGTCCCTCATCAGTGCGACGTTGCGACCGGTGGCGCTACAATTTCTGCCAGCACCGCGCTTACGTCAGGCAATGCACCTGACGGGTCGCGTATGCCTCAAGTGCAGAGCCCGACGATCGACAGCAACAATGCTGCCAACCTGAAATTGGTCGAGACTACGCGGACAAGCACGCATGATATGAAGGGGATGTAGCGCGGCGGAGCAATCCCCCGATCGCGCCAAACCCGACGATCATCATGGCCCACGTCGCGGGTTCGGGAACTGGCGAATTAGCTGGTGCGTCGAGCCGTACGATGTCGAACGTCACATCGGTCGTTGAATAGGTGTAAGGATTACCCGGCGTAGTCTGGACGACCATCTGGACGAAATTGAAGGCGACGGGGGAGCCTATCAGCGCCCCGCCTATCGCGACGAACCACGATGACGGCGCCGGCTGGATGTAATAGTTACCGCCAGCATCGACATCGATTTGCGTTCCGAAGATGAGCGTGTCGCTCGCCCGATCATAGGCATATTCGACGCCGTATGGCAGATTGAACGAGTTCACGGTCAGCCCATTTGTCGTCGGGTCCGTATTGCCCGACAAGTCGATGTGAAGAAGCGCATCGAACGTCACCGGGCTTACCGGCGGCGGGACATTCAAAGACGGGTCATAGGATTGCCGGAAGTTCGTGGCGGTGAATTTGACGCTGTAGTCAGCCGCCCACGAAGGCACGGAAAGGCAAGCGGCGCCGATCGCCGCGACAAGCATCGCGAATCGCATAGTTAATCCCCTCTGAAGGCGCGAAGCTGCGAAAAAAGCTGGCAATTGTCGAGAGGGAGAATGATCCGTCGTGGGACAGTATCAGGGCCGTATAATCTGACACTTTCCCTCAATTACGGCCGGGGCTGGGCGCGGCTATACCTTGCGCCAAATGCCCCAAATCCCGCTCCTGTCCGGCATTCGTACAAGCCAGCGGGCGGATTTCGTTCAGACCTACCCGGTGAACCTCGATCCGGTCTCGCTCGATCAGGGCATCTCCAAGGGCTATCTCCGCTCCACTGCCGGCGCGACGACGTTCGGCACTGGCCCCGGCATCGGACGTGGCGGCATCGTGTTCAACGACGCCCTGCACCGCGTCATGGGAACGAAGCTGGTCAAGATCGACGGCAGCGGCAACGGCAACGTGACGGTGCTGGGCGATGTCGGCGGCAGTGGGCAATGTTCATTCGCGCTAGGGTTCGGCCGGCTCGCGATACGCTCCAGCACGAATTATTGGTATTGGGACGGCGCGACGCTCGTTCAGGTCACCGACCCCGACCTCGGTCAATGCATCGATCTGGCGTGGCTCAACGGGCAGTATTTCTCGACTGACGGCACGTACGTCATCGCGACCGACATCAACGATCCGACAAGCGTCAATCCGGTCCGCTACGGCTCGGCGGAGAGCGACCCCGACAAGGTGACGGGCCTACTCCCCCTGCGCGGGGAAATGTACGTGTTCGGCAAGTCCTCGATCGAGGTGCAGAATTACGTCGGCGGGTCGAATTTCCCGCTCCAGTCCAACCCCGGCGCGACTATCCCCATCGGCTGCGTCGGCCCGCTCGCCAAGATACTGTTCGCCGAGAGCTTTGCTTTTGTCGGCGCGGCGCGCAACGACGGGTTGGCGGTGTGGATCGCCTCGGGCGGCGGGGCAACCAAGATCAGCACGCGCTCGATCGACGATCTCTTGGCGGCTGAGGTCAACCCGGCCGGCATTCAACTGGAGCGTCGCGTTTCCAGAGACGAGCAAAAGCTGATCGTGCATCTCTCCGACCGTTCGGTGGCGTTCTACCGCAATGCCACGGAAAAATCTGGCGTCCCGGTGTGGCAGGAACTTCGGTCGGGCCGTCAAATGGACAAGCCGTATCGGCTTAGAAATGCCGTTTACGTGGACGGCCAGTGGATCTGCGAAGACCTCGAAAGCAACAAGCTCGGCTTACTGGACGAGGCGACAGGCGAGCAGTTCGGCGAGGCTGTCGGGTGGAGCTTCCAGACTGAGTTCGCGTACAATCAGGCAAACGGCTTTATCGTTCATGGTCTGGAATTGGTCGGCCTCCCCGGTCGTGGTCAGACTGGCGATGCTTCCGCGTTCATGTCCTATTCGAAGGACGGGCAAGTCTGGTCGCAGGAACGCGCCGTCAGTCTGGGACAACCCAACCAGCGTCAGAAGCGCGTCCAGTGGCGCCCGCACAGCCGCATGGGCAACTATGCTGGGTTCAGGTTCCGTGGTGATAGCTCGGCGCTTGCGGGATGGGCTGCACTGGAGGCCACGGTCGAGCCGCTGGCGGTATGACTACCCAGCTCAACCGCGCCGACATCGAAGCTTGGTGCGCCAATGCTCCAGAGGGCTATCGGGCGAAGATCATTCGCTTCGTCGAAGAGCTGTTCGTTACTGCCACGAATGCCGCCAACGATGCATCCGGGGCCGTTGCATCGACCGGTGCAATCCAGGACGCAACGGTAATCACGCTTTCGCCCAATGCTGCGTTCAACAACGAGCGCGTGCTGATCGAAGGATCGGGGATTACCTTCACGGACGGCGGCAACACGCTAACCATCTCGGCGGGCGGCGACATCACGACCGTTGGCGGATTCGCGCTCGTCTTCAACCTTCCCAGCGACTCCACGCTAAACCTGCGCGCGACCGGTACCATACCGTCGTCATCGGACGGGCCTTACGCCGATGACACCGCAGCGGCAGCGGCAGGAATTCAGGTAAACGAATGGTACGCCAAGACCGACGGCACTGTCGTGTGGCGACAAGTCTAGCCCTTTACAAGTGCCCAAAAAACAGGCAGACGGGGCGCATCTGCTGATTGAAGGCCTGCGCAGGGGTCATCCGTTCCGTTGAGGACGCATGACTATCCGTCGCGAGACCGAACCCGGCCTGATCAACAAAATCGCCAATCACCCTTCGGTGTGGCCGCATATCGCGCGCCACGGCGAGCCGATCGATTTCTCTAGCGCCTTCCCTTCCACCCGATCCGGTGTCGTCGTCCTGACCAACGGCGAAGACGCCGCTATGGTGTTCGAGCAGACTGCGCACCGCTTCTGGCAGGTCTGCACGATGTTCGAGGACACGTGCCGTGGAGAGCGCGCTCTCGAAACCGGCAAGGAAATGCGCGACTACATGCGCCCCTATGCTGATGTCGTGCATGGCGTCGTTCCCGACACCCTGCCCCATGCCAAGCGGTTCTACGAAAAGCTCGGCGGTGTCCGCATTCCCGACATCGAAGTAGGCGGCGAGAAGGTCCAGGCGATCAACGTCAATGGCGAATGGCTCGTCGCCCAACCCGGCGAAGAGATGTACGCCATGAGGCTCAACTGATGGCGACGGCGGCAATCTCGGCCGGCGCGTCGATCCTCAGCGGTATTCTCGGCGGCAAGGGCGCGAAGAAGGCTGCACAGGCACAAGCCGCGGCGATCCAGGCCGGTGTCGATGAACAGCGGCGCCAGTTCGACACGACACAAACCAACATGGCGCCGTACCTTCAGGCGGGAACGGGCGCGCTCAACGGTCAAGGCGGCTTGCTCGACCTGCTGGGCATGAATGGCAACGACGCACAGGGCGCGGCTATCGCGGCTTTGAAAGCGTCCCCGCAGTTCACCTCGCAGTACGATACCGGTCTCGACGCTATCAACCAGAGCGCGGCGGCGACCGGCGGCTTGCGTGGCGGCAATACGGCACTAGCCCAAAGCAACTTCGGCGCGGGTCTGTTGAACACCGTTCTCGGCCAGCAGATCGGCAATGTCGGCGGGTTGGTTCAGCTTGGCTCCGGCACAGCGAACAGCCTCGGCCAACTCGGGCAGAACAACGCGAACAGCATTTCGCAGCT
The DNA here is from genome assembly GCF_007859635.1 of Sphingomonas panacisoli. NCBI lineage: Bacteria > Pseudomonadati > Pseudomonadota > Alphaproteobacteria > Sphingomonadales > Sphingomonadaceae > Sphingomonas > Sphingomonas panacisoli. The sequence continues at coordinate 1,588,682 of NZ_CP042306.1, read as the reverse complement.
CTTGAGCAACAAGGGCGGCGCGCAGGCGGCCGGTATTCTGGGGCAGACCAACGCCACGACGGGCATGATCCGCGATCTCGGAAGCATTTTCGGCTCGTCAGGTGGTGTCGGTGGCAACCTCTTCGGCGGTGGCGCCAGCTTCGGCTCCAATCCCCTCGGCGCAAATTTCAACTCCAGTGATCCGTACGGGATCATCTCGGCAATGCAGCGCCGCTTCTAATGTCGTGGGAAGACCTTCTCCCCCGCCCCGGTCAAGGCAGCGGCGTCCCCGAGGCTGTTCTCGGCGGAATGCAGGCGCGATCGGCGATCGACCAGAATAACGCCCAGACGCAGCTTATCGGTGCGCAGGTCCAGAAGCTGAACGACCAGCAGACGCAAGAGCGCCAATATCAATATGACGTCGCGCAATACCTCAAGAACCCGACGCCCGAAGCGACGTTGGCGATGTTCAGCAAATACCCCGAGCAGGCGAACGCGCTCAGCAAGGGCTATGCGGTCAAGGACGAGGCCGCGCGCAACTCCGACATCGGCTATTTCGGCAGCCTCTATAGCGCGCTCGACAAGGGCAACACGCCGATTGCGCTTTCGACACTCCGCCAGCGCCGGGATGCCGATCAGCGCGCAGGTCTCGATACGACGCTGGATGACGACTGGATTGCGGCTCTTGAAGGTGGTGACACGACCGCCTCGGCGACGATCAAGGGTGCCGTGCTCGCCAATCTCGCGGCAGCGGCCGGTCGCGACAAGTTCGCGCAGAACTTCGGTGCTGTCGGCGGCAGCCGTGAACTGAAGTCGGCGAACGCTGGCGATTGGGTGTACGACCAGCAGGGCAACGTCGTTTTCAAGGTTCCGCAGGCTGATCAGTACAAGTCGGTCGGCCAAGGCGATACGCTGGTTAAAATCCCTGGCGAAGGCGGCGCACCCACTGGAGGCGCAGGTCAGTATGTGGGCGGTTGGACGCCCCGCGCTCGCAATGGCGGCGACAACGCCGATAACGTGGTCGATAACAAGATTTCTGGCATGGCGACTGCCCTTGGCGTCGGCCCCGACGAGAGCCTAGCCGGGAAATCGCCCTTGGACATCGCCAAGGCGCTGACTCTCAGTGAGGGCGGACCCGGCTCACTTGCCGATCGCAACAACAATCCCGGCAATCTGACCGACCCGAAGACCGGGCAATTCCGCAAGTTCCCGACCAAGGAAGCGGGGCTTGCCGCTGCCGCTGCGCAGGTCGCGCGCAATCTCAAGCGCGGACAGACAACGATACGCTCCATGGTCGAGGGGCTTCCGGTCGGTGGCTCGTCTCAATCGGGCGGCGCGACGGTCGTTGCGACCGGACAGCCCAAGGCGAAAGACGCGCCGAACGGCTACCAGTGGAGCGCTGACGGTGCCAAGCTGGAGCCCATCCCCGGTGGGCCTGCCGACAAAGGCGCCGCAACTGCCGCGTTGAAACCTTGGCCGTCGAAACAACTGGAAGCGCGGGTCACCAATGACGCGTCGATCCAGAACATCGACAACGCGATGCGGCTGCTCGATCCGAAAAACAACAGCCCCGAAGCGAAAGCCGCGCGGGCAGCAGTTGGGCCATTTACCGGCGCTCTGGGCGATCAATTCACGCATTGGAACGATCCCGGCGGCGACAACTTCCGCGCGTTGGTCGGCCAGATCGGCGGCGTCATCATCAAGGACATCTCCGGCGCTGCCGTTTCGGCGACCGAAGATGCGCGCCTCGCCAAATGGGTGCCGAAGGTCAACGATCCGCCCGCCACAATCGCCGCCAAGCTGCGCAATCTGCGTCGCGAGATCGAGCAGCGAAACTTGGTCATGGACCGCGTAGCGCGTGATCAGGGCTACCGTCCGTTTGGTGGGTCCGCGCCCGCTGCCCCTGCTTCTGGCGGCTGGGGCAAGGCGACGCGGGTCAAATAATGGCGAAGTACCGCATCCAGGCTCCTGACGGCCAAACGTACGAGATCGAAGGCCCCGAAGGCGCGACCGACGATCAGGTGCGCGCCGAAGTTCTGCGCCAGCATCCCGCCGCGGCGAACGCAGCTTCTGCCAATGCGCAGGACGTGGACGGGGCAGCACCCCTCGATGCGCCTGCCCCGCAACAGCCAGCCGCCCCCACGCTCAATCGTGGTCCCGCGCCGCAAGCTCAACCCGGCGTTACCGACCCCGGCCTACTGCCGGCAGAGACGGAAGCGCGCGACGGGTTCGACGGCAAAAGCGGCCCGAACCTCCAGCTCACGCCCGAAGAGTCGGACCATCTTCTGCATATCCTGTCGAGCGACCCCATCGACAAAGCGGCGGCGAATGCCCGCGCCTACGTCCGTGCGCGCGGATACGACTTCCAGGACAATTTTGACACCGTGATCGACCAGCGCCGCAAGGGTCAGGGCGTCGCCGGCAACATGGCTTATGGCAAGCCGGGGTCGCTCGGTCAGGATCAGGGTTACGGTGGCTCGGGCAGTGATCGAGCGTTTCTGGAGGGCGCGGGCGACGCTGCGACGTTGGGCGGGGCTGGCAAAGTCCTGGCGGCACTCGACGCTACCTCGACCTCGCTTGGCCTCGGCGGAAACGGTAGCGACAAGCAGGACTGGCTGAAAAACTATTACGGCGCGCTCGATCAATACGAAGGGCAGCGCGAGGCTGATCGGGGCGAAAATCCCGGCATGTACGTAACGGGCGCTTTGGCCGGTGGCGCCGTTCTGCCAACAGGCATCGGCACGGCAGCCGAGCGCGCAGGGTACGAGGCAGGCGCCAACGCGCTTCGCAGTGGCGCGACGCGAGAAGAGGCCCGCATTCTTGCAAACATCGCAGCGCGTCGTTGCCGCGACCGGGCGTGCGGCAGGCGAAGGCGCTGCCTACGGTGGCGGGACGGGTGTTATCAGCGCGGATACACCGCAAGATGCACTGGCGGGCGGACTGTCCGGTGCGGCACTTGGGGGCGCGCTCGGCGCTGCGACCGTAGGGCTCGGCGGTCGCTTCGTTCGACCCTCTACGGGGGCACGCGGCGCACCTATGACAGACGGTCAGGCCGTAATGGCTGCGGCTGATCGTTTGGGTATCGATCCGCTTCCGGCAGATGTCGGTGGCCCCACCACTCGTCGCGCAACATCGGCGATGGCGCAGACCATGATCGGCGGCAAACCGATCATTGACGCCTCCACGCGGATGATGGATCAGTCCCAGGCGGCTCGCGATCGTGTTGCAGCGGAAATCGGCACGGCACTGCGCCCCGAAGCGGCTGGCGAACGCGCGCGCGCGGGTGCGAACGACTTTATCGCCACCTCCCGTACACAGAAGAACGGGCTCTACGATCTGGCCGAGCGTGCGGCGGGCGACACGCGCGTCCCACCCACGCAAGCCCTAGCCGAGCTTGACCGCAACATCGCCGAACTCCGCGATGTGCCTGGCGGTGCCGAGCCATTGGCGCGGTTGCAGACGCTACGCGACGAACTCGCGCGTGGCGATGTGAGCGTGGCTGGCATGAAGAAGATGCGCACCGTCCTGCGCGAACAGTTCATGCGTGACGGTCTGCGCGGCAGCGATACCGAGCGACGCATCGGCATGGTCATGGATGCGGCTGCCAATGACGTAACCAACGGCCTCAACGCTGCGGGCCGTGGAAATGCCGCGCGCCTCTACGCCAATGCGGATCGTTTCGCACGCGAGCGTATCCAGACGATCGATAACGTTCTGACCCCGATCATTGGCAAGGATGGGACCAAGAGCGGCGAGGCGATCGTCAAGTCACTGATGGGCGATTTACAGGGAAATAACGGCCGCGCCGTTCGGTTTCTCAACACCCTGCCCAACGACGAAGCTAACGACGTTCGGGCAAGCGTGATCGGCGGATTGGGTCGCGCGACCAACGGCACGCAGAATGCCGAAGGCGACGCTTTCTCGCTTGCCAAATTCCTGACGAACTACAACGAGATCGGCGAGAACGCGAAGCGCGCTTATTTCGGTCCCGAGGCCCGCGCTGCCCTCAACGACCTAGCCCGCATCGCGGACGGCGCGAAGGAAGCGGCCAAGTACGCCAACCGCTCGAACACGGGCGGCTCGGTGGCAAATCTTGCCACTGGCGCAACCGGGTTGCTCGGCCTTCCTGTTCTGGCGAAGGTGCTGGTCGGACAATACGCCGCTGGTCGGCTACTGGCATCGCCGCGCGTCGCCCGGTGGCTTGCACGCGCCCCGCGTACCTCGCTCTCGACGCCTGCTTACGTCGAACGGCTCAGCCGTATCGCACGTGCGGAGCCGACAATCGCCAATGAGGTTTTGGGCCTACAGGCAAGGCTGCGGGATGCATTCACCGTGCCGCCCATGCGCGCAGCCGCAGACGAAAGCGGAGACGGCCCCAGCGTAGTCAACGGGAGCGCTGCTCAGGACCAATCCCAATACGAAGGCCCTGACCCAGCCGCTGCGAACGATGGCGCGCCCGTAACTCCGGTCACGCCGGGGAATATTGATCTCAACACGCGGCCCGTCGTGCGCAACAAAGATGGGTCGATTTCGACGGTCAGGTCGATGTCGTTCGGTACGCCTCAGGGCGAAGTCTTGGTGCCGACTGTTTCCGATGATGGGCGCATCATGTCTGACCGAGAGGCGATCGACAACTATTATCGCACCGGCCGGATGCTCGGCGTTTTCCGCACGCCCGACCAAGCAACGACATACGCCAAGTGGCTGCACACGCAGCAAGAGCGGCAATACCGCCAATACGAGAGTGCGCGCTAATGCAGCAGGTCCGCAACATCTTCCCGCTGTTCCTGGACGCCCGTGGAGACCTTCTCGACGGGGGCAATATCTTCGTGGGCGAAGCTGGCGCTGATCCGCAGGTCAATCCGATCACGGTCTATGCCGACCAGGCATTGACGACGCCCCTGTCCCAGCCAATCCGCACGGTCGGCGGGTTCGCGGTCAACGAAAACGCCAACCCGACTTTCATGTTCGTCGCACAAAGCGACTATTGCCAGCGCGTTACCGACAGCAGCGGCTCGCTCGTCGCCTATGCACCGTCCACGTTTGTTGACAGCGACTCCTTCCAGCCGCGCAGCACCGCGCTAGACGCGCTGGTCAACAACGGCACGCCGACCGACTACGGGCTCTCGCTCCTGCGCTTGGGCAATTACTCGCAGTTCAAGGCCGCGAACAGCATTCCCGATTATCTCGCGCTGACGGGTGGAACGATGTCGGGTCAGACTACGCATCAAGGCGCGGGCGTCGAGCCGTATTGGAGCGACCCCGCCATGATCAGCGGGAAGATGTATTACACCGATGCGGCCGGGGCAGACCCCACGACGGCGGTTGGCGAAATCTGGTTCAAGGGCGTGGCATGATCACGCTCCGCACCCCTTCCGGTCTCAAAGAGGTCGCACCCTATGTCCGCACGGCGACGGGGCTGAAGCAGGTCGGCGAAGTGTGGCTACGCACCGCAGCGGGCCTCAAGAAGGTATTCTCCTCGTTCGGCGGCGATACCGGCCTGACCGCGACGCCCAACGCCGTTTACGGCTCGACCAACAGTCACGCCTTTCAGCGCATCGGCACCGGGCAAACCACGATCACCATTGCCGGTGGTGGTGGGTTCGACAGCATCGGATGGGCCTTCGACGATACGGGATGGGACGTCATCACGCCGGGGTCCCTGACGACAGGCTTTCGCTCTCCGCCTGTCGGGCCGGGCGACACGGCCCTCACCACAATCACGTGCACGGTAACGAAGGGCGGTATCCCCGCCACGGTCGAGCTGACCGCCGAATGCTCTAACTACGGAAGCTAAAAATGGCGCGCTATCAGGGAGTAGAGACTGATCTGAACGGGGCGATCGTCCCCGGCGCGAAGATTTACGTCTATCAGTTCGATGGTCAGACGCTGGCCGCGCTCACCGACGATTATGGCGGCACGCTGCCGAACCCCGTCATCTCGGATTCCCTTGGCGGCTATTATTTTAACGTCATCTCGCAAGGGCTTTACTACCTCAAGCACCAGTATTCTGGCCGGTACGAGCTGTTCGAAATCACGGCTGTCGGTGAGCTGATCGCGGCGGTAAATTCCTCACCTGCCAATGCGGGTAAATTCATTGCGCTGGATGCAGATGGCGCACCCACGTACGCGTCCGGAACCGGCGCCGATGCTGCTCTGCGCACCGATCTGGCAGCACCCGGGGGCTCGGCGCTTTCGGGCTTTCTGCAAGCCGGTACGGGGGCTGTCGCTGAAAGCCTGCAAACCTGGTCCCGGCGCGTTGGTATCTGGCCCGAACAGTTCGGCGCGCGCGTCGGCGGCTTCGATGATGCTCGCCTGGTAAAGGCAATCGCCGAGATCAACGCGCACGGTGGCAACCGCGACCTGTACCTAGCGGACGACTTCACGCTTTCGACGGGCGACATTTTGGCACTCACGAACGCGAGCAATGTTCGCATTCACGGACCGGGACGCCTAATTCTTGATGGTGGCGCTGCTGACGAGGGCAGCATCCTAAACCTGATCGGCACCTGCGATAACATCATTTTGAGCGGCACCCGGTTTTCGGGACCCGGCCGCACTGACTCGGCCGCGAAACAGTACGGCTTCCACAACAATTCGGGTCAGACCCTAAGCAAAATCTGGGTCGATAGCTGTGCGTTTGAAAACCTGAACCTTGCGATCAGCATCGGCACCGAAAGCGCCGGGTCGGTGACCAATGCGATATTCACCAGAAATATCATCAAGCATATGACTGGCACTCTTGGTGGCCAAGGCTACGGCATCAACTGTGTCGGCATTACCGACGCGATCATTGCCTATAACCAGATCGAATACGCCGAACGACACAGCATCTATGTCTCACGGTTGAAGGACACCGCCGGCACCTACGGCGGAGTGTTGGTGGACGGCAATATCATCCGAAACCACCGTCAGACCGTGAACGGCCTCGTCACACGCCCCGCGATCTTCATGGGCCGTGGTTACGGTGGCAAGATCAGCAATAACTTCATCGCAGATTATTGGGACGGCGCGATCGGCGTGGGTCAGGACACCGGCGGCGGCGGTGCGCCGGTTCGTCAGTGTGGTGATATCGAGATCAGCGATAACACGCTTGTTGGCCGTAGGAATGCGATAGCGTCGATCCAGATTGCCGAGCCCCTTGTGCCGACGACCGCGCGGATCGATCGGATCGACGTCAAGCGCAACAAGCTGTTCGTGGATCTGGCCGTCGCGACCGCGCAGTACGAGATCGAGGTCTATAACGGATCGAACATCAATCTCAGCGACAACAATTTCTACCTGGCCAACGTTGCCAACGGCACGGAGCGCCTGATTGCAGTAGGCACGATTGCGGGCGCTGGCGATGTCGCGAACGTCTACGTTGAGCGTAACAAGGTGGCTGGTACGGCTGCTGGAACCCCAAGCCTCGTCAATTTCGCCACGGTCTATCTGCCTTCCGCTATGGCGACCGGCACGGCGAAAATCGTTGTTCGCGCGAACGACAACGACACCGGGTTTACGTCGCTGAACGTCGAGTACGCAGCGACGCGCACGAACCCGAACATTGTCGATCAAGTGCCGGGACAGCTTCTCACCGGGGTTTACACGGCTGGTTCAACCACGCCATCCGTCGCTGGCGGGATCGAGCGCTTCGTCATCACCAACGCGTCGGCCACGACGATCACTAACTTCCTTGGCGGTGTGGACGGTCAGCAGATCATGCTTACGTTCACGGACAGCAACACGACGCTTCAGTACAACACGAACCTGCGCCTTCCGTCCGCGTCAAACATCGTTGGAGCGCTTCGGCGGACGGTCGTGCTGGTCAAGTCGAGCGGCGTCTGGATGCCTGTTTCGGACATCACGGGAAGCTGACGATGCTATCCCGCAACCTCAGCCAGTGCTGTCCCCTCCATAGCGGCTTCAAGCACCAGCAACCCGCGCGAGCGCTCGGCAACCCGGCGCGCGGGGGAGCCCGCGTATATCGTCCACTCAGGAACGCGGTGACTGACGAGAGAAAGGGCGCCTACGGCCGCACCATCGCCGATCACGACGCCCGGAAGGATTACCGACCCCGAGCCGACGATCACGTGCCTGCCCAACCGGCAGGGCGCGACGCGCACGTTCGTAAATTCCTCGGGAACGGTCGGGTTCGTCATGTGTCGGCCGCTATAGTCGTCGCTCGCCGAGTAGATGCGGACACCCTGCGAAAGGCCGGAGAAATCCGCCATCGTAATCCCGCCGCGACCCGACAGGTGGCAACCACCTCCGATATGCACGTGCCGGCCGATCTCGACGGGGCCTGTCGCGATAATATGGCAACCAGCATCTATGCGGGAATGGTCGCCGATCGTGACGTTTTCCGGCGAGACGATCACGCAATCCTTGGACACCTGAACGCCGTCACCGACGTGCGCAAAGCCAAATTCGCGGAGTTCCTCGGAGCAGTAAAACCCCGGCAAAAAGGGATTATGCATTCTCGGAATCTGAACGACATAGCCCCTCAAGTCCAGAGGAAAGCGGCGTGATACTGGCCCGCCTTCCTCTATTCCGTCACCCGGATCGCCAGCCCGAGTTGATTATCTCGGTTGTCGTGCTGTGCTGGGGCCTCAGCGCGTTCATCGACAGCTTCCTGACCGTGGCGCGTCACGCCATGGCCGGGCCGTTCTTTCAACCCCTGCTGGCGACGGGAATCGACCAGCGCGGATGGGGCGTGTTCGCGATCGTCGTCGGGATCGTGCGCCTTGCGTGCCTGTGGATCAACGGCTCCAGGCCGAAGGGCTCGACGGTGTTTCGCGCGATCGGTGCGGGCTGTTCAGGCGTGCTGTGGCTCGGGTTCCTGCTTGGCGCGCTCCAGTTGCCGTGGATGACCGGCGCATTGTTCACTTACGGGGGGTTTCTGGCGTTCGACTTACTTTCTGTTCTCCGTGCGTCGCGCGAAATCGCGGCAGCGTTCAAGCGCGGGACCCCGGCCAATGGAATCGGCTGATGGCTGGATCGCCATACTCAAGCTTCTTGGGGGCGCGCTTGGGATCATCATGCTTGGTCTCGCCGGGTATCTCAGTGGCCGCAAACGGGTCGCGGACGGCGGCCAAGCTGAAACCGCCGACATGCACGTCGTCGCCGCGTCGTTCACCGACAAGCGGCTGCTGGAGGAACTCATCTCGATCCTCGGCTGCGTCAACGAGACGGTCGGCAGCAGCGCCGAGATTACGGGCGAGCTGGTTGAATTGCTCAAGGCCGATGCGCAGCGCCGACATGATGAACAGGTGGTGCGCCAAGCGCTCAGAGAGCGGGGAATATTAGAATGACCTTCGATCCCACCAAATTCTTCGCCACCCTGCGTATCAAGCTGGGTCGGCTGTCCCAGCTACAGGTGAACGGCTTCAATGCCGTCCTGAAAGCGTGCGAGGGCGCTCCGCTGTCCTACGCTGCCTACATGCTGGCGACCGCCTGGCATGAGACGGGCGCGACCATGCAGCCGGTTCGAGAAAGCCCGAACGCCAGCGAGGCGTGGCGCAAGAAGAACCTTCGCTACTGGCCGCACTATGGGCGCGGGTATGTGCAGGTGACGTGGCCAAAGAATTACGCGTGGCTCGATGCCGAAGCCGCGGCCTCTGGCCTCACGCAACCCGGCGACATTCTCGCGAACCTCGATCTGGCGATGCGCCCCGACATTGCCGCGCTCGCGCTCCGCAAGGGCATGGAAGAAGGCCGCTACGACGCCCAAGGCAAGAAGATGTCGCAGCGGCTCCCTGCGCAAGGGGCGGCGTCGATCACGCAGTACATCAACGCCCGTTACCTGGTGAACGTGCAGGACCGCGCGGCGATGGTCGCGGGATACGCCAAGATCTTCGAAAACGCTCTTCTTGATGGGGGATGGAAATGACCGATCTAAATCCAGACGTACCCGACAAGCCGATCGAGGTTCCCGTCACACCTACGGCCGCGCAGGTCGGCACCGGCACGCGTGACGTTCTGCTGCTCGTCGCCGCCCTGCCCGCCCTCGTCGCGGTGCTCGGCAAGCACAGCATGGTCGATACCGTGAACTGGCTCGGCAGCGAACCCGGCCTTGCGTTCGTCGGTCTCGTCATTGCGATCGGCACGCCAGCTTGGCGCCAGTGGAAAGCGCGCCGGCAGCACGCGAACGAGCTCAAGATGGCAAAGAGCGCGAGCGACAACGTGGCGGTAGTGAAATCGTGACCCGCTCCCTCGTCATCAAGGTCCTCGTCGGCGCGACCATCGCCTGCCTCGTCCTCGCGATCGTCAGCATGACAATGTGCAGCCGGAATCAGGCGGGCAAATCGGTCGTAAAGGCCAGTGCCACGAACGATGCCGCCAAGGACGCCGCGGCCGACCAGCGCCGCACTGACGACGCCACGATACTCTCGAACCAACAGGACAGAACCGATGCGATCAATGCCGCACCGAAGGGCGAGACTGGCCCTGCTAGTCGCGCTCTCAATTGCCAGCGCTGGATGCGGGCCCACCCTGGTAAGGCTAAGCCCGCCGCCTGCTGATCTGGTTTACGAACCTAAGCCGGTCATGCCGGAAGCGTCGATCACCGACGACACGGCAGCCGCGCAGTATTCGAGCGACGTTGAGGCATGGGGGGAGCGTGGCTGGGCGGCGAATGCGCGCCTCTGCCGCTGGGCCGCGGCAAACAAGCTGACGAACGTGGTATGCCCTAAGCCCTAGCCGAATCGTCTCTCGCCGCCCACGATAGGGCGTGACGCCGCGCGAACGAACCTTGGTAGCCCTTGCCCTCGCGACGCTGGAAGACGCCCAGCTAGAAGCCAAGCGCGGCCCCGTACAGACGAACGCCGTCAGGCTTGCCCTCCGCACCCTCTTGCCCCACGTTGCCCAGAGATGGCCGCTAGAGCAGTTCTGGGACGGCGCTGGCGGGGATAACGAGATCGGCCGCGGTCAATCGCTGACGGCATCGCTCAACGGCATCGTATTGCAGTTGAAGGCGAAAGGGTGGCGGGAGGATTAGCCACCAAACAATGCTCGCTCCAACCGGAGCATCTCGCGAGTCTGTATCAGCAGCATCGACAGTTGCTCGCCGAGCCGGCGTTCCGTGACATCCACCATCGGAGCGCGGCCCACGCCTTCCAGATAGCGACTGCCGCGCATCCCCAAGATGGTTTGCAGGATTTGATCGCGATTGGCGCGGACTTTGAGCAGGCGGCGGTAAGCGTGTTCGAACATGACAATCTCCTTTTAAGCATAGAGATTATAGGCCGATTCGCTCGCCGGTTGAATTCACGGCCGCCAAGGCTCCCGCGCGCCCAACTCCCGCTCGTCGATCCGGAAGTGCATCGCCAGCGCCAGGCGATCGTCCTCGTCCAGGCGCTTCGGTGTCCCGCGCTCGATGAACTGCTGCACGTAGGCTGGATTGCGGCCGATCAGCCGGGAGAGCGAGGAAAGCGATTCGCCGCGGTCTGCGGCTAGGCGGGCGAGGGTCTGGCGTGAGTCGGGCATGGGCGCACGTCACCCGCCCAAATCCAACATTGCAAGCTACCCCTCGCCATCTACGGCATCGGGTACGGCGGAAATCATTGCGGACCAGAGCGAGCGTAGATCGTCCCAATCGGCTTCCGGCCCTTCGATTTGCCAATCAACAGCGCGCAACATCGCCTCACTCGGCTCTCGCGGCACTACCACATGGTCGGCCGGTATCGTTGAGGCTCGCCGCATTCTGACGATTGTATTGGCTAGTCCAGCCGCCACCAGAGCCTCCCGCCGCAGAAATGCCGCTAAGTCGTCGGGCGTAGCGCTATCGATGTAGCCCTCAAGCTGGTTGGCGCACTCATACAGGTCGCGGTCCGGCCAATCGACTTCGCCCGCCTCTTCGGCCAGCATGTCTGGGCGCTCTGCTTCTTGGGTCATGCCTTGCCCACTTGGTTCCGCATCTCGGCACGCACAGCATCTCGCTCGGCATCAAGCGCCGCTTTCTGGGCGGCTTCCAGATCCTGCTGCGCGCGCTTTACGGATTCTCGCGCCGCTAAGACTTTTTCCATCTCTGCGTCGGCGATTTGCCGCAGTCGCCCTGCTTCTTGGCTATTCATGGGAGGGGCTTTCGGGTTGGGTGGCGCGGGATCGGGCTAAGCTGCCGCGAACGGCGTCGTATGGCGTTCCGACGTTTTCTTTCTGGGCGAGCCAAACGGCGCGGCGCGCGTCGTCTAGCGTCATAACCGATTTCACTGTGACTTCTCCGGTGCTATAAGCGTCCGGGTCCGCCCAGAAGCCGTCAGCCTGCAGCGGGACCCACAGCGCGCCGTTCTTGCAGGTCCAACGCATTTCGGGCTGATAGCCGCCTTCAACCGGCTGCACGCGATACAAGTCCGCCAGCTCTACCAGATGATTGCCGTCAGTCATCGGTCACTTCCCTCTTGGTTGCCGAGATTGGTGTAGGGGGTGTCGTCGGGTGGGGTGCGAAGGCTTGGCGTGCGGACAATCCGGTTCACCCGGTTTCCAGTGATTGTGCTTGGTTGGGTTAACGAGGGCAGCACGAACCACTGCATTGACCAGCGAGGTGAATTCGTCCGGCGTCAGGTCGGAAAGCCGTGCGTCGCGGTCAATCTTGCAAGCCTCAATTCCAAATGCGACAAACGGGTCGCGCCCAACATCCTCCGTCACTTTCCTCCCTCCCCAGTAGGCGGTTCAGGCTTATGCATCCAAGCAGTCGGCGAGATTTTATGCCCGCCGTTGCAGCCGAAAGTCATCCAGCCATCGCGCCGGTATTGCATGGCCTCAACGACTGTCTGTTCGCCGTGAAGCTCGCAAGCGACGAGCACCCATTTTTCGTAGAGCGCGCGATGCATTGGAAGCCATGCCGCCTCTTGTCCGTTTTTCTCGCCGGCAAGCACCGACAGGATGAACGGCAAATCCACCCCGCCAGTCCCGCGAGCAAAGCCGCCAGCAATGTCAGGGAAGTGCGGTTTCAGCGCTTCGAGAATATCGAAGATCGCGCTGAGGGCGGCTGTCGCAGCGTTTTGCTCGGCTAGGGTTTGGCGCGCCTGTTCTTCGGGTGGTAACTTCAACGTCATGTCATAATTTCCACTCATGATTGTGAGAATACCGGCCACGGCGAATATCCCAATTGCCGCGATAGCTGAGCCGATCGCCAGTAGAGGGTGTTCGGGGATGAGATCACTCATTGACGCCTCCCTCCCCTGTATCGATAGAGTCTCGGATAGCGGCGGCTCGAAGACGAGCGACGCGACACTCTGCGGCCATGAACGCAACGTGCGTTTCGAACCCGGTGTTGTTGACGATCTCTTGAAGCCAATCGATCGCTTCCTTGATCGCCGCCTCTCGTCCGTTATCCACTACTCCTGTTACGCTATGGGAGAGGGCGCGGATCGGCGTGTACGCGACGATGTCGGACCCCATGTAGTCGGCACCGTCACGCTGCGGAATGCGCCAGTTTAGGCGGTCAGCACCGATGCCCAAACCGACAATGCCGCTTCGAAAGCGGACCGGGCCGTAGTCCCAGTCTTCAGGAGCACTTTCGCCGCCAGCCCATGACTTCATGCCAGCCGGGACACCCTCCCCCGATATGGCTGTGGATGCGCTTTCGAGGGCGGCGAGAGCAGGGTGAGCCAATATCTTGTCGGCGCGTAGGCGGAAGTCGGTGCGTTCGGCAGGCAATTCGGTGAACGCGCACGATGCCAGTCTGATTTGCCCATCTGCCCACAGCGCGGCCGCCAATAGCTCCCGCAGTCCATTCGTTGGGGACATGGCTGGAGAGGTGAGAGCGGCTTTCAGGGCGTCGCGAGCACGGGTGCGAATCTCGCGGATGCCGTCAGCATACCAGCGTTCGCGACTGTCGGCAGGATTGGCCTCGCCGGAGAGCGTGTCCTGCGCGTAAATCTCGATGCCGAGCAGCGCATCACGCAATATGCCCCGCCCTTGCGGTGGATTGGGATTGGCGACGACGGCGAGCCAAGCCTCTGCACCAGCGATAATGCCCTCAAATTCATGGGCGCAAAGGCGGTTCGCATTGAACTCGGCGAGTGCGCGTTTCGCCGATGTGATGTAGTCGGGGAGCCGCTCCACCAACTCGTTAGGCTCAATCATTGGCTCTGTTCCTGTAGATGAGAGCGGAGGGCTGCTGCGTCGCGCTCCGCGTAATCTTCGTCGCGAACCTTGCGGCCCGTAATCATGCCATCGATCCATGCGATGGCGGTCGCCAGATTGCGTTGCACCTCGATGTTCGGGGTCGCCCAATCCCACCGATCTCCGACAGGCTGGTCCGCCTCCAGCTTATCGAGGTCGCGACGCCATCGGTCACGCATCGCACGAAGCTGGCGGCGGCTTTGCTGTTTGGATGGCCCCTTCGCGATCACTTCCAACTCTTCGGACGGTGTGGGCGTGGACATAACGCTCCTTGAGGATGTGAGGGTCGGGTTCATGCTGCCAACCGGGCCGGCTGGGCGCTGCGGGCAATGCTCAGCAGCAGATCGCGGAAGGGCGCCGGCGTGGCGTTCCTGATGCGGGTTTTGTGCTTCCCGCCGACCATCGCGACGACACCGATGCGCCTGGCCTTCTCATAGCCGTAGCGATCGAGCATCCATTGCGGGATACGCTGTTCGCCGCGCGACCAGTCCAGTTCGGGAAACTCGACGCCGACCGCGTAGAGCCAGGTGGGCTTGCGGCTGTCGTGGCCGTAGTTCCCTTGCTCGACGTAGCAGGGACGCCCGCCGAACTCGTCTGGCGCAGTCCAGCCGGCGCCTCGCTTCGGGATCGGCAGGCCGAAATGCGCCCAGGCGCGACTGTCAGCCGGATGTTCGATCACGCCGCCAAAGGCGCGCACACTCGACAGCGCGGCCTCGAAGCAGCCGCCGTCGTCGCCAAGCTTGAACTGATGCGGCTTGCGCGTGCTGCCGTGCCAGAACCGCCCCCATCGCTGACACGGAGGGTGTGCCACCACAGGATGCGGGCCGGCGTACGTCCTGGCATCGCGATAGGCCGGCCACGGATCAACCGCGGGCAGATCGAAATAGACGCCGCCGCTTTCGACATACAGCGCCGCCACCCTGCCTACCCCAACCGGGCGACATTCCTCCCTGAGAACGGGCCGCGTCATTGGGCGTCTCCCCTTTCAGGGACCGCGCTTTCGCCCTGCGGGTCGAGCCCTTCGGTCTCGCCGCTACGCGCTTCAATCGCTGACGCGGGCAAAATGCGGGTCCAGAACGGCGGATGCGAGTGATCGGCCATTCGCCAGGCCGGGCGGCCTATGCGATCAGTTACCGCCCAATACCCGCTTGGCCGCAGCCGAGTGGGAAACCAGCCAGCAAGTTTGGCGCGCGAGGAGCCTGCCCGGTACATGCCGTCCAAGTGAGGCCAATAGGCAAGCACCCACTCGTTCGTCGCAGGCGTACATGGCTTGCCGGTCGGATGAATTACAATGTTCACTTGGCCTCCCCGCGATAGGGATTGAAGCCCGACAGGGCCGAGACTTCAGGCTCGGCGCGAAGCGCGAAAGCCCGGGCCGGAACGGCATCGCCAGCGCTGGTTCGACACCTTTCAAAAGGCGCAACCGTCGTGCGGGAGGGGGTGGGAGAGAACGCGTGGCGAACATCCTCCGGGGATAATCCGGGACTCTTGACGCCCGTTCCTGCCGTGTTCCGCCGCTCATTGCCGCGAAACCGATTGCGGGTTGCCAGTGCGCAAGGGCCTCCCCTAAGGGAAAACCGGCGTCGGGGAGTGGCGCAGTCCGGTAGCGCGCCTGCTTTGGGAGCAGGATGTCGCAGGTTCGAATCCTGTCTCCCCGACCATTTCTCACAAGCGATCGAGGCGGTTGGTGGGCCCGGCAGGACTTGAACCCGCAACCTAGCCGTTATGAGCGGCCAGCTCTAACCAGTTGAGCTACAGGCCCACCCTATCGTCGCCGTAGCGGACTTCATCGCGAACGATCAACCCGCCGCGTCGATCAGTTCCGCCAGCCCGCATGGCCGCACGCCGAGACGGTCGAGTTCCGCCAGAACCCGGTCCCACCACGCCCAGAACGTCGCGAGGTCGCCGTCGTCGCGCACGTAAGGCGTGTGGCCGGGCGTCAGCGAGGGTGAATGGAAGGCGAAGTTGAGGACGCGCACCCCCTCGCCCACCGCGACGCGGATCGCTTCCAGCGCCTCGGCGATCGGGATGCCTTCGGGGGTCAGCGGGATGCGTTGCAGCAATCCCGTGCGCGCGAGCAGGCCGCGGCCTTTCGGTACGCGACCGGCGGCTCGATACAATCCTTTGCCCACACCCCGCGCCAGACCGGTGAACACCGTGGTCGAGGGCAGTTCGATCAAGCTGCCGATCCGGAATGCGTGATTGCCGAATGCCGAGAAATCAGGTCCGCCCTCGTGGGCATAGTCGAATCCCGGCCGCATCGAGCTGTCCAGGCGATATCCCCGCTCGGCAAGCAGCTCGAACGTCGCAGGCCCGATTCCGTAGCGGCCCGCGCGATACGCGGTCGGGCGTGTCCCGAATGCCGCCGCGATCGCATCGGTCAGCGCATCGATCTTCGCCGCCTCCTGGTCGCGCGGCAGATTGCCGACAAAACTGTTACGTGGGCTCAATTCCTCATCGAACGGCGGCGTGACCCAGGGGTGGAGTTGCGCACCCGCGACGCTGCCGCCGGTCAGCAACGGTGCGATCAGATCGATCGCGCGCGCATCGGTCGCTACGGGATCGTCGATCATCAACGCTAGCGGCACGCCCGCCGCCGCGAACCGCGCGTGTGCGCCCGGCAAAGCGGCGACTGCCTCCACCGAGCGATTGTCGCGCGACAAGGGCCGGGCCCAGTCGAACTCCTCCTCGACATCGACGAACACGACGAACCGCGTGCCGAAATCGGCGGGCCACGCGATCAGGTCAGCGGGCGCGGGCTGGCGCGGACGGAAACCGGCCGGTAGGGACTCGCGCGTCACGTCAGTTGGAAGAAAGCTGCCCCACGTCGTGATCCAACGCCGCCGGCAGGCGCAATGTCAAGCAATCCTCGCCGATCGCCAGGCCGCCGCCCAGTTCGACCGCCAGCCGCCGCGCGAGCCGCAACGCGAAACCGGCGCCGAGCAATATGGCGCCCTCCCCCTGGTCCTCGCTGTCCAGCGCGAACAACGCATCGCCGGGTAGCGCGGCGAACGCGCGTGGCCGATCGATAGCGAGCGCCATGGTGTCGCCCTCCTGCATCGCGCGGACCGTCAGCCGTTCGCCGGCTGTGCTCGCGGAGATCACCAGGCTCAACAGCCGATTGACGATGCGCGTCACCGCGATCTCGTCTCCCGCGACACCCAGCCCGGCCGGCCCGCGATCCAGATCGACCACCGCCCCACGCAACCGCATCAACGGCTCGAGATCGGCGGCGGCGCGCGACAACATCGGCGCGATCGCAATGACGCCGGGCCGCAGCATCAACGCGTTCTGGTCGAGCCGCGCGGCGGTGTCGACGTCCTCGATCGCATCGAGCAATTCGCGCGTATTTCCGCGGATCGCCGCGGCGCGCTCGCGATAGACGTCCGGCGCGGGGCCGAGCACCTGCGCTTCGATCATTTCGGCGAAACCTGAAATGGCGTTGGTCGGCGTGCGCAGTTCGTGGACCAACGCGCGGAACGCCTCGGCCGCCGGGCGCGCGCCGCGAACGGGTTCGGCGCGCTCGTCCATCCGCGGGCGCCGCGCTACACCGCGATAGCCCGTGAAACGCCCGTTGATCGTGTCGAACGCCGGCGTGGCCGACACCTGCCAATCGCCCGAGGCCGCGGACTGACCGGCGACGACGAGCCGGGCGTTGGCGATCGGAGCGCGGCGACGAAACGCGCCGCTGACCACCCCATCGACGCGGACCGGCCCCGCCCCTAGCATCATGCCGATCAGCGGCTCGCGCGGTACGCCGTCGACCCAGCGGATCGTCCCGCTCGCGTCGGTTTCGAAACAGAAATGCTCGGCCGGGATCGCCGGTGCGTCGTCGAGCTTGCGCGGGGGCGTGTTGAGATCGCCATGATCGCGCTGATAGGCATCGAGCCGTGCGACGAGTTCGGCGATGGCGAACGGACCGGTCGGATCGACCGGCGCCGGATCATTGGCTGCTACCGGAGCGACCGGCGCCAGGGTCACGAGTTCGAGTTCGAGTTCGACCGACACATCGACGCGCGTATCGGGCTGGGGCAATGCGAAATCGGCGGCGCCGTAACTGTCGAGCGCACGAACCGCGCGCGCCGGCAGATCACGCCGGTGCCGCAGCAGCGATCGCGACGCCGCGGGCAGCTCGGGAATCATCGCCAGCCAATCGTCGGCGTCGAGGATCGCGGTCGACAGAACAGGCGCGGCGATCGACGGTTCGTCCTCACCGAACAGCCGAACCAACGCGGCTGGCGGCGCTGCGAAGGCGACGCTGCGCGCGCTCGCCGATCGCACCGGCGCCGGCACCATCGCCCGAATCGACCGCAATCGCGTTACCGCTTCCGCAACATCCGCCGCACGGCCGCGCCCGACCAGATCGGTCAGTTGGCGCCACGCCGACTGCGCGCCGAACGGCGTCGCCATATCGGCGCCCAAGACCGTGTCGAGGCTGTCGTCGAAGCGCAAAACCAGAACCCCCATGAACGACGCGATGGAACGCATCGTAATGAAACCTTAACCCTGTCGCCGCGCGCATCAACGCCTCATTTTGGCGCGTCGCAATGTGGGACGATTGCGTATTTCAGCAATTTTATTATAGCCTGGGTCACCGCAGCACGTCGAAAAATTCCGGAAAGTGACAACATGGCGTTGGATCGAATCGATCGGCAGATTTTGGCCCTCCTTCAGGCGGACGGTCGCATGACCAATGTCGATCTCGCCGATCGAGTCGGGCTGACGGCGCCACCGTGTCTGCGCCGCGTCCGCGCGCTGGAGGAAGCCGGCGCGATCCAGGGATATCATGCCGAACTCGACGCCGCGGCGCTGGGTTATCCGATCACCGTGTTCGCGATGGTCAGCCTGCGGAGCCAGGCCGAACGCGACCTTGCCGCGTTCGAAACGCATGTCGCGACGATCCCCGAAATCCGCGAATGCCACATGCTCAATGGCGAGATCGACTTCATTCTGAAGATCGTCGCGAGCGACTTGCGCGCGTTTCAGGACATCCTGACCACGCACCTGACACCTGCCCCCAACGTCGCCAGCGTGAAAACCTCGCTGACGATCCGCACGTCGAAGCACCAGCCAGGCATTCCCGTCGGGGAGGAATAAAAAGGGCGGCCATCGCTGATCGCCCTCTTCGATGTCGCAGGCGATTACGCCGTCGGCGGATGGTCGAGATAGATCATCCAGAACGCCGCGATGTCGTTGCGCGGCGCGCCGGTAACGGCAGTGAACGCGGTTTTCGCCCCGGCCTTGTCTCCTGACAGCGCCAGCGCGATGCCGAGGTGCGTATTGACCTCGTCATTGTTGACGCCGCCCTTGGTCAGTGCCTGGCGATACAGCACCACCGCCTTGGCGTAATTGCCGCGGCCGAGATACGCGTCGCCGGTCTGTGCCGATAGCGGGCCGGTCGGCGCAGCGCCCGCCTTGCGCTCAAGCGCGTCGAACGATCCCTCGGCGGCGATCTGCGCGGTCGAATCGGTCGCGAGCGCCTTGATCGCCGAACTCGGGTTCGCCGGGATCTTCCCGTTCGCCTTGCCCTCGTCGATCACGGCCTTCGCTTCGTCGGGCAGGCCGATATCGCCGGAAGCCTGGGCATATTCCTCGTAATAGCTCTGATCGGCCAGGGCTTTGGTCACGCGCATCAGCCGGAACAGATCGACGCGTTGCCGCTTGTCGAGCTTCGCCAGCGGCTTGTTGGTGAAGGCGTAGAAGCCGATCGCGTTACGCCACGTCTCCGGCGTCGGATACGCGGTGACCCAGCGCTGCAGCCACTTCATCGTATCGGCGCGCAGACCCGCCGTATTCGACTGCGAAATGGCGTATTTGTAGAAATCCTCGGTCTGGGGTTTTCCGCTGGCGTAGAGCGCGTCCATATCGGCCATGCCGCCTGCCGCGTTGCCGCCCTGCACCTTCGCCTTGGCGAGGTAGAGCTGCAGGTTCGCCTGGGTCGAACCGTGCGTCTGCGCGGCGGTGAACAACTGCGTGGCGAGCGCCCAGTTCTTCTGGTCGTACGCGATCGTCGCGCGGCTATATTCGAACTGCGGGCGCATATCGGCGGGGGTCGCCGGATTGGCGATCATCGCGTCGAGCGGTGCGATCATCGGCGTCGGATCGAACGCGCCGTTCGTGCCGGTCGAGGCGTCGGCGATCTTCTGCGACACCAGGGCGTAGCGCAGGAAGTTGGCGTAATATTTCTCGTCGTCGGTCTTGGCGGCCGTCTCGACCTCGACGATGGCGGCTTCCGCACCGGCCCAATCCTTCGCGGCGAACGCCGCCTTGGCCTTCTGGATTCCGGCGCCGACGGCGGCGCTGACCTGGGGGCCCTTGGGTGCTTCTTCCTTTTTCTTGGCAGCCGATGGCGTCGCGATCGTCACGCCGGCCAGTCCGGTCACCAGCGCCGCGGTCAGCACGGCGGTCGAAATCCTCTTCATCGAAACTCTCCTCATGGGCGCCCCAGCCCTTCGACACCGCTCTAATCAGCGTCAGCGGGACGTTCAAGGCGCGTCGGCGGCGCGATTGGCCGATCCGGGCTGAATGCGGATTGAATGGCGCGAATTTCCTCGCGCGCGTACGCGCGTACGCGTGACATCGGTTGCGCGGACGGCTAGGGTCGTCACCGAACTGCAACGTCACCTGAAAGCACCAGAGATTTGACCGACGAGACCATCCTCGCCGACCCTTCGGACATTACCCCCATCTCGATCGTCGACGAGATGAAGACGAGTTACCTCGACTATGCGATGAGCGTGATCGTCGCCCGTGCGCTGCCCGACGTGCGCGACGGGTTGAAACCGGTCCATCGTCGCATCCTGTTCTCCGCGCAGGAGAGCGGGTTTTACTACAACCGTCCCTACCGCAAATCGGCCCGCATCGTCGGCGACGTGATCGGTAAATATCACCCCCACGGCGACACCGCGATCTATGACGCGTTGGCGCGCATGACCCAGGATTGGTCGATGCGGCTGCCGCTGATCGACGGCCAGGGCAATTTCGGCTCGATGGACCCCGATCCGCCCGCCGCGATGCGCTACACCGAAGCGCGCCTGGCCAAGCCCGCCAGCTTCCTGATGGAGGATCTCGACAAGGACACGGTCGATTTCGTCCCGAACTATGACGGGTCGGAGAACGAGCCGTCGGTCCTCCCTGCCCGCTTCCCCAACCTGCTGGTCAACGGCGCCGGCGGCATCGCGGTCGGCATGGCGACCAACATCCCGCCGCATAACCTAGGCGAAGTGATCGACGCGTGCTTCGCGTACATGAACAATGGCGCGATCACGACCGAGGAACTGATGGAGATCGTGCCGGGGCCCGACTTCCCCACCGGCGCGATTATCCTCGGCCGTTCGGGCGCGCGGTCGGCGTATGAGAGCGGGCGCGGGTCGATCATCCTGCGCTCGCGCTACGAGATCGAGGAAGGCCGCGGCGACAAACGCTCGATCGTCCTCACCGAAATCCCGTTCCAGCAGGGCAAGAACGCGCTGGTCGAGAAGATCGCCGAGGCCGCGAAGGACAAGCGGATCGAGGGGATCAGCGACGTCCGCGACGAATCGAATCGCGCGGGGGTGCGCGTCGTCATCGAGCTGAAGCGCGACGCGACGCCCGAAGTTGTGCTCAACCAATTGTGGCGGCACACCCCCGCGCAGGGGTCGTTCCCCGCCAACATGCTGGCGATTCGCGGCGGCCGGCCGGAACTGCTCAACCTGCGCGACTTCATCCAGGCGTTCATCCAGTTCCGTGAGCAGGTCATCACCCGCCGCTCGAAATTCGAGTTGGCGAAGGCCCGCGATCGCGCGCACCTGTTGCTCGGCCTGGTCATCGCGGTCACAAACCTCGATGAGGTCGTCCGCATCATCCGCGGCTCGGCGAGCCCGGTCGAGGCGCGCAACGCCCTCCTCATGCGCGAATGGCCGATCGGTGAGATCGCGCAGTATATCAAGCTGGTCGAAGCGGTCGAAACGGAGATCACCGGCGACACCTATCGCCTGTCCGATCTACAGGTCCGCGCGATCCTCGACCTCCGCCTCCACCGCCTGACCGGGCTCGGTCGCGACGAAATCGGCGGCGAGTTGCAGGAACTGGCGTCGTCGATCGCCGAACTGCTCGAAATCCTCGCCAACCGCGCGCGGCTGTACGAAGTGCTGCGCGAGGAACTGCTCGAGGTCCGCGAGCAATTCGCGACGCCGCGCCGCACCGAGATCGCCAACGCCGCTGACGGCATCGAAGACGAAGACCTGATCGAGCGCGAGGAGATGGTCGTCACGGTCACGGTGCAGGGTTATATCAAGCGCACCAGCCTCGACACGTTCCGCGCGCAGGGCCGCGGCGGCAAGGGCCGCTCCGGCATGGCGACCAAGGACGAGGATGCGGTCACCGAATTGTTCGTGACCAGCACCCATACGCCGGTGCTGTTCTTCTCCACGCTCGGCCGCGTCTATCGGATGAAGGTGTGGCGCTTGCCCGAAGGCGGCGCCAACACGCGCGGGCGGCCGATGATCAACCTGCTGCCGCTGGCCGAAGGCGAGACGATCTCGACAGTGTTGCCGTTGCCCGAGGACGAGGCGGAGTGGGGCAAGCTCCACGTCATGTTCGCGACCGCCAAGGGATCGGTGCGCCGCAACTCGATGGACGCGTTCACGAACGTCCCGTCGAACGGCAAGATCGCGATGAAGTTCGAGGGCGAGGACGAGGACGACCGCCTGATCGGCGTCGCCTTGCTTGAGGAAGGCGACGACGTCCTGCTCGCGACTCGTGCGGGCAAGGCGATCCGCTTTGCCGGCGACGAAGTACGCGAGTTCCAGAGCCGCAATTCGACCGGCGTGCGCGGGATGCGGCTGGGCAAGGACGATGAGGTCATCTCGCTGTCGATCCTCCACAAGGTCGGGGTCAGGGACCAGGACGAGCGCGACGATTATCTGCGTCACGCCCCGTGGAAGGCCGACAAGGACACGCAGCCGACGATGAGTCAGGCGCGGTTCGAGGAGCTGGTCGCCAAGGAACAATTCATCCTGACTGTCTGCGCCAACGGTTACGGCAAGCTGTCCTCGGCCTATGAATATCGCCGGACCGGTCGTGGTGGCCAGGGCATCACCAATATCGACAATATCAAGCGCAACGGTCTCGTCGTCGCCAGCTTCCCGGCGACGAAGGGGCATCAGTTGATGCTGGTCACCGACCAGGCCAAGCTGATCCGCATGTCGCTCGGCGACCTGCGTGTCATCGGTCGCGGTTCGGCGGGCGTGCGGCTGTTCAATGTCGCCGATGACGAGCATGTCGTCTCCGCCGCGCGGATCGAAGAGACCGAAGGCGATGCCGAGGCGGACCTGACCACACCGGAAGACCGCGCGATCGCACCGGAAACCGGTGCCGACACGGCGGACGACAGCGCAGCGGGGCCGGAGGGCGGCGAGTGAGCCGTCCGACGACGGCCTATAAGGTACTGACCGACGATGAGATGCGCGCCCTCGAAGCGGATCGCTTCGAGGGCGCGCCGATCGACCGGGCGGATGGGTACATCCATCTGTCGACCACCGCGCAGCTGACCGAAACCGTCGATAAGCATTTCGCCGGCCAGGACGATCTGTGGGTCGCGGCGATCGACCTCGACGCGCTCGGCGGCGCGGTGAAGTGGGAGGAATCGCGCGGCGGCCAGCTCTTCCCGCACATCTACGGGCGAATGCCGTTGGAAGTCGTGATCGCCTACAGCCCGCTGGAACGCCGCGAAGACGGCACGGTGAAGCTGCCGATCACGGGATGAGATCGACGACCTCAGCGCCCTCGCCTTCCTCGCGCAGCAACATGGTGCGATGGCAATATTGCGGGTCGCGTTCGAAGCAAAGCAGCGCCGATTTCTTGTCGGCCGCCAGCGCGCGCATCTTCGCCGCTTCGGCTTGTGCTTCGGGCAGGTTCAGCTGGCCGGCATAGACGGTCTCCATCGTTCGCCAATCGCCCTTTTTCGCGGCGTCACGGCCCGGCTTGGGCGTGCCGAGCGCTTTCAGATGGACGTAGTCGATCCCGGCATCCTTCAACGTCGCCGCGAGCGAATTCTTCGAAAAGCCCGGCCGGCGCGACAGCGGCAGCGCGCGGACGTCGATGACTTGCTCCACGCCCGCCGCCTTCAGGGCAGCGAGAAACGCCTCCATCGTCGTGCCTTCATAGCCGATGGTGAAGATCGTCATTGTCTTTCCAGCGCAGGATGGTGGTGACGGCGCCCCAGGCGACCAGCGACTGGCCCAGGAAGTAGAGCGGCCAGATCAACATACCGGGCAGCGGCGACGTCGCGAGCGGCCCGATCTTCGCGAAGATCAGCAAGTCCGACGCCGCGAACATCACCGCGCCGAGTCCGACGCGGTAGCGCGGGAAACTGCTCGCCCATGCGCTCCCCGCCATCGCCCCCAATCCGAGGGCGTAGACCGCGACCAGCGGCTGGCGCGTCAACAGGAAAGCGATCACCGGAATGCCGATCGCCAGCACGACGGCGAGCATCGTCTGGCTGCCCGACCGCGCTAAACGACGGTGGCGCAGATATAGCGTGGCCGCGGCGAGATGGCCGGCCAGGAACGCCCCGCCGCCGATCGCCTGGCTACGCTCAAGCAGCACGTCTCCCAGTGCGCCGAACACCATGACGACAGTGATCAGCCACCCATCGCCATTGCGCGCATTCATCGCCGCCCACAACGCGAGCAACGCGACACAAGCGCCCTTCCAAGCCACCCATGCGATACCTTCATCGACATGGGTGCGACCGATCCAGAAGCTCACGCCGGCGAGCAGCGCGGCGGCGAGGATCAGAGGGTAACGGGGTGCGGTCGGCGTCATCAGCGCAGGTTGGTCCATCGACTTGGCCGCCGCAACCCCCGATCGGTCCTGCTTGACTCTGCATCGTGCAACAGTTATTTCTGGAATTACAGAAAGAGACGATATGACCGTGATCGATCACCCCGACGCCAAGGCTTTCATCCTTCATTGGGGAGAGATGGGGACGCATTGGGGGGTCAATCGGTCGGTCGCGCAAGTCCACGCTCTGCTCTACCTCTCCGACCGCCCGCTCGACGCCGACACGATCGTCACCGCGCTCGGCTTGGCCCGCTCCAACGTGTCGACCGCGCTCAAGGAATTGCAGGCGTACATGATCGTGCGCCGCGTGCATGTCGAAGGCGATCGCCGCGACCATTTCGTCGCGGAGACCGACCTGTGGGAAATGCTGATGCGCATCTCCGCCGAGCGCAAACGCCGCGAGGTCGATCCGACGATCGCGCTGCTCGCCGAACTGTCCGAACGTCTCGGTGCCGACAAGACTGCCCCCGCGCATGTCCGCGAGCGGATCGGCCGGATGTACGAGTTCATCTGGACGCTGTCGTCCTGGTACGATCAGGTCCGCGTCCTGCCCAAACCGACCCTCGTCGCGCTAATGAAGCTCGGGAGTAAAGTCGCCAAGCTGATCCCCGGCCGCAAATCCAAATCGAAGGATTGAGGGCCGGTACGATGACCCACCCCGCCCTCTTGTCGCCTGCGGCGATGCAGATCGTCGATTGGCTGGGGGAGGTCGGGCCACGCTGGGGATTACCGGCCGACGCCTGCCGCGTTCATGCGTGCCTCTTCCTGATCGATCGTCCTGCTGCCGAGCCCGAGATCGGCGAAGCGCTCAGGCTGACCTCCGATCGAACGCGGGAAGCTCTCGATTGGTTGAGGTCTCAAGGCCAAGCCGAACGGCAGGTCGGCGGCTGGCGGACGGGCACGGACCCCTGGCTGTTGATGCTGAAATCGCTCGAAACGCGGCGCGCACAAGAGCTCGCCGCCGCGCGACCCGTGATCGACCGCTGGCAGCGCGAGGGCGGCACCGACAACACCGTCGTGCGGCGCCAGGCAGGTCAACTGTTTGCGTTGGTGGAAGACATCGCCGCGATCGACGCGGGGAGCCGATTCATCTCGGCCACGACCGCGCGTCGGCTGATCGGGCTCGGCGGTCGCACGGCCCGCTTTCTTGACAGGACAATCGGCACAAGGACGAAGAGATGAGCGAAGCAGGCGGTGCGGCCAATGGCGCGTTCAAGGTCAATTCGCTGACCGGGCTCGACAAGGCCGATGCGGTCGTGGGGACGGTGCGATGGGACGCCGCGCGATCGATCTGGAACATGACCATGCTCGGCGCGGCGCTGATCTTAGGACCGCTAACGTTCAGCTGGAGCGCGTTCGCGGTATTCCTGGTGACAGCGGGCGTAAGTTTGTGCGCCGGCCACTCGGTCGGTTTTCATCGTCGGCTGATCCATCGCAGCTTCGACTGCCCGAAATGGCTGGAACGCGTCCTGGTCTGGTTCGGGACGGCTGTGGGCATGGGCGGGCCGATCTGGACCATCCGCCTGCACGACAGTCGTGACTGGGCGCAGCGTCAGCCGGATTGCCACTGGTTTCTGCGTCACGCCAAGCCGCTACTGGTCGACGGGTTCTATTACCTCAACTTCCGGCTCGAGCTGGCAGCACCGCCCGGCTTCGATCCCGGCCCCGGTATCGCGGACGATCGCTTTTACCGCTTCCTCGACCGCTACTGGATGTGGCAGCAACTCCCGATCGCGATCATCCTTTACGCGATCGGCGGCTGGCCGTGGGTAATCTGGGGCATCTGCGTGCGCGTCGCCGCCTGCACCACGATGCACTGGTTCATTTCCCATTTCGCCCACACGCGGGGGCCACAGGACTGGACAGTGGATGGCGCCGTGATCCAGGCATACAACGTGCCGCTACTGGCGATCCCGACGATGGGCGAAAGCTGGCACAGCAACCACCACGCCTTTCCGGCCTCGGCACGGCACGGACTCTACCCCGGCCAGATCGACCTCGGCTACCGTTTCATCCAATTGCTAGAGCTGCTAAGTCTAGCGCGCAACGTCAACATACCAGCGCACTTGCCGCCGCGACCAGGGATCACACCGCTCACCGCGCGCGCCCTCAGCGTCGCTGCGCCCGGCCAAAGCGAGCTTTCACATCGCCAGGCCGGGACAGACGATCAGGGTTGATAGCCGGTCTTACGCGAGCTCGCCCTCGAGCCACGCCTTGATCCGGCCCTTGGGCTCGGCGCCGACCTTGGTCGCGGCGGGCGCGCCGCCCTTGAACAGGATCATCGTCGGGATCCCGCGCACGCCATACTTGGCCGGCGCATCGGGATGATCGTCGATGTTGAGCTTCGCGATCGTCACTTGGTCGCCCAGTTCGTCAGCAATCTCTTCCAGGCTCGGACCGATCATCTTGCACGGGCCGCACCATTCGGCCCAGAAATCGACCAGCACCGGCTTGTCGGCATTGAGCACGTCGTTCTGAAAGCTGTCGTCGGTAATCGCCACGGTACCCATCGGGGAATCTCCTTCGCGGCTGAATGTAGTATCGGCGGTCGCGTTGCTCAACGACCTTACGCCAAGCTTTGCTCCGTCGTGGCCAAGCGCGGCTTGTGCGCGCCGAGCAAGTCCGGCGGCAGGTCGAACAGGCGCGGGCTGGCCGTGTAGAGCAACGCCGCCTCGATCGCGCGACCGGGAAAGATCACCCGCAGCGCCTCGGCATAAGCGGACATCTGGCGCA
Organism: Sphingomonas panacisoli; assembly: GCF_007859635.1. Lineage (NCBI taxonomy): Bacteria > Pseudomonadati > Pseudomonadota > Alphaproteobacteria > Sphingomonadales > Sphingomonadaceae > Sphingomonas > Sphingomonas panacisoli. The sequence continues at coordinate 1,561,040 of NZ_CP042306.1, read as the reverse complement.
GGTGGAATTCCGGCACCTCTTCGAGCGACAACGGCACGCGGCGGCCGGTCTTGAAATCGACCACGCGGACGCGATCCGGCTCGACTAGCAAGCGATCGACGGTGCCGGCGATGACGTGACCGCTACGCAGCACCGCGGAGATCGGCGCTTCGCCCAGCGAGTCGGGGCCGAACAGCGCCGCATGGGCGGGATCGGCAATGATGTTGCAAACGGTCGCGGTCATGTCCGCTCGGACTTCGGAATCGGTGATGCCGCCCACCGTGGCCAGCCATCTGTCGGCGGCGACCGTGCGTACATCCGGCGCGACCGCCGGCAAGCGCTCGAACAGCGCGTGGATCAACCGCCCGCGCTCGGCGGCGGTGCGCATCGCCGGCGTCGGCGGCGGATCGGGTACGTCGTCCTCGCCGATCGACGACGGGGCGAGCGGCCGGGGCGGACGCGCCTCCTGCGGCGCTGGTTGGCGCGCCCATGTCGGGAGATCGACGCGTGCGACGGCGGTCTCCGCCCTGGATGAGAGCGCGGCCGGAAGCTGTGGCTCGACACCCGCGAACGATCGCCGCGCCGTCGCCGTTTCGCCAGCCCCGAGCGTCGTCAACGCGGCGTCGGCAACGGCATACCAGCTATTGTCCGACGGCACGCCATTGGCGCGTGGGCCGAGCGCCCCGGCAATCTCCAACCGTTCCTCCGCCCGCGTCGCGGCGACGTAGAACAGCCGCCAATGCTCGGCGAGTTCGCGCCGGTCAGCCTCGTCGATCGCCTCCGCCAGCAGGCCCGATCGCTGATCCTTCTTGGGCCGGAAGATCGGCAATTTTACGCTCTCCGCCACTTCCCATTCCATCGTCGATCGCGGCCGCGATTCGGGATCGGCGGTGGCATCGGCCAGGATCACGAGCGGCGCCTGCAATCCCTTGGCGCCATGCGCGGTCATGACGCGCACGGCATCGAGCGGCGCCGAGGGATCGCGCACGATCTCGACATCGCCGCGATCGAACCAGTCGAGGAAGCGTTGCAGCGACGGGATCGCGACGCGTTCGAACTCGAGTGCAGCGTTGAGCAATTCGTCGATCGGATCGCGCGCTTCTTGCCCGAGTCGCCGAAGCAACTTTCGCCGTCCATCGAGGGTGCCGGTCAGCAGTTCCTCGAGGAACACATAGGGCGTCGTGAAGTCCGCTCGCCGCAGCATCGCGTTGAGCGGATCGAGCCGTTCGGGCGGTTGCGTCGCCTGAAGGTGCTGCCACAACCCACCGCGTCGCTTCATCGCGGCGTACATCAGCTCGTCCTGGCTCCACCCGATCAACGGCGAAACCAGCAAACTGGCGAGCGCGAGATCGTCGCGCGGTTGCAGCACGAAGCGAATCGCGGCGAGCAGGTCCTGTACCGCGAGCGGCGCCGTAAGCCGCAGCCGATCGACCCCCGCCACCGGCACGCCCTCGGCGTAAAGCCGCGCGACGATCAGGGACGCGAGCTCGCCGCGCCGCTTGACCAATATCATCACGTCCTCGGGCCGCAGCGGCCGCCCCTTGCTCTCCAGCATGACGCCGTCGTCGATCCACGCCCTCACCTGTCGCGCGATCCGCATGGCGTGCGTGCGGACGGCATCGGCGACCCAGCCCTCCTCGCCTTCGTCGTCGCCCTGATCGGCGAGTGTGGGCGACCAAAGATTGACTTGGCCGGCGCCGGCGACCTTGCTGGCGTGCTTCTCCAGGTTGACGGCGCCGAGGCCAGGCTCGGGCAGCACCCCGATCGCCGCATCGACGAACTCCAGGATCGGCGCGGTCGAGCGAAACGAGGCGGTCAGCGACAGTTGCTCGAACGGAATCGGATCGACTTCGGGCAGGTCGCTCGCGACCTCCGCACGCTGGCGGAACGATTGCTCGGCGGCGCTAAAGAAGATCGGGTCGGTGCCCTGGAACCCGAAAATCGCCTGCTTGTGGTCGCCGACGGTGAACAAGGTCCGCACCTTGCGGTCCTTCGCGCCCGCGCCCGCGAAGAAATCTTCCACCACCGCGTTGACGATCTGCCACTGCTTGAGATTGGTGTCTTGTGCTTCGTCGATCAGGACATGGTCGGTCGCCTGGTCGAGCTTGTAGCGCACCCAATCGCCCATGCCGGGCTGTCCCAGCAGTTCCACGGTCGCACGGATCAAATCGTCGAAATCGACCGCGCCGGCGCGGCGCTTCGCAGCGCGATACGCCTCGGCATAGTCGCGTCCGACGACCAGTCCCTGCGCGAGCAAGTCGGCATAAGCAGCACGCGTCCGTAGCGCGAGCAACGCGGCGCATTCGTCGTAGAACGCCGTCGCGGTCGGCGGGTAGTCGGGATCCTGCGGTGCCTGCCCTTTGACGAACGACCGGATATCGCCGTCGGCCTTGGCCCAGACGCGGTGCAGCGTTTCCAGCCCGGCCACGCGCTCGACCGGCGACAGTTCGAGCCAGTCGCGGACCAGGCCGGCGCGCTCCAGTCCGCCCTTTGTGCCCCAAGCTAGATTGAAGTCATGAACGACACGCAACCCTTCCTCGTCGATCGCCGCGCAGCCTTGCGCGATCTCGTCCTCGATATCACCGGTCGGTAAGTCGAGCGCGCGGCGGATGAACGGTTGTACGCCCTCGCCCGACGGCAGTGCATTCAGCGCATCAGGCGCCTTGGCGCAGGCCTGAAGGAAACCTTCCGCCCCACCCTCACCCAGCGCCTTGCTCAGCGCACCGATCGCCGCGGTCGGCCCGACACGGCCCTCGCGCTCCGCGTCGACCAGCATTCCGGCGAGCGCTTCGTGCGCCAATTGCGCTTCCTCGCGCGCCTCCAGCGGACGGAACCCCGGGACAAGCCCGGCCTCGACCGGAAACGCCGCGAGCAGCGACTGGCAGAAGCCATGGATCGTCTGGATGCAGATCCCGCCGCCCGGCGCGTCGAGCACCTTGGCGAATAGAGTACGCGCGAGCGCGATCTGCGACGGACTGCCCTTCTCGCCCAGCGCCTGCAGGTCGCTGAAGAGGTCGGTCTCTTTCATCCGCACCCACGCCGCCAGCCGCGCGTTGATCCGCCCGGCCATCTCCGCGGCCCCAGTTTTGGTGAAGGTTAGGCACAGGATCGCGCCGGGATCGGTGCCGCCCAGCAGCAGTCGATAGACGCGCGCCGCCAGCACCTGAGTCTTGCCCGTCCCCGCCGACGCCGCCAACCAGACATGGGTGCGCGGATCGCTCGCCCGCGCCTGTTCCGCGACCAACGGCGGGAGGTTGCCCGCGAGCTTACTCACGGCCGTACCATTCGTCGCGGCGCATCAGCTGATCGTAGTCGGCGTAATTGTCGTATTCGGGGCGCAGCTTGGCGGTGAACGGCTCGGCGCCGGTCAGCCATTTGCCCGCCGCTTTCTCGAAATTGCGCGTGGCGCGGGCGACGAATTCGTCGGCGGGGATTGGATCGCGCTTCTTCGGATCGCACGGACTCTCGACATAGCCGAACCCACCGGTGCGGTAATTGCGCGCGAGCGACCAATATTCGAACCCGGTCGCGGTGCCGGTAACGCCGGCGAATTTGCCGCGTTCGGCAATCAGCCCGAGCAGGCCGAGCTGCAGGCTGAACCCCTCGCGCACCGCGGCGATGCTCGGCGGCTGGCCGGTTTTGTAGTCGACCACGATCAGGCTGCCGTCGTCGTGCCGGTCGATCCGGTCAAAGCGACCGTTGAGTTCGACCCCGAACAGGTCGAGCACCCCGCGCCCTTCGACCGCCAGGATATGCCGCTCGCCACTGCGAGACCCGACCTCGCTCGCGACCCAATCGATCGCCTCGCGCAAGCGCGGACCCCACAGCGCGCGGATCATCGGATGGGTGCGCGGATCGTTTAGCAACTTCTCGACGCGCGGTCGGAGCGCGTCCGGCGCGGCACCATCCTGTTCGAACCAGTCCTGCAGGATCGCGTGGACCTGATTGCCGCGCCATGCCGGGCTGGGGTCGGCATCGACCGGGTCGATCGGCGATACCTTGAGAACCTTGCGCGCGTAGAAAGCGAAGGGGTCGGCCTTGAGCGTATCGACCTCGGTCACCGAAATGCGGTGCGGGCGATCCACGGTTTCAGGGCTCGGCGCGGGGCGATCAGCGGGGATGTGTTCCCCGGGATCGTCGAGCGCGATCGCCCAATCAGCCAGATCGGGCGCATAGTCGAACCGCTCTCCCGCCAACGCCTCAAGCCGTAGCCAGAACCGTGACGCCAGAGTCGGCGAACGCCCGTCGCGCCGCGCGCGGGTGATCAACACTTGCGGTGCGCCGAGCGCGTTGGCGAAATCGTGCGCGGCGACGCCGACATTGCGCTCCAACCCCGGCAAGCCGAGTTCGGCACGGATGCGCGGCGCGAGCCACGGATCGGGTTGCGCGATCGCCGGCCACGTGCCTTCGTTGAGCCCACCGAGGATCATCAGGTCGGCTGTCTGCAGCCGCGCCTCGATCAAGCCGTAGATCGCGAGTCGCGGATGCCCGCCCTGCGGCGGCCGTACTGCGATTTCCTCCATCAGTGTGCGGAGTAGCGGCGCGACGCTGGCGGGATCGGCGGTCGGCGGGCCATTAGCCGCTTCGACTTCCAGATCCGCCAGTAATTCCGCCGCCGCGCGACCAGCCGGACCCGCCCACAGCATATCGCCGCACAACGCCTGCGCCGTTTCGCGCAACGCTGCGATCATCGCCGCCAAGGGCTGCTCACCGCCGCCGAAACACTTTTCGATCGGTTCGAGTAGTGAACGGATATCGGGCCAGATCAGCAACGCCGCGGCGCGGATATCGGCCTCGCGCTCGTCACCCTCCCGAAGATGCGCGTCGACTCCGTTGAGACCGGGCGCCGGGCGCGGCCCCCGCAGCGCCCGATCCAGTGCCCGCACGCCATCGAGCCATAAGGTGCGCGGCGGGCCGTTCTGCACCAGCGGATGCTTGAGCAACGCGAGCAACGCCTGCGGTGCGAAATCCTGCGCCGCGGCTTCCGCCAATACGGTCAGCAACGTGCCCGGCGCGCGCGTCGCCAGCGGGCGGCCGGCGGTGTCGTCGATCGCTATGTCCCAGCGTGCGCAATGCGCCGCGACGCGTTCGGCCAACGCGCGGTCGGGCGTGACCAGCGCCGCCGTCCGGCCCGGCGTCTCCAGCGCCTCACGAAGCGTCAACGCGATCGCCTGGGCCTCGTCCGCCACCGTCGCCAGTTCGACCGCGCGGATTCCCGCCAACCGCCGCCGATCGGCGTCGAGCGTCGTCCACTTGCCCGTAAAATCGGCCGGCGCCAGCGCGTTGGCGATCGCTCGTCCGCGCGCCAGCGACGCATCATGGTCCGACCCCGCCGGCCATTGCCGCACCTCGCCCCGCCCTGCGCCGATCCGGTCGAGCAGCAGCTTCAGCTGGAACTGCGGATGCGTTTCGACCGATCGCGTGCGAGAGCCCGTATCGGGGTCGGGCTTGTGCGGTCCGAGCGCATCCCACTCCTCCTCGGGCATTTCGAGCGCGAGATCCTGGAAGATCACCGTGCCATTGGCCAGTCCGGCCACGCACCGCAGCAGGGCAGCGACCGCCGGAGCCGGATCGCTGATGCCGGCCGCACAAACGAACCCCGACGGCGGCGCATCCTTCCACCGCGCCGCCAGCCGCCGCAGCATCCGCGCACGGCGATCCGCTGCGTCGATCGCGCCGATCCGGGCCAGTTCGGCCGGCCACCGCTCGATCACCAGCTCGAACATTTCGCGCGCGCGATCCCAATGCTCGGACAACGCCTCGGTCAGCTCGATCGCGCGGAGTTTTCGTGGATCGACCTCTTCGACCAGCAATTGATCGAGCGTCCGCGCCAGCGCTCCGGCCAGCCGCACCGCTTCGTCCGCCGTCACCGGATCGCCCGCCCGCCGGCGCGCTTCCCCGACCAGCCGCGCCAGGATCATCCGCCGGGCCAGCGGATCGACCGCGGGCGGCAGCGGCGTGTCCCCATCGGCCGGATCGAGCATCGCCCCCGCCGCCTCGTCGAGCGACGGATCGCCGATCGTCACCAATCGCGGCAGCAACAGCCCGCCGCCGCTCGCACGCACAAACGCATCCTGCACCGCGCGCCGGCCGCGATTGTTGGGGAGCAGCACGATCCCGCGCGCCAGCCGCAGCGGATCGTCGCCGTATCGCTTCATCAATCCCGCGACGAGCGAGTCCGCGAACGCGCGCTGCGCAGGGATTGTGTAGAGCGCGAGGCGCTCAAGCATCGATCAGCAGAGCCTCGGTCCTGGCGATGGCGGGCGGCGATCCGACATCGAACCACAATCCCTGATGCACGAAGGCGTAGGCTCGTCCCGCCTCGATCGCGCGCTCCCAGAACACCATCGTCGAGAACGGCCCCTCCGGCCAGTCGCGGATGACGCGCGGCGACAGGATTTGGACGCCGGTATAGACGAACGGCGCGACGCGGCCCGGCTTGCGGCGACCGGTGATCTTGCCTTGCGGGTCGAGGTGAAAGTCGCCGCGCCCGGGATGGTTGTGCGCGCGGGCATAGGGGACCACCAGCAGCAGCGCGTCCATCTCGGCATCGTCCCAGCGCGCCGCCAGCAGCTTGATCGAATCGGCCGGCCCGTCGATCCACAGATTGTCGGCATTGACGCACAGGAACGGCTGGTCGCCGATCATCTCGCGCGCTTTCACCAGGCCGCCGCCGGTTTCCATCAACCGATCACGCTCGTCGGACACGATGATGTCGATGTCCTTCACGTGCGCCTTCAGATGAGCTTCGAGCGCGTCGGCGAGATAGTGCACATTGACCACCGCGCGTTTGATGCCCGCGGCACGCAACCGGTCGAACACATGGTCGAGCAAAGCCTTGCCCGCGACCGGGATCAACGGCTTCGGTCGCGTCGCGGTCAGCGGGCGCATGCGCTTTCCGAGTCCCGCCGCCATCACCATTGCGGTCTCCGGCACCGCGCCGCCGGGGTCGGGACGGATCGCCAGCGTGCGCTTCTGCTTCATGCGCCGGCAATCTCCATCGGGTCGCCGCGTTTGTCGGGCGGGATGTTGGTGTCGAACCACGCCTTGACCGGCGCGAGCGCCGGATGCCGCAGGTCGGCATTGAGATAGCGCCACACGCGCGGGCAGAGAGCCGGGTAGCGCGGTTTGCCGTCGCGCTGCCACAGCCGAGTGAAGATGCCGACGATCTTCGCGTTCCGCTGCGCGCCGAGCACGTGATAGGCCGCATCGAAATCGTCGCCGACGCCGGTGATACGCCGATAGCGGTCGAGCATCGCCGCCTCGATCGCCGGCTCGACATCGCGTCGCGCGTCCTGCAGCAAAGACACGAGGTCGTAGGCTGGATGCCCCGCCGCCGCGTCCTGGAAATCGAGCAGCCCGAGCGCCTCGGTCCCGCCGATCAGCATCAGGTTTTCGGCGTGATAATCGCGCAGCACCGTCACCGGCTCGGGCGCGAGCGCAGTTTCGAACACCGCATCCCACGCCGCGTGATATTCATCCATGCTGACGTCGAGCCCGACCGCGGGGCAATACCATTCGACCAGCAGATCGGCCTCGCGGTGAAGTTCTTTGCGATCGTACGGCTTCCACGGCCCGGCCGGTTCGTCGCGCAGGCGGATCAGGATATCGACCGCCGCCTCGTACAGCCGCAACAGGGATTCGGGGGCGGCATCGACCGTCTCGCGCATTCGCGCGTCGCCGAAGTCCTCGAGCAGCACAAGACCCTGCGTCAGATCGGTGCCGATAATCGCCGGTGCCGGAAAGCCGCGCGTCGTCAGCCATTGCGCGACATCGATGAATGGCCGAGGATCCTCGTGCGGCGGCGGCGCATCCATCAGGATCGCGCTGCGGCCATGGTCGGCCACGCGGAAATAGCGCCGGAACGACGCATCGCCCGCGAGCGGCAGAACGTCGGCATCGCCCCATCCTAACCCTGCAAGGAAAGCGGCGGCGCCCGCCGGCGGATTCATGTCAGGGGCCATCGCCCCTCCCATGCCGCGGGGACCTGAACTGTCAAGACGCGACCGCCATCCGGTGCGAAGTCCAGGCTCAACGCCAGCGCCTCCGGCCAACGCCCGGGTGCGCGTTCGGGCCATTCGATGAGCAGGACGGAATCAGCCTGCGCTTCGTCGAGGCCGAGTTCGTCGATCTCCTGCGGTTCGTCGATCCGATAGAGATCCACATGCATCACCGGGATCCGGGTCTCGGGCGGCGCATATGGCTGGACGATCGCAAAGGTTGGGGACGGCGCTTCCTCGGCCAACCCCAACGCCGCGAGCAACCCGCGCGCGATACTCGTCTTGCCCGCGCCAAGCGGACCCGAGAGCGTGATGACGTCGCCGGGATGGACGGCGGCCGCCAAATGACGACCGAAACTCTCGGTCGCCGCGGGACTCGCGAGCCGCATTAATACCCAGTGATCAACATATCGAGGGCGGCGATCACCACATCATGCTGTTCGACAAGCGACCTGATGCGCTCGCCGATCATCCGGCGTGGAATCGTCGCAGCGCCTTGAGTCGCCATGACCCGGTGCTCGCCGTCGATGTCGAATACCGGATTCAGCCTCGATATGGCGCGCGGCAGGTCGGCAACGGGCAACAACGGCACGACGAACCGGGTGTCGAGATCTGAAAGAACGTCCGATTGGCAATCGAGCAGCAGTTCATCGCTGTCCTTGAGACGGAACACGTCCAAACGCGCCATCAGAAATGACGAAAACGCTCAAGGGGCAAGCCGTTCTCTTCGACATATTTGTTCCAATCCTCGAACGCTTCACGGTTTTCTTCTCTGAAACGGCGCTCGCGCTCCGCCTTCACCTCGCGCGCAACACCTTCTTCGCTGGCGCGCGAAACGTTGATGCCGAGTTCCTTCGCCTCTTCCACCAATTTGGCGTCAAGGGAGACATTTGTGGGCCGGCGGAACGGTGAGCGATTTTCACGAAGAGACGGCATCTCGCACTCCTTATGCGCAAACAATATGCGCATGACCCGCGTCTTGCAATCTATCGCGGCAGCTCGACGGTGATCAGCGTCCCCGCTCCAGGCTCCGACAGTAACTGGATCGTCCCGCCATGCGCCTCGGCGAATTGCTTGGCGAGCGGCAGGCCGAGGCCGAGGGCGCGGCTGTCGTCCTGGACGGCGGGTTCGGCGAAGGGGTCGAACGCGCGCGCGACCGCGGCCTCGTCCATGCCGGCGCCGTCGTCCGACACCACGATCCGCGCGCGTTTCTCGTCGCCGTCGGTGTGGAGCAGCACGCGTCCTTTCTCCCCGACTCCGGCGACTGCGTGGCGCAGCAAATGCTCGGTCATCTCACGCAGCTTCTTGGGGTCGCCTTTGACCATGCCGGTCGACGGCGCGACCTCGATCGCGAAGTCGATCGATTTGCGCTTGGCGGCCGGCGCGACCGATTCGGCGGCGGCCGCGGCGAGGGTTTCGAGATCGACGTCCTGCAGTTCGATCTCGCGCTCGCTTTCGGCCAAGTCGAGCACGTCGTCGACCAATGCGGCCAACCGCGCGGTGGATTCGAGGATCGCATCGACATAGCCGTCGGCCTGTTTGGGCAATTTCCCGGCATAGCCCTCGCCCATCATTTCCGCGAACCCCTGAATCGAGGTCAGCGGCGTGCGCAGTTCGTAACTCATGTTGGCGACGAACGCGGTCTTGATGCGGTCGGCGGCTTCGAGCGCTTCGTTGCGATCGCGCAGCGCCTGTTCGGCGCGCCGACTGTCGGAGATGTCGAGCATCGTGAACAGCGCGTTGCCGTCGGGCAGCGGCACGCCGGCAAACTCGTAGTGACGCCCATCGGCGAACGCGACGCGGCCGCCGCGCTGCGTTCGGCCGACCGCTGCCGAGCGCACCAGTTCGGCGATCACGCTTGCCCGGCTCGGGCTGGCAAGCATTGCGGACCGCTCGCCGACCAGCGCGTCGATGCGCGGGTGGGTCGCCAGAAATTCTTCGTCGAACCCCCAGATCTGGCGAAAGCGGTTGTTCCAGATCTGCAATCGTCCGTCGCCGGCGAACACACCGATCGCTTCGAACAGATTGTCGAACGTCGCGGTGCGCACGCGCAGCAACGTGTCGCGCGCGCTGGCGAGTTGGACCTGTTCGGTGCGATCCTCGAAGATCAGCAGGAGCCCGCCGTCGGGCAACGGATGTCCGACCACGCGCAAGTGCGATCCGCCCGACAGCGTCCAGCTTTCCTCGATCGTGCCCGTCGCCGCCAGGAACCAGTCGCGTCGCTCGGCCTTCCAGCCGGGGAAGTCGCGCACTTCGGGCAAACGCTTGGCCTCGCGCATGCGTTCGAGCACGCGGTCGAATTCGGGGCGGTCGGCCAGCCATTCGCCGCGCATCGCGAACATGCGGATGAACGGTTCGTTGCAGAAGGTCAGCGTGCGGTCGGCGGCGAATTGCGCGACGCCTGCGGACAAGCGATCCAGCATGGCGCGCTGTGCATCGGCGAAGCGCTTGATCCCGCCGCGCGCCTGTTCGAGCTCCTCGATATCGATGGCGAATCCCGCGACACCGCCCGGAGGCGTCGGCAGCGGCACGTCGTGGATCCGCAGCATCTTGCGCGCACCCTCGATCGTCGCGGGCGCGTTGGCGATCGACGGCCGGTCGGTGTCGCGTGCACGACCGGCATTGGCGAGCGGCCCGCCGACGCCCGACCCCTCGATCAACTCGATCCCGCGCCCCACGACGTCGCGCGCATCCCGCCCCTCGACCGCGCGGACATAGGCCGAATTGACCATCGCCAGACGGAGGTCGGGGCCGCGATACCACATCGGTAGCGGCGCCGCTTCGATCAGCCCCTTGAGCGCGCCGAAGGCATCGGTCAGCTGCGCGGTCTGGCCGAGCAGTTCGCCGATCCGCGCCTGGCTTTCGGTCGCGTCGAAGAACCACACGACCACGCCGCCTGCCGCGCGTTGCCCCTGCACGGTCAGCGTACGCGACGATCCCTGCGGCCGGATCGCCAGCGCGAACGGCTCGCCCGCTTTCTGCGCCGCGGTGACGGCGTCGTTGAGCGTCACCGCATCCTCGCTCGTCAGCCCGGCTCCCGGCGTTACCATATCGGCGAGAAAACGCGGCGGCGGCGACAGGCCGATCCAATCCGCCAGCCGGTCGGGCAGTTCGAGCCGACCGTCAGGATGCACGACCATCGCCAGCGCCGGGGCCGACCCCAGCAATGCCGAGAGCTTGTCGTTGTCCGCCGCGGTCGCGCCCGCCGCGGCTTTGGCGCGCAGGCCGGCATAGAGCACCCAGCACGCGCCGACGATCGCCAGCGCAAGTGCCGCTCCAACCAACCCTAGCGCGCTCGTGGTCAGCGCCGCCTCCTTATCCGAACTCTGTTCGGATCAGCGGTAGCACACCTTCTTGACGGTGCTCACCACCTTGTCCGCGGAAAGCAGCGCGAGTTTCTCAAGGTTCGCCGCATATGGCAGCGGCACGTCCTCGTCGGTGACGCGCAGTACCGGCGCGTCGAGATCGTCGAACCCGTCCTCCATCACGAACGCCGCGACTTCCGAAGCGATCGAGCAGGTCGGCCAACCTTCCTCGGCGACGACGATACGGTTGGTCTTGGCGAGCGACTTCAGCACCGTCGCCTTGTCGAGCGGGCGCAGGGTGCGCAGATCGATGACTTCGGCCTCGATCCCTTCCTTGGCCAGTTCGTCCGCAGCCTCCAGACTGACCCCGACGCCGATCGAATAGCTGACGATCGTGACGTCCTTGCCCTCGCGCATGATCCGCGCCTTGCCGATCGGCAGGACGTAATCGTCGAGCGCCGGCACGTCGAAGCTGCGGCCATAGAGCAGTTCGTTTTCGAGGAAGACGACCGGGTCCTCGGTGCGGATCGCGGCCTTCATCAGGCCCTTGGCGTCCGCAGCGTCATAAGGCGCGATCACGATCAGGCCGGGGACGCTGGCATACCAGGGACCGTAATTCTGCGAATGCTGAGCGCCGACCCGGCTCGCGGCGCCGTTGGGACCGCGGAACACGATCGGGCAGCGCATCTGGCCGCCCGACATGTAGTTGGTCTTGGCCGCCGAATTGATGATGTGGTCGATCGCCTGCATCGCGAAGTTGAACGTCATGAACTCGACGATCGGGCGGAGACCACCCATCGCCGCGCCCGTGCCGACACCGGCAAAGCCATATTCGGTGATCGGCGTGTCGATCACGCGCTTCTCGCCGAATTCGTCGAGCAGGCCCTGCGTCACCTTATAGGCGCCCTGATATTGCGCGACCTCTTCGCCCATCACGAAGACGCGCGGGTCCTTGCGCATCTCCTCCGCCATCGCGTCGCGCAGCGCCTCGCGGACGGTCGTCTTGACCATCTCGGTCCCAGCCGGGATCGCCGGGTCGGCGACTTCGGCGTCGTGCTTGGCGGCTTCGAACATCTGCCGCGCACCGGTCTCCACTTTGTGCGGCTCGGGCGTGCCGCTCTCGGCGGCCTGTTCCTTGACCTCGGGTTCCTCGGCCTTCTCGACCTTGGCGGGCGCCGGCGCGGAGGCGTCCTCACCCTCGGCGGCCAGCACCGCGATGATCGCGCCGACCTTCACGTTATCGGTACCCTCGGCCACGACGATCTGGGCGATCGTGCCTTCGTCGACCGCTTCGAACTCCATCGTCGCCTTATCGGTTTCGATCTCGGCCATGATGTCGCCGGACTTGACCGTGTCGCCTTCCTTGACGAGCCACTTGGCGAGCGTGCCCTCTTCCATCGTGGGCGACAGCGCCGGCATCTTGATCTCGATCGGCATCAGTACGACTCCACCAGCACGTCGGTATACAGCTCGCCGGGTTCCGGCTCGGGCGTCTGTTCGGCGAAGTCAGCCGCTTCGTTGACCTGCTTGCGGATTTCCTGCTCGACGGCCTTCAGTTCGTCTTCCTTGACGCCCATCTCCTCGAGCAACTTTTTGGCATGCTCGATCGGGTCGGACTTGTCGCGGACCGCCTGCACCTCGTCCCGGCTGCGATATTTGGCGGGGTCGGACATCGAGTGACCGCGATAGCGATAGGTCTTCATCTCGAGGATCAGCGGTCCCTTGCCCGCGCGCACCCACGCAAGCGCTTCCTCGGCGGCGCCGCGGCACGCCAGCACATCCATGCCGTCGACCTGGATGCCGGGGATGCGGAACGACTCACCACGGCGGTAAAGCTGGTCCTCGGACGAGGCGCGGTTGACGCTGGTGCCCATCGCATACTGGTTGTTCTCGATCACGTAGATAATCGGCAGCTTCCACAGCTCGGCCATGTTGAACGATTCGTAGACCTGGCCCTGGTTCGACGCGCCGTCGCCGAAATAAGCGAGGCAGACGCCGCCATCTTCGCTGTACTTGTGATTGAATGCCAGGCCGGTGCCCAGCGATACCTGCGCGCCGACGATACCGTGCCCGCCGTAGAACTTCTTCTCGGTCGAGAACATGTGCATCGACCCGCCCTTGCCCTTCGAAATGCCGGCGGCGCGGCCGGTCAGCTCGGCCATGATGACCTTGGGGTCGATGCCATAGGCCAGCATGTGGCCGTGATCGCGATAGCCGGTGATCACCGAGTCCTTCTCGCCGTCGAGCGCCGACTGCAGCCCAACCGCGACCGCTTCCTGGCCGATATACAGGTGGCAGAACCCGCCGATGAAGCCGAGCCCGTACAGCTGGCCGGCCTTTTCCTCGAACCGGCGGATCAGCAGCATCTGCTTGTAGAAATCGAGCAGTTCGGCCTTCGACGCCTTGTACGGTTGCGGCTCGTCGGGTCGCTCGCGGTTGGGGGTCGCCGGCGGCGCGGATGCTTTTTTGGCGGGAGCTTTGGCCAAGGGGAAACCTCGTTTCCGTAAGGGGAGATGGCGCGCCTATAGGCCGGGAGCGCGGCGGGTTTCAATCTTGCGCTGCGGCATAGGCGATCAATTCCCCCGCGAAGCTTTGCCATGGTTGCCCAAAGCGACGTCCACCGCCTAAGGCAGCCGTAATGCTCCCCGCCGACCACCCCTTACGCATCGCCAATTTCCGCGCGTATTGGGTGTCGCGCTTCCTCGGCACGATCGCGGTCAGTGCGCAGGGCATGGTGATCGGCTGGCAAGTCTACGGCCTCGCCCGCCAGACCATGGACATCAAGCAAGCCGCGTTCATGCTCGGCATGATCGGGCTGGTGCAATTCGTGCCGCTGTTCGTGCTGACCCCGGTGGTGGGGCTAGCCGCCGATACGTTCGATCGCCGCTGGATCGTGCGGATCACGACCACGGTGCTTGCCTTGAACGCGATGCTGCTCGGGTTTCTGACCAGTGCCGGCGCGCTCGGCCTGCCCGCGCTGTTTGCCGCGGCCGCAGTCGTCGGCGTCGTTCGCGCGTTCTCCGGCCCGGCGTATGGCGCGCTCGCGCCGAACCTCGTGCCGCGCGAGAGCTTACCGACCGCGATCGCGGTATCGTCGATCGCCTGGCAGACCGGGACCATCGCCGGCCCAAGCCTGGGCGGCGTGCTCTACGCGCTGCATCCCGATTTCGCGTACGGCACGATCGCGGCGATGCTGCTGGTCGCGCTCGGCACGATCTTCCTGATCGGCAAGGTGCCGCAGCCGCCCGCGCAAAAGGACCGCCACCCGTTGCAGCGGATCGCCGACGGCTTTGCCTATGTGCGCGACAACCGGCTGGTGCTGGCGGCGATCACGCTCGACCTGTTCGTGGTGCTGCTGGCCGGGGCGACGGCGCTGCTGCCGGTCTATGCCCGCGACATCCTGCACGTCGGCGCGAGCGGGCTCGGTCTGCTCGCCGCCGGCATGGGGATCGGTGCGTCGGCGGGGTCGATCTGGTTCTCGATCCGGCCGATGAAGTCGAACGTCGGGGTCAAGATGCTGATCGCGGTGCTGATCTTCGCCGGCGCGATTTTGACCTTCGGCTTCTCGACCTGGTTCCCCTTGAGCGTGGCGGCGCTGGCCGTCGCGGGCGCGGCGGACATGGTGTCGGTCTATGTCCGCTCGTCGCTGATTCAGCTCCACACCCCCGATTCGATGCGCGGCCGCGTCGGCGCCGTCAGCCAGCTGACGATTTCAGCCTCCAACGAACTCGGCGAGGCGGAAACCGGGCTGATGGCGTCGCTGCTCGGTCCTGTCGGCGCGGTGGCCTTCGGCGGCATCGCCGCGATCGTCATCACGCTGGCCTGGTCGCGCCTGTTCCCCGAACTCAGACTTGCAAAGACCTTCGACCCACCCGAAATCGTCGATCTCACGCCGGACAAAGGAGTCACGCAGCCATGAAGGCCAACACCATCCTGGAAACGATCGGCAACACCCCGCACATTCGTGTGTCGAAGCTGTTCCCCGATGCCGAAGTGTGGATCAAGTCCGAGCGGTCCAACCCCGGCGGGTCGATCAAGGACCGTATCGCGCTGGCGATGGTGGAAGCGGCCGAGCGCGACGGCAAGCTCAAGCCCGGCGGTACGATCATCGAGCCGACCAGCGGCAATACGGGCGTCGGCCTGGCGATGGTCGCCGCGGTCAAGGGTTACAAGCTGATCCTGGTCATGCCGGAGAGCATGTCGATCGAACGCCGCCGGCTGATGCTGGCCTATGGCGCGACGTTCGACCTGACACCGCGCGAAAAGGGTATGAAGGGCGCGATCGAGCGTGCACTCGAACTGATCGAGGCGACGCCCAATTCCTGGATGCCGCAACAGTTCGAAAATCCTGCGAACATCGACGTGCATCATCGTACGACGGCGCAGGAAATCCTGAAGGACTTCGCCGATTCGCCGATCGACGTGCTGATCACCGGCGTCGGTACCGGCGGGCACATCACCGGCGTCGCGGAGACGCTGAAGAAGAGCTGGCCGAACTTGAAGGTGTTCGCGGTCGAGCCCGAGCTGTCACCCGTCATTTCGGGCGGCCAGCCCGGTCCGCACCCGATTCAGGGTATCGGCGCCGGGTTTATTCCCGCCAACCTACATACCCAGGCGCTCGACGGGGTGATCAAGGTCGATGCCGGCGTTGCCAAGGACATGGCGCGCCGCGCCGCGACCGAGGAAGGCATGCTGGTCGGGATCAGTTCTGGCGCGACGCTCGCCGCGATCCTGCAAAAACTGCCCGATCTGCCGGACGGCGCGCGCGTGCTGGGCTTCAATTACGATACCGGCGAACGCTATTTGTCGGTGCCGGACTTCCTACCCGAAAGCTGACCTGAGATCGTCACCCCAGCGAAAGCTGGGGTCTCAGCCGATTGCGCAATCGCATGAGATCCCAGCTTTCGCTGGGATGACGGATCGTTTTACGGTTGGAACGGTTTTTGGCATCACGCGTCCGTTGCGCTAAGGGCGCGTGCGCGCGTTGCTGCGCCCTTCCCAGACAGGCTGTTCCGTGACCGATTCGACGTCCTCCCCCTCCGTTTGCCTTGCGCGCCGTGCTGGCGATGCTCGCGATCGTGCTGGTCGTGGGGCCGCTGCTGGTCGTCCGCTTCGCGCCACACGCCAGGCCGGTACCGAAAGTCAGGGTCGCGCAACGGATCGTGCCGAAGACCGAACTGCCACCGGTCGAACCCGTCGAGCTGCAGGCCGTCACGCCGGAGGACGCAAAGGCGTTCAACGACACCGTCCCCTTCTCGACCGCGCCCAACCCGCCGGCGCGGCCGTTCGTCTTTTCGGGCGACAGCAATGCGCGCGCCCGTGCGATCGACTGCTTGGCGGTCGGCGTGCTCTACGAAGCCGGCGACGACACCGATGGCGAACGCGCGGTGGCGCAGGTCATCCTCAACCGCGTCCGCCATCCCGCTTTTCCCAAATCGGTGTGCGGCGTGGTCTTCCAGGGCTCCGAGCGCTCAACCGGGTGCCAATTCTCGTTCGCGTGCGACGGCGCAATGAGCCGCTGGCGCCCCAACCCCGCCGCCTGGACTCGCGCACGCGCCGTGGCCGTCGCAGCGCTCAACGGGTCGGTCTACGGGGCGGTCGGCTACGCGACGCACTACCATACCGACTGGGTCGTGCCGTATTGGAGCGCGAGCCTCGACAAGGTGACCGCGGTCAAGACGCACCTGTTTTTCCGCTGGACCGGCTGGTGGGGGACGCCCGCGGCGTTCGTGCGGTCGGTGTCGGGCTTCGAGCCCGGCATCGCCGCGCTCGACGGCTTCTCGGCGGCGCATAGCGGCGCGGCGGCGGTCAACGCCGAGGTCAATCCCGCCGAAATCGACGCCGCGACGCTGAACGACGGCAGCGAAGGACCGGGCGCGACCTCGATCGATCCGAACAGCTTCCTCGTCACGCTCGATCCGAACGCGTCGGCCGATTCTGTTCCCGCAAGTCGCCGCCAAGGCCTGCGGCACGCGCGACTATTGCAAGCTGATGGCGTGGACCGACAAAGCACGGACGCCCAAAGCGCTGCCGCTCGGTCAGGCGCAGATTTCGACGATGGCGTTCAGCTATCTGCGCGACAAGGCGCGGAGCTACGAGAAGGCGCTGTGGAATTGCGGCCAGTTCAAGCGCGCGTCGAAGGGCGAATGCATGAAGCTGCAGGTTCTCGGAACGCCGGCGGCGAACTTGCCGCCGACCGGGACGAAGCCGGCAGCGACCGCGTCCGCCACGCCGAGCACGACGCCGCCTGCGGTTACCTTCTCGCTCAAACCCGGTGCGCCGGACGGCCTCGGTGGTGTGCGGCGCAAGGAGCCGCCCAAGCCGGTCGCGACGCCGACGCCGGCAAGGCCGTGAAATTCCCCTCCCTTCCAGGGAGGGGAGCTTCAACTACGCAGCCGCGAACATCTCCGGCGGCAACGCCATCATCGCTTCCGCCCCGCCCTCGATCTTGCGCCGCAACGCACCCGCATCGGGCATGATACGTTCGGCGAAATAACGCGCCGTGGTCAGCTTGGCGTCGAGGAACGCGGCGTCGCCCTCGCCCGCCGCCTTCATCCGCGCCGCGGCCTCGGCCATGCGCAGCCACATCAGCCCGACCCCGACGATCCCCATCAGGTGCATGTAGCTGTGCGCGCCCGCCCCGACATTGTTCGGGTTGGTCATGCCGTTCGCCATGAACCACATCGTCGCCGCCTGGAGCTCGCCATTGGCCTTTTCCAGCGCGGCCGCGAATCCCGCGGTCGCCTCATTCTGTTTCGCCGCCGCGACTTCCTCCGCCACGACCTTGAACAGCAATTGAACCGCGCGGCCGCCATTCTGCGCGAGCTTGCGCCCGACCAGGTCCATCGCCTGCACGCCGTTGGTGCCTTCGTAGATCATCGCGATCCGGGCATCGCGGACGTACTGCTCCATCCCCCATTCGGCGATGTAGCCGTGTCCGCCATAGACTTGTTGCGCCTCGGTCGCGATCTCGTAGCCCTTGTCGGTGCCGTACCCCTTGATCACCGGGGTCAACAGCCCGACCAGGTCGGCGGCATGCTCGCGCTCTTCCTCCGTCGCGGCGGCATGTTCGAGATCGACCTGAAGCGCGCCCCACAGGCACAGCGCGCGCAGCCCTTCGGTCAGCGCCTTGGCGTTCATCAGCATGCGGCGCACGTCGGGGTGGACGAACAAAGTATCGGCCTTTTCCTGCGGCTCGGCCGGGCCGGTCAGCGCGCGACCTTGGCGGCGGTCGTGCGCGTATTGCACCGCGTTCTGGAACGCCGTCTCCGCCACGCCGAGCCCCTGCAGCCCCACGCCCAACCGCGCGGCGTTCATCATGATGAACATCGCGGCGAGGCCCTTCATCTCCTCGCCGACCAGCCAGCCGGTCGCGCCGTCATAGTTCATCACGCAGGTCGAATTGCCGTGAATGCCCATCTTGTGTTCGATCGACCCGCACTGGACGGCATTGCGCGCGCCCAGCGAGCCGTCGTCGTTGACGAGGATCTTCGGCACCACGAACAGCGAAATGCCCTTCGAACTGTCGGGCGCGCCGGGCGTCTTGGCCAACACGAGGTGGATGATGTTGCTCGTCAGGTCGTGCTCGCCCGCCGAGATGAAGATCTTGGTCCCGGTGATCGCGTACGACCCGTCGGCCTGCGGCTCCGCCTTGGTGCGGATCAGGCCGAGGTCGGTGCCGCATTGCGGCTCGGTCAGATTCATCGTCCCACCCCACTCGCCCGACACCATCTTGGGGACGTATTTCTGCTGCTGCTCGGGCGATCCCTTGACCAATAGCGAAGCGACCGCGCCGTGGGTCAGCCCGGGATACATCGCGAACGCCATGTTCGAAGAGATCATGTACTCCTGGAACGCGGTCGAGATGACATGCGGCATCTCCTGGCCGCCGAACGCTTCCGGCGCGCTGAGCGTGCCCCAACCCGATTCGACGAACTTGGCGTACGCTTCCTTGAATCCCTTCGGCGTCGTCACGCTGCCGTCGTCGTTCCGCGTGCAGCCTTCCTGGTCGCCGGAATGGTTCAGCGGGAACAGCACTTCGGCGACGAACCGGCCGCCTTCCTCCAGCACCGCATCGACCGTGTCGGGCGTCGCGTTCGCGAATCCGGGCAGGTTGGCGTAGCGCTCCAGCCCCAGCACATGGTCGAGCACGAAGCGCGTGTCGCGCACCGGAGGCGTGTATTGCGGCATGATCAGTCCTTATCGTTGTCGCGCGCGGCTTCGAGCAGCGCGGTAAATTCGGTCAGTTCGGCGATCGCGGCGTCGATATCGTGCTTCTGCGCCATCAGCGCGTCGATCTTGGTGTGGCAGCGATCGATCGTGCGCTGGCGCTGCGTGCGGCGGCCGTCGCCAATATCGTACAGGTCGATCAACTCGCGAATGTCGGTCAGCGAGAAGCCCACGCGCTTGCCGCGCAATATCCAGGCGAGCCGCGCACGGTCGCGATGCGAATAGACGCGCTGCGTGCCGCGGCGTTCGGGGGCGATCAGCCCTTCGTCCTCGTAGAAACGAAGCGCGCGCGCGGTGACGCCGAATTCGCACGACAGATCGGAGATCGAAAAGCTCTCCTGATCGGGGAGCGGCTCGATCGCGGCGTTGGACGGGACCCACGGCATGGCGACGACGCTACGCTCGCTTTACGTTTACGTCAACGCTACTTGCCGCTGTCGCAGAGCATCCGGCCGCGGCCGTCGCGGAGCGCGGCGGCTTCGGATGGGGAATCGCTCAACCGCTCGACGTTCAACCCCGCCAGCGATGCGCGTTTGGAACATGCCTTTTGGCAAGCCTCGGGGAGCGCGCCAGGCACCGCGATACGATCGCCGTCGAACTTCGCGTCGAAGCTACAGCCCGGCGCGCTGCTCAGTTCGACATGGAGCGTTTCCCCCGTCCGCGTCGCCTCGCCCGACCCGCTGCAGAAATAGTCGTTCCCATAATCGACATAGACGCCGACCCGATACGCCGTCGCGCTCGGTACGATGCAGATCTTGTCGCGGTCGCGCGCGTAGAGCCCGGTCGGGTCGGTGCCGGCGGGATCGGAGATGATCCCCGCCTCGATCGCCGCCGCTTCCAGGCCGGAGGGGGTTGGTCGCGCATCGGGCGCCGATTGCCCTTGGCAGCCGCCGAGCAGCAGCAGGACGGCTAGTGCGCGCTTCACGCGACAGATTCCAACGCGTCGCCAGTAATCCGCCGATAGAAGCACGACCGCTCGCCGGTATGGCACGCCGGCCCGGCGGCATCGACGATCAGCCACACCGCATCCTGGTCGCAATCGATCCGCACCTCGCGCACGCGCATCGTGTTGCCCGACGTCGCGCCCTTTCGCCACAATTCGCCCCGGCTGCGCGACCAGAACACCGCCTCGCCGCTATCGACTGTGGCGCGCAATGCCTCGGCGTTCATGTGCGCGACCATCAGGACCGCGCCCGAATCGCCATCGGTGACCACTGCGGTGATCAACCCCTCGGCACTCCATTTAGGATCGAGCGCCAGCCCTGTTTCGCGCGAGTCGGTCATGGTCCCTCCCTAGCCGCCCGCACCGGCGCGACAAAATGCGCGATGCGATGATGACAAATGCGCGACAAAGCTGATCCGCGTCACTATATGGCCTCGGCCCACGGCTCCTGGACCCCACATGCTGACGACCAATCCGTTCGAGGACGACAAGCTCCGCGAGGAATGCGGCATATTCGGCGTGTCCGGTGCGGATGGCGCGTCGGCGCTCGTCGCGCTCGGTCTGCACGCGCTTCAGCACCGCGGCCAGGAAGCGGCCGGTGTCACCAGCTGGGACGGCGCGCATTTCCACAGTCACCGCGCGATGGGCCATGTCGCGGGTAATTTCGACCGCGAAGAAGTGATGGGTGCGCTGCGTGGCCAGGTCGCCTGCGGTCATGTCCGCTACTCGACCACCGGCGAGACGGCGTTGCGCAACGTCCAGCCGCTTTATGCCGAACTCGCGACCGGCGGGTTCGCGGTCGCGCATAACGGCAATATTTCCAACGCGATGTTCCTGCGCGACGATCTGGTCGCGCGCGGCGCGATCTTCCAATCGACCAGCGATACGGAGGTGATTCTCCATCTCGTCGCGACCAGCAGCTATCGCGACCCGCTCGACAAGTTCATCGACGCATTACGCCGGGTCGAGGGCGCCTATTCGCTGATCGTGATGACCCCGAACGCGATGGTCGCCTGCCGCGATCCGCTGGGCATCCGCCCGTTGGTGATGGGCCGCCTCGACGATGCCTACATTTTTGCGTCCGAGACGGTCGCACTCGATGTCGTCGGCGCGGAATATGTCCGCTCGATCGAGCCGGGCGAGCTCGTCATCGTCGAAAACGGCAAGCTCCGCTCGCTCCGCCCGTTCGGCGAGACGCGCGCGCGTCCGTGCATCTTCGAATGGGTCTATTTCTCGCGCCCCGACTCGATTGCAGGCGACCAATCGGTCTATTCGGTGCGGAAAGCGATCGGCGCGCAACTCGCGATCGAATCGCCGGTCGAGGCCGACCTCGTCATCCCGGTCCCCGATTCGGGCGTGCCCGCCGCACTCGGCTACGCCCAGCAATCGGGCATTCCGTTCGAACTCGGCATCATCCGCTCGCATTATGTCGGGCGCACCTTCATCCAGCCCGGCGACCAGATCCGACGGCTCGGCGTCAAACTGAAGCACAACGCCAATCGCGCGCTGATCGAGGGCAAATCGATCATCCTGGTCGACGATTCGATCGTCCGCGGCACCACCAGCCTCAAAATCGTCGAGATGATGCGCGAAGCTGGCGCCCGCGAGGTCCACATGCGCATCGCCAGCCCGCCGACGACCAATAGCTGCTTCTACGGTGTCGATACGCCCGAGCGCGAGAAGCTGCTCGCGTCGCGCTTCAGCGTCGAGGGCATGACCGACTTCATCCATGCCGACAGCCTGGCGTTCGTCAGCATCGACGGGCTCTACAAGGCGCTCGGCGAGGCCGGCCGAAACGACATGGCGCCGCGCTATTGCGACGCCTGTTTCACCGGGGATTACCCCACCCGCCTGACCGATCACGACGCGATCGACCAATTGGCCCTCCACGAAGCCGCGGAATAAATGACCAAGAAATTCGAAGGACAACTCGCGCTGGTGACCGGCGCGAGCCGCGGCATTGGTGCCGCGACAGCCAAAGCGCTGGCGGCCGAGGGCGCGCACGTCATCCTGACCGCGCGGACCGCGGGCGCGCTCGAGGAAGTCGAGGAAGCTATACACGCCGCCGGCGGCACCGCGACGATCGCGCCGCTGGACCTGACCGAAAGCGACAGCATCGCACGGCTGGCGACGGCGGTGAGCGAACGCTGGGGCGCACTCGACATTCTGGTGCTCAACGCCGCGACGCTCGGCTCGCTATCGGCGGTCCCGGCGATCGACCCAGGCGAATTCGCGCGCGTGATGACGCTCAACGTGTCTGCGCAGGCAGCCATGATCGCCGCGTTCGACCCGGCCTTGCGCAAGTCCGACCACGCCCGCGTGATCGCGATGACCTCCAGCGTCGGTCGCCAGCCGCGCGCCTATTGGGGCGCGTACGGCGCGTCGAAAGCGGCGATGGAGACGCTGGTGCTGGCCTATGGCGAAGAAGTCGAAGCCGTCAGCAATATCCGCGTCGCGGTGATCGATCCCGGCGCGACCCGCACCAAGATGCGCGAACGCGCCTATCCCGGCGAGGACCCAACCAAGGTCAAACCGCCCGAGGACGTCGCCGCGCGGATCGTCGCGCTGATCGCCGACGACTTCGAATCGGGCCATGTCGAGCGGGTCGGCTGATCAACCCGCCTTCACCAACGTGACCTGCGCGACGTCGATCGCGCCGCCGCGGAAGCCGCCCTCGCAATACATCAAATAGTAGCGCCACAGCCCGATAAACCGGCGATCGAACCGCGGCGGCAAGCTCCCGGCAGCGACGACGGCGTCGAACGCCGCGCGCCAGCGTTGCAGCGTCTCGGCATAGTCGCGCCCGAAGCCATGCCGGTCCTGCCATGTCAGGCCAACGCGCTCGGCGATGGCGCGGAAGCGGCTTTCCGACAGTAGCATGCCGCCCGGAAAGACGTAGCGCTGGATGAAATCGACGTTGCTCGCATAGTCTTCGTAGATCGCGTCGTCGATGGAAATGTACTGGATCGCGGCGCGCCCGCCGGGCTTCAGCGCGCGAGCGATCGTCGTGAGATAGTCGCGCCAATATTCCGCGCCGACCGCTTCGACCATCTCGATGCTGGCGACGCCATCATACGTCCCGGTCACGTCGCGATAGTCGGTCAGCGTGATCTCGCCCGCCAGGTCTTGGCGCGCCAACCGCTCCGCCGCATAGGCCTTCTGCTCGCCCGACAGTGTGATGCCATGGACTTTCGCGCCAGCCCGCGCCGCGGTTTCGGCGAAGGAACCCCAGCCGCAGCCGATCTCGAGGATGCGATCGCCCGGCCCGCACCCGGTGCGATCGAAAATCGCCTGGAGCTTGGCATTCTGGGCATCCTCGAGCGATTGGTCGGGCGCGGCGAACAGCGCGCTCGAATAAGTCATGCTCGGGTCGAGCCAAAGCTCGTAGAATTCGTTGCCCAGGTCGTAATGCTCGACGATGTTGCGCTTGGCACCCGCCCTGTCGTTGTGCCGCGCGCGATGCCATTGCCGACGCAGCCAGCGCCCCAGGCCCTGCGCCCGCGCCGCTCGCGCCAGCGTATGGCGGTTGAGCGTGAACAGCTCGAACAGCGCGACCGGGTCGGGGCTCTCCCATTCGCCGGCCGCCCACGCTTCGTACCATCCGGCAGAACCCCCGGTCGCCAGCCGCCATAGCGACCGCCACGAATGCAGGATGACGATCGCTTCCGGGCCCGCTACGCGACCACCGACCCGCCGCGGCACGTCGCCGGGCAACGACGCCGTTATCGCGCCGGCCGCGATCCCTCGATCGATCCGCGCGAGCACACGGCGCCCGATCCACGCGAACGGCCCGCCCGTGCCGCGCCGCCCCTGTATTTGCACCCGCGCGTCCATCCCACGCTCCATGCACAGGCGAGAAAATGCTTTCAATGTAGGATTTCGCATGATCCACACTGCCGGATGACCCAGCAGCCCAGCCGTGCGCGGTGGACGCCCGCCAAACAGCGTCTATTCCTCAAAATCCTGTTCGACACCGGCAGCGTCGCGCGCGCCGCACAAGCGGCCGGCATGTCGCGGTCGAGCGCCCACCGGCTGCGCCGGCGACTGGCGGATACGCCGTTCGATCATGCCTGGAACAACGTGCTCGCCGAGCACCAGCGGCGTTTGGCCGATCCGTTCGACCGCGCTGCGAAGGCGGCGCGTTGATGGTGTCTTATTGCAGCATCGGCGGCGCGTCGCGGGACACCGACCGGCGCGGCATCGTCGCGCAAGTGGCGCAGGCCAGTCGCGTCGCGGTGGCATCGCGGTCGTCTCGCCGGGGCAATGGCGCCAAACGGCCGTCCGAATGTAACCCATGTAACCTTAACTGGGCTCAGCGCACCTTGCGCCCCGCCGCCAGCGCTCGCTCGCGCGCTTCGCGGTGGCCGATGATCTTGTCGGGATAGCCGTCGGGCCGATGTTCCGGATCGTGGATCTGCTCGTCGGGCAAGTCACGCAATTCGGGCACCCATTCGCGGATATAATCCCCCGCGTCGAACTTCTCCGACTGGACCAACGGCGCCATGATGCGGCCCCACATGTTCGCGTCGATCCCGGTCCCGGCGACCCACTGCCAGTTGACGCTGTTGTTGCCGTAATCGGCATCGACCAGCGTGTCCCAGAACCACTTCTCACCCTCGCGCCAGTCGATCAGCAGGTGCTTGATCAGGAAGCTCGCGGCGATCATCCGGACGCGGTTGTGCATCCACCCGCTCCCCCAGAGCTGGCGCATCCCGGCATCGACGATGGGGTAGCCGGTGCGCCCTTGCTGCCAGGCACGGAGATCGGCTTTGGACGTGCGCCACGGCAAGTCATCGAACCGCTCGCGGCCGTTCTTCGAGGCGTAGTCGGGCAGTTGCAGGATGACGTTCTGCGCATAATCGCGCCACGCCAGTTCCTTCAGGAACACATCGGCTCGCTTGTCGGCCAGCCGATGCCAGACATAGCCGGGCGAAACCTCGCCGAAATGAAGGTGCGGCGACAGGCGCGAACTGCCTTCGACCGACGGCAGATTGCGGCGCTCGTCATAATCCGCGACCTCATCGACGAAATCGTCCACGCGGTCGTGCGCGCCGCCCTCGCCCGGCGTCCATTCCTTGCCGAAGCCGGTCGCCCAATCGGGCTTGGTCGGCAGCAGGTCCCAATCGGCCAGCTTGTCGCTCCCGGGCCATTTACCCGGCGCATGAATGTCGCGCGGTCGGTTGAGCGAGTGCCGCGGCGGCATCACCTCGTTCAGCGCGCGCCAGAACGGCGTGTAGATCTTGTAGGGCTGGCCACCGCCCGTCACTACGGACCCCGGCGGCGCGAGGTAATTGCCGTCATGGCACTGCAGATCGAGCCGCTTCGCCACCGCCCGCTCGGCGTTGCGCCACCACGGCTCGTAGTGGCGGATGGCATGGACGGTACCCGCGCCGACCTCTTCCGCGACCTTGGCCAGTTCCTCGTCGCATTTCCCGCGCCGCAGGATCAGCCGCGATCCCTTCTCCCGCAGATCCCTGTCGAGGCTGTCGAGGCTGTGATGCAACCACCACCGCGACGCCGCCCCCATCTTACGATGCTTCGGCGTGTCGTCGTCGAGGACGTAGACCGGCACCACCGGCCCGTCATGCACCGCCGCCGCCAGCGCCGGCTGGTCGGCCAGCCGCAGATCCTGCCGCAGCCAGAGGATGACGGGATCGCTCACCCCCGCACTACGACCAGCGCGCCTTGCCGTTCCCTATTCGACGCGCGGTTGCTTATCGACCTGCCAGGTCTGGCCCTGGCTCAGCAGCTTCTGCAGGTCGGGCTTCTTGCCCTCGGCCGCCGCCTTGTTCTGCGCGACCACCGCGCTGTCGAAGGTCGGGGCGGGATCGTCGTACAGCACGCCGAGCGCCATCGGGAATGCACCGAACGGCATTTCGACCAGCATGTGCGCGAGGCCGCGATTGGTCTGATCGTGCACCGCGACATGTGCTGCCTGCCAGTCGCCATCGACGACATCGACCACCTTCAGCACCAGCCGGTCGGTGTCCATCGTCAGCCCTTTGGTACCACCTGCGAACAGCAGAGGCTGGCCATGCTCGACCCACATCTGGTTGCCCGAATTGGCCTTGTCGGTGAACGCCGCGAACACGTCGTCATTGTAGACGATGCAGTTCTGGAAGATCTCGACGAACGCCGCGCCCTGGTGCGCGTATGCCGCCTTCAGCACCATCGGCAGGTTCTTGTGTACGTCGATCCCGCGCGCGACGAACCGCGCGCCCGATCCCAGCGCGAACGCACAGGGCGTCGCCGGACGATCGACCGAGCCGAACGGCGTCGAGGGACTGCGCGTCCCGACGCGCGACGTCGGCGAATATTGCCCCTTGGTCAGGCCGTAGATCTCGTTGTTGAACAGCAGCACCTGGCAATTCAGGTTCCGCCGCAGCAAGTGCATCGTATGGTTGCCGCCGATCGACAGCGCATCGCCGTCGCCGGTGATGATCCACACGTCGAGCTCCGGATTGGCCAGCTTGACCCCCGTCGCCACCGCCGGCGCACGGCCGTGGATGGTATGGAAGCCGTAGGTCTCCATGTAATACGGAAAGCGCGACGAACAGCCGATACCGCTGACGAACACGGTATTTTCCGGCCGTGCGCCGATTTCCGGCATGGTGCGCTGCACCGCCTTCAGGATCGCATAGTCGCCGCAACCGGGACACCAGCGTACTTCCTGGTCGGTCTCCCAATCCTTGGGCAGCGACTTTGCGGGCGGGGTCATGTCGTTCATGGGTTCACTGCCTTGATCGAGGGCAATTCGGTGTTGTCGGCGGGGACTTCACCGCCGCCACCGCCGTCGAGCATCGCCGCGATCGCGGCTTCGATCTCGACGATGCGGAACGGCTGGCCCGACACCTTGTTGAGCGGCTTGGCATCGACGAGGTACTGGTCGCGCAGCACGGTCTTGAGCTGGCCGGTGTTCATCTCCGGCACCAGCACCTTGTCAAAGCCCTTGAGCAACGCGCCAAGGTTCGCCGGCAGCGGCCAGATGTGCCTGATGTGGATGTGGCTGACGTCGAGCCCCTTGCGCCGCGCACGCCGCACCGCCTGGTGGATGGGCCCGAAGGTCGAACCCCAACCAACGACCGCCAGCTTGCCGCGCTCATTACCGAGTTCGACCGTTTGGTCGGGCACCTTGATCCCCGCGACCTTCGCCTGACGCGTGTCGGTCATCGCCTGGTGATTAGCCGGGGAGTAGTCGATGTTGCCCGTTCCCTGCGCCTTCTCGATCCCGCCGATCCGGTGGAGCAGACCAGGCGTGCCGGGCTTCACCCAGGGCCGCGCGAGCTTGTTGTCGCGGGCATAAGGTTTGAATCCGTCGCTCGGCACCTCGGTCGTGAACTTGACCGGGAACGGCGCATAGGCGTTGACCTCCGGCACCTTCCAGGGCTCTGCGGCGTTGGCGATATAGCCGTCGGTCAGCAGCATCACCGGCGTCATGTATTCGGTTGCGATGCGGCACGCCTCGATCGCCACTTCAAAACAATCGGCAGCCGATCGCGCGGCGATCACCGGCATAGGCGCATCGCCGTTACGGCCATAGACCGCCTGATAGAGGTCGGACTGCTCGGTCTTCGTCGGCAGGCCGGTCGACGGGCCGCCGCGCTGCGAATTGACTACCACCAGCGGCAGTTCCGTCATGATCGCGAGCCCGATCGCTTCGCCCTTCAGCGCGATGCCCGGCCCCGACGACGAGGTGACGCCGAGTTGCCCTGCATAGGACGCACCGATCGCCGAGGCGACCGCGGCGATCTCGTCCTCCGCCTGGAAGGTGGTGACGCCGAACTCCTTCAGACGCGACAGGTGATGCAAGATCGCCGATGCCGGCGTGATCGGATAGCCGCCGAAGAACATCGGCAGATCGGCGAGTTGCGCGCCTGCGACCAGCCCCATCGAGATCGCCTCGGCGCCGGTCACCGTCCGATACAGGCCAGGCTCAGCCGGTGCGGCGGCGACATGGTGCTGGGTCAGCGGGCCGGAAATCTCCGCCGTTTCGCCATAAGCGTGCCCGGCGTTGATCGCGGCGATGTTCGCCTCGGCCAGCGTCGGGTTCTTCGCGAACTTTGCCTTCAGCCAATCGATCAGCGGCTGGCGATCACGGTCGAACATCCAGAGCGCCAACCCCAGCGTCCACATATTCTTGCAGCGCAGCGCTTCCTTGTTGCCGAGCCCAAACGGCTTCACCGCGTCGAGCGTCAACTGCGAGATGTTGAACGCCAGCACCTGCCATTTCGCCAGGCTACCGTCGTCGATCGGATTGGCGTCGTACTTCGCCTTAGCCAGGTTGCGCTCGGTGAACTCGCCGCTGTCGGCGATGATCAGCCCGCCTAGCTTGAGCGCATCGACGTTGGTCTTGAGCGCGGCCGGGTTCATCGCGACCAGCACGTCGAGCTCGTCGCCCGCCGTCTCGATCGCGGTCGAGCCGAAATTGATCTGGAAGGCGGAGACGCCGAACAGCGTACCGAGCGGCGCACGGATCTCCGCCGGGAAATCGGGGAAGGTCGCCAGGTCGTTGCCCGCCAGCGCGGTGGACAGCGTGAACTGCCCACCGGTCAACTGCATCCCATCGCCGGAATCCCCGGCAAAGCGGACGACGATCGATTCTGCGGGTGGATTGGCCGACGCCTCCGTGGGCGTCACTTCGTGGGCGGCGGTCGCCATGTCAGCACTGTTCCTGCGTCATGTCGGGCTTCTCTATGCGCGGAGCCCCTGGCGACCAACGTAGATCGGTTACGCCTGTGTGCAAACCGTTCTTTGCCACCCGTCGGCGAACGCCTGTCCCAAGGTGAGGATCGCGGCGACGTGACGGCGGGCGATCGCGAGGACGTCGTCGCCGTACCCGCCACCGACCGTGCTTGCGAGCGGGATGCGGCGATCGATCGCGAGGCGGGCGACGAGGCGCTCGCGGCGGGCCAGACCGTCGTCGGTCAGCTTGAGCCTACCCAGCCGATCACCCTCGAATGGATCGATCCCGGCCTGATAGAGGATCATGTCGGGCTGCTCGCCGTCGAGCACCGGCGCCAGCGTCGCCTTGAGCGTGTCGAGATACTCGTCGTCTCCCACCCCATCGACCAGCGGCACGTCGAGTGTCGACCGCGCTTTGCGCGCCGGGAAGTTCTTCGCCGCGTGGATCGAATAAGTCGCGATGCCCGGCCGTCCCGCCGTCAACGCCGCGGTACCGTCGCCTTGATGCACATCGCAATCGACGATCAGCACGCGACGCCCCTCTTCCGCCAGCCGGATCGCGGCGATGGCGAGGTCGTTGAACACGCAATAGCCCGCGCCGGTATCCGCCAGCGCATGATGACTCCCGCCAGCACTGTTCGCCGCATAGCCGCGCTCCAGCGCCAGCTTGGCCGCGAGGTATGTCCCGCCCGGCACGATCTGCGCGCGCCGTGCGACCGTCGCGTTGACCGGAAAGCCGATCCGCCGTTCCTTCTCGCGGGGAACGCGGGCCTCGATCACCTCGGCGACATATTCCGGATCGTGCGCCGCCTCGATCCACTCGCGGGCCATCGCCTCGGGCTCGAACCATGCGATCGCACCGCCTGCCGCGCGCAACAGATCGCGGATCGCGCCGTTCTTGTTCCACTGATAGCCCGACCGCGGCTGGCCGGGCGCGACATAATCCGGGTGATGGACGACCGCGATCATCGGTTTTACTTACGAACTGAATTCTGGAGAGGATAGCCATGACCGACCCCTTCGTCCGCCCCGATGCCCGCCAGTTCCTCGATTTCCTCGCATCGATGCCGGGGCCGAAGATGCACGAAATGGACGCCCCGTCCGCGCGCGCAGTCTATACGATGATGAAGGACGTCGCCGATCCGCCGATCGGCGAACTCGGCACGATGCTCGACCTCGCCATTCCCGGCCCCGATGGCGACATCCCGGCCCGCCTATTCGATCCGCGCGCCACTCGCGAGCCGGGGCCTGCCGTCGTTTTCTTCCACGGCGGCGGTTTCGTGATCGGCGACCTCGACAGTCACGCGAGCTTCACCGCCGAGATGGCGCGCGTATTGGACCTGCCGGTGGTCGCGGTCGACTATCGCCTCGCCCCCGAAGCGAAATGGCCCGCCGCGCCGGACGATTGCGAAGCGGCGGCGCGCTGGGTCGCGGGCAGTCCGGCCGAGATCGGCCGGTCGGTCACGTCGTTGATCCTTGTCGGCGACAGCGCGGGCGGCAATCTCGCGATCGTCACCGCGGCCGCCTTGCGCGATGCACCCGCCGCCGTGCCGGTGATCGCCCAACTGTCCTTCTATCCTGCAACCGACTCCAGCCGCGAATATCCGAGCTATAGCCAGTTCGCCGACGGCTATCTGCTGACAAAGGAGAGCATGGACTGGTTCATGGCCGCGTACGGCGCCGAGAACGAGCATATCCGCACATCGCCGTTGCTCGGCAATCTCGAGGACATGCCGCCCGCTGTGGTGGTGACCGGCAGCCTCGACCCGATCCGCGACCAGGGGCGCGCCTATGCCGCAGCGTTAGCCACCGCCGGGGTGCCGGTCGTGTTTCGCGAAGCGAAGGGCAACATCCACGGTTTCATCACCTTGCGAAAAGCAATCCCGTCGAGCGTCGGCGACGTGATGGGTGCGCTCGCCGCACTCAAGGATATCATCGTCGAAGCCGAGGGCGATCGTGTCATGGCCCAAGCTGCCGAATGACCGACAAGAACGACCTGCCCTATCGTCCCTGCGCCGGGGTGATGCTGCTCAATGCCGATGGCCTCGCCTTTGCGGGGCAGCGTCTCGATACGACGATGGAAGCGTGGCAGATGCCCCAGGGCGGGATCGACCCAGGCGAAGAAGCCGGCGAGGCTGCGATCCGTGAATTGGGCGAGGAAATCGGCGTCGGCCCGGAGCACGTCGAGTTGATCGCCGAGGCTCCAGGCGAATTCTTCTACGACTTGCCCGACGATCTGATCGGCAAGGTATGGAAGGGCAAATGGCGTGGGCAGCGGCAGAAATGGTTCCTCTACCGCTTCCTCGGCGACGACACCGACATCGACCTCGCGACGCCGCACCCCGAATTCATGTCGTGGCGCTGGGTCGATCCGCACGAACTGCCCGGCTTGATCGTACCGTTCAAACGCAAGCTCTACGAAGACGTGATCGCCGCATTTTCGGGACATCTGACCCGCGCCTGACGCTTGCAAAGGTCGGCGCGGCTCTGCACGATGTGCCAAGCAAGTAAGGGGAGTATCGCATGCTTAAGTGGGTAGCGCTCGCGGCCATGGTCTGGTCGATGCCAGCATCAGCGAAGAACTGGTTCCTGGTGGCGACGTCGGAATCGAAGACGACCGCCTATTTCATCGACCGCGACAGCATCGTGAACACGGGCGGTTCGCTGCGTCGCGTGACCGCGTGGAGCGTGCATTCGACCGACGACACCGACGGCACCGCATCGCGCGAGCTGGTGCTCGAATTCGACTGCTCGACCCCGCGCTACCGGTTCCTGCACCTGACCGGCTACAGCGCCAGCCTGACCGTGCTCGCCGACGATGTCGGATCGGGCAAATGGCGCGACGTCGGCGGCGGGTCGCTTGACGATTCGGCGCGCCAGTTCGCCTGTTCGGGCGGAACCAAGCCCAGCAGCGCGAAGAGTTACGGTGCCAGCAATCCGTTCAACGCGGGCCGCGTTGCGCTGAGCGCTGGATCGTCGTCGAGTGGCGCCAATAAACACTGACGATCGTTTCGCGGGGGTTCACCCCGCGACCGGACCGGCCTAGACGGCGGGGATGAAAGTCCCCGCCGTTTCCGCGCTGCTCGACCGGATCGCCGCCGAGCCGATGCTCGACCACACGCGCGCCTGGGCAGCGATCAACAGCGGGACGCGTAACCTCGACGGGCTGAGGATGATGGCGGGGGCACTGGCCGATGCCTTCTCCGTTCTGCCCGGCGAACTGTCGCTGATCGACCCGGCTCCTGCCGAGAGCGTTTCCACCGATGGCACGGTCAGCGCGATCGAACATGGTCGCCACCTTGTCCTGCGCGTCCGCCCTGATGCGGCGACGCGGATGCTGTTTACGGGCCATATGGATACGGTCTACCCGATCGATCACGCGTTTCAGGACCAGCGTTTCCTCGACGACAACACGCTGAACGGGCCCGGGGTGGCCGACATGAAGGGCGGTCTCGCGCTGCTGCTCGCCGCGCTGAAAGCGGTCGAGACATCGCCGTTGGCGGGCCGGATCGGCTACGACGTGATGATCAATTCGGACGAAGAGACCGGGTCCTTCTCGTCCGCCGCGCTGATCGCTGACCTCGCGCGTGGCAAGGTAGCCGCCCTCACCTACGAACCCGCGCTCGCCGACGGTACCCTAGCTGGCGCGCGCGGCGGGACGGGCAATTTCTCGATCGTCGTGCACGGCAAGAGCGCCCATGCCGGACGCAATCCCGACGACGGCCGCAACGCGATCGTGGCGGCGTCCGATCTTGCCGTCCGGCTGTTCTCGGCGAAGCAGGAGGGGCTGGCGGTCAACCCGGCGCGGATCGAGGGTGGCGGGCCGAACAACGTCGTCCCGGACCTCGCCATCCTGCGCGTCAATTTCCGCCCCGCCTCGCCCGAAGCGATCGATACTGCCCAGGCCGCGATCGACTGGGCCATCGCCGAGGTTGCCGCCGACCGCAACGTGCAGATCGACTTGCACGGCAGCTTCAACCGCCCACCCAAGCCGATCGACGACGGCGCGGCGACGCTGTTCGCGCTGGTCAAGGACAGCGGCGCGGACCTCGGCCTCGATATCGGGTGGAAAGCGACCGGCGGGGTGTGCGACGGCAACAATATCGCGGCCGCCGGCGTGCCGGTGGTGGACACGATGGGCGCGCGTGGCGGGGCGATTCATTCGACCGACGAGTTCCTGTTGGTCGACTCGCTCGTCGAACGCGCGGCATTATCGGCGCTGACGGTGTTGAAGATCGCCGAAAAGGGGGGATTGTGAGCTTTCGTATTCGTGCCGCGAGCGACGGCGACCTCGACCATCTCTACGAAATGGCGAAGCTGACCGGCGGCGGATTCACCAACCTGCCCGCCGATCGCCGCGCTTTGCGGAAACGGCTCGGCGTCAGCAGCGCAGCGTTTTCGCGAGACGAGGAAACGCTCGGCGACGACGTGTTCGTGTTGATGCTGGAAAACGTCGCGACTGGCGAAGTCCGCGGGACGTGCCAGATGTTCAGCCAAGTCGGCACCAACCACCCCTTCTATTCCTACCGCATCGCGACCCTGACGCAGCAGAGCGAGGAACTCGGCCGCACCTTCCGCGCCGAAATGCTCAGCCTGACCACCGACCTGGAAGGATCGAGCGAGGTCGGCGGTCTATTCCTCCATCCGGGCGAGCGCGCCGGCGGGCTCGGCATGCTGCTCGCGCGCAGCCGCTATCTGTTCATCGCGATGCACCGTCAGCGCTTCGCCGACCGCATCCTGGCGGAGCTGCGCGGGATCATCGACGAAGCGGGCGGGTCGCCGTTCTGGGACGGCTTGGCCGGGCGGTTCTTCGGAATGAATTTCCAGGACGCCGACCGCTTCAACGCGACCCACGGCCACCAGTTCATCGCCGATCTGTTCCCCAAGCACCCGATCTACGTCGCGATGCTGACCGAGAGCGCACGCAGCGTCATCGGCCTCCCCCACCCTTCCGGTCGCGCCGCGATGCGCATGCTCGAAAGCGAGGGGTTCGCGTTCGAGAAGTATATCGACATTTTCGACGGGGGGCCGACGATGACGGCCCACACCGACCGCGTGAAGAGCATCGCAGATTCGCAAGTGGCGACGGTCGTGGCGGTCGATGACGACGGCGGGGAGCGCGTACTGGCCGCAACCGGGCATCTTGCCGGCTTCCGCTGCGCCTTCGCCCAGATGCGCGAAGCGGGTGGCGGCGTAGTCGTAGATCGCACCGCCGCGACAGCGCTCGGCGTCCGCGAGGGCGACCAGGTCACCTATATCGGCCGCGCGTGATGGTCGTCGAAATCAACTTCGACGGAATCGTCGGGCCGAGCCACAATTATGCCGGATTGAGCCCGGGAAACCTGGCCGCCACGTCGAATGCCGGCATGACGTCACGGCCGCGCGAAGCGGCACTGGAGGGCGTGGCGAAGATGCGCGCCAACCTCGCATTGGGGCTGACGCAAGGTATCCTCCTGCCCCACGATCGCCCCGACGACAGCTGGTTGGCGAGTCTGGCGATCGATTATGCCGATGCCCCGACGCATCTGAAGGCGCAGGCGCTGTCCGCGTCGCCGATGTGGGCGGCGAACGCGGCGACCGTCTCGCCTGCCCCAGACGCCGGGGACGGCCGTTGCCACCTCACTGTCGCCAACCTCGTGACGATGGCGCACCGCAGCCACGAATGGCCCGAGACGCTGGCACAACTCCGCCTCGCGTTCGCCGATCCGGCATTCG
The DNA here is from genome assembly GCF_007859635.1 of Sphingomonas panacisoli. Classification (NCBI taxonomy): domain Bacteria; kingdom Pseudomonadati; phylum Pseudomonadota; class Alphaproteobacteria; order Sphingomonadales; family Sphingomonadaceae; genus Sphingomonas; species Sphingomonas panacisoli. Next base: position 1,526,187 of record NZ_CP042306.1, on the reverse strand, counting down.
CGGTACACGAACCCGTCCCCGCCCCGTTCGGCGACGAGGGCGCGGCTAACCACATGCGCCTCGCCGAGCATCATGGCGCGCCGGGCGTCGAAGTCTTCGTCTATGGCGAGAGCGGCGGTCCCTTTCCCGCCCGGCAACGCCGCGAATCATCCGAAGCCGTCGCCCGCGCGCATCGCCTCGCCCTGAATCACACGATCTTCGCCCAGCAATCGGTCGCTGCGATCGCCGCCGGCGCGTTTCACAACGACGTCGTCGCGGTTGCCAACGAACGCGTGCTGTTCGCGCACGAGCAGGCGTTCGAGAACAAGGCGCGGCTCTACGCCGACATCACTCGCATCGCGCCCTGGGCCGAGATCGTCGAGATTCCCGCGAGCCGTGTAAGCCTCACCGACGCGATCTCGTCCTACCTATTCAACGCGCAACTCGTGACGCTGCCGGACGGCACGATGGCCCTGATCGTCCCAGGCGAGACGCGCGACAATGGTGCCGTCTGGGCCTGGCTGCAGGAGATGCTCGCCGGCAACGGCCCGATCCGCCGAGTCGAGGTGGTCGATGTCCGCCAGTCGATGCGCAACGGCGGCGGTCCGGCATGCCTGCGCCTGCGCGTAGTCGCCGATCCCACGACGGTCGATCCCCGCTTCCTGGTCGACGATGCCAAGCTCGACCGCATCGCCGCGGTTATCGAGGCACATTGGCCGGAGGAAATCGCGATCGACCGGATCGGCGACCCTGCGCTGATCGCCCGCATCCGCGCCGCGCGCGAAGCGCTGCTCGACGCGCTCGAAATCGTCGGGTTAACTTACAAATAACCACGTCCGTTAACGCGGAACGACGCGTTTCCGCCATTGGCACGAGTCATGCGTAAATCGCGGACATGTGGACCAAATTCGCCCGACTGTTCGTCATCAAGACCAAGTTCGAAGCGTTTCTGATTATCTATGGCCTCGGCCTCGGCGCGGTCGAGCGCGGCGTCCACTACCTCCAGCAATATCCCGGCTATGGCGGCTGGATGCTCTTCGCGGTCTGCCCGGTCGCGGTGTTCATGGCGGGCGCGCGGATTTTGGATTCGATCGAGCGCAGCCGCGCCGATTGAACCTCGCTTGACTTGATCGCGGCGAAAGCGGACCGCGAGCTCATGCAGCCGGTTGCCGAACGCCCGCTTCCCGATGCCGCCGCCTTCGCCGCGATCAGCGACGCGGGCGAGCCGGTGGTCATGCGCGGGCTGGTCGCGGATTGGCCGGTCGTCGTCAGTGCGCAGCGGGGAGAACTCGCCAACTATCTCACCGCGATGGCGAACGACGTTCAGCTCGCAATGGTACGCTCGCCCGCCAGCGAGGAAGGTCGGTTGCACTACTCGGCGGCGGTCGATCGGCCAAATTTCAACCGCGAACCGGCATCGATCGCCGACTTTTTCGCCGCGCTCGACCAACAGGCGGACGCCCCCGCGCCCGACCGACTGGCGATTCAGGGCGTCGCCGCTGAGCAAATTCTGCCGGGCTTCGCCGCTGCCAACCCGATGCCGCTCCTGCCGCCGGACGTCGAGCCACGTTTATGGCTGGGCACGGCGGCGATCGTCGCGACGCATCACGATCAGGTCGAGAACATCGCCTGCGTCGCGGCCGGCCGCCGCCGCTTTACGCTGTTCCCGCCGGAGCAGGTCGCCAACCTGTACATGGGGCCGTTCCACCTCACCCCGGCCGGCACCGCGGTCAGCATGGCGCATGTGACGCAGCCCGATCTCGATCGCTTCCCGGGGTTTGCCGACGCGCTCGCCGACGCGCAGACCGTCGAACTCGAGCCCGGCGATGCGATCTACATCCCGTATGGCTGGTATCATCACGTAGAGGCGCTCTCGCCGCTGAACCTGCTGGTCAACTATTGGTGGAATCCGGCGCGCCGCGATGTCGGGTCGCCCTGGGATGCGCTGATGCACGGCATGATCGCGTTGCGCCAGCTACCGCCCGCTCAACGGCGGTCGTGGCGCGCGATGTTCGACCATTACGTCTTCAAGAGCGATGTCGATCCCGCTGCGCATCTGCCGGAGGCTGCGCGCGGTATCCTCGGCGCGGAATCGCCGGCGGATCTGGCGATGATGCGTCAGTCGATCATCGCCGCCCTGCAAAAAACGCAGGGGTCGCGCTAGCCTACCACCACACCTCAGGCCGTGCCGTAAATCCGGCCCGCTCCTCGATCGCCAGGCACGCGTTCAGTACGCCCTGCTCGTCCAGCGCCTTGCCGATCACCTGCAGCCCCAGCGGCAAGCCGTCCTTGTCGAGCCCGCCCGGCACCGACATCGCCGGTAGCCCGGCAAGGCTAGACGGCACCGTGAAGACATCGTTGAGGTACATCGCGATCGGATCGGCCGACTTCTCGCCCAGCGCGAACGCGGCCGAAGGTGCGGTCGGGGTCAGGAGCAGGTCGCACGACTTCCACGCCTCGTCGAAATCGCGAGCGATCAGCGCACGGACCTTCGAAGCTTGTGTGAAGTACGCGTCGTAAAATCCTGCCGACAGGACGTAAGTGCCGATCAGGATGCGGCGCTTCACCTCGGCACCAAAGCCTTCGGCCCGGGTCGCGGCATACATATCCTGCAAGTTCGCCCCCTCGGGCAGGTCACGCAGTCCGTACCGTACGCCGTCATAGCGCGCGAGATTGGACGACGCCTCCGCCGGCGCGATGATGTAATAGGCCGGCAGCGCGTATTTGGTGTGCGGCAACGACACCTCGACCACCTCGGCGCCGGCGTCCTTGACCCATTGAATGCCCTGCTGCCACAGCGCCTCGATCTCGGCCGGCATATTATCGACGCGATATTCCTTGGGGATACCGATCCGCTTGCCGGCCAGGCTGGCGTTCAGGCCCGCTTCCCACCTGGGTACGTCGAGCTGGAGGCTGGTCGCATCCTTCGCGTCGAACCCGGCCATCGCCTCGAGCATGATCGCGCAGTCGCGCACATCACGCGCCATCGGCCCAGCCTGATCGAGGCTGGACGAAAACGCCACCACTCCCCAGCGCGAGCAACGCCCATAGGTAGGCTTGATGCCAGAAATGCCGGTGAACGCCGCCGGCTGACGGATCGAACCGCCAGTGTCGGTGCCAGTCGCCGCCGGGCACAGCCGCGCCGCGATCGCCGCCGAGCTGCCCCCCGACGAGCCGCCGGGCGCGAGCGGCGCGTTGCCGCCGTCTCTGCGCCGCCACGGGCTGATGACGTTACCGAAATACGAGGTCTCGTTCGACGATCCCATTGCGAACTGGTCCATGTTGAGCTTGCCCAACATGCCCGCGCCCGCATCCCACAGATTCTGCGAGACGGTCGATCCGTACTCAGGCTTGAACCCTTCGAGGATATGGCTCGCCGCCGTCGAGGCCACGCCCTTCGTGCAGAACAGGTCCTTCATCCCGATCGGCACACCGGCGAGCGGCTTGAGCTCGTCACCCTTGGCGCGCGCGTCGTCGGTGGCTTTGGCGGCGGCGAGTGCGTGCTCGGGAGTCTCGACCAGGAACGTGTTCAGCGTCTTCGCCTTGGCGACCTGCGCATTGAACGCCTCGGCTACGTCGGTCGCGGAGAAGGTGCCGGCGCGTACGCCGTCGCGGATGGCGGCCACGCCGAGATCAGTGATGTCGGCCACTATTCGATCACCTTCGGCACGGTGAAGAAGCCATGCTCGGCCTGCGGAGCGTTCGCCAGGACCGCCGCGCGCTTGCCGCCGGCGGTCAGCGGGTCGGCATCGACCACGTCGTCGCGCAGGCGCAAATGATTGGGGATAACCGCGGTCATCGGCGCGATGCCCGACGTGTCGACCTCGCCCAACTGCTCGATCCAGCCCATAATATTATCGAGTTCGGGCGCGATCTTCGCGACCTCCTCGTCGGTGATCGCGATACGAGCAAGGCTCGCGATCTTCTTTACGGTTGCGGCGTCTACGGACATGCAGGCGCGGCTAAAGGCCGAGCGCCGAGATTGCAACCGTTCTGGCTATCGGGCAACGGCGCTGCATGGCTCGCAAATTCCTCTACGCCGTCATCATCCTGATCGTGCTGTTCACGATCGGCGCCGGCTTGCTCTATTATTTCCAGAAGGAATTGATGAAGCTGGCGCTGGTACCGGGCGAGAGCTTTGCCGGTGGCCCCGCGACGCCGGCGCAGCGCTACAAGAATGCCGATATGTGGTTCGCGCGGCCCGACATTCCGGGCAATCCTGCCTTGTGGACGCCCGCGAACTTCAAGCCGGGCGACAAGCGTCCCGCGGCGGTTTTCTTCATCCATCCTACCTCGTACATCGACCGCGCGCACTGGAACGCACCGCTCGACGACCCGCGGGCCAACCAATATGCGCGCGTGTTTCTCAAGGGTCAGGCTTCCGCGTTCAACGAGATCGGCGATGTTTGGGCGCCGCGTTATCGACAAGCGACGTTCGGTGCGTTCCTCACCAGCCAGGCGGACGCCGAGAAGGCGCTCGATTTCGCGTACAGGGACGTGCTCGCAGCGTTCGACGAATTTCTGGCGGAAGTGGGGCCTGATCGGCCGATCGTGCTCGCGGGACATAGTCAGGGCGCGCTGCACCTCGAGCGACTGTTGCGGGAGCGCGTCGCGGGCAAGCCGCTCGCGAACCGGATCGTCGCGGCGTACGTCGTCGGCTGGCCGATATCGAAGACCGCCGATCTGCCGGTGCTCGGCTTGCCCGAATGCACCGCCGCCGATCAGGCTGGCTGCATCCTGTCGTGGCAAAGCTACGCCGAACCCGCCGATCCGTCGCAGGTGCTCGATGTCTATGATGCGACGACCGGGTTCGACGGCCAGCCGCGCAAGGACACGGCAATGGTCTGCACGAACCCGATCACCGGCACGGCGAATGGTACGGCCGAAGCGAAGGACAACCTGGGGACGTTGGTGCCGACCAAGGCGCTCGACACCGCGATGCTCGCAATACCTGGCGTGCCGGCGGCGTGCACCGGGCGCGGGCTGCTGTCGATCGGAACGCCGATCGATCTGGGCGGTTACGTGTTGCCGGGCAACAACTATCACGTGTTCGATTATTCGCTGTTCTGGGCGAACGTCCGCCGCGACGTGATGCGGCGGTATCAGGCGAAGTGGGGCGCAACCCCCGCGCCTGCCGGAAAATGATCACCGAGGATCGAGGAACCTATCGCGCAGCCTTGCCGGAAGGCGGTCGGCTGCTGGGGCTCGATGTCGGGACCAAGACGATCGGTACGGCGCTATGTGACGCCGGATGGAGTTTCGCGAGCCCGGCCGAGCTGATCCGCCGCACGAAGTTCACGGCCGATAAGGCGCAACTGATCGCGATGATCGGCGGCCAGGCGGTCAAGGGGCTCGTCGTCGGCCTCCCACTCAACCTCGACGGCAGCGACAGTCCGCGCACGCAATCGACGCGAGCGTTCGCGCGCAACCTGACCGACCTGGCCCTGCCGATCCTGCTGTGGGACGAACGTTGGTCGACCCAAGCGGTGGAGCGCCAGATGATCGCCGAGGACCTGTCGCGCGCCAAACGGGCCGAACGGGTCGATAAACTCGCCGCGAGTTACATCCTGCAGGGGGCGATCGACGCGCTGGTTGGCGTGTAGCAACTATTTTCGGGGGATGTGGAGACCCTGCACCGGCGCGCCGAGGAGCGCATTACGCTGTTCCGCCGCCCGGCGCATGACTTCGCGGGGGGTACCGAAATACGTCATCGGCGTCATGCCCATGTACGCCTTGAAGTCGCGGTTGAAGTGCGCCTGATCGTAATATTGCGAATCGATGAGCTGGCCGAGCGGCTGATCGAGCGCGTCGCGGACCTTCGCGAGCGTGCGCAGGAAGCGCTGGCGTCGCAGTAGGCGCACTGGCGAGAAACCGAACACCGTGCGGCACACGCGGTGCAGCGTGCGTTGCTCCATCTCGACTGCCTCGGCGAGTTCCGCGACCTGATCTGCTTTGCCGTCGAGCAGTGCCTGTTGAACCTTCGCGACGGCATCGTGATACCGGCTCGGTTCGGGCCTACGCGCCATTAGCAGGGCGTCGAGGATCGCCACCATCGCCGCATCGTCCTGCGCCGCGGCCAGGGTCTGGCGGAGCGCCTCGCCCGGGGTGCCGAGCTCGTCGCCGAGCGGCAGGATAGCATTCGCGGCCTTCGACGCGTCGCTGCCGATCAGGCTCAACCAGCCGATCGGCGTCAGCCCGATGCCGATCGTCAGACCTCCTCGGCTGTCGAACCGGCGCGTACGGTCGGTCGGGCCGAAAATGACGGCGGGTGCCGGCGGCGGCGTCATGTCGTGGCCGTCGGGGCTGCCGAACCGCATGTCGCCGACCAGCAGAAAGCGGATGTTGCCCCATTCGGGATGCGTGAAATCGGCCAGAGGCCCAGGCGCATCGACGACGTAATAGGATGTGACCAGCGACCGCAACAGCGGCGCCGGCAGGTAAAAACGGACGTCGGGCGCGGCGCGCCCGGGTGCGACCCGATCTGACATTGATTCCCCCGCTGACTGCTTTGTCCAAAAAACGTCACGAAGGGAACCCATCGAATCCTAATCTAGATTAGGTACTGGCGTGCCTTGCGCGCGAGGCTCGCTCGGTTTAGGCGACGGCTTTAATGCAATCGTCCGATCATCGCCCCGCCGCCCTCATTTCGGGCGGCGCCGTCTTCCCGCACGGGCACCTGACCGGAATCGACGGTCTTCAACCGCACGAGATCGCGTTCCTGCTCGACGAAGCCGAGCAATGGATCGAGGCCAATCGCAATCGCGCCAAACCCGACAAGCGGCTCGCAGGCCTGACGCTGATCAATGCGTTCTTTGAGAACTCTACGCGCACATTGCTGTCGTTCGAGATCGCGGGGAAGCGGCTTGGTGCGGACGTCGTCAACATGGCGGTCGCGCAATCGAGCGTGAAGAAGGGCGAGACGCTGATCGACACCGCGCAGACGCTGAACGCAATGCGCGCCGACATGATCGTCATCCGTCATGCGAGTTCGGGCGCGGTGCGGTTGATTGCGGACAAGGTCGATTGCCCGGTGCTCAACGCCGGCGACGGCAGCCATGAGCATCCCACGCAAGCCCTGCTCGACGCACTGACGATCCGGCGGCGGCGCGGGTCGATCGCGGGCCAGCGCGTGGTTATCTGCGGCGATATCCTGCACAGTCGCGTCGCGCGATCCAACATCCTGGCGCTGACCGCGCTGGCCGCGGAGGTTCGCGTGGTTGCGCCGGCGACGCTCATGCCCGCCGCCATCGAGCGGATGGGCGTGACGCCCTACGCCGATTTCGACGCTGCGCTCGACGGCGCCGACGTTGTGATGATGCTGCGCCTGCAGAACGAGCGGATGTCGGGAGCGTTCATTCCGTCCACACGCGAATTCCATCTTCGCTACGGGCTGACGACCGAGCGGCTCGAACGTGCCAAGCCTGGCGCGCTCGTGATGCATCCCGGCCCGATGAACCGCGGGGTCGAGATCGATTCGAATGTCGCCGACGGTGTGCAATCGGCCATCACCGAGCAGGTCGAAATGGGCGTTGCGGTGCGCATGGCATGCCTCGATGTGCTGACACGACGCGCGCGCGGCGTGGAGGGGTGGGCATGACCGACCTCAGCTTCGTCAACGCGCGCATCGTGCGACCCGACGGTGCGGAGCCGGGCGAACTTCACGTCCGTGACGGGACGATCGTCGGCTCCCCTGCCCCGAACGCGACGACAATCGATTGTAGAGGCAAGACGCTGGCGCCCGGCATTGTCGATCTCGGCGTGTTCGCCATCGACCGCGCAGCGTTCCGCGCGGGTGGAATCGTGCGGGTCGGGCTGATGCCCGATCAATCGCCGGTGCTCGACGACCCGGGCATCGTTCAGCGTGCGTCTCTGGTCGGCAAGCCGCGCCTGTGGATCCACCCGATCGCCGCCGCGACCAAAGGACTGGCCGGGATCGATCTTGCCGAAATGGCGATCATGAAGGGAGCCGGCGCGAAAGCCGTGTCGACCGGCCGGCGCTGGATCGCGGACTCCGGGGTGATGCGGAAAGTGCTGGCCTATGCCCGCGACCTCGATCTGGCCGTGATCACGCATGCCGAGGATGGCGGACTGACCGACGGCAAGGTTGCGACCGAGGGTGAGACCGCGACCCGACTCGGTCTGCCCGCTGCGCCTGCGATTGCCGAGGCGCTCGCGGTCGCGCGCGATGTCGCCTTGGCCGAGGAAACCGGCGCGCGGCTGCACGTTCGTCAGGTCACGACCGCAGCGGGCTTCGCTCTTATCCGCGCCGCCAAACGACGTGGCGCGCGCGTGACCTGCGGGATCACCCCTGCCCATCTCCTGCTGTCCGACAATGCGATGAGCGATTTCCGCACCTTCGCGCACCTGTCGCCGCCGTTGCGCGACGAGAGCGACCGTCAGGCCGCACTGGCAGCGGTCAGGGACGGCACCGTCGACGTGCTGTGTTCGGGACACGACCCGCGCGGGCCGGAGGAAAAGCGCCTGCCCTTCGCGGATGCCGCGGCCGGCGCGTCGGGGGCGGAGACGTTGCTTGCGCTATCGCTATCGCTCGACCTGCCGATCGAGCGGCTGTTCGCGCTTCTTGCGGCCAACCCCGCCAGGATCCTCGGTGTGGAAACCGGCTCGCTGGCGCCCGGCATGTCGGCCGATCTGCTGTTGCTCGACGAAACCGCACCGTGGCAGATCAAGGGCGAGGCCATGACGGCAAGAGCCGGCAACACGCCATTCGACGGGTTGCCGGCTCAAGGAAAAGTGCTCCGCCTGTGGAAGGGCGGCGCGGAGATTTTGGCTTAGTTTACTTCTTCGTCCAGGCCGCGGCGGTGTCGCCCGCGGTCGCGCGCACGAAGCACTTGCCGCCCTTGGCGCGATAGTTCGAGCACAGGCGCTTGGCGCCCGCTTCGTCGAAGCCACCGACCGATAGACGGTAATAGGTCTTGCCCGCCACCGTGATCGGCATGCCTTGCGGCGCATAGCCCGAAAAATTGCGTGAAGCCCGTGCCCAGCCATCGCGAGCGACGCCCGCGCTGTCATAGGCGCCGAGCTGGACAACGAAGTTGCCCTTCCCGACGACAGGCTTCACGCCGACCTTGGAAGCGCCCGGGGTGGTGGTTGCGACCAGGGGTTTGACGAAATTCTTGGATTTGACCGGCGATGACGCGACGACCGGCTTGACCGGCGCCGTCACCACGGCCTTGATCGGCAGCGGCTGCACGACTTCGGCCCGCGCACCGAACACGACGCCGGATACCGAAGGCTTCGGTGCGACCATCGGATCAACGACGGTGGCAGGAGCAGGAGCGGCGACAAAGGCAGCGGCCGGCGCACCGGTGACCGGGGTCGGCGCGACGGCGGCGACGGCGACGACCGGAGTCGCGGCGTTGAGCGCCAGCGCGATCGGCTGGCCGGGATCGGACACCGGGCTCACGCCCAGCAGCGATGCGACCTGATCGGCGCGACCGGTGGGACGCGCGAACGCGGCCCATTCTTCGATCCGCTTGTCGGTTTCGGTCGGCGACAGGTCCATACCGGCAACGACCTTGGCATCCTGCCAACGGCCGCCCAGTGCGAGGCTGAGCGCGAGATTTTGACGCAGCTTCGAATCGGCGCCCGGCTGACGCGCCATCGGCAGCATCAGATCGACCGCCGAGCCGGGATCGCCCGCCAGCGCCATCGCCAGACCACGGTCGCTGACCGAGATCGAACCCGAATTGCTGTCGAGCGTACGGCGCGCACCCTGCCAATCGCCCTCGGCGATCTGCGCGAGCGCGAGGTTGAGCGCGACCTTGCCGTCACCCGGCGCCAGGCCGAGCGAATCGGTGAGCGCGGTGCTGGCCGAACTGAAGCGGCCGGCGATCAGATACGCCTGACCCAGCAAGGCGCGATATTCGGCCGACTGCGGCTGTTCGCCCACGGCTAGCTCTGCGTAGCGTACCGCGTCGTCGGCGTTCCGCTTGGCGATCGCCCTCGACGCTTTCGATGCGTCGTCGCGGGCCGCCGCGGCAAGCTGTGCCGCCGTGCGTTCGCCGGCAGCTGCGACACCCTGAACCAGGCCGCCGACCGCGACGCACAGCGCCAGTGCTGAAAGGCTCGCGTTCAAACCGATGGTCTTCATCTCAAAAGCCCCCAATCAACCCTTGGCCCGAACCGGAACCTGGCGCGCCAGGTCGTCGACTTCGGGAACAGATTCGAGAAACGCGTCGAGCGCTTCGGTCACCAATTGCTGCGCCGACCGGCCACTAAGCGCACTCGCGAGGCGCAGGCGGAGGTGGCGGTCTTCGTCGAGGCGGAGCGTGAACGCCGCCTTGGCCTTGTGCCGAGTCTCGCGCGCCAGCCGATTGGCGGTCGCGACCGACACCGGACGGCGGACGATCGACACCACTTCGGCGGGCACCGGCGGCGTCGGCGCATCGATCGCGACCTGATGATCGTCGATCGGAGCCTCGATGACCGGGGCTTCGAGTTCTTCCTTCAGCTGGCGGCGCTGCGCCAGGACCGGCGGCACGCCCTCGGGCGGCGCGACGATCTCGTTCTCGTGGATCGGATGGACGTCGGCCTCAGGCTCGATCATCTGACCCATGTCGTTCCAGCCGAGGTCTTCCAGGCCGCCCGCCAGCGACGAATAGCCGCCAGTGAAGCCCTGCGGACGCATGGCCGGCTTCGCCTGACCCTTGCGCGCCAACAGGCCCGAGGACAGCGAGGCAAAAGGCTTGGGTTCGCTCATCATCGCGACCCCCTCAGCCCAGCACGCGACGGCCGAAGCCACCGCCCGCCGCGGGACGCTGCATGCCGAAGGTCGACGGCACGCTGGTCGGCGCGGCGAAGACGGTGCGGCGGAAATTCTTTTCGAGACGATCGGCGATATAGCTCCACAGCTCGACGACTTCGGCCGCCGAACGGCCCTTGGGGTCGACTTCCATGACCGTGCGGCCGTCGATCATCGACGCCGCGAAATCGGTGCGGTGGTGGATCGTGATCGGCGCGACGGTGCCGTGCTGCGACAGCGCGACCGCGGCTTCCGACGTGATCTTTGCCTTGGGTGTCGCGGCGTTGACGACGAAGATCAGCGGCTTGCCGGCGCGTTCGCATAGATCGACCGTGGCGCCGACGGCGCGCAGGTCATGCGGCGACGGACGCGTCGGGATGACGATCAGCTCGGCGACCTGGATGACGCTCTGAATCGCCATCGTGATGGCCGGCGGCGTGTCGATCACCGCCATCTTGAAGCCCTGCTGACGCAGCACCTCGAGATCGGCGGCGAGCCGCGCAACCGTGGTCTGGGCAAACGCCGGATATTCGTCCGTGCGCTCGTTCCACCAGTCGGACAACGACCCCTGTGGGTCGATATCGATCAGCACGACGGGTCCGGCGCCGGCGAGCTGTGCCTGCACCGCAAGGTGCCCAGACAGCGTCGTCTTGCCCGATCCGCCCTTCTGCGATGCCATCGCGAGAACGCGCATTGATCCTGTAACTCCCCGCTATTCAACGGTTGAGTGCCATGCCGGGACCTAAGAACCGGTTAACGCGTGCGTTATGAAATGACGGGGGTGCTGCCACATCCTGAACGAAATCTTTGCCATTCGCCCGATAGAGAGCATTATGAAGCCCATCAGGGTGATGCTGTGCGGGGACGCGTAACCATGCGAATGCTGATCGGCGCTGCGGCGCTTTCCCTTTTCATCGCGGGCGCGCCGGCGCTGGCCGATACCAAGGCGGGGGTCGATGCCTGGAACCGCGGCGACTATGTCACCGCCGTCGCGGAATGGCGCAAAGGCGCGATCGCGGGCGATCCCGACGCGCAGTTCAATCTCGCCATGGCCTATAAGCTGGGCCGCGGCGTGCCGGTCGATCTGCCGATGGCGGAAAGCTGGTACCGCAAGGCGGCGCTGCAGGGGCATCCGCAGGCGGAGGACAATTACGGTCTCGCGCTGTTCCAGGATGGCAAGCGCGACGAAGCGCTGCCGTGGCTCGAAAAGGCGGTGGCGCGGGGCGAGCCGCGCGCGCAACTCGTGCTCGGCACGATGCTGTTCAACGGCGACAGCGTGCCGCGCGATTGGGTGCGCGCCTATGCGCTGATGGTGCGTGCGTCGGCGGCTGGGCTGCCGCAGGCATCGCAGACGCTGGCCGACATGGACAACATACGTTCCCAACGATCAGCGCCAGCAAGGCATCACGCTCGCGCGACAATATGAGCAGCAGGTCGGGCGGCCGAGCTACGGCGACGAGCTGGCCGGCAACTATTCCGGTACCGCGAGGCCGAGCGTCGGCGTGGTCGACGTGCCGCCGAGCGCCGCCGGCGCGCCCTATCCGCAGCCGGGCAAACCGCCCAAGCCGGCCAAAGCGAGGCCGCCGGTCGTCGTCGCGGGCCCGCCCGCCACTATCTACGTCCCGCGCCCGATCGCCGCGCCGCCGGCTCCGCCCCAGCCTGCACCGAAACCGGCGCCTGTCGTCGCTGCGGGCGGCTGGCGCGTGCAGCTCGGCGCATTCGGCGACCCTAACAACGCGCACAAATTGTGGAGCGAGGTCGGCGGGCGTTTTGCTGGTCGCCAAGCGAGCTTCGTGAAGGTCGGCGCGCTGACGAAGGTCCTGGTCGGACCGTATCGGTCGAAGGCCGAAGCGACGAGCGCGTGCGGCACGGTCAAACCGTGCGTCCCGGTCGCGCCTTAAGCCGTCACCCAGTCCTTTCGCGCATACCCCTGCGCGAACAACAAGGCCGACAGATCGCCATGATCGATGCGCGCGCCGGCCGCTTGGGCGACGACCGGCTTCGCGTGATACGCCACGCCTAGCCCGGCCTGCGTAATCATCGCGAGATCGTTGGCGCCATCGCCGACCGCTAGAGTTTCCTCGCGCATCAGCCTCAGGTCCAGCATCGCTTCCGACAGCGTCGCCAGCTTCGTCGCAGAATCGACGATCGGCTTGGTCACCGTGCCGGTCAGCTTGCCGTCCGTGACCTCGAGGACATTGGCGATCGCGCGATCGAACCCGATCTCGCGCGCGACCGGCTCGGCGAAGCGGGTGAAGCCGCCCGACACCAAGATCGCGGTCGCGCCGTTTGCGCGCATCGTGCGGACGAGTTCGCGCGCGCCGGACGTAATCTCGACACGCTCGGCGAGGCAGCGGTCGATCACGCCCTCGTCCATGCCCCTGAGCAACGCCACGCGTGCGTCGAGCGCCTCGCCGAAATCCATCTCCCCACGCATCGCCGCTTCGGTGACCAACGCGACCTCGGCCTTGATCCCGGCATAGTCGGCGAGTTCGTCGATGCATTCGACGGTGATCATCGTCGAATCCATATCCGCGACGATCAGTTTCTTGCGGCGATGCTCGGCGGACTGAACGACCACGTCATAGCCATGACCCTCCAACGCGGTCCGCGCAGCCACCATATCGCGGCCGAACTGCAGGTCGCACGCTTCGCCAGCTTCGAGCCACACCGTCGCGACCGGCAGGCAACCTGCCGCGTCGAGCCGGTCATACGCGGCGGACACCTCGCCCTCCGGCAGGTGCGCGGCTATCAAGGTCGCGATGAACAAGAATGGCCTCCCGAAAGTCGCGCTCATCGCAGGGCCGACCGCGAGCGGCAAGTCCGCGATCGCGCTGATGCTAGCCGAACGGCACGGTGGGACGATCATCAACGCCGACAGCGCGCAGGTCTATCGCGACCTGCGGATCGTCACTGCGCGCCCATCGACGGTAGAGGAAGCGCGCGCGCCGCATCGGCTGTTCGGGCATGTCGATGCCGCCGACACCGGCTATTCCGCGGCGCGTTGGGCCAGCGAAGCGCGCGAGGCGATCGACGAGGCGATCGCGGCGAACATCTTGCCGATACTGGTTGGCGGGACCGGGCTCTATATGCGTACGCTGATCGACGGCATCGCGCCGGTGCCGGCGATCGACCCGACGATCCGCGCCGAAATACGCGCGATGCCGACCCCCGACGCCTATGCCGAGCTTCAGGCCGCAGACCCCGCGCAAGCTGCCAAGCTCAACGCCACCGATACCACACGGATCGCCCGCGCGCTCGAAGTCGTTCGCTCGACCGGCCGCTCGATCGCATCGTGGCGCGAACAACGCGTCGGCGGGATCGGCGGCCGCGTCGATCTGGCCCCGCTGATCCTGTTGCCGCCCCGCGAATGGCTCAACGAGCGGATCGACCGGCGCTTCGCCGCGATGGTCGACGAGGGCGCGATGACCGAGGTCGCGGCGTTGGTCGCGCGCGAGGACGTGCCGCTCGATGCACCGATCCGCCGCGCGATCGGCCTGCCAGAACTGGCGGCTGCGTCGCTTGGCGCGATCACGGTCAGCGAGGCGATCGAGCGCGCCAGTCTTGCCACCCGCCAATACGCCAAGCGGCAATATACGTGGTTTCGCAACCAGCCACCTGCCGACTGGAAGCGGGCGGACGGCGTTCCCGATCCGGCGTTGCTAACCGAGCGCTTGGCAATCGGAGCACCGTCTGATAGCCAAATGGTATGACCGCGACGTCGCCCTGCCTGATCCAGCCTGTCGGCCTGGCAGTGGCGTGCGCGCTTTCGACCCGGATCGTACTTATTATTCCCTGACCCGCCGTCCGGAGAGCCGACTGCCCAAGCCGTCCGTCTCCGGGCGGCTTTTTTATTGCATCGCGCATATCCCGCGACCAAATTTGAAAGATAATTACGTTATTTGCGGTTGACGGATAATTTTAGTTTTTCTACGCCGCAGCGCACAAAAGGTGATTTGATGGTCCAGGAACGTTCAGGGGCAGACATATTGATCGAGGCGCTGTGCGATCTCGGGGTTGAGGTCGTGTTCGGCTATCCCGGCGGCGCGGTGCTTCCGATCTATGACGCGATCTTCAAGCAGAAGCGCATCCGCCACATCCTCGTGCGGCACGAACAAGCCGCGACGCACGCGGCGGAAGGCTATGCGCGCTCCACCGGCAAGCCCGGCGTCGTGCTCGTCACCTCCGGCCCGGGTGCGACCAATGCCGTCACCGGGATCACCGACGCGCTGATGGATTCGATTCCGATGGTCGTCATCACCGGTCAGGTCCCGACGGCGCTGATCGGCACCGACGCGTTTCAGGAGGCCGATACGGTCGGCATCACGCGACACTGCACCAAGCACAACTACCTGGTGAAGGACCCGGCGAAGCTCGGCGCGACGATCCATGAGGCGTTCCATATCGCCACCTCGGGACGTCCTGGGCCGGTCGTCGTGGACATCCCCAAGGATGTCCAGGTCGCGACCGCCAAATACATCAAGCCCGGCCCGATCCAGCACAAGACCTATCGCCCGCAGGTGAAGGCCGACCCGGCACTGATCGAGCAAGTCGTCGACATGCTTGCCGCCGCCGAGCGGCCGATCCTCTATACCGGTGGCGGGATCATCAATTCGGGTCCGGGCGCATCACAATTGCTGCGCGAACTGGCGAAGATCACCGGCGCGCCGGTCACCTCGACGCTGATGGGTCTCGGCGCTTTCCCCGCGTCCAACGAACAATGGCTCGGCATGCTCGGCATGCACGGGACTTACGAAGCAAATTGGGCGATGAATCAGGCCGATCTGATCGTCGCGCTCGGCGCGCGGTTCGACGACCGCGTGACGGGCCGTCTCGACGCCTTCGCGCCGAACGCGCGCAAGGTCCATGTTGATATAGACCGCTCCAGCATCAACAAGACGGTGCGGATCGACGTCGCGGTGGTCGCCGATGTCGGCCACGCGCTGGAGGATATGGTCCGCATCTGGAAAGCGCGCCAGCATCCCAAGCCCGACACCGCCGAGTGGTGGCGCCGCATCCAGGGCTGGCGCACGGTGAAGTCGCTCGACTTCCCCGAAAGCGATCCGAAGGCGATCATGCCGCAACGCGCGATCCGCGCGCTGTGGGAGGCGACACATGCCAAGTCGCCGATCATCACCACCGAAGTGGGCCAGCACCAGATGTGGGCCGCGCAGCATTTCGGGTTCGAGGCACCGAACAAATGGCTGACCTCGGGCGGGCTCGGCACGATGGGCTACGGCCTGCCCGCCGCGATCGGCGCGCAACTCGGCAACCCGAATGCGCTCGTCATCGACATCGCCGGTGAAGCGTCGATCCAGATGAACATCCAGGAACTGGCGACGGCGACGCAATATCGACTGCCGGTCAAGGTGTTCATCCTCAACAACGAATATATGGGCATGGTCCGCCAATGGCAGGAACTGACCTATGAGAGTCGCTATTCGTCGAGCTACAGCGACGCGCTGCCCGATTTCGTGAAGCTCGCCGAAGCGTACGGCTGGAAAGGTATCCGGATCGAAGAGCGCGGCGAGCTCGATGCCGGCATCGCCGACATGCTTGCGTATGACGGCCCAGTGATGGTCGATTGCCGCGTCGCGCAGCTCGCCAATTGCTTCCCGATGATCCCGTCGGGCGCGGCGCATACGGACATGATCCTCCAGGCCAACGAAGTCTCCGGCACGATGGATGACGAAGCGAAGGCTTTGGTCTGATGCATATCAGGGAAGAAGCGACCGAGCGTCACACGCTGGCGGTGATCGTCGACAACGAGCCGGGCATCCTGGCGCGGATCGCCGGGCTGTTCACCGCGCGTGGCTACAATATCGAGAGCCTGACGGTGAGCGAGATCACCGAGGACAAATCGGTCAGCCGCATCACGATCGTCACCTCGGCCAGCCCGCACGTGCTCGAACAGATCGTCGCGCAGCTCGACCGGCTCGTGCCGGTGCACAAGGTCAGCGATCTCACCACGGAGGGCGCGCATGTCGAGCGTGAGCTGGCGCTGGTAAAGGTCGCGGGGACCGGCGATCACCGGATCGAAGCGCTGCGGCTCGCCGACGTGTACCGCGCGCGGGTGGTGGATGCGACGACGTCGAGCTTCGTGTTCGAAGTCACCGGCGGGACCGAGAAGATTGACAAGTTTGTCGAACTTATGCGCGAAGTCGGCCTGATCGAGGTCGCCCGCACCGGCATCGTCGCCATTTCGCGGGGCAAGGAAGCCGCGTAATCATCGCCCGCGCGAAGCGGGACCACCGACCAAAAAAGGGACCAAGGAACATGCGTGTCTATTACGATCGCGATGCCGATCTGAACTTGATCACCGACAAGAAGATCGTCGTGCTCGGCTACGGCTCGCAAGGCCATGCGCACGCGCAGAATTTGCGCGACAGCGGGGTCAAGGACGTCGCGATCGCGCTGCGCGAGGGTTCCGCGACGGCGAAGAAGGCAGAGGCCGCCGGCTTCAAGGTGATGAACAACAAGGATGCGGCGAAATGGGCCGACATCCTGATGATTCTAGCGCCCGACGAGCACCAGGCCGCGATCTGGGAGAACGACCTGAAGGGCAACATGAAACCCGGCAGCGCGATCGCCTTCGCGCACGGCCTCAATGTCCATTTCGGGCTGATCGAGCCGCCCGCCGATATCGACGTCATCATGATCGCACCCAAGGGCCCCGGCCACACCGTTCGCAGCGAGTACGCCCGCGGCGGCGGCGTCCCGTGCCTGATCGCGGTGCACCAGGACGCGAGCGGCAACGCGCACGACGTGGCGCTGGCCTACGCCTCCGGCGTCGGTGGCGGCCGCAGCGGTATCATAGAAACCAATTTCCGCGAGGAATGCGAGACCGACCTGTTCGGCGAGCAGGCCGTGCTGTGCGGCGGCATCACCCACCTCATCCAGGCCGGGTTCGAGACTCTGACCGAAGCCGGCTACGCCCCCGAAATGGCGTATTTCGAGTGCCTTCACGAAACCAAGCTGATCGTCGATCTGCTCTACGAAGGCGGCATCGCCAACATGCGCTATTCGATCAGCAACACGGCCGAATATGGCGACATAACCACCGGCCCGCGGATCATCACCGACGAGACCAAGGCCGAGATGAAGCGCGTGCTTGCCGACATCCAGTCGGGGCGGTTCGTCAAGAACTTCGTCCTCGACAATCGCGCGGGACAGCCCGAGCTCAAAGCCGCGCGCAAGGCCGCCGCCGCGCACCCGATCGAGAAGGTCGGCAGCGAGTTGCGCGCGATGATGCCGTGGATCGGCGCGAACAAGCTGGTGGATAAGGAGCGCAATTAATCGTCACCCCGGCGAAGGCCGGGGTCTCAGGCGATGGCGGGATGAGAGGCGCCTGAGATCCCCGCTTTCGCGGGGATGACGGATAGTGGCGCGGGCGCTAAGTTCTCGCAGTTCCAATCCACTGGAGATGGATGATGCGCCGCTTAGCTCCCCTCGCCTTCCTCACCGCCGCCGCCCTCGCTGCTCCCGTTGTCGCGCAGATGACGATGCCGACCGAAGCGCCGGGCAGGCTCGATCCCAAGCGGGTAGTCGCTGGAACCTACAAGTTCGATCCGGATCACACCCAGATCGTCTTCACCGTCAACCGCCTCGGCTTCACCGAATTCAACGGGATGTTCGCCAATCCGACGGGTACCGTGACGCTCGATTCCAAAAATCCCGCCGCGGCGAAGGTCGAAGCCACGATCCCGATCGCCAAGGTGCGGACCACGTCGCCCGAGCTCGATATGGCGTTGCAAAAGGCCGATTTCTTCGACGCCGCGCAATTCCCGACCGCCACCTTCGTCTCGACCAAAGTCAGCGTCGCCGGCACCACCGCGACGATCACAGGCAACCTGACGCTGCACGGCGTGACCAAGCCGGTCACGCTGAAGGCACGCTTCATCGGCGCGGGCAACGAGTTCTGGGGCGACAAGAAGCTGGCGTTCGGGTTCGCCGCGACCACGACGATCATGCGTAGCCAATTCGGGCTGACCAACAGCATTCCGCTCGTCTCCGACAAGGTGGACCTGGTGATCAATGCCGGGATGGAGGCACAATGAGCGACGATGCGACGACCGAAGGCCATCCCGGCGTCGGCCGGGTCGAAGCGTTTTCCGACGGCGTCATCGCGATCATCATCACCATCATGGTGCTGGAACTGAAGGCGCCCGAGGAAGCGGGCGTCGAGCATCTGTGGCGGCTCTGGCCGACGTTCGTCGCCTATGCGCTCAGCTTCGCCTATGTCGGCATCTATTGGGTCAACCACCACCGGTTGTTCGGCCATGCTCGGCAAGTGACCAACGGGTTGGTATGGTTCAACCTGGTGCTGCTGTTCGCGCTGTCGCTGATCCCATTCTCGACCGCGTATCTCGGCACGCAGCATTTCAGCCGCGATGCGACGCTGGTGTACCTCGCGTCGATGCTATTCCCCGGCCTGGCCTACGTCCCGTTGCAGAAAGTCATCACCGCGACCGGATCGCAAAGTTCGGTCGCGCAAACCTATCACCGCCAGACGACCCGCAAAGGGATCGTCGCGGTCGCGATCTACCTGCTCGGCATGCCGCTCAGCTTCGTATCGCCTTGGCTCGGGATCGGCTGCGCGTTGCTCGTCGCGTTCCTGTGGTTCCTGCCGAAAAGCCCAATCGACGGGATGTTCGGGGATTAAGCGGGCATCAGCGCGCGGAAATGATCGACCGTTTCTTTCGACACGCCGGCCAACAATACACGTAGCCGCTCGTCGAAAGCATCGATGCTTTCGCGCCGATCACGATATGCCATCGTCCAGCCGCCGAACTCGCGCCAAGGTATCTGGCGGTCGCTTAGAATCCTGATGCCGCGATGCCGGCGATCGGCCTCGAGCCGATCGAGCAATTCCTCGATACTTTCCTCGTGTCCCTCGATCACTTGAAGGAAGGAATCGTCCTCGCAATAAAGCAGGCCCGTAATCCCCTCGATACCGTTGCGCGCGATGGCATCCTGGACGATCCCGGGAATATCATCGGCCGCCCGGCCGCTGGGCGTGGTGGTGGTGCTGCGATAAACGACTTGTCGCATCTTGCTCTCCTAACGCGACAGCAATGTTGCCGCAACCGCTGGGCAATGTCGTTGCGGTGGATCAGTCTGCGAACGGGCTGGACTTCCTTAACCATCTCGGGTTAGGCAGCCGTCAGATGACGACGCCGCTCGGCCTTCTCCTGCGACTTACGCGCCCTTAGGCGCGGCTCATCCCTCGCGTGCCGGCGACGGCGCGCACCGCGCCTAAGGGCCTGACCCTCCCCGCCTCTACCAAGACGAGAAGAGCCATGCTGCGCGATCCATCGACCAAATACCGCCCGTTCCCGACCATCGACCTGCCCGACCGGCAATGGCCAAGCCGCGCCATTTCGAAAGCGCCGCGTTGGTTATCGACCGACATGCGCGACGGCAATCAGGCGCTGATCGATCCGATGGATGCGGAGAAGAAGACGCGCTTCTTCGACCTGATCGTCCGCACCGGCATCAAGGAGATCGAGGTCGGCTTCCCGGCAAGCGGCGCGACCGATTTCGATTACATCCAGAACCTCGTGCGATCGGGTCGCGTGCCCGACGATGTGACGGTCCAAGTGCTGACGCAATCGCGCCGCGACCTGATCGAAACAACTTTTGCCAGCTTACGGGGCGCGCCCAAGGCGATCGTCCACCTCTACAACGCCGTCTCGCCGGCATGGCGCAAGATCGTGTTCGGCATGTCGAAGGACGAGATCCGGCAAATCGCGATAGACGGCGCCAAAATCCTGCGTGACTGCGCCGCGGCCCAGCCCGGCACCGACTGGCGGTTCGAATATTCGCCGGAGACCTTCTCCACCGCCGAGGTCGATTTCTCGGTCGAGGTCTGCGCGGCGGTGATGGACGTGCTGCGGCCGACGCCCGACAAGCCAATCATCTTCAACCTGCCCGCCACGGTCGAGTGCGCGACGCCCAACGTCTATGCCGACCAGATCGAATATTTCGGGCGGCATATTCCCAACCGCGACGCCGTCGTGATCAGCCTGCACACGCACAACGATCGCGGCACCGGCGTCGCGGCGGCGGAATTGGGACTGATGGCGGGCGCCGACCGGGTCGAGGGCTGCCTGCTCGGCAACGGCGAGCGCACCGGCAATTGCGACCTGGTGACGGTCGCGCTCAACATGTACACGCAAGGCGTCGATCCGCAGCTCGACTTCTCGGACCTGGACGGCCTGATCAAGACCGTCGAATATTGCACCAACCTGCCCGTCCACCCGCGTCACGCTTATGCCGGCGAGTTGGTCTACACCTCGTTCTCGGGCTCGCATCAGGATGCGATCAAGAAGGGTTTCGCCGCCCGCGAGCGGCAGAACGACGACTTCTGGGAAATCCCCTATCTCCCCATCGACCCCGCCGATCTCGGCCGCAGCTACGAGGCGGTGATCCGGGTCAACTCGCAAAGCGGCAAGGGCGGCGTCGCCTGGATCCTCGAACAGGACAAGGGGCTGCGCCTGCCCAAGCGGCTCCAGGCCGACTTCTCGCGCCACGTCCAGGGCCTGGCCGACCAGACCAGCCGCGAGCTCGACGCCGACGACATCTGGCGGCTGTTCGAGCGGACCTATCTGTCGGGCGATTGGGACCGGCTGAAGCTGCAAGCCTATGACGAAACCCGCGCACCCAACGGCGACCGCATCTTCGCGGGGAGCATCGCCGAGGGTGGTTCGGTCAAGTCGGTCAGCGGACGCGGCAACGGGCTGATCTCCAGCGTGCTGGCGGGCATTCGCGACGGCTTCGGCATCGAACTCGAGGTGGTCGATTATGTCGAACACGCGATCGGTCACGGTACCGACGTGCAAGCGGCGGCGTATGTAGAATGCCGTACGGTCGAGGGCGTGACGGTGTGGGGCGTGGGCATAGACGAGGACGTGGCCACCGCCAGCGTGCGCGCCGTGCTCTCGGCCGCAAACCGGGTCGGCAGCTAGGGCGCGGCCGCAGCCGCCTCGGCCGCACGCCGCGCTTCGCCACGGCGTTTCTGACGCCGACCATACCAGAACGACCACAGGCCGAGCGCACCCATCGTCCCGTAGCCGAGGATCGGGTTAACGATCAGATATTCGCGCACGCTGATCGTCATGACCAGCACGACGCCGATGGCCACGTCGATGATCAGCCCCAGACCCCAAACGAGCGTCATGACCATCATCGTCCGCCGAAATCCGGCGTGGACCTGTAGTGCGGCGAACTGATCCGCCTCGTCCTTCGATCGACGCAGCATCGATGCGCGCGCGAGTTCGTAGATCAGGGGACGTCCGATCAATGCCGAGCCCAGGAAAACCAGCCCGATCACGCCGGTCACCAGCTTTTCGCGAAGCTGTAGGAACTTGACGCCCCCGCCGCCCACCATCGCCAGCAACGACAGCACGATGCCGGCGAGTACGAGAATCGATACGGCATCGACCCGGCGATGCCGCGCGAACTCGACCAGGCTCCACAGGATCGGCGGCACCGACGACGCGATCAGCGCGCGGACTTCGCCGAACGGTGCTTCCGCGTAGCTGTAGATCGCATAGGGCAGAATGAAATTGACCAGCGCCTCGATCAGGATGGTCTTTCCCTGGCTGCGCAGGAATGCGAGCGCCTTCGCCATCGGGCCGGCTGGACCGTCGGTCATTGGCCACGCCTACGAACGACTTCGCAGCCGATTTGCGCATCGGGATAGATGTCAGGCTTGGTAGAGCGCACAGTCACTTCGACCACGCGTGGATCGGCGAGGCACAGCGCCGCAATCCGATCGCAGAGCACTTCCTGCAGCATGACATGCCCGCTTACCGCGATCGCATGGATGCCCTCGCGCACGCGGTCGTAATCGACCACCGCATCGATGCGATCTTCGGGCGGCGCGGGATAGGCGCAGGTCATTGCCACCGACACCAGCACGCGCTGCGGCCCGGCCAACTCTTCGGCGTGGATGCCGAGTCCCATCCGCACTTCAAGCGTATCGAGCCTTATCGTATACGTCGCCTCAGCCATCGCGGCGCCCCGAGGTGGAGAACATCACGTCGCCGTCGCGCTTGAGGAAGCGCTGGCCGTTGTCGACGAATACATTGTGTCCAGTGATCCCCGACGTGATCAGCAGATATTCCACCGTGCGCGCGATCTCCTCGATCGGCACCGGGCGGCGCAGCAGGTTCTCGCTAGCGACCGCCTTGAACTCCGCCTCGGTCTGATCGCCGCTCGGCAACGTCAGGCCGGGCGACACCGCATTGACCCGCACGCGGGGTGCCAGCGACTGCGCGAGCATCGTCGTCGCCCCCTCGAGCGCGATCTTGGTGCACGTATAGCTGAAGAAATCAGGGTTGAGATTGGCGACCTTCTGATCGAGCAGGTTGACTACCGCGCCGTCGTCGAGCCCATCCTGCTTCGCCAATTCGCACGCCAGGGCGACCGGCGCCGATAGGTTCGTCGTCATCAGGTTCGCGAGCAGCGCCGGATCGAAATCCGGCGGCCGGTCGAATTCAAACACCGACGCGCAATTGACCAGTCCGTCGATCGTCCCGTGCATCGCCTCACGCGCCGCGCGAAAGATCGCCACCGGATCGGCGAGATCGCCCGCCACCGTCGCGATCCGCTCGCCATGTGGATCAAGTTCGAACGCCAGTGCCGCCGCATCGTCGTCGCGCGGCTGGTGATGGTGGATCACGACGCGATGCCCCGCCCCCGCAAGCACGCGAACGATCGCCGCGCCGATCCGCCGCGACCCGCCGGTAACGAGAACGGTACGCGTCACGCCCAGAGTCACGCGCGACCCTGCATATCCATCAGCGCCAGGATTTCGCGCCGACTGCGCTCGTCCTCGCGGAACACGCCCATCATGCGGCTGGTCACCATGCCGACCCCCGGCGTGCGAACACCGCGCGCGGTCATGCACGCATGCGTCGCCTCGATCACCACCGCGACGCCTTGCGGCTTGAGATTGTCCCAGATGCAATCGGCGACCTCGGCGGTCAGCCGTTCCTGCACCTGCAGCCGCCGCGCGAAGCCGTGCAGCACGCGGGCCAGCTTCGAAATACCAACGACATGGTTCTTGGGCAGATACGCGATGTGCGCGCGGCCGATAATCGGCGCCATGTGATGTTCGCAATGCGACTGGAACGGAATGTCCTTGAGCAGGACGATGTCGTCATAGCCGCCGACTTCTTCGAATACACGCGACAGATGCCGCGCGGGGTCGTCCTCATAGCCCGCGCAATATTCCTTCCATGCCCGTGCGACGCGCAGGGGCGTATCGAGCAATCCTTCACGCGCCGGATCGTCCCCCGCCCAACGGATCAGCGTCTTGACCGCGTCCGCCACATCGTCGGGTACCGGGATCTTGGGCGACGAGGCGACCAGATCGCCGTCGTTCAAATCGTCTTCATGATCCTCGCTCAACTTCGCTCGATCCTTTTCTTACGCTCTGCCATGATCTTGGCGCCGTTTTGTTGCGCCCAAACTGAGCCACGCGACTGTTTCTTTTCAGCAACAACCGCAGGGACGCTTGGCCATTCGAGCCTCTAGACCATTGACGGCGCAAGTTTAAGCCTCCTAGATTTGGAATGTTCGGTATGAACAATTGCGCCAATCGACAAAGATCGGGGGCGTACGGGATGAGGGGATGTCACATGAAGAAGTTCGAGCTTCTCGCTGCGACGGCTATTGCGCTGATCGCTGCCACGCCGGCCGTGGCGCAAACCACGCCGCCGCAAGACCAGCCAGCCACCACCGCCAGCACCACGCCGCAGGATGACAGCACTCAGATCGGCGACATCGTCATCACCGCCCAGCGCCAGTCGGAAAGCCTGCAGAGTGTGCCGATCGCGGTGTCGGCGTTCAGCGCCGAGTCGCTGAAGGAGCAGCAGATCAACACGACTAGCGATCTGCAATTGACGCTGCCGAACATCACCTTCACCAAATCCAACTTCACGTCGTCATCGTCGTTCAACATTCGCGGCATCGGCGACTTGTGCGTCGGCGTGACCTGCGACGCGGCGACTGCGATCCACGTCAACGACGTCCCCGTGATCGCTTCGCCGATCTTCCAGAACGAATATTTCGACCTGGAGCGCGTCGAAGTCCTGCGCGGCCCGCAGGGTACGCTGTTCGGCCGCAACGCGACCGGCGGCGTGATCAACTTCATCACCGCCAAACCCGATCTATCGGGTATCGGCGCGTCGGGCGACATTGAATACGGCAATTACAACAGCTTCCGCGTCAAGGGTATGCTCAACCTGCCGCTCGGCGACATCCTCGGCGTCCGCGTCGCGGGTTATTACCTTAAACGCGACGGCTTCACGAAGAACCTGTTCACGAATTCGCAGATCGACGGCCGCGACCAATACGACATCCGCGCGTCGATCCGCTTCCAGCCGACCGCGAACACCACACTCGACATCGTCGGCCATTATTTCAAAGAAAATGACGACCGCTCGCGCATTCAGAAACAGCTTTGCCATCGCGATCCGACCGGCGTGCTCGGCTGTCTGCCCGATCGCCTCGGCACGGATACGCTGAACGGCAACGCCAGCTTCGCGGCGACGCTGACCTCGACCGAATTCCTGCGTATCGCCTATGCCGGAACGCCGCTCGCGGCGGTGGGTCCGACTTTCGCGCTGGGCAGCGTGTATGGCGCGGATACCTATTCCAACTTCACCAATCCGACCGACGTCCGCACGGTCAACATCGACTCGCTGCCGCGGTTCAAGACCGACGAAAAACAGGTGCTGGTCAATTTCGTCCAGGATTTCGGCAACATCACGCTGAAGCTCGACGGCGGCTACACGACGGGGTCGACCGATTCCACGGTCGACTATAACCTCGCGATCGAGAACAATTACGCCACCAATGTCGGCCTCAATACCTTCAACGCCGTCGCCGGCAGCGGCGCACTTGGGGCCGGGTTCCTCGCCGCGCGCAATGCACTACTACCCGGGGGTAGCACCGCCAGCGTTTGCCAGTCGCTGGCCGAACCGACGGGCACCGGCGTCTTCGGCGGCCATTCGATCTGCGCGCCGCGCAGTCTCGACTTCGACCGCTCGACCGGCTCCGCCAGCCAATATTACGGCGAAGGTATCCTGAGCAGCAAGTTCGACGGCCCGTTCAACTTCCTGGTCGGCGCGGGGTACCTGCGCTACCACCTGACCGAGAACAGCTATTACGTGAACTCGTTCGCGCTCGATTACGCATCGGTGCTGTTCGGTGGTGGCGCGGGGTATTCGGCAACGCCGTTCTACCGCAACAATACCGACGATTACACGTTGAAATCGTACGGTATTTTCGGTGAAGCCTACATCAATTTCAACGACAGGCTCAAGCTGACGTTGGGTGCGCGGTACAACCATGACGACAAGCATGTGGAAGCGCGCACGACGTTGCTGACCGGACAAGTCGTTCCGTTCACCACGACCAACGTCTACACGTCGCCTGCGTTCGCCAATTTCGACGCGGACCCATCGCGCACCGGCGTACAGCCGCTGGCGATCAACGACGTGTCGTTCAGCCGACTGACGGGACGCGCGGTGCTCGACTGGAAGATCACCGACCGTAACCTGCTCTATCTGTCCTACTCGCGCGGATACAAGTCGGGCGGCATCAACCCGCCGCTGACGCCGGTATTCGCGGTGCCGGTCGGATTTAATCCGGAAACCGTCAACGCGTTCGAAATCGGATCGAAGAACACGTTCCTCGACGGGACGCTGCGCCTCAACGTCACCGGCTTCTACTATCAGTACAAGCAGTTGCAGCTCAGCCGCATCGTCGCGCGGACGTCGGTCAACGACAACGTCGATGCCGACGTTTACGGCGTCGAAGCGGAAGCCATCATCAAGCCGTCGCGCGCCCTGCTGGTCAACTTGAACGCCAGCTACCTGCATACCAAGGTCACGACCGACAAATTCCTGGCCAATACCCAGGATCCGTCGGGCGGCCGCGCCGACGCGGTGATCATCAAGGATCTGCAGAACGGTAACAATTGCGCGGTGGTGTCTAACGCCGGCGTCGCCGCGCAATCGAATGGCTTCGTGACCGCCGTCAATGCAGGCCTGGGCCTGCGTGCACCGACCGCGATCCCCGGTACCAACACGACGGGCGCGTTCAGCCTGTGCGCGGTATTGACGGCGAATGCGACGGCGGCATCGGGCGTGTCGGTCCTGCCTGAAGGTGTCACGACCAACATCAAGGGCAACGACCTGCCGCAATCGCCGCACTACAAATTCTCGGCCGGTGTCCAGTATACGGCGGAGTTCGGCGGCGGCTGGAGCCTCGTCCCGCGCGTCGACCTGACTTATACGGGCGGCTATTACGGCAGCATCTTCAACAAGAATATCAACCGTATCCAGGGCTACGAAGTCATCAACGCCCAGATCCAGTTGAACGCGCCGAACGATCGTTTCTACGTGCGCGGGTTCATTCAGAACGCGACCAACAACAACGCGATCACCGGCCTGTACGTCACAGACCAGTCGTCGGGCTTGTTCACCAATGCCTTCACGTTGGAACCGCGGCGCTACGGCATCGCGGCCGGGTTCAAGTTCTGACCGCGGGGCCGCGTCAGCGGCCCCCGACCTCAATCGACCCAAAACGGGCCTCGGAAATTTTTTCCGGGGCCCGTTTTTCATGCGCACCGCGCGCGCGACACTTTGACGTTACGGAAAGGCGGATTTGTTCGCGGCCCGAATGCGGGCGAGTGCGGCTCCCGAGCGACACTTCTCCGAAAAACGCGGGTTTACGCCTCAGTCCTGCCATTGACGCTAAATATTTAGGCCTCATAGGCTCGCAGGCCTTAGGCAGAAACCACGCAAACCGGCGAAAAGACCGGGAGCATTTGTAGAGGGGTTATTGTTTCCGTGAAAAAGTTCGAGCTTCTCGCCGCTTCGGCGATCGCCCTGATTGCCGCGGTGCCGGCGACCGCGCAGACTGCTCCGGCCGCACCCGCGCCCGCCGCCGCAGCCGACGTCCAGGACGACACCGCCGGCCCCGACAACGACATCGTCATTACCGCGACCAAGCGCGCGACCACGCTGCAGGACACGCCGATCTCGGTGTCGGTGACCACCTCTGAATCGATCGAGCGCGCCCAGGTCCGCGACTTGCTCGACCTCCAGACGCTGGTTCCCTCGCTCAAGGTCGGCCAGCTGCAAAGCTCGGCCAACACCAACTTCATCATCCGCGGCTTCGGTAACGGCGCCAACAATATCGGCATCGAACCGTCGGTCGCCGTGTTCATCGACGGCGTGTACCGCTCGCGCTCGTCGGCGCAGATTTCCGATCTGCCCAACATCCAGCGCGTCGAAGTGCTGCGCGGCCCGCAATCGACCCTGTTCGGCAAGAACGCGTCGGCCGGCGTGATCAGCATCGTCACCGAAGTGCCGAAGTTCGAATTCGGCGGCAGCGCGGAGGCGAGCTACGGCAACTACAACGCCGTCGTTCTGAAGGGCGACATCACGGGCCCGATCACCAAGACCGTCGCGTTCAGCCTGGCCGGTAACTACAACCGCCGCGACGGCTACGCGAACTACGTGAACCTCGGCATCAAGGGGAACAATCGCAACCGGTACGGTTTCCGCGGGCAGTTGCTGTTCGAACCGAGCTCGGACTTCAAGATCCGCCTGATCGGCGACTATGACCGCATCAACGAAATCTGCTGCACCGTCGCCAATTTGTTCGACGGCCCGACCGGTGCCGCGGTGCGTGGCGTGGGTGGCCAGGTCAATTCGAACCAGCGCTTCTCGTACGACAGCTACGCCAACTTCCCCTCGGTCACGAAGATCGACAATTACGGCTTCTCCGGCCAGATCGACTATTCGGTGACGCCGCAACTGGCGCTGACGAGCATCAGTTCGTATCGCCGGGTGAAGACCTACACCAACGCGGACTCCGACTTCACCAGTGCCGACCTGATCGGGTCGAACGCGCTGACGACGAAGGTCGACACCTACACTCAGGAACTCCGCCTCGCGTCGAGCTTCGATGGTCCGATCAATTTCCTGATCGGCGGCTTCTACTTCAAGGAAGACATCAAGAGCGACGGCCAGCTGACGTTTGGCAACAATTTCAAGGCCTATGCCAACCTGCTGACCCGCAGCGCCGCGTTCCCGACCGGCGCGTACAGCGCGCTTGAGCCGACGCTCCGCGCGTTGCTCGGCCTGCCCGCTTCGACCCCGGCGACCGCGTTCGGCGCGGCGGGCCAGGGCCGCTTCGAGCATTACAAATATGGCGACGAAGCCTATTCGATCTTCGGCCAGGTCGATCTGAAGCCGGTTGAGGGGCTGACCTTCACCGCCGGGTTCAACTACACCAACGACCGCAAGAAGGTGTCGACCAACGACTCCAGCACCGACACCTTCTCCGCCCTCGACCTCGTCCAGGCCGGCTTCAACTACGGCGTGACGCCAGTCGCGTTCGGCGGTCTGGGTCTGACCCCGGCACAGGCGACGGTGTTCGCGTCCAACCGCGGCACCGGCGGCAATCCGTTCCTGGCGCTGCAGCCGCTGCAGTTCCTGCCGCCGTTCCTCAACTTCCCGAATGCGGTGGAAAGCGGCAAGACGCATGACGACAATCTGTCGTACACGCTGCGCGCTGCGTACAAGTTCAACCGGAACGTGAACGTCTACGCAAGCTACGCGACGGGCTTCAAGGCATCGTCGTTCAACCTGTCGTACGACAGCCGCCCGTTCGCGACCGACTTCATCCCGGGCTCGCCGATCCAGAGCCCGGCCGCGTCGCCGATCCGCACCGCGGGTCTCGCGCTCGCCAACCTGACCGCGGGCACGCGCTATGCGGGTCCGGAAAAGGCGCAGGTCTACGAAGTCGGCCTGAAGGGTAACTTCGAAGGGTTCGGCATCAATGTCGCGCTGTTCAAGCAGATCCTGAAGGGCTTCCAGAGCAACGTGTTCCAGGGCACCGGCTTCGTGCTCGCCAACGCCGAGCAGCAGTCGACCAAGGGCGCCGAAATCGACGCGACGATGTCGCCGACCAAGAACCTGACCTTTACCGCGTCGCTGACCTATCTCGACCCGGTGTATGACAAGTTCACCGGCGGTTCGTCGTTTAATCCGGCGACCAACACCGTGGTCCCGACCAACCTGACCGGCGCCACGCCGTCGGGCATTTCGAAATACTCGATCGCGGTCGGCGGCACGTACACGGTGCCGTTCGGCAACGACAAGGCGGTCATCCTCCACGTCGATTACGCGCACGACAGCGCGTTCAAGATCGCGCAGGGCCTGCCGTACAAGGCGTCGCCGGAATCGCTCAACGCGTCGGTATCGTTGCAGGTGCTGAAGGGTCTCGAACTCAGCGTCTGGGGCCGCAACCTGACCGAGCCGAAGTACAACCCGGTCATCTTCCCGGGCGTCGCGCAGAGCGGCACGCTGTCGGCTTATCCGAGCCCGCCGCGTACCTATGGCGTCGATGCGCGGTTCAAGTTCTGATCGCGGGCGGCTCTTCGGCCGCCCCAGAAAGAAAAGCCCCGGCGACCCAGTCGCCGGGGCTTTTTCTATGCCAGTCGTTCGGCGTGCCAGGCGACGTGATCGGGCATGAACGTCGAGATGAAATAATAGCTGTGGTCGTAGCCCGGCTGCATCCGTAGCGTCAGATCGATCCCGGCAGTGCGGCACGCGTCGGACAGCAGTTCCGGCTTCAATTGATCACTGAGGAACTGGTCCGCATCCCCTTGATCGACCAGGATTTCGGGGACGCGCGCGCCGTCCTCGATCAGCGCGCAGGCGTCGTATTTTCGCCATGTCGTTCGGTCTTGGCCGAGATACCCGGTCAACGCCTTCTCGCCCCACGGGCAATGCAGCGGCGACACGATCGGCGCGAAAGCCGACACGCTTCTGAACCGGTCGGGATTGCGCAAGCCGATCGTCAGCGCGCCATGCCCGCCCATCGAATGCCCGGTAATCCCCTGCCGCGCCATATCGGCCGGGAACTCGGCGGCGACCAAAGCGGGCAATTCGTCCTCGATATACGATCGCATCCGGAAATTGGCCGACCACGGCGCCTCGGTCGCATCGACGTAGAAACCCGCGCCCTTGCCGAAATCATACGTCGCATCGTCGGGCACATCGTCGCCGCGCGGCGAGGTATCGGGCGCAATAAGGATGATCCCATGCTCCGCACACGCCGCGCGAAACTCGCCCTTCTCCATGACATTGGCATGCGTGCAGGTCAGGCCCGACAGAAACCACAGCACCGGCAAGCGCGCGCCCGGCTCATGGTCGGGCACGAACGCCGCGAAGGTCATGCTCGTGCCGGTCGCCGCGGAATCGTGGCGGTACACGCCCTGCACGCCGCCATGCGCTTTGTTGACGCTGACGGTTTCCATCAAGCGGCGACCACCGGGCGTTGCGGCGATCCTTCGCCGAGATTGTGGGTGCCGCCCGGCTCGATGTTGATCATTCGTACCTCGCCATGCCGCGCGACCGGACGATGCTCGACACCGCGCGGCACGACGTAAAGCTCACCCGGCCCGAGCGTAACGGTACGATCGCGCAGTTCGATGTCGAGGACGCCGTCGATCACCAGAAAGAAATCGTCGGTATCGTCATGCGTGTGCCAGACGAACTCGCCCTCGACCTTCACGACGCGCACGTCGTTGCCGTTGTAGCTGGCGACCAGGCGCGGCGCCCAATGGTCGGAGAACGTGGCGAATTTCTCCGCCAGGTTCACCGCCTCGCTCATGCCGGCATGCGGTGCAGCGCGCAGAGCTTGTTGCCGTCGGGATCCCGCAGATAGGCGAGATATAGGCTCACGCCGCCGCCGCTGCGCACACCGGGGGGATCCTCGATCGCGGTACCGCCATTGTCCATGCCCGCCTGATGCCAGGCGTCCGCTTGCTCCGGCGACATCGCGAAGCCGATCGTGCAGCCGTTGCCGTGCGTCGCGGGCTGGCCGTCGATCGGGGGCGTCACCATGAAAATGCTGCCGTTGTGCATGTACATCAGCCGGCCTTTGTCGTCCTGGCGCCCGGGCTGGCCGCCCATCGCCGCGAACGTCGCGTCGTAGAACTTCTTGCTGCGATCGACGTCGTTCGATCCGACCATCATGTGACTGTACATCGTTCCCTCTCCCTCTCTCTGTCCGTTCAGTAGACGACGACGCTGCGGATGCTCTCGCCCGCGTGCATCAGGTCGAAGCCCTTGTTGATTTCCTCGAGCGACAAGACGTGCGTGATCATCGGGTCGATCGCGATCTTGCCGTTCATATACCAATCGACGATCTTGGGCACGTCGGTGCGGCCCTTCGCGCCGCCGAATGCGGTACCGCGCCAGTTGCGCCCGGTGACGAGCTGGAACGGCCGTGTCGCGATCTCCTTGCCGGCTTCGGCGACCCCGATGATGATGCTGGTACCCCAGCCGCGATGACACGCCTCAAGCGCGGTCCGCATCACCTCGGTATTGCCGGTCGCGTCGAAGGTGTAGTCCGCCCCGCCATCGGTCAGGTCGAGGATCTTGGCGATCGTCTCCTCGCGGGAGAGGCCTTTCGAATTGAGGAAGTCGGTCATACCGAACTTGCGGCCCCATTCCTCGCGGTCGGGGTTGATATCGACGCCGATGATCTTGCCCGCGCCGACCATCTTCGCGCCCTGGATGACGTTCAGGCCGATCCCGCCGAGCCCGAACACCACGACATTGTCGCCTGCCTGCACCTTGGCGGTGTTGACCACGGCCCCGACCCCGGTGGTGACCCCGCAGCCGATGTAGCAGCTGGTCTGGAACGGCGCGTCCTCGCGAATCTTCGCGACCGCGATTTCGGGCAGCACGGTGAAGTTCGAGAAGGTCGAACACCCCATGTAATGGAATATCGGCTGGCCCTTGTACGAAAAACGGCTGGTCCCGTCGGGCATCAACCCCTTGCCCTGCGTAGCGCGGATCGCGGTGCACAGGTTGGTCTTGCCCGACAGGCACGACTTACACTGACGGCACTCCGGCGTGTAGAGCGGGATGACGTGATCGCCGGGCGTTACGCTGGTCACGCCGGCGCCCACCTCGCGTACGATCCCGGCGCCTTCATGCCCCAAGATCGAAGGGAAAATCCCTTCGGAATCAAGGCCATCGAGCGTGTAGGCGTCGGTGTGGCAAATGCCCGTCGCCATGATCTCGACGAGTACTTCCCCCGCCTTCGGCCCTTCGAGATCGACCTCGACGATTTCGAGCGGTTTCTTGGCTTCGAAAGCAACGGCGGCGCGGGTTTTCATGGGCTCTCCGATGGTCTGATGCCCGGCTTCTAGGCTTTCGGACCCACGAGGCAATCCAATCGCGGCCGTTCTCGACAGAAATCGTGCATCCTAAGGCGTGACAAGCGCAAAAAGGCGGCGCAGAAGGAGGCGCGCTCGATAAGAGGCGTACGATTCTAGGCCCCTAGTCGGCCAAACGAATAGGAAGGAATGCAATGGCTACTGCACCCAAGACCGGCGGCATCCACGCCCCCGTCACCCCCTCGCCCGAGCTCGCCGCCGTCGTCGGTTCCGACGCGCTGCCGCGCAGCCAGGTGATCAGCAAGGTGTGGGACCACATCAAGAAGAACAACCTGCAGAACCCGGCCAACAAGCGCGAAATCCTGGCCGACGACAAGCTGAAGAAGGTCTTCGGCAAGGACAAGGTGACGATGTTCGAAATGAACAAGCACATCGCCAAGCACGTCAAGGCGTAAGCTGGTTCCTTCTACTGAAAGGGCGTCGCGGGAGACCGCGGCGCCCTTTTTGCGTCGGAGGGCTCAGGCGGGAAGTATCTCGGCGAATTGGCGGGCGAAGGTGTGCGCGTCGCCGGGCCAGCGCGCGGACAGGTAAGTGCCGTCGCGGACCACCCAGGCGGGGCGCTCGTCGCGGAGGGAATCGCGGGATAGGCCGCTCGTCTTGCGGCTGTGATCGGCAGCGTCCGGCGCGACGTCGATGAAGTCGGCGGGGTCGGCCAGCGCGCGCGTCACCTCCTGCTGGACCGACATATAGCCTTCTGGCTGGTGCGGGCCGTCCGGATAGGTGCGGTAGTAATCCGGGTCCCAGCGACGCGTAAGGCGCGCGATCTTGCTCGCCGATCCTTCGAGCCGCCAGGTCAGCGCGGTGGTCTTGCGGCCGTAGAGCACCGACTGGCCGGTGGCAGCCTGGCTGCGCGCCGCCAGCAATACGCCGTGGCAGATCGCCGCGACCGGTTTGTCCGCAGCGAAGAAGGCCGCCACCAGCGCTTGCAGCGTCGGGCTCTCGAGATACTCCCGCATCCCGCGCGCGCGGTGACCGCCCGGCAGCAATAGCCCGTCGAAATCGGCTTCGGCGGCAGCCTCCCACCGGATCGGCGCGAGGAACGCCGGATCGATGATCATCGCGCGATACGCCGCTCGCGCATCGCCATTGGCACGCAGCATCAGCCCGACGGCCGCCAGATGCTTCAAAAGCGGCACCCTGCCCCACCAATCGAGCCCGACGCCGGTCAGCATGATGTCGTCGCCCTCGCCTGGCCGCCCATCCGGCGTCGCGAACGTCACGCGATGACCGTGCGCGGTCAGCACGCGCCAGCTCACCGCCACCTCGCTCGGATCGAAATCGCGCGACGGGATCGGGATCAGGACATGAGCGATCGCACGACATCCTCATCTGAAAATATGGTGGTCCCGGAGGGACTCGAACCCCCGACGCCCACTTTAGGAAAGTGGCGCTCTATCCGGCTGAGCTACGGAACCACGCGGGCGAACAGGTAGCTGTGCGGCCGCGAAGGGTCAATTACACGCGTCGGGCGGGATGACGGGCAGAGGCAGCGGCGCGACGGCGACGCCGTCCTCGACCAGCGCCTTGGCCTCGGCGATTGTCGCCTGACCGTGGATCGGCGCGTGATCCTCAGTCCCTTCGTGCATGGCGCGCGCTCGGCCGGCAAACGATGCGCCGACCCATTCGGAGCCTTCGAGCGCCTTGGACTGCGCCGCCGCGAGCGCGGCCATCGCGGCCTTCATCGCGGCGGGCGTGACGTCCATCTGGCGATTGGTCTTGGTCCCGACCGCCGGCGCCATCACCGCTTTGTCGATCGAGCGGTCGCCGCAGATCGGGCAATCCACCAGACCGCGCGCCTGCTGATCGGCATAATCGTCGGACGAGCCGAACCACGCTTCGAACACATGGCCCGCGCCGCATTTGAGGTCGAAGACGATCATCGCCGCTCGACGCTCGGGATGGCGCGACGGTGCCGCAAGGCGGGGATTCGCTCGCGGACGTCGGCCTGTCGGGCGGGGTCTATCCCGGCGAAGCCCAGCCCCGGCGCCTCCCCCATGTCGAGCAGCACCTCGCCCCACGGATCGATCACCAGCGAATGGCCGAAGGTCGCGCGGCCGTCCGCATGCACGCCGGTCTGCGCGGCCGCGACGACGAACGCCGCGCCCTCGATCGCTCGAGCGCGCAAAAGGACATGCCAATGCGCGGAGCCGGTCGGGCGCGTGAACGCTGCCGGGACAGCGAGGATCGTCGCGCCAGCATCGGTCAGGGCGCGGTAGAGGTCGGGGAAACGCAGATCGTAGCAAATCGACACGCCCAGTGCGCCAGCGGGCGTATCGACGACCACGGCGCCCTCGCCCGCCGTATAGCTCGCCGATTCGCGCCAGCTTTCGCCGGTCGGCAGATCGACGTCGAACAAATGAAGCTTGTCGTAGCGCGCCCGGATCGCACCGCTATCGTCGATCACGAACCCGCGATTGGCGAGCTTCCCATCCTCGCGCCGGATCAGCAGCGAGCCGAGATGGACCCACAGCGCGTGCTTCGCAGCAGCCGCGCGGACTGCCGCCAGCACTGCGTCATCGTCTTCCGCATGGATATTCGCCGCGGCTCGCGCGCGATCGCGATCGACCAGCCCCGATACTTCCGGCGTGAACAGCATCACCGCGCCATCGGCCTTGGCGTCGGCAACCGCCTGAACGATTGTCGCGGCATTGGCGGTGGGGTCGATCCCGCCGGTCATCTGAAACAACGCGATCCTCATGCCGCCAGGAGCGGATCGAGCCCCCCGCGCGCGTCGAGCGCCGCCAGATCGTCCGACCCACCGATATGCTTTCCGTCGATAAACACTTGCGGCATCGTCATCCGGCCACCCGAGCGCTCGACCATCTCGGCCTTTTTCGGACCGCCCATCGTCACGTCATATTCGACCGGCTCGACGCCCTTCGACGCGAGCAGCTTCATCGCCCGCACGCAATACGGACACCACGCCTTGGTGTAGATTTCGACCTTCGCCATGCGCCAAAACGTGGAGAGCGGGGTCGCTATTGTCAATCGATCGCCTCGCCGATGACGCGCGCCCAGCAAAGGATCGTGACTTTCTTCGCACCCACACCAAGCAGCGCGCGCGTACAGGCGTCGGCGGTCGCACCGCTTGTATAGACGTCGTCAACCAGCACGACGTGGCGACCTTTCACGCGTTCGGCGCCGGTGACCATGAAGGCTGCGCGCACCGCCAAGCGGCGCTGGTGCGGGTTCATGCCCCGCAACGCCGGCGTTCGGCGCGAGCGCGCGAGAACAAACGGATCGCTACCGACGCCCGACCCTCGGGCGAGCTTGTCGGCAATCAACGCCGCCTGGTTGAATCCTCTGCCCCATAGCCGCCAGCGATGGAGCGGGACCGGTACCAGCACGTCCGCGTCGGCCGGCAGATGCCGCGCCATCAGCCGCGCCGCCGTCGTCGCGAAGGCCAGCCGCCCACCATATTTCAGCCGTAGTGCGAGCGTTCGGGCGACGGGGCCATAAGCCACGGCTGCGCGTGCACCGCTATGATGCGGCGCGCCTGCCAGGCACGCAGCGCACTGTGCGTCGTCGCCGCGATCGATCGCGAACGGCATATTGCAGGTCGCGCACCAGGGCGGCCCGATGAACTCGAGCGAGGCCCAGCAATCGACGCAGAAGCGGTGGTCGCCGCGCACCACCGCGCCACATCCCGGGCAGCGCGGTGGCAGCGCCAACGCAATCGTATCGCCGAGCAGATCGCGAAACCCCATGCGGTCTTGTCGCGCGCGCGGGGCGGCACAAGCGGAGCAGCGATGGATTCTCCCGAAATTTTCGACCGCGCGGCCCGCCGCCGCCGCCGTGACCGTGCCGCGCCGTCCTATGCCGCGCACGATTTCCTGCGGGCGGCGATGCTCGAAGGAATCGACGAACGGCTGGCGAGCGTGAAGCGCGAATTTCGCGACGTGCTCGATCTCGGCTGTTTCGACGGATCGTTCGCACCGCCGCCGGACGCTGCAGTAACGAGGATCGACGCGGGCGCGGTATTCGCCAAGCAAGTCGGCGGCACACAGGCAGACGAGGACAGGCTGCCCCTCGAGCCGGAAAGTTTCGATCTCGTGGTGTCGGCGGGCGTGCTCGACAGCGTCAACGACGTGCCCGGCGCGCTCGCGCAAATCCGCCGCGCGCTGCGGCCGGACGGTCTGTTCCTCGGCGCGTTCGTCGGCGGGCAATCGTTGAGCCAGGCCCGCGCCGCGTTCCGTGAAGCCGAGGCCGATCGTCCCGCGGCGCGCTTCCACCCGATGATCGACGTGCGATCGGCCGGCGATTTGCTGGTCCGCGCCGGCTTCGCGCTCCCCGTCGCCGACGGCGAGACGCTGACCGTCCGCTACCCCGATCTGTTCGGCCTGATCGCCGATCTGCGCGGCATGGCAGCGGGCAATGTGCTGCGCGACCGCGTGCCACTCACACGCCGCGCGCTGGCAGCCGCCGCCCAAGCCTTCGCCGACCGCGCCGACCCCGACGGGCGAGTCGCGGAACGGTTCGATCTCATTTTCCTGACCGGCTGGGCGCCGTCGCCCGACCAACCCAAGCCCGCCAAACGCGGTAGCGCGACCGCGTCGCTCGCCTCAGCACTCCGCCGCTAACGCTGCCGCCAGCGGCCCGTCGGCCGGAGGCATGTCGAGCGCGGTCAAATCGCCGGCCGCCACCCAGCGTATTTCCGCTGCGTCGAGCGCGCGAGGCTCGCCACGCCACGACCGGCAGCGATAGAGCAGCAAGACCAGATGCCGCTCGCCCAGCGATTCGCTGAATGCCACTGGGTCGAGCGCGTCCGGATCGATTTCGACGCCCAGCTCCTCGCGCAATTCGCGCACCAGCGCTGCCTTGGGCGCCTCGCCCGGTTCGACCTTGCCGCCCGGAAATTCCCACAACCCCGCATGCTGTTTTCCCGCGGGCCGTCGCGCCATCAGCACGCGTCCCTCAGCATCGATCAGTGCCGCCGCGACCACCAGCATCAGCATTTAGGTCCAACCTCCTGCCCTGTTTGCTTTTCGTTAACGGTCCCCGCGTACCCCTCGACATAGATTGGGGAGCCGTACGCGGCAAAAAAATGATGATGCACTTGCTTCGCCGTCTGGCCGAGTGCCGGAAAGCCGCGACCGCCGTCGAGTACGGTCTGATTCTCGCGCTGATCGTGCTGACGATGTTCGGCGCGCTGCAACTGACCGCGGGCGCGACGATCGATTTGTGGAACAACGTTTCCACCAAGGTCCAGAATGCGCGTTAAGTGCCGGGCCGGCCACATATTTCCGGGCTTTAAGTTTTTATCAACCTGACAGCCCTAGTGATTCGTTCTGCTGGTTCGGGGGCATTCCTGGTCCAGCCGGGTGACTGAAGTACTTCCACCTTTTGGAGACCGGACATGAAGACCATTCGCAAGATTTTCACGAACAAGAAGGGTGCCACCGCCATCGAGTACGGCCTGATCGCCGCTCTCATTGCCGTCGCCGCGATCGCCGCGATGCAGGGCCTGGGCAACCAGCTGAAGACGACCTTCGGCAACGTGTCGTCGAACATGAAGGCTTCGTAAGCTCACGCTTACAGCTTGAAAGAAGGGCGGCGGAACTTCGGTTCCGCCGCCTTTTTTTGTGCCCTACAGCCGCCCCATCGCGAGGAACTTGTCACGACGGTCGCGCTT
This sequence comes from Sphingomonas panacisoli, assembly GCF_007859635.1. Lineage (NCBI taxonomy): Bacteria > Pseudomonadati > Pseudomonadota > Alphaproteobacteria > Sphingomonadales > Sphingomonadaceae > Sphingomonas > Sphingomonas panacisoli. The sequence continues at coordinate 1,487,535 of NZ_CP042306.1, read as the reverse complement.
GAGTTGATCCGGCGACAGATTGTGCAGGCCGTTCAACGCACCCTCCATCGCATCGCCGAGCGCGCCGATCGCTTCCTCGGGGTCGCGATGCGCGCCGCCGAGCGGTTCCTTCACGATCGTGTCGATAACGCCGAGCCCTTTCAGGTCCTGCGCGGTGATTTTCATCGCATCCGCCGCCTCTGCGGCCTTGTCGGCGGTGCGCCACAGGATCGAGGCGCTGCCTTCGGGCGAGATCACCGAATAGACGGCGTGTTCGAACATCAGCACGCGATTGCCCGCCGCCAGCGCGATCGCGCCACCCGAGCCGCCCTCTCCCACAACGGCCGCGATCATCGGCACCTTGAGCTTCAGGCACGCTTCGGTCGATCGTGCGATCGCTTCGGCCTGACCGCGCTCTTCAGCCTGCACGCCCGGAAACGCGCCCGACGTATCGACCAGCGTCAGCACCGGTAACCCGAAGCGATCGGCCAGCTCCATCAAGCGGATCGCCTTGCGATATCCTTCCGGCTTGCCCATCCCGAAATTGTGTTTGAGCCGACTCGCCGTGTCGTCGCCCTTTTCATGGCCGATCACCATCACGCGCTTGCCGCGGAACGTCGCGAAGCCGCCCAGGATCGCCTGGTCGTCGGCAAATGCGCGGTCGCCGGCCAGCGGCATGAAGTTTTCGAACAGGCCGGCCACGTAATTCTTGAAATGCGGCCGCTCGGGATGTCGCGCGACCTGCGTCTTCTGCCACGGCGTCAGTTTGGCGTAGGTCGACTTGAGCAGCGCGTCGGATTTGGCCTGTAGCCGGGTGACGTCGCTGTCGATGTTGATCGCGCCGTCGGCGGCGGTGTCGCGAAGCTCGTCGATCCGCCCCTGCAAATCGGCGATCGGCTTCTCGAAATCCAGAAATGTGGCCATGCGCGCGGGTTAGGCGCGGCGCTTCACCTCGTCAACGAGCGGGTGGCGGGTATTGACCAATTCGACCAGCCGCTTGCTGTCGACATGCGTGTAGATTTCGGTGGTGGCGATGTCGGCATGACCGAGCATCGCCTGGAGCGCGCGCAGATCGGCGCCACCCTCCAGCAGATGCGTCGCGAAGGCGTGGCGCAGGACGTGCGGGCTGACGCGGTCCGGCGGGATGCCGGCGTCGGCGGCGAGCGCCTTGATCAGTTGATAGAGGCGGACGCGCGACAGATGCGACTTGCCCGACGGGAACAGCCAGGGCCGGTCGGTCGCGACGTGCGCGCGCCACGCAGCCACCGCCGCTCGCGCGCGATCGGAAATCGGTGCCAGCCGCTCGCGACCGCCCTTCCCTCTCAGGATAATATAGGGTCTGTCGGGCTGAATCGCGTTGCGCGGGAGCGACACCAACTCCGTCGCGCGGAGACCCGAGCCGTAGAGCAGCTCGACGAGCGCCGCGAGGCGAAGGTCATTGGGATCGGGCGGCGTGCGTGCCTGCCGCTCAGTGATCGCGACGAACAAGCGATCGACGTCGTGATGGCTCAGCACCTTGGGAAGCGCCCGCCGCGCGCCGGGCTTCGGCAAAGCGGCGCCTGGATCGTCGGTGCGATGCCCTTCGTCGGCGACAAAGGCGAAGAATCGCCGCAACGCTGCCGATTTCCGTGCGACCGTCGATCGAGACAGATCGCTCCAACCGTCACCAAGCCTCGCGAGTGCTGCTGGCGTCGCTATTGCCAGCGCGCCATCGAGCGCCGCCGATGCGAGCCGCAAATCGCTGGCATAGGCGGCAAGCGTGTTCTTCGCCGCGCCCGCTTCGGCGGCCAGCATTTCGAGAAAGCGCTCGATCAGCGCGCGGTCGTCGAGCGATACGTTTGCGGTCACACTCGCGTCACGGCTTCCGCCGCGACCATCCGCGCCCAGCCGCCCAGGCCGACGACGCGCAACGCATTGACGATGTGGAACACCGCTTGCGGCGACACGCCGCGCCAGTCCGTGGTCTGCATCCCGACCGCGCTCAGCACCAGTACCTCGCCGGGACGCCCCTCGGCGGCGGCGCGATCTATCTTGCGGGTCCAGCTGTTTTCCGCAGTGACATCGACGCCACTGCTTTGCGCGGCGGCATTATCGATGCGACCGAGCCCGGCCAATCCCGCGGCGAACATCTTCTGCTTCTCCGCGCTCACCGAAAACGCGCTGACGTCGCCGGCCGCATAGCGCGCATTGCTGGTCGGGTCCGCAAGCGCGATCAACGCCCAGCCGAGACTCCCACGTGCGACGGTGTTGCGCCAGCGCAGCGCCGATCCGTCCATCCCGGCACTGATCATCGAGGCGAGCAGGTCGTCGCTGCCGTCGGTCGCTGCCGCGACGGGGACGCGCGCGGCGGCTCGCGCCGTCAGCACGAGCCGGCCGTAATGCGCCGGCTCGGTCGCGTCGGCGCTTTTCCACAGCCCGCGCAGCGCATCCAGGCGGCCGTCGCGGCTCGACGCCGTATAGGCGGTCGCCAGATCGTTCGCGATCGCGTTGGCCGGCGTGTTGGTGTCGTCCCCGGCATCGACCAGCCCGTAAAGGTCGACCAGAGCAGCGTTCGACAACACGCCCTGCGCTGCGGCCAGTTCGGCGTAATGCGCGCGCTTATAGGCGACGAGCTGCGGCGACAGCACCTGCCAATATTTCATCTGCAGGCCGGTATTGTCGAACAAAGTATCGGGGATGTCCTCGCCCGCCGCCGTCGCGAGGCCGAAACGCCAGCTGTTGAGGTTCGAGACGCTCGACCATTCGATCGTTACGTCCATCTTGTTCGCGCCCTTGCCCGCGACCTTCTGCGCCAGGAGCAGATCGACGCCCGTGGCGACCCGCGACGCCTGCTGCATCAGCGGCTTGGCCTGGCCCGGCGAGGACGAGAGGCTGGCGCACATCGCGCGGCCCAGCACCCAGGCGGGCTCGTCCGAAATCTTCACCGCATTGGTCACCAACGGACACATCGCGCCGACATCGCCGGTCGCGAGCGCGGCCTGCATCGCCACCTGATAGAGTTTCGGCGTGTAATTGTCCGGATCGACCGACTGAACGATCGCGCGGCCCATCACCGATTCGCCCATCCGCAACAGCAAGAAGGCGCGTTCCGCGGCGAAATCCGCCCCGTTGACGTTGCGCGGCGTCGCGAGCGGCTGGGTCAGCAAGCGGCGCAGCGCGATCGACACCCAACGCGACGCGATCGGCGCCTGCGTGTTGCGCATCAACGCTTCGATATACTGCCCGTCGGCTTTGCCGAAGGCGGCCGGGTTCGTGACACCGTCGGCGGGATCGACCCCGACCAGGTCGAGCGAACGCTGCGACGATTCGGGCAGAGCGTAGTGAACCGATCCGAACGCGGGGCCGATCGGCAAGCCCGTGACCGGGTCGGTGGGAACCGCCGTCGGTGTCGGTGAAGCAGCAGGAGGCGGCGGCGTACCGGGAACCGCCGCGATCGGCGGCGCGCCGACCGGTGCGGTCGTCGTAACGGGCGCAGCGGACTGAGCCGGCGCGGGCGCGGCACGCGTCGGCGCAGGCCGCGGTGCGGTCGCCGGCGGCTGATCGAACCCCGGCGGCAGGATCGATTCGGGCTTCTGCTGCGCGATCGCCGCCCCGCCGATGGCGAGCAGTGCGACCGCGGAAACGCCGAGCTTAGCCCTGGAGATTGCCAAGCGACACGCCCTTTTCGATGCGGGTCTGCGGCTTTTCGTGCGCCCGCGTCGATAGGAGGACGATCCCCCCGACCAGCACCACCACCACCGCAATCAGCACCATCATCATCCGCGACATGCGATACATACTCTCGTTCGAACAACCGGCCCGCTCCGCACGACGCTTGTGCCGGGGCGTTCCGTGCGCTGTATAGCGCCAACGCCATGTTGCAAAGCGCCCCCTCTCCTCAAGTGTGGACCGGCAAGCCGATCGTGCTCGTCGGATTGATGGGCGTGGGCAAATCGACCGTGGGCCGGCGGCTGGCGACGCGCCTCGGCGTGCCGTTCGTCGATGCCGATCACGAGATCGAGACGGCCGCGGGCATGACCGTGGGGGAGATCTTCGAAAAATTCGGCGAGCCGTATTTCCGCGACGGCGAACGGCGCGTCATCGCGCGGTTGATCGACGGCAGCCCGCGCGTCGTCGCGACCGGCGGGGGCGCGTTCATCAACGACGAGACGCGCGCACTGATCCTCGGTCAAGCGATCGCGATCTGGCTCGACGCGCCGATCCACGTCCTCGCCGATCGCGTCCGTCGCCGGGATACGCGTCCGCTGCTGCGCGACAAGGATCCGTTCGTCGTGCTGAAGGACTTGGCGGCGGTGCGCAATCCGATCTACGCGCAGGCGCCGATCCACATCCCCAGCGACCAGGCGCCACACGAATCGGCGGTCGCCGCCATCCTGAGAGCGCTCGAACTATGACAATCGTGCCGGTCGCACTGGGCCGCCGAAGCTATGACGTGGTGATCGAGCGTGGGTTGCTCGGCCGCGCGGCGGAACGGCTGGCGCCGCTCGCGCGGGGACGGTCGATGGCGATCGTCAGCGACGCCAATGTCACACCGCATCTCGCGACGCTTCAGGCCACGCTCGCCGCCGCCGGAATCGCGAGCGAGGCGATCGTGTTGCCCGCCGGGGAAGGCACCAAGAGCTGGGCGCAACTGGAAACGCTGACCGACCGTCTGCTCGCACATGGCGTGGAGCGCGGCGATCATGTCGTGGCACTCGGCGGCGGGGTGATCGGCGACCTCGTCGGCTTCGCCTGTTCGGTCGTGAAGCGCGGTTGCGGCTTCGTGCAAATACCGACGACCTTGCTCGCGCAGGTCGATAGCTCGGTCGGCGGCAAAACGGCGATCAACACGCGCGCCGGCAAGAACCTGATCGGCGCATTTCACCAGCCGGCCTCGGTGCTGATCGATCCCGACGTCCTCGATACACTGCCAGCGCGCGAACAGCGCGCCGGCTATGCGGAGGTCGTGAAATACGGCCTGATCGACGACTCCGCCTTTTTCGAATGGTGCGAGGCGAACGGCGCAAAGCTGCTGGCGGGCGATCCGGCGGCGCGCGAATACGCCATCGCGCATTCGGTAGAGGCGAAAGCACGGATCGTCGCGGAAGACGAGCGCGAGACCACCGGCAAGCGCGCGCTGCTCAATCTCGGCCATACCTTCGGCCATGCGCTCGAAGCCGAAGCAGGATTTTCCGACAAATTGCTCCACGGCGAAGCGGTCGCGGCCGGCATGGCGCTGGCGTTCGCCTATTCGGCACGGCGCGGGCTGTGCGACCGCCAGGATGCCGAGCGCGTCGCAGCCCATCTTCGGGCGGTCGGCTTACCCGATAGCGTCGCGGCGGCCGGCATCCGCGCGAGTGGCATAGTGCTGGTCAATCACATGCGCCACGACAAGAAAATGGACGCCGGCACCCTGCCCTTCCTGCTCGCGCGCGGGATCGGGAAGACGTTCGTCGATCATTCGGTCGATCTAACGGACGTTGCGGCGTTTCTGGATGAGGAGCGGACATGATCGGATGGATGACGATGGCGCTCTCCGCCGCGACGGCGCCTGCACCGCTGGCGCCTGCGGGTAAGTGGGTGGTCGATTATCAGAAGGACATGTGCATCGCGTCGCGCGCCTTCGGCACTACCGACAATTCGACGCTGTTCGGGATCAAGCCGTCGATTTCCATGGATGGCGACGACCACATCCTGTTTTTCGTCGTACCCAAATCGAGCGGCAACGAGGTCCGGCGCGGGCAAGCCGTGATCACGTTGCAGCCGTCCGGGCAGCAGTTGAAGATCGCCTATGTCAGCGCGGTGCCCAAGGGAACCAATGTTCGCGGTTACGAAGTCTATGCCAACGCGGAATTCGCCGCCCAACTGGCGCAAGCGACCGCCGTCAGCATGAAAGCCGGCAGCGATCAGCTCTCATTCGCAACCGGCAAGGTGGAACCAGTCCTCAATGCCCTGAAGGCCTGTAACGAAAGCCTGCTGCGGTCGTGGGGCATCGATCCGGCCGCTCGGGCATCGACGCCGCCCGGGGTTTCGGTCGCGAAATGGTTTCCGCAGGACAGCTATCCGGCCGAGGCAAAAAGACGTGGCGCGCAAGGGCGGTCCGTCATCGTCGTGACGGTTTCCGCAGCAGGACGTCCGACCGCTTGCCGCGTCATCCTGAAGGCCGATCCGGACCTCGACGCCACCACCTGCCGGTTGGCGATGCGTAACGGTCAATTCGAAGCGGTGGAGGGCAAGTCCGATCGCTATGCGGTCTACGCCGTGCGATGGGAGCTGTGGGACGTCTAACGATAGCGCGACGCGGACCAGGCTAGCCAGAGCCAGCCGACGATCATCGCTACCCCGCCGATCGGCGTGATCGCCCCGACCGGCCGCGGCGCGCCCAGTGCCAAGGCATAGAGCGATATCGCGAACAACGCGCCGCCGGCCACGAACAACGCCGCCGGCCCCCGCGCATCCATTCGGACGGCAACGAGCGTCGCGACGGCGTGAATCATCTGATACTGTCCACCGGTCTTGAGCAAGTCGGCGACATCCTTAGGCGCCCAATGCGCGCCGAACGCCCCGGCGGCGATCGCCATCGCGCCCGACAACGCGGCTAGGACGGCGATCCACCTCACGGCTCCTGCCCCCGGCCCAGTTCCTCAGCCGTTTCCGGCTCGACCGTCGTGGCTGCAGGCGCGTGACGGGACGTCGCCGCGCCGAGTTCCTTGCGCTCGTCGGCGGTGATGATGCGGTCGCGGGCGGCCCGCAAGTCGCCGGCTTCATATTGCGCGCGGAGCCGTTCCTTGTCGCGGGCGCGGTACATGTCCTCCGCGCGGTTGATCTGGTCGCCATCGACATCGATCGCCTCGAGCGCCAGCCGACCCATCTTGACCGCCGATTCCATCACTTCGCGCACGACGCCCGACACTGCCGAACCCTTGAGCTTGATCAGGCCGCGACGATCATAGGTCCGCGCGAAGATCGCCGCATGCGGAAACGCCTCGTGCACGCCCTCGATCAGATCGGGGTCGAGCTGGTCGCCGTCCATGCAGAACAGGATCAGTTCGGCATCGTGCGCGCCGGCTTGGCGCAGCAAGTCCATGCGCGTGCCGTCGCCGTAATAGACCTTGGCGCCGAACTCGCCGGCGACGTCGATCATCTCAATATCGGTGTCGATCAGCGTCACCGGCACACCGGCCGCGATCAGCATCTGCGCAACGGTCTGGCCGAACCGCCCGTAACCGACGATCAGCGCATTGGCGCCGTCCGCCTTGGGTCCCTCGCGCTCGCCAGTGACGATCGGCGCCTCGCGGAACTTCGCGGTCACCATCATCAGGAACGGCGTCGTCGCCATCGACAGCGTGATGACCGCGCTGAAGATACTGACCGCCTGGCCGTCGATCAGCATCGCGCGCTGCGCCTGCGCGAACAGCACGAAACCGAACTCGCCGCCTTGGCTGAGCAGCAATCCAAGCGCGAGCGCACCGCGCCAGTTCATCTTGAACAGCAACCCGATGCCCATCACGATCGCCGCCTTCACCGCGATCAGCGCGAGCGCCATGCCGATGACGAGAAACGGCCGTTCGGCGATGACGTACAGGTTGAGCATCATTCCGACGGCGAGGAAGAACAGCCCGAGCAGGATCGATCGGAACGGCTCGACATCGGCCTCCAGCTCGTGGCGATACGGCGAATCGGCGAGCATCACGCCCGCGACGAATGCGCCCAGTGCGGTCGACAGGTGGAGAAATTCCATCAACGCCGCCGCCGCGATGACGGTGAACAGCGCCGCGAACACGAACATCTCACGCTCGCCGAGATTGCCGATCACGCGGAACAGCGGACGGAGTAGGTACCGCCCGACCAGGATCAATCCGACGATCGCCAGCACGGTGTAGATCGCCAATTGCCAACCCGGCGGCCCACCCTTGTCGGCGGGATTGCGCGACAGGATCGTGACCAGCGTGATCAGCGGGATGATCGACAGGTCCTGGAACAACAGGATCGCGAACGCGCGTTCGCCGAACGGCGTGCGCAGGCGCCCCGCCGATTGAAGCATCGGCAGCACCTGCGCGGTCGAGGACAAGGCAAGCGGCAAGCCAAGCACCAGCGCCGCCGCCCAGGTCGTGTTGCCGACCCAATGCACGATCGCCGATACCGCCAGTCCACAGGCAAGTACCTGCAGCGCGCCGAGCGCGAAGATGTCCTGCTTCATCTTCCACAACCGGCTCGGGTTGAGCTCGAGCCCGACGATGAAGAGGAGCAGCGTGATGCCGAGTTCCGCGACGCCGATCTTACCCTCCGCGTCGCCGACGAGGTGCAGCGCTTGAGGGCCGATCAGCGCGCCGGCAACGAGGAAGCCGAGGGTCGCGCCGAGCCCGAGCCGGCGAAACAGGATGACGAACACCAGCCCGGTGCCGAGCATCACCACCCCGTCGCGGAGCATCGATACGCCTTCCATCAGCGGGCGGCCGCTTGGGCAGCGGCTTGGGCAGCGGCGTCGGCACCAGCCTCGAACGCGAGCCGGATCGACGGATGCCGCGCGGAGACCGTCAACGCCGGCGTAAAGATATCGAGATCGGGCCAATCGGGCGCCGACCCCTCGCCCGCCAGCCACGCGGTGAGTTGGTCGCGCGCGGTCGCGAGCTCTCCCGGCGTCCTGCCGATCGCATGCGCCGCGAACAGCGACGACGACGCCTGCCCCAACGCGCAGGCACGGACGACCATCCCGATGGCGGCAACACGTCCTTCGGAGAGATCGATATCGACCGTCACTCGGCTCCCGCAAATCGGCGAACGCTTTTCCGACGAACCCATCGGATCGGTCAGCCGCTCGTGGTGCGGGATCGACGCCGCCAGCCGCAGGATATCGGTGTTGTAGAGCGGCGCGTTCATTTCGGGGATGTAGGCGAGTGAAGCAGAAAGCGCGACCCCTACTCAACCGTCACCCTGAACTTGTTTCAGCATGACGATTATCGAGAAGAATGCGGTTTCGATTTGGCCGGCTTCTTCGCTCTGGTCGGCGTCGGGCTCGGCTTGGGTTCGGGTTCGGGTGCGGTGTCGTTTTCGACCGCATCGCTCGCATTGCCGTCGCTCCCGAACATCGCCTGTCCGGTCCGCCGCTTGCCGATCACGTCCGCCACGTACGCGCTGGTCGCGTTGAGCAACGGGTAGGTCCGCGCCTTGGTCAGCCAATCCGGCCGCTGCTTCGGCCCGCCGCCCGCAGTGTCGGTGACGAGGACGACCAGCAGGAACGCCAGGCTGGCGAGGATCAGGCCCTTGAGCGCCCCGAACCCGAATCCCATCGCGCGATCGAGCGGCCCGAGGATCGACGACCGCGTCCGCTTGCCGATCGACTGCGCCAGCATCCGTCCGCCAAACCATGCCGCGCCCGCGATCAGCGCGAAGGCGAGCACCGCCGCGCCGGTCGATGTCGCCACGATCCCGGTCAGCGCTTGCGTCACCGGCGCGTGGACCAGCTTCAGCGCGAACACCACGATCACCCAGGCGAACAGCGACAGCACTTCGTGCACGAACCCGCGCAGCCAGCCGAATGCGGCCGCCGCACCGACGCCGAGCAGGACCAGGATGTCGAGCGTGTGCAGACCCATGATCGGGAGAGCTAACCGCGCCCCAGCATATGGTCAACGAGCGCGCCCAACGTCTTGAATCCGCTGACCCGCATCCCGTCGCTTTTGGTCGCCGAGGGGCCGAGCGCGTGCTCGAATCCCAGCTTGGCGGCTTCCTTCAGCCGGAGTGGCGCGTGCGCGACGGGCCGCACTTCGCCCGACAGCGCGATTTCGCCGAACGCGACCGCGTCCGCAGGCACCGGCCGCTCGCTGAGCGCGGAGATCAGCGCCGCCGCCACCGCCAGGTCCGCCGCCGGGTCCTGCACGCGATAGCCGCCGGCGATGTTGAGATAGACTTCGCAGGTCGAGAAACTGAGCCCACAGCGCGCCTCCAGCACCGCGAGGATCATCGCCAGCCGCCCGCTGTCCCAGCCGACCACCGCACGCCGTGGCGTCGCGCCCGACGCCAGCCGCACGACCAGCGCCTGCACTTCGACCAGCACCGGCCGCGTGCCCTCCAGCGCGGGAAATACCGTTGCACCGGTCATGCCTTCCTCGCGATGCGTCAGGAACAGCGCCGACGGGTTGGCGACCTCGCTCAGCCCGCCCGTTTCCATCGAGAACACGCCGATCTCGTCGGTGCCCCCGAAGCGGTTCTTGATCGCGCGGAGGATGCGGTACTGATGGCTGCGTTCACCCTCGAAGCTCAGCACGGTATCGACCATATGCTCGAGCACGCGCGGTCCCGCGATGCTGCCGTCCTTGGTCACGTGTCCGACTAGCACCAGCGCCGATCCACGCTCCTTCGCGAAGCGGATCAGTTCCTGCGCCGACGCGCGGACCTGGCTCACGGTCCCTGGCGCACCCTCGATCAAGTCGGAATGCATCGTCTGGATCGAATCGATGACAAGCAGCGCTGGCGGTTGTCCCTGGCCCAGCGTCGTCAGGATGTCGCGTGTCGATGTCGCCGCGGCGAGTTCGACAGGCGCATCGCCCAGCCCCAACCGCCGCGCGCGCAACCGTACCTGGTCGGCCGCTTCCTCACCCGACACATAGACGACGCGCTGCCCACGCCGTGCGAGTTCGGCCGCAGCCTGCAGCAGCAGGGTCGATTTCCCGATCCCCGGATCGCCGCCGATCAGCGTCGCGGAGGCCTCGACGAACCCGCCCCCCATCGCGCGGTCGAGCTCAGCGATTCCCGTCGCCATCCGCTCCGGCAACGCGACCTCGGCATCCAGCCCAATCAACGCGATCGCACGGCCGCCGGACTGTAGGTTATGCTTGGCCTGGAACGGCGTGACGTTCCCGCCGACTTCCTCGATCAGCGTATTCCACTCGCTGCAATCGACGCACTGTCCCTGCCACCGCGACGCGACCGAGCCGCACGATTGGCAGACGTAGCGCTTCTGGGGTTTGGCCATGACGGCCCCTTAGATGAAAGGGAACGTTATGGGAACAAAAATCAACTCGGCCGCGCCGGAATCGTCAGCCCCTTGGCCACCGCGGGCCGCGCCAGCCCGCGCTCGAGCCATGCAGCGACGTTCGTGAAATCGTCGAACCCGACGATGTCGCGCGCCTCATAGAACGTGATCAAGTTACGGACCCAACCCAACGTCGCGATGTCGGCGATCGTGTATTGATCGCCCATGATCCATCGACGTTCGTCCAGCCTGGAATCGAGTACGCCGAGCAATCGCTTGCTCTCATCGACGTACCGATCGCGCGGGCGCTTGTCCTCATAGTCCTTGCCCGCGAACTTGTTGAAGAACCCGAGCTGGCCGAACATCGGGCCCAAGCCGCCCATCTGCCACATCAGCCACGCAATCGTTTCCCAACGCTCGACCGGGTCGCTCGGGATGAACTTCCCGGTCTTGTCGGCGAGGTAGAGCAGGATCGCACCGCTCTCGAACAGACCGATCGGCTCTCCGCCGGGGCCGTCCGGATCGACGATCGCCGGAATCTTCCCGTTGGGATTGAGGCTGAGGAATTCGGGCGACTTCTGATCGTTCTTGGCGAAATCGACCAGATGTACCTCGTAGGGCAGCCCGGTCTCCTCGAGCATGATCGACACTTTCACGCCGTTGGGCGTGGGCAGGCCGTAATATTGCAGCACGTTCGGGTCCGCTGCGGGCCATTTGCCGGTGATCGGGAAGCGCGAAAGGTCGGCCATCGTCCATCTCCATGTTCTGGTCGCGGCCTAGATAGGCAAGCCGGTTTCATCCCGCTATGGGCGGCGGATGGAACCTAGCGATCTTCGCGTCGCGCTATTCTCGGGCAACTACAATTATGTCCGCGACGGCGCGAACCAGGCTCTCAACAAGCTTGTCGGCCACCTGCTGTCGCGTGGGGTGACGGTTCGCGTCTATTCGCCGACCACCGACACCCCGGCCTTTCCGCCGACCGGAGATCTGGTGAGTGTGCCGTCGGTGCCGATGCCGGGCGGGCGCGACGAGTTCAAGCTCGCGCGCGGGCTCACATCGGCGGCGCGGCGCGACCTGGAAGCGTTTGCGCCCAATATCGTTCATCTGTCGGCGCCGGACATTCTCGGCCATCGCGCGCTGACCTGGGCCCGGCGGAACAACATCGCCTCGTTCATTTCGATGCACACGCGGTTCGAGACTTACCCGCCTTATTATCATATCGGGTTCACCGTCCCGCTGCTGATCAAGATGCTGACGCGGTTCTACAACCGCGCCGACCAGATCGTCGTACCGGCCCCGTCGTCGGGCGAATTGCTGCGCGGCTGGGGCGTGACCAAGCCGATCGGCATCTGGTCGCGCGGGGTCGATCACAATCGCTTCAAACCCGAAGCGCGCAGCTTCGAATGGCGCCGTTCGCTGGGGATCGCCGACGACGAAGTGGCGGTCGGTTTCCTCGGCCGGCTCGTGCTCGAAAAGGGCCTCGATATCTTCGCCGACGTGATGAACGAGCTGACGCGCCGTGGCGTGCCGCATCGGGTGATGGTGATCGGCGAAGGTCCCGCGCGCGACTGGTTCGCGGAGCGTGTGCCGGAAGCGGCCTTCACAGGGTTCCAGAGTGGCGACGATCTGGGCCGCGCGGTCGCGTCGATGGACGTGTTCTTCAATCCCAGCGTGACAGAGACGTTCGGCAACGTGACTGCGGAGGCGATGGCTGCTGGCGTGCCGGTGGTGGCCGCCCGCGCAACCGGCGCGGTCGATCTGGTCGAGGACGGCGTAACCGGCTTCCTGGTCCCGCCGCGCGACGTCGGCGCCTATGCCGACGCGATCCAGCGGTTGGTTCAGGACAACGATCTGCGTCGTAACGCCGGGCAGGCGGGGCATGACGCAGCCAAGGTCTACGAATGGGATCCGGTCAACGAAGCGGTACTGACCGCGTATCTCGATTTGATGGCACGGCGCGGCCGTTAGCCCGCCGGCTTCCACGTCCGTTCTTCCTCGGCGACGCGCAACACGTCGTACGCCGCCTGGATCGCCTGGAATTTCTTCGCCGCTTCGGCATCGCCGGGGCGCAGGTCCGGATGGTTTTCTTTGGCCATCTTGCGCCACGCGGAACGCACGTCGTCGAAGCTGCAATCGGGATCGAGATCGAACAGTTCGAGCGCGCGCATTTCGTCGCGCGATCGACTGCCGTCGCCGGGGCCCGCCCAGGCATTGTGCTTCGATTGCGCGTAGCCGTTCGCTGTGCGCGTTTCCGCAGCCTCGCGCTCGGCGGCTTCCTCCGCGGTCAGCCCTTCGAAGTAGTTCCAGCCGCGATTATATTCGGCGGCATGCTCCTGGCAGAAATACCAGCGTTCCGGGCTGTTGGGCGATTTCGGCGCCGGGCAGTCGCCCTTTTCGCTACAGCCGTGCCGATCGCATAGCCGCACCTTGGTCGCCTCGCGCGACGAGCCATAGCCGCCCCAGCGGGGAAAGCCCCAATTGTCGGATCGTGTCGCGCGCGCCATGGTGGCGCACTTAGGGGCGTAAGGCGCGGAATGCCACCCCGTCAGCGGGTCAGGATCGCCGTGAATTCCGCGATCGGAGCATTCTCCTCGAACGCCGGCACATCATTGGGCAGTACGACCCAGGGCTGCTTGCTCTTCGTCCAGATATGCGCGCGCGGCGTCAGGGTGCGGTTATGATCGAGCGTTCCCGCCCGCACGGTGACGATCCCCGGCCGACTGCTGTTCGAATTCCACAACCGGTTGTGGCAGACGCCGCACGCGCGCTGGTGCGACTGCGCGCCGCTCGGTGTCGTCAGCGTGAATTCGATGACCGGGCCGGTCGCGCTGATCGCGTTTTCGCGCACGACCGCCTGTTCGCTGAACGCGCTGCCCGACCAACGCTGGCAATCGGTGCAGTGGCAGCAATAGATCGCGTCGATGTGGTCGGCCGCGATGGCGTAACGCGTCGCGCCGCATCGACATCCGCCTTCGATTGTCATCCGCGCTTCTCCAACCCGGCCTGCTCCATCCGCCATAGCGCCAGGTCGATGCGATCCTGACCGAAGAAAGGTTCTCCCTGGAAAACGAGCGTCGGCACGCCCCAATGCCCGGCCGCCTCCAGCGCCGTCTGGTTCGCGGCGACCTCGGCGTCGATCGCCTGTGCATCGGCTTCCGCGTCGGCGTCGAGTTCCGTCATATCGAGCCCGGCCCGCGCTGCCGCCCCGGCGAGATGATCGCCTTCATGCCAACCGGCCGTGCCGCCCCAGATCAGCTGGGCAACTTCATCCGCAAAGGCGAAGCCCCTGCCCCGCCGCGCCGCGACCTGACCGGTGCGGACCAGACGGTAGATGTACGGCTGCTCGTCGGCGATCTGCCGAGTCATGACGTTCTGCACGATCGGGTCGGGCCGCGGCGGTGCAAAGGGGATTCCTGCATGCTGCGCCACACGCATGACGTCGCGGATCGTGTATCCCAGCCAGTTGGGGTGGTTGCGCTCGAAGAAATCGGGCTGGCGGATCGCGAGCGGATAGACTGGCTTGAGGTCGATCGTGAGGTCGTAGTCGCGCTGGATCGCCCGCCAGCGCGGCAGCGCGAGATACGAATAGGGGCTGCGGAACGAGAAATAGAGATCGGCCCGCATCACTCAAATCCTCCCCATCGCAGATGGAGGGGAACCAAGGCGCGAAGCGGCTTGGTGGAGGGGCCGCAGCCGCGCAGCGGCGAGGATAGCCTTCCCCAATTCCCCTCCACCATTTGCCATGCAAATGGTCCCCCTCCCCGAGCAAACTCGGGGAGGAATAACTTAGGCCGCTTTCTGCAAGTGGCGCCGTCCGAGCAACTCCGCGATCTGCACCGCATTCAGCGCCGCGCCCTTGCGGAGATTGTCGCTGACGCACCATAGGCTCAGACCGTTGTCGACCGTCGGATCTTCGCGCACGCGACTGACGAAAGTGGCATATTCGCCGACGCATTCGACCGGGGTGACGTAGCCGCCATCCTCGTGCTTATCGACCAGCATCACCCCCGGCGCCTCGCGCAAGATGCGCTTGGCCTCGGCGGCGCTGATCTCGTCCTCGAATTCGATATTGATCGCTTCGGAATGGCCGACGAACACCGGCACGCGCACGCACGTCGCGGTGACCTTGATCTTGGGATCGAGGATCTTCTTGGTCTCGACCACCATTTTCCACTCTTCCTTGGTCGACCCGTCGTCGAGGAAGCTGTCGATATGCGGAATCACGTTGAACGCGATCTGCTTGGTGAATTTGTGCGGTGTGGCGGAATTGCCGACGAAGATGTCGCGCGATTGTTCGAACAGCTCATCCATCCCCACTTTGCCCGCGCCCGACACCGACTGATAGGTGGCGACGACGACGCGCTTGATCGTCGCGGCGTCGTGCAGCGGCTTCAACGCGACGACCATCTGCGCAGTCGAGCAGTTCGGGTTGGCGATGATGTTCTTCGCGCGATAGCCCTCTATCGCTTCCGGGTTCACCTCGGGCACGATCAGCGGCACGTCGGGGTCCATGCGGTACAGCGACGAATTGTCGATCACCGTGCAGCCCGCGGCGGCAAAGCGAGGGGCGTGGATTTTGGTTGCCTCGGACCCGATGGCGAACAACGCGATGTCCCAGCCCTCAGGATCGAAATGCTCGATGTTCTGAATCTTGAGCTGTTTGCCGGTCTCGCCGTAATCGACCATATCGCCCGTCGAACGCGACGACGCGACGACCGCGATCTCGTCGGCCGGGAACTCGCGTTCCGCCAGGATATTGAGCATCTCGCGCCCGACATTGCCGGTCGCGCCCGCGACCACCACCCGGTAACCCATCACATCGTTCCTTAATCGCCCGCCTCGCCCGGCGGCGCTTGCTACTTAGGCCCCAGACGCCAGAATGGAAGCGCGCTTTTCTTGGGACGCAGCGAAGGACAGATTGATGCCAGACTTCCCGATCGATGCGGTGCGCGCGCGTTTCCCTGCTCTGAAGCGCGGCACGGTATTCTTCGACGCTCCAGGTGGGACGCAGGCGTGCGACGCCGCGATCGCAGCGATGACGCGGCATTTGACCGATGGCACCGCCAATGCAGGCGGGCCGTTCGCGACCTCGATCGAGACCGATCAGGTGTCGGCGGAAGCGCATGCCGCGATTGCCGACCTGCTCGGCGCACAGCCGGATGACATCGCGTTCGGGCCGAACACGACCTCGCTGACCTTCGCCGTATCGCGGGCGTTGTCGCGAGAATGGCAGGCGGGCGACGAACTGATCGTCACGCGGCTGGACCATGACGCAAATGTCGCGCCGTGGCTGCAGGTTGCCGAGGACCGTGGGATGACGGTGCGCTGGCTCGATTTCGATCCGGCGACGGGGCGCTGGTCGCTCGACGATCTGGCGGCATTGCTCGGCCCGAAGACGAAACTGGTCGCCCTTGGCGCCGCGAGCAACGCGCTCGGCACGCTCAACCCGATCGCCGAAGCCTGTGCGCTGGTCCGGGAACGCAGCAGCGCCCTCACCTATATCGACGCCGTCCAGTCGGTGCCGCACGTTGTCACCGACGTCGTCGCGCTCGGCTGCGACTTCCTGGCGTGTTCACCGTACAAATTCTTCGGGCCGCACCAGGGCGTGCTGTGGATGCGCCCCGGGCTCGCACCTAACGCCTACAAGGTCAGCCCGGCCGGCAACGACGCCGCGCACCGCTTCGAGACCGGCACGCCGTCGTTCGAGGGTCAGGCCGGGGTGCTTGGCACGATCGACTATCTCGAATGGCTCGGCGAACAGGTCGATCCCGCCGCCAACAGCCGGCGCGCGCGCTTGGTCGCGGCGATGTCCGCAGCGACCGCCTACGAACGCACGATCGGAGAGCGTCTGCTCGCGGGCTTCGCGACGATCCCCGGCCTCAAACTATGGGGACCGCCAACGATGGAAGGACGCGTCCCGACCTTCTCGTTCACGCTCGACGGCCACGACCCACACGCCATCGCCCAACACCTCGCCGACCGTGGGATCTTCGCCTGGGCTGGCCATTTCTACGCGGTTGAGGTCATCGCCCGCTTGGACCTGACCGACGCGGGCGGACTGCTCCGCGTCGGTCTGTGCCACTACGCCACGATCGAAGAGATCGACCGCCTGATCGCCGCCCTTCGAGAGCTCTAGCGCTTGTTCTTCACCTTGCGGTCGAAGAAATCCAGAATCGTGCCCCACGCATGGGCATTCCTGACCGCGGCGTGGGTCTTGCCCGGGTAGAACATCATTTCGAACGGGCGATTGGCGGCCTGCAACTTTGCAGCGAACGCCGTCGAGTTTTCGAACACGACATTGTCGTCCGACATGCCATGCATCAGCAACAACGGATCGCTGATCTTGGTCGCATCGGCCATCGCGTTCGACGTCAGGTAGGTTTTCGGATCGGTCTTCGGGTTGCCCAGGTATCGCTCGGTGTAATGGGTGTCGTACAATTCCCACTTCGTGACCGGCGCGCCGGCAACCCCTGCCGCGTAGACCCCTGGATTGGCTTCGAGCATCTTGAGCGTCATGTACCCGCCATACGACCAGCCATAGATGCCGATCCGATCGGGATCGACGTACGACTGCGTCTTCAGCCACTTCGCGCCGGCTAGCTGATCCTCCACTTCCACGCTGCCCATCGCGCGATACAGATGGTCCTCGAACGCCTTACCCCGATTGTTGACGCCGCGGTTATCGACGCGGAAAAAGATGTATCCTTGGTCGGCGATATAGCCGTTGAGCGGATCGCCCCATTCGCGCGTCACCGCCTGCCCCGTGCCCGGGCCGCCATAATGCCAGTAAAAGACAGGGTAACGCTTGCCGGGTTCCAGCTTGGGCGTGATCATTTCGTAGTAGAGCGTCGTTCCGTCGCTCGCCTTGAAGCTCCCGAACGTCCGCTGCTTTTTCTGGGCGAGATACGGATAGAAGGGATGCCCCGGCTTCACCGCATTCTCGTTGATCCACGCGATCCGCTTGCCCGTCGGGTCGGCAAGATAGGTCTGCGGCGGTTGGTCGGGGTTGGATCGCGTCACGATCACGCGCGTCGCCGCATCGTCCATCACCGCGCCGCCATTCCACCAGCCATTTTCGGTCAGCCGCGTGATCTGGTTGGGCTTGGCGATATCGACGGCATAGAGTTGCCGCTCGAGGAAATCGTCCTTGTTACCGACGAAGTAGACTCGCCCGCGGGTCTGATCGACGCCGACCAGCTTGGTGACGACCCACGGTCCTTTGGTCAGCTGGGTCCACTTACCCTTGGCGAAGCGATAGAGATGGCCGAACCCGTCACGCTCCGACCACCAAATCAGACTGCCGTCGTTCAATGACCGGTAATTGTCGGTCAGGTTGATCCAGCTCTTCGGTGCCGCTTTCTCGCTGAACCAGGTCTTGGTCTTTCCCGTCGCCGGATCGACCGCGAGCATATCGAGCTGCGTCTGTTCGCGGTTTTCGCGCTGGACCAACAGGGTCTTGCCGTCGGGCGTCCATTCGACCCGCGCGATATAGATGTCGGGATCGTTCCCCAGATCGGCCTTCACCTGCGCGCCGGTGACCGGATCGATCACGTACATCACCACCGTTGCGTTGGGCGTACCCGCCGCCGGATAGCGCTGGTTGTACACCTTGGTCCCGTCCGCGCCGATCGCCGCACGCGTGACGATGCCGACCGGGGCTTCGTCGAACCGTTCGACCGCTACCAGACGATCGTTGGGCGACCACCAATAGCCGGTGCGGCGGTGGATTTCCTCCTGCGCCACGAATTCCGCCTCGCCCCAGTGCACCGTGCCCGCGCCGTCGCTGGTCAGCGCCTTGGCGGCGCCGCCGCCGAGCGGCTGAACATAAAGATTCTGGTCGCGAACGAAACTGACATACCCGCCGGCCGGGCTGATCACCGGATTGAGTTCGCCGCCCGGCGAATTGGTCAACCGGGTGACCTTGCCGTCGAGCGTCGCGAGGTAGAGGTCGCCGTCGAGCGGTACGAGAATCGACTTGCCGTCGGGTGCCCAGTCATAGGCGACGATACCGATCTTGCCCGTTAGCGAGCGGTCGCGCTCGCGCTGCATCTTTTCGGCTTCGGACAGGTCGGCGCCACTACCCACCTTCTTGGAATCGACGAGCATCCGCTCCTTGCCGGTCGCGGTGTCGAGTGCCCACAGGTCGAACCGGTTCTTCTCGTCCGGCCGCGGTTTCAGCAGGGTCACCAATTTGCCGTCAGGCGACAGCTTCATCGATTGCGGCTGGGGCCCCGCGAGATCGGGACTGGCGAAGATGCGTTCCAGTGTCAGCGCTTGTGCGCCATCATCAGCGGCCATCGCCGCCCCACCCATAACAATGACAGGCGCGACCACCGCCGCCAACCCGATCAGCCATGCCCGCATATCCCTTGCAACTCCCTTGTCGCCCGGCGACCCGCGAGCGTTGGTGCCTTATTGCGATAGGACGCCGCGCGGTAAAGTGCTTCCAATGTAGGATTCCGTCTGTCAGCGTGCCCCCTGCTCTTTGACATGGCTGCAGCTACTCGAAACGGTTTGTCGCATTTGGCGCCGCGCATCCCGTGACCTTTGTGACTTTCCATTTGAAGATGTCTTGAACCGCGTGGAATTCGCGCACGAAAAAGGGCGCCGGATCGCTCCGACGCCCTTTCGAAAACCATCAGGCCTGCGCGCCTATTCGGCGGCGGCTTCACCCTTGGCCGGACGCGTGTCGCGGCGCTCGGCGATGCGCGCCGACTTGCCGGTGCGGCCACGCAGGTAATAGAGCTTGGCGCGACGCACGGCGCCCTTGCGGACGACTTCGATGCTGTCGATGTTCGGCGAATAAAGCGGGAAGACGCGCTCGACGCCCTCGCCGAACGAAATCTTGCGGACGGTGAAGTTGCTGCCCATGCCCTTGTTCGAGCGCGCGATGCACACGCCTTCGTAGTTCTGGACGCGGGTGCGCTCGCCTTCGACGACCTTCACGCCGACCTTCAGCGTGTCGCCGGGGCGGAATTCGGGAATCTTCTTCGATTCGTTGAACTTGGCGATGTTCTCGGCTTCGATCTGTTGGATGACGTTCATGTCATTCGTCCTTCTTCTGCCGCGCGCCAGAGGGAGGCTGGACCCGAGCGCCCTCATGGCGCTCCCAAAGATCCGGTCTCCGTAACCGTGTATCGATCTCGGCCTGGGTCTTACGCCAAGCCGCTATCTTCGCATGATCCCCCGATCGCAGCACTTCGGGGATCGTGCGCCCTTCCCATTCGACAGGTCGGGTATAGTGCGGATATTCGAGCAGCCCCGTTTCGAAGCTCTCGTCCTCACCGCTGGAAGGCGCGCCCATTACGCCGGGAAGCAGCCGAATGCAAGCGTCTAGCAGCACCAGCGCGCCCATCTCGCCGCCGGACAGGATATAGTCGCCGATCGACACTTCTTCGACGTTGCGCCCGTCGAAGATCCGCTCGTCGAATCCCTCGAACCGGCCGCACAGGACAATCGCCCCAGGGCCAGCCGAGATCTCACGAATTCGCTGCTGTGTCAGCGGCTTGCCGCGCGGGGTCATGGCAAGGATCGGGCGGCCGTCCGCTACGCTGTCGATCGCGGCGGCGAGGACATCGGCACGGAGTACCATCCCTGCCCCGCCCCCGGCCGGCGTGTCATCGACGGTGCGATGCCTGTCAATAGCGAAGTCGCGGATGTTGACCGCGTCGAGCGACCACTTGCCTGCGCCGAGCGCCCGCCCCGCCAGCGACGCGCCGAGCGGGCCGGGAAACATCTCCGGATAGAGCGTCAGGACGGTCGCGGCGAACATCCGCGCTCCTTCCGCGTTGGAAAGGGAAATGGCAAGGTGACGGGATGGAGATCGACGACTGTATCATCGTGGGCGCGGGTCCGGCGGGCCTGACCGCAGCGATCTACCTCGCGCGGTTCCATCTCCGCATCCGCCTGTTCGACAATGGATCGAGCCGCGCCGCGCTGATCCCGCGCACCAACAATCACGCGGGATATCCCAACGGCATTCCCGGTACCGAGCTACTCCTGTTGATGCGTCGCCAGGCCGAACGCTTCGGCGCCGTGCGCGAGGAGGTGCATGTCGATGCGATTACGCCAACACCGGATGGCTTTGTCGTGCGCGTCGGTGATCGGCAAGTGCAGGCCCGAACCGTCCTGCTCGCGACCGGGGTGGTCAACAACAGGCCCGACATCTCGCGCGACCTCCACGACGCGGCGCTGGCCAAGGGCCTGATCCGTTACTGCCCGATCTGCGACGGCTATGAGGTGACCGACAAGCGTATCGGCGTGATCGGCACCGGCGACCACGGCATGCGCGAGGCGCTGTTCCTGCGCGGCTATTCGCAGGACGTGACCTTGATCGCGCCAGGCCCGGCGCACGATCTCGACGATGCCTGCCGGGCCGAACTCGACGCTGCCGGGATCGAGCATCTCGACGGTCCCTGCACGCCGATCACCGTCAATGCCGATACGATTTGCGTCGATACCGCGAAGGGGGCGCGGACCTTCGACACGATCTACCCGGCGCTGGGTTCGGTGATCCGCTCCGAACTCGCGGTCGCGGCGGGTGCGCGGGCGACGGAAGACGGCTGCCTAGAGGTCGACGACCACCAGCGTACTTCGGTTCCCGGCCTGTTCGCGGCGGGCGATGTCGTGAAGGGGCTCGATCAGATCAGCCACGCGATGGGCGAAGCGGGCGTTGCCGCAACGACAATTCGCAATCTGCTCGCCGAGCAGGCGCCGCTCAGGCGGTAGCGTAGTCGGCGGTCACCACCAGCCGCTCGGCATCCCATTCGGGTACCGCTTCCGGCCGCATCGGGACCATGAAGCGCTTGCCGTCCGGCCGCTCGATCTCGATCACGTCGCCCGCGCCGAAATTCTCGATCAGAACGACGCGGCCTAGCGCCTCACCGGCGTCGGACACGGCTGCGAGTCCGATCAGGTCGGCATGGTAATATTCGCCGTCCGCCAGTGGCGGCAGCGCGGTGCGGGGTACGGTGAGTTCGGTGCCGCGCAGCGCCTCGGCGGCGTTTCGGTCGGCGATCTCGGCGAAGCGCGCGATAGCGCCTTGCGGGGTCGGGCGCAGCGACTTGAGCGTCAGCGCACCGCCGTTGAAGCTCTTGAACGGCTTGAGGTCGTCGGCAAACACCTTCAGCCGGACCTCCCCCGTCACGCCGTGCGCGCCGATGACGGCAGCGAGCGTGACGGGGGTATCCTGTGGCATCAGCCCTCGGCCGGAGCCTGAGCGCTCTCGCCCTCGGGAGCAGCAGCGTCGTCGCCGGCGTCGCTGTCGGGGGTCGCCTCGTTGACGTCAACGGCCGGGGTTTCCTCGGCCACCGCTTCGGCCACGGCTTCGGCTTCCGGCGTGGGCTCTTCGGTCGCGGCTTCGACTTCGGCAGCAACGACCGCTTCGGTTTCGGCGTTCGAGCCCTCGGCGGGTGCTTCCTCGGCAGTCACTTCGGGCTCGGGAGCCGGCGCGTTCTTCGCCTCCTCAGCGGCAGCCGCGGCCGCAGCGGCCTTCTCGGCACGCTCTTCGGCGCGCTCGGTGGCCTTCTCGCCCGGCTTCGCCTTGTTCGGGTTGTTACGCGCAGCGCGCTCACGGACGCCGGCGGCGTCGAGGAAGCGAGCGACACGGTCGGTCGGCTGCGCGCCGACGCTCAGCCAATGCTTGGCGCGATCGGTGTCGATCTGGACGCGCTGGTCGTTGTCCTTCGCGAGAAGCGGGTTGTAGTTGCCGATCTTCTCGATGAACTTGCCGTCACGCGGGCTGCGCGCGTCGGCAACGACGATCCGGTAGTACGGGCGCTTCTTGGAGCCGCCACGCGAAAGACGAATGCTGATAGCCATTTTAGTTCTACTTCCTTCTTAGATACTTGGAGTTATTTCTTTTTGACGTTCATGAAATTCTGAAAACCGGGAGGCATCTTGGTTCCCGTGCCGGGCAGACCCGGCAGCCCGCCCATCCGGTTCATCGCATCGCCCATGTCGGGCCCGCCCATCGCGTTGCCGAGACCGCCCATGCCGCCCTTGCCGAGCATCGCCATCATGCCCTTCAGGCCGCCCATCTTCTTGATGCGCTTCATCGCGGTCGCCATTTCCTGATGCATCTTCATTAGCTTGTTGACGTCTTGCACCGTAGTGCCGGAGCCTTTGGCGACGCGGATCTTGCGCTTGGCGTTCATCAATTCGGGCTTGGCGCGCTCCTTCGGCGTCATCGAGGTGATGATCGCGTCCATGCGCAGCAGCACCTTGTCACCGCCGGCCTGATCGACCGCGGCCTGCGCCTTCTTCATGCCGGGGATCATCCCCGCCAGTGCGCCGACACCGCCCATCTTGCGCATCTGCTGGAGCTGCGAGCGGAGGTCGTTGAGGTCGAACTGACCCTTCTCCATCCGCCGCGCCATGCGCTCGGCGTCTTCCTGCTGGATAGTTTCGGCGGCGCGCTCGACCAGCGACACGACGTCGCCCATGCCGAGAATGCGACCGGCGATGCGGCTGGGGTGAAAACCCTCCAGCGCGTCGAGCTTTTCGCCGGTGCCGGCGAACTTGATCGGCTTGCCGGTGACCGCGCGCATCGACAGCGCCGCCCCACCACGCGCATCGCCGTCCATGCGGGTCAGCACCACGCCAGTGAGCGGCACCTGTTCGGAGAAGCTGGTCGCGACGTTGACCGCGTCCTGACCGGTCAGGCTGTCGACGACGAGTAGGATTTCCTGAGGCTTCGCGATGTCGGCGACCGCCTTCATCTCGTCCATCAGCGCCTGGTCGACGTGCAGACGGCCGGCAGTGTCGAGCATCAGGACGTCATAGCCCTGCAGCTTCGCCGCCTGGATCGCGCGGCGGGCGATGTCGACCGGCTGTTGACCCGCCACGATCGGCAGCGTCGCAACCTCGGTCTGCTCGCCGAGCACCGCCAACTGTTCCTGCGCGTTCGGGCGATTGACGTCGAGCGACGCCATCAGCACCTTCTTGCGGTCGCGACCGCCCGCTCCGCCCGACAGCCGCTTGGCGATCTTGGCGGTGGTGGTCGTCTTACCGGAACCCTGCAGACCGACCATCATCACGACGGCCGGTGGCGTCACGCCGAGATTGAGCTCGCTTTCGTCCGCGCCGAGCATCTCAACCAGCGCGTCGTTGACGATCTTGACGACCTGCTGGCCCGGCGTGACCGAGCGCAGCACGTTCTGACCGACCGCCTGTTCGGTGACTTTCTCGACGAAATCGCGCGCGACCGGCAGCGCGACGTCCGCCTCAAGCAGCGCGATCCGCACTTCGCGCATCGCCCCGCGCACGTCCGCCTCGGTCAGCGCGCCACGGCCACGCAACCGGTCGAACACACCGCCAAGACGATCGCTCAGGCTGTCGAACATTCAAAAACTCCTCTGCCGATCCTCGAAACGCAAAATACGCCGGCGGACGAAACCTCGTCGGCCGGCGTCACCCAGATGGGCGCACTATCTCGCGTTCGCAAAGGGAACGGTCGGCTGGGTCCTAGACGATCGCCCGCGCCGACGCAACCCGATGCCCTTACTGGGCAGCTTCCCGGGCTTTCACGCCGGCCTGCCAGCCTTCCTGCCACGCCGTCATGAAGCCGCCCTTCTTGAACGGATTCATCGTCTGCGGCTTGCCCTTTTTGCCGACGGTATAGCCGTCGCTCCATGCTTTTTCCTGCGGATTCGCCATATAATCTCCGTACTTTTGCCCGCCATAGAGCGCCATCTCGCAATCGCAAAACCATCGTGCGCTTTAACGGCTTCTTGACCCTGGAATGCGATCAGGGTGCCGGACCCGACCGTCCACACGGTCGTCTGGTGAGGGATGTTGCATGAGCGAACCGGCCACGGCCCGGCGTGATTTGTTGGGTGGCGCGATCACGGTCGCCGCGATCATCATGTTCGTCGGCACGGGGAGTGCCGCGCTGTCGATGATCGTGACCAACTATCTGGCGGGCAAAGGCGGTAACGACCAGACGCTGATCATCGCGCTGCTGCTCAACGTCGCGCTGATCCTGTTCGGCTGGCGCCGTCACCGCGAGCTCACCCGCCAAGTGCTGGAACGCGCCGCGGCTGAGGAGCGCGCGACATTGCTCGCGTCGAAGGATCCGCTGACCGGCTATCTTAACCGCCGCAGCTTGGCCGAGGAAGGCGCCGCGATGATGCTGCGCGCCGAACGCCGCAACAAGGCGGTGGCGCTGATGATGCTGGACCTCGACCATTTCAAGACGGTCAACGACATGCACGGCCACAGCGTCGGCGATTCGCTGTTGCGCGCGGTCGCCGAGGAAATCGCCGTGGTGCTGCCCGAATCTGCACTGCTCGCGCGGTTTGGGGGCGACGAATTCGCCTGCACGATGCTGTTCGATCCCGGCAATCCCGACAGCGTCGAGCGCATCGTCGAACGCCTGGTGTCGCGCATGAGCCAGCCATTCCATATCGACGGCCTGCACCTCAGCATCACTGCCTCGATCGGGATCGCGCGCAGCGACGCCAATTGCCCATCGATCGACGCGTTGCTCCGCGCCGCCGACATCGCGCTCTACGCCGCCAAGAATGCCGGCCGGAACCGCCACGCGTGGTTCGACGTGTCGATGGAGCGCGAACTGCAGGCCCGCAACGAGATGGAAGGATCGCTCCGCGCCGCCATCCCGCGCGGCGAGATCGTCCCCTATTTCGACCAGCAGATCGACATGACCACCGGTCGTCTGGTCGGGTTCGAGGTATTGGCGCGCTGGGAACATCCGCAGCGCGGCCTGGTCGAGGCCGAGCATTTCGTATCGATCGCCGAGGAAACCGGCATGATCGCCGACCTGTCGATGACGGTCATGCGTCAGGCGTTCGCTGCGGCGCGCGACTGGCACCCCGACCTGACGCTCGCGGTCAACGTGTCGCCATGGCAGCTCAAGGATGCGTGGCTGGCGCAAAAGATCATCAAGCTGTTGACCGAAACCGGCTTCCCGCCGAGCCGCCTCGAAGTCGAGATCACCGAGAGCGCATTGTTCGAGAACATGGCGCTGGCGCAGTCGATCATCGGCAGCCTGAAGAACCAGGGGATAAAGCTGGCGCTCGACGATTTCGGGACGGGCTATTCGAGCCTCGCGCACCTGCGCGCGCTGCCGTTCGACCGGATCAAGATCGACAAGAGCTTCGTCATGTCGATCAACCAGAACCCGGAAAGCGCCGCGATCGTCAACGCGATCACCCGGCTGGGCGAAAGCCTTAACCTGTCGATCACCGCGGAGGGAATCGAGGACAAGGCGGCCGAGGAACGGCTGCGGTCGCTCGGCTGCGCGCGTGGTCAGGGCTATTGCTTCGGCCGCCCGCGGTCTGCGGCGGATGCGCGGCGGCTGCTCGAGGAGCGGCGACTGCTCGTGACGACGCGGTTCGACGAGGTCGAAGAGCCCGTTACCAGCCGGCGCCTGGCTGGCTGAGATAGTCTTCTTCCTCGGGCGTCGATGCACGCCCGAGTGCGGCATTGCGCGACGGGAAGCGGCCGAAGCGGTCGATCACGGCCTTGTGGGCATGCGCGTAGCGTAACGTCTCCGCGTCGCCGAGATCGGTGAACAGCCGCACGCTCTCGCGCTGATCGTCCATCCGTTCGGAATGTTCGAACGGCAAATAGACGAACTGTCGCTCCAGCCCGGTCATTCCCAGGTCCCAACCCTTGGCGACGGCCTCCTTGGCTAACCGAAGCGCCAGTTTGTCGGCTTCGAACGCGCGCAGCGTGTCGCGATGCATGTTGCGGGAGAATTGGTCGAGCAGGATGATCGCGCCGAGCAGGTCCACCGGATCGTCGGTCCAGCCCTTCGCGTCACTCGCCAACACCGCGTCGCGTAGCGCCCCGAACCGCTCGCGGATCTCGGCATCGAGTTCTTCGTCCTTGGCGAACCGCTTCTCCGTCGGTGTCTCGTCCAGCCAGAAGTGCAGCACCTCTCTCGCCTTGTCGTGGACTTGGCTCGCACTCACCTCTAGATCACCCGCCATGTCGTCTCTTTCGCAGCCCGAGGTCATCAGCCTGGGGTGCCGTCTCAACATCGCCGAGAGCGAAACGATCCGCGCTTTGCTCGGCGACCGCGACGTCGTCGTGGTGAACAGTTGCGCGGTGACCAACACCGCCGTCAAGCAGACCCGCGCCGCGATCCGCAAGGCGCGCCGCGCGCGGCCCAGCGCGATGCTGGCGGTGACCGGCTGCGCGGCGCAAATCGATCCGGCGAGCTTCGCCGCGATGCCCGAAGTCGATCGCGTGATCGGCAACAGCGACAAGTTGCTGCCCGAAGCGTGGGCCGCATCCGACGCACTGATCGTCCGCGACATGGCGCGCGTGACCGAGATCGCGCCGCACCTCGCGGTCGCGCTCGACCAGTCGCGCGCGTTCGTCGAGGTGCAGAATGGGTGCGACCATCGCTGCACCTTCTGCGCGATCCCGTTCGGGCGTGGGCCGAGCCGGTCGGCGCCTGCGGGCGCGGTGATCGAGGCGATCGAGCGCGTCCTGGCGGCGGGCAAGAACGAGGTCGTGCTGACCGGGGTCGATCTGACCAGCTATGGCGCCGATCTGCCCGGCCAGCCGACGCTCGGCAGCCTGGTCGAGCGCATCCTGTCGCGCACTACCCTGCCCCGCCTTCGCCTGTCGTCGATCGACGCGCCGGAGATCGACGATCGCCTGTTCGCGCTGCTGACCGAGGAAGCGCGGGTGATGCCGCACCTCCATCTGTCGCTGCAGGCGGGCGACGACATGATCCTCAAGCGGATGAAGCGCCGACACGCCCGCGCCGACGCGGTGCGCCTGGTCGAGCGACTCAAGACCGCGCGGCCGGATATCGCGATCGGCGCCGACCTGATCGCCGGTTTCCCGACCGAGGACGAAGCGATGGCCGCCAACAGCCTCGCGCTGATCGGCGATTGCGACATCGTCCACGCGCACATCTTCCCCTACTCGCCCCGCGCTGGCACTCCCCGCCGCGCGGATGCCGCAGGTCGATCCGACGGTTAGTCGCGAGCGCGCCGCCCGGCTCCGCGAGGCGGCCGCGCGGCGCAAGGCGGCGTGGATGCGTTCGCTAATCGGCACCACGCAACATGTCCTGGTCGAAGCCCCCGGCGACCGCGGCCACACCGCCAACTTCGCCGACATCCGGCTCGACCGTATTCACGCCGTAGGTGACATCGTTCCCGTGACCATCACGCCCGCCAATCTGAGCATACCCGCATGAGCACCTCCCCCTCCTGGCACCAGCGTCTGCTCGGTGGTTTCAAGCGGACGTCTGATCGGCTGGTCGGTAACCTCGCGGGGCTTGGGACCGCGCGGCTCGACGACGATACGCTCGACGAGATCGAGGAAGCACTGATCGCGTCCGACCTCGGACCCCAGACCGCCGCCCGCATCCGTGCCCGGCTCGCCGAGGGCAGTTTCGAGCGCGATATGGAGGAGCTCGGCATCCGGCTGGTCGTCGCCGAAGAGATCGAGAAGACGCTCGCCAAAGTCGCCAAGCCGCTCGAGATCGAAGCTTTCCCGCGGCCCCAAGTTCTGCTCGTCATCGGCGTCAACGGATCGGGCAAGACCACGACGATCGCCAAGCTCGCCCACCTGCTGCAGGAACAGGATTACGGCGTGATGCTCGCCGCGGGCGACACGTTCCGCGCCGCGGCGATCGGACAGTTGCAGACGTGGGCCGACCGTGTCGGCGTCGAACTGGTCAAGGGCCCCGAAGGCGGCGACGCTGCGGGAATCGTCTTCGAAGCGGTCAAGCGCGCGACCGACAAGGGCATCGACGCGCTGATCGTCGACACTGCCGGCCGCTTGCAGAACAAGCGCGAACTGATGGACGAACTGGCGAAGATCCGCCGCGTGCTCGGCCGCATCAACCCCGCCTCCCCGCACGACGTCGTGCTCGTGCTCGACGCGACGACCGGCCAGAACGCACTCAGCCAGATCGAGGTGTTCAAGGAAGTCGCCGGGGTCACCGGGCTCGTCATGACCAAGCTCGACGGCACCGCGCGCGGCGGCGTGTTGGTCGCGGCGGCGGAGAAATACGGGCTGCCGATCCACGCGATCGGCGTCGGCGAGAAGATCGACGACCTCCGCCCGTTCGACCCGAAAGAGGTTGCGCGGATCATCGCCGGGGTCGAGGAACTGCTGAAATGACCAAGACCAAAGAGAATGCCGGGCTGCGGCTTGCGATCGACTATGCCCCGTTGCTGGTGTTCGTCGCGATCACCTTCTTCGCGCCCAGCATGCCGTTGAGGAGCATCGTCGCGACCGTCACCAACGGGCTCGACACGATGGAAGCAGCCAAGGCGCTGGTCATCGCGCGCGTGATCGTCGCGACGACGGCATTCATGCTCGCGACCGTGATCGCGATGATCGTGTCGCAGATCAGGCTCGGGTCGATTTCCCCGATGCTGTGGATTTCGGGCGTGCTGGTCGTCGTGTTCGGCGGGCTGACGGTCTATTTCCACGACCCGAGCTTCATCAAGATGAAGCCGACCTTCGTCTACCTGCTGTTCTCCGGCACGCTCGGGTTCGGGCTGCTGACCGGGCGGCCGTTGCTCGAACAATTGCTCGGCACCGCCTATCCGGGGTTGAGCGCCGAGGGCTGGCGCAAGGTGACGCGCAATTGGGCGTTGTTCTTCCTGTTCATGGCCGCGCTCAACGAGGTCGTGTGGCGCCTGACTGCGCCCAATGCCGGCGATCCGATCACGTTCTGGGCGGGGTTCAAGCTGTGGGGCGCAATCCCGCTGACGATGCTGTTCGCGTTCGCCAACGTGCCGATGATGCTGAAGCACGGCCTGATGGCGGAGACGGGCAACGACGCCGCCGACGCCGCGATCGGCGAATTGCCGCCGGAATAGGCGCTAAGTTGACACCAGGGTGACACTAGCGCGGTGTCGCCGGCGGGCCGTGTCCTGCGAAATAGGAACCCAGATAGAGCAGTGGACGCGGCACCGGCCTCCTGCTTTCGCAGGAGCACGATGGCAGAGGCGTTGCGATGTCAAAGAGCCCGGCAAGGCTGACCCACGAAATCCAACATTGCAAGCTTCGCGACTGCTGAACTGTCGGTAGTCGTTTGCACACTATCATCCTCCCCCGCCAGGGGGAGGTGGCGCCGAAGGCGACGGAGGGGGAGGAAGCGATGCGCCTCAATGGATCGGAAGGCGGATGACGCAACGCGAAACGTCTGCGCAAGCAAATGACCCCACCGGAATCGGCCTGTGGCTGGCACTCCGCCGCAACGAAGCCGGTCTGCGGTTTCGCAAGCAACATAACGCGGGCAACTATGTTCTCGATTTCTATTGCGCGCCGGCGAGGCTGGCGATCGAGATCGATGGCGAAGCGCACAACCGGGGCGACCGGCCCGAGCGAGATGAACTGCGCGATCGATGGCTCGCTGCGCAGGGCGTCCGAGTACTGCGCTATCCGGCGACGGACGTGCTATCGAACCTTGATGGGGTCGTGCGCCAGATCATCATTGTCGCACTGGAGCGGCAAGACAGATGCGAGGGCTGACCGCTTCCTCCCCCTCCGTCAGGCTTCGCCTGCCACCTCCCCCTGGCGGGGGAGGATCGTGACGAATGCCGACGAGAAAAAGGCCCCGGCAATCGCCGAGGCCCTTCGTACCTGGTGCCGAACTCAGCCCACCGCGGCGTCGTACCGCCGCCCGGCCTCGTCCCAGTTCACCACGTCCCACCATGCCTTGAGGTAGCCCGGCCGGTCGTTGCGATAGGTCAGGTAATAAGCGTGTTCCCACACGTCGTTGCCCAGGACCGGGGTGCCCTTGTCCTTGGCGTCGTCCATCAGCGGGTTGTCCTGGTTCGGAGTCGAGGTGACCTTCAGCGCGCCCGACGCATCGGTGATGACCCACGCCCAGCCCGACCCGAACTGGCCGGCGCCCTTGCCGTTGAAATCTTCCTTGAGCTTGTCGAGCCCGCCATAGGCGTCGATCGCGTCCTTCAGCTTGCCAGACGGTTGCGTCGAGCCGGCCGGCGCCATGATCTTCCAGAAGAAATCGTGGTTCCAATAGCCGCCGCCATTGTTGCGCACGAGCGGCGGCAGCGACGAGATCATGCCGAGGATGTCTTCGATCGACTTGCCTTCCAGCTTGGGATCGGCGGCGACGCCTTCGTTGAGCTTGGCGGTGTAGGCCGCGTGGTGCTTGTCGTGGTGGAACTTCATCGTCTCTTCGTTGATGGTCGGTTCCAGCGCGTCATAGGCGTACGGCAACGGGGGGAGTTCGAAAGCCATCGGGCTTCTCCTTCATGGGGCTATGGTCGGGGTTCGCAGGGGCAAACGCCGGTCCTCGCCAAATGGGTCCGCCGGGGTCGTTGCGCAAGCGATTCCATCGCATGCCGATACAAAAAGGGCGCCGCGTGGACGATCCACGCGACGCCCCTTCGTCCCCCGGAAAAAAGCTCAGCCGACGCCGAGCGAACACGCCTCCAGTCCGACGAGCGCGTCGGACAGCGAATCCAGTTTAAGGCTTTCTACGACATCGTCGCCGTCCATGATCCCCAGCAGACGGTTCTTGCCCATGTCCGCCAGGAACGTCTTGCCGCTGACCGCGAACTTGTAGCCGGAGCCGAGATCGGGGAACTTCACGCCCTTGAAGTTCACCGTGCCCCACCCCTTGTCGATCTTCTCGCCGTTTACGAAGTACAGCTGGAACTTGTAGCTGGCGCCGTCGACGACGCCCTTCAGCTGGCCGTCGATCACCGAGACGCGCGCGGTGTCTTCCTTCGGATAATAGGCGATGCGCAGGATGGTGTCGCCGGCATAGGAGCGCAGCAGCGCGCAATTGTCGTCGTTCTTGTAGAGATCCCAGCCGCCGTCATATTTCTTGACCGGACCATCGGACGCCATGGGCATCGCCATCGCCATGCTCAGCGCCGCCGCCAAACTCAACATCATCCCCGTTACCCCACCCGTGTTATTCTGCCCGATCAATGCAATAGCCGCCGCGCGGCGTATTGGATATTTCGGTCACCCGCCGGGAAGCAGGTCGTGCCGCCGAAGAGCATGGCGGAGCTGGTCGTAGCTCAGCCCGAGGGCGTCGGCGGTGTGCCGCTGGTTGAAGCGGTTGGCGGCGAGCGCCTTGGCCAGCACGTCGCGTTCGAACCGTGCCACGCGGGATTTGAAGTCGGCGGGTTCGGCTTCGGTCGGCCCTGCGGAGGGCGCCGCGGGCATCGCGGGCGCCGGTACAGGCTGCGCGCTTGTCGCGGCGCCGGGGCGGTGCGGCGACTGGAACGGATCGAACTCGATCAGTGCGATCGGGCCGGGCTGCTCCCAGCGATAGACAGCGCGTTCGACGACGTTGCGCAACTCGCGGACGTTGCCGGGCCATTGATAGTCGATCAGCGCGTCGATCGCCTCGGGCGAGAAACCCTCCCAGTCGCGCTCCATTTCCGCCGCCATGCGCCGCCCGAAATGATCGGCGAGCACGCCGACATCGCCCGGTCGCGCGCGCAAGGGAGGCAGCGTCACCACCTCGAAGCTCAATCGGTCGAGCAAATCCGCGCGGAACTGGTTCTTCTCGACCTTCTCCGGCAAATGTTCGTTGGTGGCCGCGACGATGCGCACATCGACCCGGACCGGATGCGAGGCGCCGATCCGCGTGACCTCGCCATATTCGGTCGCGCGCAGCAGCCGTTCCTGCGCCGCCATCGACAGCGTACCGAGCTCGTCGAGGAACAAGGTGCCGCCATCGGCCTCCTCGAACCGCCCCGCCCGAGCCTTGGTCGCGCCGGTAAAGGCGCCCGCTTCGTGTCCGAACAGTTCGGCCTCGATCAACGTCTCCGGCAGTGCGGCGCAGTTCATGACGATCAGCGGCTGGTCCCAGCGCGGGCTGAGGCGGTGGAGGCGCTCGGCAACCAGCTCCTTGCCCGTCCCGCGCTCCCCGATCACGAGCACCGGACGGTCGAGCGCGGCCGCGCGGCTGGCGCGTTCGAGCGCGTCCAGGAACGCGCCGGATTGGCCGATGACGTGCGTCGTACGCTCCATCCCTAAGACTTGGCGTATTTTGCCAACCGTTGGCAAGCGGAATGCGCCAAGTCGAGTGACGTCTCGTTCGAAAACCGCAGTTTTCCGCCGTTTTTCGCAATTGGCACGGTAGCTGCAATTACTCCAGCAACGCCAATCGAGGCGCACCGAAATTCTAGGGAGCTAGTACAATGAACAACTTTTCGAACGGTCTGGGCCGCACTTTCGTGGTGGTCGTCAGCACGCTGGTTTGCGGTTCGTCGCTGATGATGGCGGCGCTCGGCCCGGCAGTCGCCCAGGCTCAACCGACCCAGGTCGCCGCCGCCCCCCGGGCGTAACGGCCACTGCCGGGCGGGTTTCCCCCTTGCTGCCCGCCCCGGCAACCCCACCGAGTAAAGCGTAAATTCCGAGGAGTAACTTCAACATGGGCATTTTTTCGCGAACCCGCGACATCATCGCCGCCAACTTCACCGACCTTCTCGATAAGGCGGAAGATCCGGCGAAGATGATCCGCATGATCATCCTGGAGATGGAAGAAACGCTGGTCGAGGTTCGCGCCTCCGCCGCGCGCACCATCGCCGACCAGAAGGAGATGCGGCGTCACATGAGCAAGCTCGCCCAGCTCGAGGAAAGCTGGACCGAGAAAGCCGAACTGGCGCTGTCGAAGGATCGCGAGGACCTGGCCAAGGCCGCGTTGGTCGAGCGCCAGAAGGCGACCGACATGATCGCCGAGCTGACCAGCCAGGTCACCGTTCTCGACGACGCGCTGCGCGGGTCCGAGGAAGACATCGCCAAGCTGCAGAAGAAGCTGAGCGAGGCGCGCAACCGCCAGAGCTCGATCGCGACCCGGCTGGAAAGCGCCAACAACCGCTTCAAGCTGCGCGAGGTCTATTCGGCCAGCCGCACGCAGGACGCCTTCTCGCGCTTCGACATTCTCGAACGTCATGTCGACCTCGCCGAGGGTCGCGCCGAGGCCGCCGGCCTGGGTGCCGAGCCCAAGACGCTGGAAGAAGAGATGGCCGAGCTGAAGGCGTCCGAGAAGGTCGATGCCGAGCTCGCCGCGCTCAAGGCCCGCATGAAGAAGGGGTCGTAAGATGGACGAGTTTCTGCTGCCCGTCATGATCGTCGGGATGCTGTTCATCGGCCTGCCCTGGCTGATCTTCCACTACGTCACGAAATGGAAGCAAGCACCGAAGATCACGAACGAGGACGAGAAGCTGCTCGACGAGCTCTACTCGCTCGCTCGCCGCCTCGAAGATCGCGTTTCGACGGTCGAACGCATCGTTGCCGCCGACCACCCCGATTGGAAGACGAGCATGCCGCTCGCCGCCGATCCCACCGACTTTACCACCCGGAGGAACTGAGATGTCCGCCAGCCGTACCAAATTCTACCTCGACAAGCAGAACAAGAAGTTCCTCGGGGTGTGCGCAGGGATCGCCGACTATACCGGCATCGATGTGACGATGGTTCGCGTCGGCACCGTGGTCCTGGCGCTGATCACCTCGGGCTGGGTCATCCCCGCCTACTTCATCACCGCCTGGGTCGCCCCCTGCAAGCCGCACGGCCTGTACGAAGACGCCGAGGATGCGAAGTTCTGGCAGGGCGTGCGCACCAATCCGTCGCGCTCGACCGCCGAGGTCCGCTCCAAGTTCCGCGATCTCGACCGCCGGCTCGCCGACATCGAGACCCTCTACACCAGCCGCAACAGCCGGCTGGCCGACGAAATCGACAGCCTGCGCTGAGCCGCGGCTGACAAGGGAGAAAGACAGTGCACGACGGTCAACTCTTCGTCCTGGCGATCATCGCGATGGGCATCTTCGGTGGGATTATCAAGATGTCGATCCGGGCCAAGCACGGCCTGCCGCTCGAGGATCGCTCCAGCCGCCGCAACCGCTTCCGCGGTGGCAACGACGGCAGCGACATCGAGGCACAGCGCAAGATCGAACTGTTGTCGAGCGAGAATGAGCGCCTGACCGGCCAGATCGGCCGCCTCGAGGAACGGCTGCGGGTACTCGAACGGATCGCCACCGATCCCGCCGAGCGCGTCAGCCGCGAAATCGAAGACCTCCGCACCCG
The DNA here is from genome assembly GCF_007859635.1 of Sphingomonas panacisoli. Taxonomy (NCBI): domain Bacteria; kingdom Pseudomonadati; phylum Pseudomonadota; class Alphaproteobacteria; order Sphingomonadales; family Sphingomonadaceae; genus Sphingomonas; species Sphingomonas panacisoli. The sequence goes on along the minus strand of NZ_CP042306.1, from coordinate 1,452,589 downwards.
CGACTGAAGGAAGGATTAGACCATGAGCCCCCTTATCATTCCGATCCTGGGCATCAGCTGCGGCCTGCTCGCGATCTTCGGCGGCGTCTACGTCAAGCCCTGGTTCGCCTACCGCCAGCGCCAGCTGGAACTCCAGGCCGACAAGGTCGCCGAAAAAGCCGCGCAGTACGCGGCGCAGACCGAACGGCTCGAACAACGGATGCGGGTACTCGAACGCATCGTCACCGATCGCGGCATCGACGTCGCGGAAGAAATCGAAAAGCTGCGCGACGAACCCGCGCCGCTGAACTGAGGAAAATACGATGGGACTGATTATCTTCACCGTCATCATCGCGATCCCTACGGGCATCGCGGTGTGGCTGACCGAACGGGTCGATCGCCCCCGCCGCCGCGCGATGCGCGACGCGCAGATCCAACCCGCCGAATAACGACTTCGAGCCAAGGGACCCTCCCCATGAACCCCTTCGAAATGGTCATCGCGATCGTCGCCATCGTCACCATCGGCGGGATCATCCGCGCCAGGATGGGCGTCGGCCGCGACAACCAGGGTAACGAATTCAGCCTGCGCAATGACGCGGCGGCGGCCGAGAACCGCCAACTGCGCGAGGACATTCGCGGGCTGAAGGAACGGATCGCCGTTCTGGAACGCGTGATCACCGACACCAACACCAGCAGCACCCTCGACCGCGAGATCGAGAAGCTGCGCGACACCGACCGCTGACGCGGCCGCCCTTTCAAATGGAGACGTCTGTCATGACCGACCCCAATTTGTACTTCGCAATGGCGGGCGCGAGCCTGGCCGGACTCGGCATGGTCTGCATGGCCGCGCTCGCCGGCTGGCGAGGCTGGCTGGCGCTCAAGGAACGCGAACTGCACGCGTTCGGCGAGCATGCCCAGGCCGACGGCCCGAGCCTGCCCAACGCCAGCGCCCGGATCGAGATCGCGGACCTCAAGGAACGCATCCGCAAGCTCGAAGCGATCGCGTCGGGGGTGGATCTCTAAGCTCCGTCATGCCAGCGCAAGCTGGCATCTCGGGCCGCAGGTTCACTCGCCCGAGACCCCAGCTTTCGCTGGGGTGACGGGAATGGAAGATACGCTATAGCGCCGCCATGCGCGACTTCGCCGACCTACAAGACGAATACGAATTCCTCGACGCCGACGACCGCTATCGATTGCTGATCGACCTGGGCCGCAGCCTCGAGGACATGCCGGAACCGCTCAAGACCGACGCCACTCTGGTCCGTGGCTGTTCCGCCTCGGTCTGGGTCTATCCCACCCGCCGCGATGACGGCACGCTCCACTTTCTCGCCGACAGCAACGCGGCGATCACGAAGGGCATCATCGCGCTGGTGCTGACGGCGGTGCAGGGCCGTCGGCCCGCCGACATCCTGGCGACCGATATCGACGCCGCGCTGGCGCCGTTCGACCTCCGCAACCAGCTCAGTTCGAACCGCACGCAGGGCATCCCCAACATGATCGCGTTGATCCGCGCGACGGCGGAGCGCTACGCCGCCTGAGCGTTAACGCCAAAAAGAGGTTCGCCGGACTAGGCAAATCGCCAGTCCTGGAGATCAACCGTGCAACTCGTTCCCATCCATTCGCGCGGCGGCGACTATTTGGTCGCGCTGCAGAACATCGCCTATCTGCGCAACGACGAAAACGGCCAGACCAAGATCGGCATGGTTGGCGGCGACTCGTTGCTCGTGGTCGGCAAGATGGAAGAGATCGCGGCAATCATCGCGCAGCATTCGGCCTGATCGCTCAAACCGGTTGCCAATCGAACGTCAGCGGCGCCTCGCGGAAGGCGAAGCGGTCGAGATGGCGCGCCACCGCGCCTTTCAGCGCGTCGAGCTGACCTTCGGCACTCGCGTCGATCCGCACGTCGAGCGCGTCGGCGACCGCATCGAACGTGACCAGCGCGTCGCCCGGCCAGTCCGCGCCGCGCGCATCTTTCGGAAAAGCCACGGTGCCGTGATCGGCGGTGAATTCAACGGTCAGGTTGTGCTGCCAGTGCTTGCATAGCTGCTGGAGATATTTGCTCGCACTCGCGGTCGGCACCTTGGCGATCGAGGAAATGGTCATGGGGTTCCTTCAAATCCCTCTGCCATGGGGAGAGGGCAGGAGCCGCTCGTAGAGCGGCGGGAGGGTGAGGGTCGAGAGTGGATCGCACGCTACCCTCACCCCGCGGCGCTTACGCGCCTTGCCCCTCTCCCAATGGGAGAGGGATTGATGCTTACAGCCGCTCGATCTTCTGCGCGGCTTCGTCGATCAGGCCGACGACCTGGTGCAGCACATCGTCATCGACGTCGCCCGAACGCAGCCGATTGACCAACACCTCGCGAAGGTTGCCCATCGCGCGGCGGACCGAGGTGGAATCGGTCTTCTGCCGCTCCTCGCCGAGCGACGTCAGGCGCGCGATCAACGTATCGACCAGCTCCTTATTGGCGTCGAGTTCGGCGGTGCCGGCGTCGGTGATCGCGAACGCCTTCTTCGCGCCCTCGCTCTGCTGCTGCGCGATGAAGCCCATGTCGTCGAGCATGGTCAGCGTCGGATAGACGACGCCGGGGCTCGGGGCATAGGCGCCGCCGGTCAGGCCCTCGATCTCGCGGATCAGGTCGTAGCCGTGGCGGGGTTCGTCGGCGATCAGCTTGAGTAGCACGAGCCGCAGCTCGCCGCCGTCGAACATGCGTCGCGAGCGACCCTCGCCGCGCCCGCCGCGCTCACCGCGACCGCCCCAATGGCGGGCATGGTGACCCCAGCCGCCGCGCATCGCTTCACGCATGCCGGGGTGGCAGCCGTGGCGCCCCCGGTTTTCGAAATAATAGAACATTCGTGGAAATCCTTTCTGTATCACGATGGCTCTAAGATATATCGCAGCTCGATTGCGTCAAGATATATCTTATAAAGTTTTTGAGATCAGCTTTGCTCTATATATTCGTCACCCCGGCCTTGAGCCGGGGTCCCGCTAACTGCTGGTGGCCGGAAAAGCGGGACCCCGGCTCAAGGCCGGGGTGATGTGGGGGTGGGATTTCCCTGACCGAACGCCTATCTTCCCTACATGGCCGACCTCTTCGCCGGTTTCGAACCCGAAGCCGCTCCCGACACGATCCATGAGAACGCCCCGCTCGCCGACAAATTGCGCCCGCAGAAGCTGGCGGACGTCGTCGGCCAGGAGCACCTCACCGGCCCTGACGGCGCGATCGGGCGAATGGTCGCGGCGGGCCGGCTGTCGTCGATGATCCTGTGGGGCCCGCCCGGCACCGGCAAGACGACGATCGCGCGGCTGCTCGCCGATGCGGTGGGGTTGCGCTTCGTCGCGATCAGCGCGGTGTTTTCGGGTGTCGCCGACCTCAAGAAGGCGTTCGCCGAGGCACGCGAGCACGCGCGCGTCGGCAAGCGGACGTTGCTGTTCGTGGACGAGATCCACCGCTTCAACCGCGCGCAGCAGGACGGCTTCCTACCCTATGTCGAGGACGGCACGGTCACCTTGGTCGGCGCGACCACCGAGAACCCCAGCTTCGAACTCAACGCCGCTGTGCTCAGCCGCGCGCAGGTGCTGATCCTCCACCGGCTGGGCCATGCCGCCTTGTCCAAATTGCTCGACCGCGCCGAGGAATTGGAAGGCCGCCCTCTCCCCCTCACCCCCGAAGCCCGCGACGCGATGGTCGCGAGCGCCGATGGCGACGGGCGTTTCCTGCTCAACCAGGTCGAGACCTTGTTTTCGGTCGACCTGCCCGAACCGCTCGACCCCGCCGGGCTCGGCGCGTTCCTGCAGCGCCGCGTCGCCGTCTACGACAAGGATCGCGAGGGGCATTACAACCTGATCAGCGCCTTGCACAAAGCGGTGCGCGGCAGCGATCCGCAGGCGGCGCTCTATTACCTCGCACGGATGCTGACCGCGGGCGAGGAGCCGCTCTACGTGTTGCGCCGGCTGGTGCGGATGGCGGTCGAGGATATCGGCCTCGCCGACCCGAACGCACTGGTCCAATGCATCGCCGCCAAGGACACCTACGATTTCCTCGGCTCGCCGGAGGGTGAGCTCGCGCTGGTCCAGGCGTGCCTGTACCTCGCGACCGCGCCCAAATCGGTGTCGAGCTACAAGGCGATGGGCGCGGCATGGAAATCGGCGAAGGAAACCGGCTCGCTGATGCCGCCGCAGAACATCCTGAACGCGCCGACCAAGCTGATGAAGGATATCGGCTACGGCAAGGGCTATACCTACGATCCCGATACCGAGCATGGCTTTTCGGGCGACAATTACTGGCCCGAGGAAATGGCGCCGCAGACGTTCTACACGCCGACCGATCGCGGATTCGAGAAGCGCATCCGAGAGCGGTTGGAGTATTGGGACGGGTTGAGGAAGCGCGATGGCTGATACGATCGACAGCTGGGATCAGGTCGTCGTGTTCGCGCTGACCCTGCCCGACACGTACATGGAAAGCTTCTACGGTACGCCGTGCCCGAAGGTGAACAAGAAGGCGTTCGTCTCTCCCGGCCGCGAGCCCGACAGCTTCCACGTGCCGAGCCCGCATCACGAGAAGGAATTGCTGCTCGAAACCGACCCCGACACCTTCTGGCAAACGAAGCATTACGAAAGCTGGCCGGGGCTGTTGGTACGGTATGGATCGAGCGATCCCGACCGGGTTCGGAACGTCATCAAGCGCGCGTGGTGGGACAAGGCGTCGAAGGCGCAGCGGGCGGCGTTTGGCGAGCGGCCCTGACCATTTCCGGACGTTCGCCGCGATCGACTGGTCGGGCGCGAAGGGCAGCCGGCACAGGGGTATCGCGCTGGCGGTGTGCGAGGAAGGCGACGCCGCGCCGACGCTGATCGATCCGCCGGGTGGCGTTTGGTCGCGGACAGAGATCCTAGAATGGCTGCTGGCCCATCGCGCAGAACCGATGCTGGTCGGGTTCGACATGAGTTTCTGCGCGCCGTTCATCGAGCGCGGCGCGTTTCTGCCCGGCGAGAGCACGCAGACGGACGCAAAATCGTTCTGGGCCTATGTCGACGCCAACAGCCCGGACGAGGACCTGGGCGCGGCATCGTTCCTCGACAATCGGCGCGGCACGCATTTCTACCTCGGTGCAGCGGACGGCGAGAAAGCCAAATTCCTCCATTTCCGCCGCGCCGAGGCGATCCACAACGCTGCAGGGTTCGGCAAGGCGACAACGGTCTACGACGCGATCGGCGCGGCACAGGTCGCAAAAGCGAGCTTCGCCGGCATGCGCCTGCTCCACCATCTCGACGGCCGCGTGCCGGTCTGGCCGTTCGATCCGGCGCCGGCGTCGGGCATGACGATCGTCGAAATCTACACCGCGATCGCCGCGCGGGCGGCGGGGTTGCGCAAGGGCTTGAGCAAGCTGCGTACCCCCGAGGCCCTCGACGAAGCACTGGCCGCGTTGCACACGCGCCCACACACCCCGCTCGCGAGATATGACGACCATTCGACCGATGCCATCCTCGCGTCGGCATGGATGCGCGCCAATGCTGGACGGCCCGAATTGTGGGCTCCCGCGCAATTGACACCCGAAATCGCCCGAACCGAGGGCTGGACCTTCGGCGTCGCCTGACGCATTGGGACCGCCGTGCCGGTTTAGCTCAGCTGGTAGAGCAGCGGTTTTGTAAACCGAAGGTCGCGGGTTCGATTCCTGCAACCGGCACCATCACCGATCCGCCCAATAATCGAACGCGACCTGCTGCTGCTCGCGTACCAGCTTCGCGGCACGCGGCCCGGTCCACGGTCCATCATAGCCCAGCACGAACGCCCGCGCGCCGCCCCACCAGCCCTGCCCCGGCAAGCGATCCGACTCCCGCACGACCAGCACCGCCAGTTCGGGTTCGCCCGCCACGATCGCCGCTTCGTCGATAATATCGAGCGTCTTGCACATCGCGCGCATCTTGGGACGCGTGAAACGATGCCCCAGCGCGCCGAGTAGTTCGGAATAGCTCATCGCCCGTCCCTCGCGCGCCGCTTCCACCAGCAGAGCGCGCACGCGGGCGACGTCGGCGATCGATGAGTCGGTCATTGCCCGCCCCCAATACGCGGCTTACACGCAACCCGCACCATGCCGAGGACGTTACGCACGCTCACATGATCAAGGTCGCGAGCTATAACATCCGCAAGGGGATCGGGACCGACCGCATTCGCAGTCCCGATCGCATCCTCCAGGTGCTCCGCGAGATCGATGCCGACGTGATCGCGCTGCAGGAGGCCGATCGCCGGTTCGGGCGACGCGCGGCGATCCTAGCGCCACATCACCTCGAAGATCATTCGCCGTGGAAGGCGGTGCCGTTCGGCAAGCGCGAGCATTCAAGCGGATGGCACGGCAATGTGCTGCTGGTGCGCAAGGATTCCACGATTACCGACTGCGAGGCGATCCACCTGCCTACGCTTGAGCCGCGCGGCGCGGTGATGGCCGACCTGCGCGTCAACGGCGAACGCGTGCGGATCGTCGGGATGCACCTCGATTTGTCCGGATTGATGCGGCGGCGCCAGGCCGATGCGATTATCGCGCATCTCGACGCCAGCACGGACCGATTGCCGACGGTGATGATGGGCGACCTCAACGAATGGACCCGGCATTCGGGGTGCCTGAAAGACTTCGCCAAGCGCTTCACGATCGCGGCGACAGGGCCGAGCTTTCACGCGCGGCGGCCGGTCGGGCGGCTCGACCGGATCATGGCCTCGCCCGAGCTCAAGATCGCCGACTGCGGCGTGCACCACTCGCCCGCATCGCGCACCGCGTCCGACCATCTGCCGATCTGGGCCAGGATCGAATCCGCGTGAGGCGGGAGAAGGAACTGCGCATGGCGCTGGTCTGCTACGGCGGGATCAGCCTGGCGGTGTACATGCACGGCATCACCAAGGAGATCTGGCGTCTGGCGCGGGCGTCGCGCGCGTTCCACGCCGACGACCCGCCGGCGCTGCACCCGATCGAACGCGTCTATCACGATCTGCTGGGCGAGATCGCGGAGGAAGCCGATCTGCGGCTGCGTGTCCTGCCCGACATCATCGCGGGGGCCAGTGCGGGCGGGATCAACGGCGTGTTCCTGTCGCAGGCGATCGCGACCGGGCAGAGCCTGGAACCGCTGACAAAGCTATGGCTCGATTCCGCCGATATCGAGGCACTGATCGATCCCAACCAGGCGCCGCGCCATATCTGGACCAAGCAATGGGCGCTGCCGATCGCGTGGATGGCGCAGAAGCGCGGCGCGGCGCGGATCGACGAACTGGTCGAGGCGGGCGCGCGGGCCGAGGTGAAGGCGAAGCTCGCGCATTTCGTCCGCTCGCGCTGGTTCGAGCCGCCGTTCGGGGGCGAGCGCTTCGTCAATTTGATCATCGACGCGCTGGAGGCGATGCACGCGGCTGGCGGCGACGGGCGGTTGCTCCCCAACGGCCAGCCGCTCGACCTGTTCGTCACCGTCACCGATTTCCGCGGCCATCCCGAACGGCTCGAACTGCACTCGCCCGCTGAAGTGGTCGAGACCGAGCATCGCCTGATCATTCCGTTCAGCGACCACGGCACCGGCGCGTTCGCCGATCCGGCCGAACTGACCTTCGCCGCGCGGGCTACGTCGAGCTTTCCGGGGGCGTTCCCGCCCTTCTCGGTCGGGGAACTCGACCGCGTACTCGAGCAACGCAGCCTGTCCTGGCCGAATCGCAGCGCGTTCCTCGAACGCGCGCTGCCGCGCCAGCATGCGGTCAACGCGGTCGAGAGTGCGGTGCTGATCGACGGCTCGGTGCTGGTCAATGCGCCGTTCCGCCCGGCGATGGATGCCTTGCGCGAACGCCCAGCCAAGCGCGAGGTCGATCGGCGCTTCATCTATATCGACCCCTCGCCCGGCGCGAGCTTCCAGTTCGGCGCGACGGCGGCGACGACGCCCGGCTTCTTCCAGACGATCATCGGCGCGATCTCCGAAATCCCCCGCCAGCAACCGATTCGCGACAATCTGGAGGCGATCCGCGAGCGGAGCGAACGCATCGACCGCATGCGCGCGATCACGCGGTCGATCCGACCCGAGGTCGAGTCACAGATCGAATCGCTGTTCGGCTACACGCTGTTCCTCGATTCCCCCACGCCCGCGCGGCTCGGCGCATGGCGGGCCAAGGCGCAGAACGCGGCAGCCGCCAAATCGGGCTTCGGCTATGCCGCCTATGGTCACCTCAAGGTCGCGGGCGTAGTCGATCTGATCGCGAACCTGCTCCATTCGGTCGGCGGCGAGCTCGCGCCCGAACGGCTGCACCGCATCCGCCACGCCGTGGAGGGCGCGATCCAGGCGATGGACGGCGGGCTGACCTTCGCGGGCAAGGCGAGCCCATCGGCGATCCTGTTCCTGCGCTCGTTCGACCTCGGCTTCCGCATCCGCCGGTTGCGGCTGGTCGCTCGGCGGCTGGCCGAGCTGGAGGACGAACTGAGCGAGGCGGAACTCGCCGCGGCACGCGAGGCGATCTACGACGCGCTCGCCGGCTACCTGGAGGCCAAACGCACCGACGCGCATGCCAAGCTGCGTCGTACCGTCCGATCGATGCGCAACGACGCCGAACCGCTGCTCGAAGCGCTTGCCGACTCGCTCAACCTGCGCGGGCTCGACGACGAGACCGACATCAAGATGGCCGCCGCGTTCGAGGGCATGACCAAGAGCGTCAAGCGCCCGCTCCTCCTCGCCTATCTCGGCTTCCCGTTCTTCGACGTCGCGACCCTGCCCCTGCTCCAGGGCGAAGGGCTCGACGAGTTCGACCCGATCAAAGTCGACCGCATTTCGCCGGAAGATGCCGGCGCGATCCGTCGGGGCGGTGCCGAGGCGACGCTGAAGGGTATCCAATTCAACGATTTCGGCGCGTTCTTCAGCCGTGCCTATCGCGAGAACGATTATCTGTGGGGCCGCCTCCACGGCGCCGAGCGGATGATCGACATCGTCGTCTCCGCGCTGCCGCCACGCGCGCGGATGAAGCCGGGCCGGGTCGCGGCGATCAAGCGCCAGGCCTTCCATGCGATTTTGGACGAGGAGGAAGAGCGGCTGACCGCCGTGCCCGGACTGATCGAGGCGTTGCGCAAGGAAGTGGGCTGAGGCTGGCCAAACGCTCCCCACCCCGCTAGCCTCCCCGCATGCAATTCCTCAAGATCCTGCTGTGGGTTCTGCTGGCGTTCGTCGCGGCGATCTTCACCTTCGGCAACTGGACGTGGGTCACGATCAATCTGTGGGGCGGGCTGGTCGCGGAGGTGAACCTGCCGTTCCTGATGCTGTTGACGTTCCTGGCCGGTTGGTTGCCGACCTATCTCTACCTCCGCACGCAGCGCTGGCGCCTGGCGCAGCGGCTCAACACCGCCGAGCGCGTGATCGCCGACCTGAAGCCAACGCCGGTGATCCTCGCAGCCGATCCGGTGCCGACGCCTGTCACGCCGCCCGTACCTCTCCCGCCGGCCGACAAGCTGCTATGACCAGCCGCATCTTCGTCGCGCTCGACACGCCGGACATCGACCGGGCCAAGGCGATCGCCAATCGCGTCCGCCACCATGTCGGCGGGATCAAGCTGGGCCTCGAATTCTTCATGGCAAACGGGCGGCACGGCGTGCAGGAAATGCACGATCTCGGCCTGCCGATCTTCCTCGACCTCAAGCTCCACGACATCCCCAACACCGTCGGCAAGGCAGTGCAGGCGCTGCGCGGGCTCGACCCGGCGGTGCTGACCGTCCACGGCGCCGGCGGCCGCGCGATGCTGGAGGATGCCAAGGCGGCCGCGCCGCTCGGCACCAAGGTGGTCGCGGTGACGATGCTGACCAGCTTGGACGAGAACGATCTGCGCACGACTGGTATCGAGGGATCGGCGCATGATCAGGTGCTGCGCTTGACCGATCTCGCGATGGACGCCGGGCTCGACGGCATCGTCTGTTCGGGCGACGAGGTCGCCGCCGCGCACAAGCACTGGCCGAAGGGCTTCTTCGTCGTTCCCGGCGTACGCCCGGCGAACGGCCATATCGGCGACCAGAAGCGCGTGGTGACGCCGCGCGCCGCGCTCGATGCGGGGGCGTCGATCCTGGTAGTCGGCCGCCCGATTACCGGCGCGGACGATCCCGACCTTGCCGCACGCGAAATCGGCGCGACGCTCTAGGCGACGTTGAACCGGTACCAGGCGAGCGCCAGCGCTACCATCAATTGCACGCCAAGCGGCGCGAAGGCGAGCACGCTCAACTGCGCGATCAGGACGATGACAGCGACCTTGGCCTTGGTGCCGCGACGCCAGCCCGCCGGTGCGATCGGGAAAATCGACCGGCTCCAATATTTGTAGCAGGCAGCGAAGAACGTCACGTTCAGCGTCAGGAAGACGGCCACGTCGGCCATATCCTTCGACAGACCCGCGTCGACATAAAAGCCGGTCAGGAAATGCGTCGCGATGATGCCGATCGCGAACATCGCGATGATCCGCCACGCGATCAGCCCTTCGATCGCCCACCGCTCGACCTTGTTCAATTCGTATCGGTCGCTGGTCAGCCGGTACCGCATCGTGTCCCCTTGGCCCTTTGCCGTGGCGCCGGCATCGGGTAGCGCGCTGGTCCTATGGTTTCGGTTAAGATTTGCGGGCTCAGCACCCCCGAAACGCTCGACGCCGCGATCGCCGGCGGGGCGAGCCATGTCGGATTCGTGTTCTATCCGCCCTCTCCCCGCGCCGTGTCGTTCGACGCGGTGCGCGGGCTGACCGCGCGCGTGCCCGCGCGGATCGCGAAGGTCGGGGTGTTCGTCGATCCGTGCAACGCGCTGATCGATCAAGCGATCGAAAGCGGCGCGCTCGACGCAATCCAACTGCACAACGTGACGCCGGGACGCGCCGCCGCGCTGAAGGAGTATAGTCGGCGCGAGGTGTGGGCCGCGGTCGCGGTCAAGACGCGCGCCGACCTCGACACCGCTTCTAACTATCGGCAAGCGGCCGACAAAATTCTCTATGACGCCAAGACGCCAGACGGTGCCTTGCCCGGCGGCATGGGGGTGCGGTTCGATTGGGGGCTGCTCGACGGGTTCCAGCATCCGCTGCCCTGGGCGCTATCGGGCGGCCTGAGCGCCGATAACGTCGCCGAGGCGGTACGACGCACCGGCGCGACGCTGGTCGACGTCTCCACCGGGGTCGAGTCCGCGCCTGGCGTCAAGGATGTGGACAAGATCGCGGCGTTCCTTCAGGCGGTTGGGCAGCTATGACCGCCCCCAATTCCTATCGCGCCCAGCCAGACGAGCGCGGGCATTTCGGCCAGTTCGGCGGCCGCTACGTCGCCGAGACGCTGATGCCGCTGATCCTCGACCTTGAACGCGAATATCGCGCGGCGAAGGCCGATCCGGCGTTCCAGGCGCAGTTCGACGATCTGATGGCGAACTATGTCGGCCGCCCCAGCCCGCTCTATTTCGCCGAGCGGCTGACCCGGCACTACGGCGGCGCCAAAATCTATTTCAAGCGCGAGGAGTTGAACCACACCGGCGCGCACAAGATCAACAATTGCATCGGCCAGATCCTGCTCGCGATGCGGATGGGCAAGACGCGGATCATCGCCGAAACCGGCGCGGGCCAGCATGGCGTCGCCACCGCCACGGTCGCGGCGCGCTTCGGCCTGCCGTGCACGATCTTCATGGGCGCGAAGGACGTCGAGCGGCAGAAGCCCAACGTATTCCGGATGAAATTGCTGGGCGCGGAAGTTCAGCCGGTAACGTCGGGCGCGCAGACGCTGAAGGACGCAATGAACGAGGCGCTGCGCGATTGGGTCGCGAACGTCCACGACACTTTCTATATTATAGGCACGGCAGCTGGTCCGCATCCCTATCCCGAACTCGTCCGCGACTTCCAAAGCGTGATAGGAACCGAGACCAGGGCACAGATTTTGAAAGCGGAAGGCCGCCTGCCCGACCTGCTGATCGCGGCGGTCGGCGGCGGGTCGAACGCGATCGGCATGTTCCACCCGTTCCTCGACGATGCCGACGTGAAGATGGTCGGCGTCGAGGCGGCGGGCCACGGCATCGACACCGGCCAGCATGCCGCCAGCCTGACCGGCGGCGCGCCCGGCATCCTGCACGGCAACAAGACCTATCTGCTGCAGGATGAGGACGGTCAGATCACCGAGGCGCATTCGATCTCAGCGGGGCTCGACTATCCGGGGATCGGGCCGGAGCATAGCTGGCTGCACGAGAGTGGTCGGGTCGATTACGTGCCGATCACCGACCAGCAAGCGCTCGACGCGTTCCAACTGTGCTGCAAGCTCGAAGGCATCATCCCCGCGCTCGAAAGCTCGCATGCGCTAGCAGCTTTGGAGACCAAGGCGCGGGAAATGAACGGCGATCAGATTATCGTCGTCAACGTGTCCGGCCGCGGCGACAAGGACATCTTCACCGTCGCCGAGGCGTTGGGCGTGGCGATATGAGGAGCGCTTACCCGCCGTCATCCCGGCCTTGTGCCGGGATCCACCGCGCAGCAAGTGCTGGACAAGAGGCTTGCGGCGTATCGATTGCGGCCCGGTGGACCCCGGCACAAGGCCGGGGTGACGAAGAATGAATAGGCTTGAGCGAGCCTTCGCCAAAGGCCAACCGGCGCTCGTTTGCTTCGTCACTGCCGGCGACGGGCCGACCCCCGCGATCCTCGACGCGCTGGTCGAGGGCGGGGCGGACGTGATCGAGCTCGGCATGCCGTTCACCGATCCGATGGCCGATGGCCCCGCGATCCAGCAGGCGAATCTGCGTAGCCTCGGCGCTGGCACGACGACCGCCGACATCCTGCGCATCGCCCGCGACTTCCGAGCGCGCCATGCCGACGTGCCGCTCGTCCTGATGGGCTATGCCAACCCCATGACGCGGCGTGGGCCGGACTGGTTCGCCGCCGCCGCACGCGACGCTGGCGTGGACGGCGTGATCTGCGTCGATGTTCCCGCCGAGGAGGATGACAGCCTCGGCACCGCCCTCCGAGCATGCGACGTCGCCAATATCCGCCTCGCTACCCCCACCACTGATGCCGCGCGTCTGCCGCAGGTGCTCGAAGGCGCGAGCGGGTTCCTCTACTACGTCTCGGTCGCCGGAATCACCGGCAAGCAGCAGGCCGCGCAAGCCTCGATCGAGGATGCCGTCGCGCGCCTGAAAGCCTCGACCGACCTGCCCGTCGCAGTCGGCTTCGGCGTTCGCACGCCCGACCAAGCCGCCGCGATCGCGCGCGTCGCCGACGGCGTCGTGGTCGGCTCGGCGATCGTCGAACTGATCGGCGAGCATGGCGAGGATGCGCCGCGCCACGTTCGCGCCTATATCGAAACCCTGTCGAGCGCCGTGCGCGCCGCGAGGAAGGAATCCGTATGAGTTGGCTGACCAACGTCCGCAACGCGCTGTCCTACGTCATCCCGAAGAAGGAGAGCCCCGACAACCTCTGGCACAAGTGCAAGGGGTGTGGGCAGATGGTGTTCGCCAAGGAGTTGGAAGACAATCTCAGCGTCTGTCCGAATTGCGGGCATCACGAACGGATCGGCCCGACCGAGCGGTTCGCGCAATTGTTCGACGAGGACTACGACCTGGTCGATGCGCCGCGCGTACCCGAGGACCCCCTGAAGTTCCGCGACCAGAAAAGGTACGTCGATCGCATCAAGGCCGCGCGCGCCGCGACCGGCGAGAGCGACGCGCTGATCAACGCGATCGGCACGATCGACGGTCGCACCGCCGTCGTCGGCGTCCAGGACTTCGCGTTCATGGGCGGATCGATGGGCCTGGCGGTGGGCGAGGCGTTCGTGCGCGGGGTCGAGGCGGCGATCGACCGCAAGGCGCCCTACGTCATCTTCACCGCGGCGGGCGGCGCACGGATGCAGGAAGGTATCCTGTCGCTGATGCAGATGCCGCGCGCGACCGTAGCGATCGAGATGCTCCACGACGCCGGGCTGCCCTATATCGTCGTCCTGACCGACCCAACCACCGGCGGCGTCACCGCAAGCTATGCGATGCTGGGCGACATCCAGATCGCCGAGCCGGGTGCCTTGATCGGGTTCGCCGGTCAGCGCGTGATCGAACAGACGATCCGCGAGAAGTTGCCGGAAGGATTCCAACGCGCCGAATATCTGCTCGACCACGGCATGCTCGATATGGTCGTCGAACGGGCCGAGCTGAAGACGACGCTGGCGAACGTCATCGGTTACCTCTGCGACCGGCGTAAAGCCGCGTAACTGCACTCACGTGGCCGACCACGCCCGCTCGACCGATCCCGCCGTCCAGGCGCAGCTCGATCGGCTTTGGGCGTTGTCGCCCGGGGCGGACATCTTGGGGCTGGAGCGGATCTCCGAACTGCTCGCACGGATCGGCAATCCGCACTTGCACTTGCCGCCGGTGCTGCACGTCGCCGGCACCAACGGCAAGGGATCGACCTGCGCCTTCCTACGCGCCGCGATCGAGGCGGCGGGCTATACGACGCACGTTTATTCGAGCCCGCATCTCGTGCGCTTCAACGAGCGGATCCGGCTGAACGGTAGCCTTATCGATGATGCCGAGCTCGCGCCGTTGCTCGCGGAAGTGCTCGATGCCGGCGGTGATATCGGCGCGAGCTTCTTCGAGGTGACGACGGCGGCCGCATTCCTTGCTTTCTCGCGCACGCCCGCGGACGCGTGCATCGTCGAGGTCGGGCTCGGCGGGCGACTCGACGCGACCAACGTCATCGCCGACCCGATCGTCACCGGGATCGCGCAGCTCGGGATCGATCACGAGCGCTTTCTCGGCAGCGATCCGGAAGGCATCGCCGCGGAGAAAGCCGGCATCGCCAAACCGCACGTGCCGCTGGTGACAATGCGCTACCCGCCGAAGATCGAGGCGCGGATCGCCGCCGTCGCGCGAACGGCAGGTGCGCCGGTCGCGGCGGAGGGCGGGCATTGGTTCTGGGCAGCGGAGGCCGACCACGTCACCTATCGCGACACCGCAGGCAAGGTGACCACGCCGCTGCCCCGCCTCGTCGGGCCGCATCAGCCGGGCAACCTCGCGCTTGCCATCGCGATGCTGCGGCACCAGCGAGCGCTGACGATCCCGCCCGTCGCTTATGCCGCGGCGGCCGAGGGGGCGACTTGGCCGGCGCGGATGCAGCGGCTGGGCGACGGGCCGCTGACTCGCTTGCTGCCGGCTGGTAGCGAGGTTTGGCTGGACGGCGGGCATAACCCGGCGGCGGGGACAGCGATTGCAGCCGCGCTGGGATCGCAGCATCAGGAAGGCTGGCATTTGATCGTCGGTATGCTGTCGAACAAGGACCCGCGCGGTCTGCTGGCGCCGATCGCGCCGCTTGCCGAGCAGCTGATCGCGGTTCCCGTGCCGCATCACGAGCATCACGCGCCCACCGACCTCGCGGCGATCGCCAAGAGCCTCGGCATGTCGGCACGCACCGCCGCCACCGTGCCCAACGCGCTTCGGCACCTGGCGAAGAGCGATGCGTCGCGCCGCGTCCTGATCCTCGGATCGCTCTATCTCGCCGGTGAAGTGCTCGCCGCCAACGACGAACTGCCGACCTGATCCATTATTGCGATTGACTATCAATAGCGAAATCCGGAGACTGGCGATCCAACGACGGAGTCGCCGCTTTGACCACGCTTCCTGCCCCCTCGCCGGCCCCCAATCCCACGACGCTGCCGCATCCGTTGCCGGAGGCTACGGGCGACCGCCTGCTCCTCCTCGCGATCCGGCGGATGGGCGCGCACGGCCTGGCGGACGCGCATGTCGCGCAGACGTTCGTCGTCGCTTTCGGCAGCGGATTTCGTCGCCCGCTGGTGCTGGCGCGCGCGTTCATGGCCGAACTCGCGGCCACCGCCACGACGACGATCGCGATCGCGCCATGCTGCTGCGCGCGCATGACCTGGGCGGAGGCGGCGTTACTCACCGCGATCGGCCATGCCGAGCGCCGCCCCGATGCCGCCCGCTTGCTGCTCGCCGACGTGATGGCCGAACGCCGCGCGGACGCGATCGTCGCCAGCGCGGCCGCGCTGTCCGCCGCGTTTGCCGATTTGGGGCTGCCGATCGGCGGCTAGCCCGCGCGCAGTTCCTTGAGCTTGTCGGTCGCCCAGCGATACATCTCGGCATCCGCCCGCCGCTGGTGGCTGTCGAGCCGCTTCATCCGGTCCTCGACTTCCTCGAGCACGCCCTGCGCCTCGCGCTTGCGCCCCATCTCCAGCAGCAGCGCGGCATAGCGGCACCGCGCCTCCTCGCCCGGCATGCGGGTCACGATGTCGCGATAGATGTCGAACGCCTCGTCCTGCCGCCCGACATGATCGTATAGCCGCGCGCGGAGCAGGTTCAGCTTGTCGCGCTCGCTCTGTCCGCTCGGTTCCTTGATGCCCTCGACCGTGGTCAGCGCCTCATCGACCTGATCCGCCTCGAACAAGGCGTTGGCCAGCTTGGTCTCGGTGCGCGGATCGGGCAGCGGCTGCGCGGCCAGCGCCTCGCGATAGTAAGGGATCGCCTCATCCGGCCGCTTCACCGCCGCCAGCGCATCGGCCAGCCGGATGCGGTTCGCGACCGTGTCCGCCAGCCCCAGCGCATCGCGCGCCAGCCGGACCTCGCGCTCGGGATCGATCGCCTTCGCCGCCTGCGCCTTCATCGTGCGGACGTGACGGTTGCCCTGCATCCCCGGCATTACCTCGATGATGAAATAGGCGATGCAGCCGACCACCGGGAACAGCACGATCGGCCAGATCCAGATCTGGTTGCGGCCCATCTTGATGCAATGGACCACGCACGCGACCTGGCACAGGATCGGGATGCCGTAGATCAGCAGCAGCATGATCATGCAGGCTTGCCGGTGTGTCCCGGTTCCTCGGCGCGCGCGACATAAGACGACCGCCACCATTCGAGCAGCACGAACGCGATCGCGATGACGCCGGCCAGCGACAGCCAGCGGAACACGTCGCCATAGCCGTAGATCGGGATCGCCTCACCCACCGGTGCGCGCATCAGCGCCCCGACCAGGAAGGTCATCGACGACAGCACCGAATATTGGACCGCGGCGAACTTCTTGCTGACCACGCCCGACACGAACGCGACAAGTGCCGCGCCCGCGATGCCGGTCGAGATGTTCTCGTAGCAGATCGCCAGCAGCAGCCGCGCCATGCGCAGGTCGCCGCCGAACGTCTGCACCAACAGGTCGAGCCGCGTCGTGTGGAGCACCATGTCGATATAGGGCGATCCGTCGGCGAGATCGGCGAAGACGAAATTGCCAAAGATCGGCAGGATCGCGCCGATCAATACGGTCGGGAACCGTCCGATCTTGATGAACAGGAAACCGCCGACGCTGACCCCGACGATCGACATGATGATGCCGAAGATCTTCGAGGCGAACGCGACCTCGTCCTTCGAATAATGCATGAAATCGAGATAGAACGGGTACGCGAACGACGCCCACACGTTGTAGCACAGCGCATAGGTCAGGATCAGGCCGATGATCAGCAGCACGCCCCAGCGCAACCGCTCGGTCAGATCGGCGAGTGGCGCGATCAACGCGCCGTACAGGTGGTTCGCGGCGGTGCGCGCGCCCGAGCGGACGGTGTCCTCGACGGTCTGCACCCCCTGCCCGCGCGCCTTCATGCGGTTGACGACCGCCGCGACGATCAACGGCACGAACACGGTCGCGACGATGATGACGACGCCCCAGGTCTTGAGGAAATCGCCCGCCGACGGTCGGACGCCCCCGGGCGGGACGTCGGCCAGCATGCTGATCATGAACATCACCAGCGTGACGATCGCCCAGGTCCAGCTGGCGCCGACGATCATCAGCGCGATCGCGCGGACGCGGGGGGTGACTTCGCCGGGCTGGGCCAGTACACTGATCGGCGTACTCGGCGGACGCTCGGTATCGGGCGCCCCGAGTCCGAGCACCAGCGTCACAACCATTAGCCCGGCCATCACCAGATACACGGTCGGCCACGACATCCGCGCCGCCAGATACAGCGCCACCGCGCCGCCGACGATCGACGCGGTGCGCGAGCCGAGCTGATACACCGCCGACAGCAATTCGACCGGCGCCTCCTCGTCGGCGACGTCGATCCGCCAACCGTCGATCGCGATATCCTGCGTCGCCGACGCCAACGCACCGAAGAACGCGAATAGAGCGAACCGCGCGATATGCACCGTGGGGTCGGTCGCAACGATCGCGACGAGGCTGGCGATCATGATCACTTGGCACAAGACGATCCAGCTCTTGCGCCGCCCCAGCGCGCCAATGCCGGGCAGTTGCACGCGATCGACGAGCGGCGACCACAGGAACTTGAACGCGTAGGTCAGCCCGATCCACGACAGCACCCCGATCGTCGCCAGCTTGATCCCGACTTCGCCTAACCACGCGGTCAGCGTGCCGACGAGCAACGCGACCGGTAGGCCCGACGAGAACCCGAACACCAGCATCGACGCCGATTTTCGCGTGCGGAGCGCCGCCGCGAACACCTTCAGGCCTTTCGGTCGTGCCGACGCTTCGCTCATTCAGGCTTGCTCCCCTTATCGTTACGGCAGACACTAGCCGCAAATACGGGGAGAGGAAGCCCATGAACGTGGCGGCCAAGATCGCTCCGACGCCGGGACAACTCGCGCTGGCGAAACAACTGGCGGAGGGCGGCGCGCGGCGCGAGCCGACGATCACGCGCATCGACGCGGCGGCCTATACCGATCCGGCGCGCTACGCGGCCGAGCGCGAGCGATTGTTCGGGCGACGCCCGCTCGTGATCGCGCCGTCAGCGCTGCTGCCCGAACCCGGCATGGCGGTGCCGCATGACGGCTATGGCAAGCCATTGCTCGTCACGCGCGATCGCGAGGGTGTGGCGCACGTGTTCCTCAACGTCTGCCAGCATCGCGGCACGCGGCTGGTCGAAGGTGGCGAGATGGTCTGCGCGAGCAAGCTGGTCTGCCCCTATCATGCCTGGACCTACGGCCTGGACGGCAAGCTGCTCGCGCTGCCGCGCACCGACGCCTTTCCCGGGCTCGACAAGGCGGCGCTCGGCCTGAAGCGTCTGCCGACGCGCGAGGCCGGCGGGCTGATCTGGTTCGCGTTCGACGAGAGCGCCGACTTCGCGGAACCCGATACGCTCGGCCACGATTTCGACGCGTTCGACCTGGCGGGGCAGCATCTGTTCAAGCGACGCACGCACGACGTCGCGGCGAACTGGAAGTTGATCATGGACGCGTTCCTGGAAAGCTATCACGTCCAGCGCCTTCACGCCGCGACGATCGGCCCGTTCTTCAAGGACGGCGTGGCATCAGGCGACCTCATCGGATCGCACCAACGCTCCGCTGTGGGGCGCGACGTAGAAGCGATCGAATGCGCGGCGGAGGATTGGCCGACCTTGCGCCGTGCGATCACATACACCTACCAGATGTTCCCCGCGACGATCCTGATCGTCAGCCCCGATTACATGAACCTGATGACGCTGATGCCGCGCGCGGTCGACCGCGTACTGGTCGAGGATTTCATGCTGATCCCGGAGCCGCCCGCCACCGACAAGGCGCTGACGCATTGGGAAAAGAGCTGGAATCTGCTCGATGGCGGCGTGTTCGGCGCGGAGGATTTCCGCGCGGCGGCGCTGGGCCAGGAAGGGCTGATGTCGGGCGCGATCGATCGGCTGACGCTGGGCGGGCTGGAAGGCGGGATCAAGGTGTTCCACGACGCTGCGGAAGCGGCGTTAATAGGCTGAATCCTCCCTATCGAAGATGGGGAGGTGGCAGCGCGCACAGCGCTGACGGAGGGGCCGCAGCCGCATCGCGGCGAGGACGGCGCCACGTTCGCTTCGCTCACGCCCCTCCACCATTTGCTTCGCAAATGGTCCCCCTCCCCGAGCAAGCTCAGGGAGGATTATTTCCCCTTCAACACCAGGACGATCGTCTCGATGACCCGGCGCGTATCCTCGATCGAATCGACCTTGATCGTGTCGAGCCCCATTTCCTTCGCCGGATAGTCGTTCCCGCCCGGAAAGATCGCGTCGCCCAGGAACAGCACTTCGTCCGCGGTAACGCCAGCCTCGGGCAGCAACTTGCGCAAGCCATATTGCTTGTCGACGCCCTTGCGGGTCACGTCGATCGAGGTCGAGCCACCGATATTGATCGACAGATCGGGCAGCATCGTCCTGAGCCGGGCCTGTAGCTTCTTCCGCTTGGCGTGGTCGGGATCCCACTTGTCCTTTTCCTCGAGCGGCGCCTGCTGGCCCAGCGCGGAAAAGGTTACCTGGCTGCCGCGGTCCTCGACGCGATCGCCCCAGGTCTTGCCTTGGTCGAGCCCCTCCTCCGCCATCGCCTTGTCGAACGCGTCGATGATGTGTTTGCGCTCGTCCGCGCTGAACAACTCGGCGTAGATCGCTTTCCATTCGCCGTCGATGAACCGGTACAGCTTGGTCCCCGTCGTCGGCTGAATGAACAGGTTTGAAAGGTTCGCGCGGTCGATCATCCGCCCGACCACCTGCTTCTCGAACTGCGGCCAGTCGCCGCCCGAGATGATATCTACCTTGCAAACATCGAGCAGGTCGGCGAGCGCGTTCGCCATACGGTCGTCGAGCGGCTGCTTCGACAGCGCCAGGGTGCCGTCGAGGTCGAACGCGATCAGTTTCTTCATGCTGTCACCTTCGGGAGGACGAACGCGTCGATCGCATGCGCGACGCCGTCCTCTTCGTTGCTGCTGGAAACCTCGTCGGCCTTGGCCTTCACCGCGTCGGGCGCCTGGCCCATCACGACCGAGAAACCGGCGCGGTCGAACATCGGGACGTCGTTCTCCATGTCGCCGAACACCGCGACGTCGGCCATGTCGATGCCGAGCATTTTCGCGAGCGCCGCGACGCCGTCGCCTTTGTTCGCGGTGATACCGGTGACGTCGAGATAGTAGGTCTGGCTCTGCGCGATCGTCGCCGCGCTGCCGAACTTCGCCTTCGCCTTTTCGGCGAGCCCCTTGAGGAGAGCCGCGTCGTCGCTGACGATCGTCAGCTTGTCGACGCGGTCGTAGAGGTCGGTGAACTCGTCGCGGAGCACCGGGCTTTGCGCGGAGGCGACGCGTTCATGCTCGACATGCACGCCCTGATCGCTCGTCGCGTACCACCGTTGGTCGGCGAATACCCACGTATCGACCGGCGCGTCGCCGATGATCGCGAACACGCCCTCCACCACCGCGCGCTCGACATGGCATGCCGACAGGACCGCGCCATCGGGGCGGAAGATGATCCCGCCATTCACCGCCGCCAGCGGGATATCGATGCCGAGCGGCTTGATCAGCGGGATCATGCCGGACATCGGCCGCGCGCTGATCAGCGTGAACGGCACGCCCGCCTCGCGCAGCCGCTTGACCGCCGCGATCACTTGCGGACTGAGCGACTTGTCCTTCCGAACCAGCGTGCCGTCGACGTCCGACACGACCAGCCGAATGCTCACTGCGGCATCTCGACATGCCCGCCAAACCCGAACCGCATCGCCGACAGCAACTTGTCGCCATAGGTGTGCTCGACGCGGCTGCGATAGCGCGAGAACAAAGCCGCGGTCAGGACGTACGCGGGAACCGCCTCTTCCATTGCCGCCTCGACGGTCCAGTGTCCTTCGCCCGAATCCGCAACCCGCCCGGTGAATTGGGCAAGATCCATGTCCTTGGCGAGCTGTTGTGCGCACAAATCGAGCAACCAGGACGAGATTACGCTGCCGCGCCGCCACACCTCGGCGATGTCGGTCAGGTTCAGGTCGTAGCGCTCGTCCTCGGGCAGGCTCTCCGAATTCTTGCCCTTCAGCACGTCGAAACCCTCGGCATAGGCCTGCATCAGGCCGTATTCGATGCCGTTGTGCACCATCTTCACGAAATGCCCCGCCCCCGCGGCGCCGGCGTGGATATAGCCCTTCTCCGCGCGCGGGTCCTCGCCCTCCTGCTCCATCCGGTTCGGCGTGCGCGGGATCGTGCCGAGCCCTGGCGCCAGTGCCTCCAGGATCGGGTCGAGCGTCTTCACGACGTCGGCCTCGCCGCCGACCATCATGCAATAGCCGCGCTCGAGGCCCCATACGCCGCCCGACGTGCCGACATCGACGTAGTGAATCTGCTTTTTCGCCAGATGCTTGGCGCGCTTTATATCGTCCTTGTAGAAGGTATTGCCGCCATCGATGATGATGTCGCCGGCGGCGCACATACCCGCCAGCGTCTCGATCGTGCTGTCGGTCGGATCGCCTGCGGGAAGCATCACCCAGAAGATCGCCTGGCCATCGAGCTTGGCCTTCATGTCGTCGAGCGAATTGACCCCGATCGCGCCTTCGCCGGCCAGCGCTTTCACCGTCTCGGGCGAGCGGTCGTAGACCACCGTCTCGTGCCCGTTGCGCATCAACCGCCGCGCGATGTTCCCACCCATCCGGCCGAGGCCGATGATCCCGATTTTCATGTAGTCAGACCTTCACCCGTTCGTGCTGAGCTTGTCGAAGCACGGTGAGACAACGCCCTTCGACAAGCTCAGGGCGAACGGACGGGACTGAGTTAAGTTGCTTCTGCCGGATGCTTGGCCGCGATCGACGCGAGCAATTCGTCGAACGCCTTGGAGAAGGACGCGACGCCCTCCTCGACCAGCGTGTCGGTCACGCCGTTCAGATCGAGGCCGAGCCGTTCGGTCTCCGCCAGAACGTGCTTCGCGCCATCCACGTCCTGCGTCAGCGTTTCCGCCGCGGTGCCGTGGTCGCGATACGCGTCCATCGTCTTGGGCGGCACGGTGTTGACCGTGTCCTTGCCGATCAGCGTGTCGAGGTAGAGCACGTCGGAATAGGCCGCATTCTTGGTACCCGTCGACGCCCAGAGTAGCCGCTGCGGCATCGCGCCCTTGGCGGCCAGCGCCTGCCAACGGTCGGATTTGATGAAGTCGAGATACCATTGATACGCGAGCTTCGCGTTGGCGATCGCGACCTTGCCGGCCAGCGGCTTGGCCGCGTCGCCACCCTTGCCCTCGTCGATCGCATCATCGATCTTGGTATCGATACGCGACACGAAGAAGCTCGCAACCGATGCGATCTTGTCGATCGCTTCGCCCCGCGCTGCGCGCTTTTCGAGACCCTCGACGAACGCCAGCGCGACGGCCTTGTACGCCTCGATCCCGAACAGCAATGTCACGTTGACGTTGATGCCCTTGTCGATCGACGTCGCGATCGCCGGAACGCCCGCCGGCGTGCCGGGAATCTTGATCATCAGGTTCGGCCGATCGACCGTCCACCACAGCCGCTCGGCCTCCGCCGCGGTCTCGTCGGTGTCGTTCGCCAGATAGGGCGACACCTCCATGCTCACATAGCCGTCTTTCGCGTCGAGCCGGTCGTACACCGGGCGCAGCGTGTCGGCAGCTTCCTGAATATCGCGGATCGCGAGATGCTCGTAGCGCGCCATCGCCGACGCGTCGGGGTTGGCGCGATCGAATTTGGCGAGCTCGTCGTCATAGGCGTCGCCCTCGCCCATCGCCTTCTGGAAGATCGAGGGGTTGCTGGTGACGCCGGTAATACCGTCCTCGTCGACCAGTTTCTTCAGCCCGCCCTCGGCGAGCAGCTTGCGATCGATAAAGTCGAGCCACACCGCCTGGCCGAGTTTCTCGAGTTCGTTGAGGCGTCCCATCACTTTGTCTCCAGCAACGATTTGGCGGTCTTCACGACATTATCGACGGTGAACCCGAACTTTTCCTGCAGCTTGGCGATTGGCGCCGACGCCCCGAAGGTCGCCATGCTGATCGCCTTGCCGTCGAGCCCGATATAGCGGTCCCAGCCGATCTCGCTTCCCATCTCGATCGAAACACGCGCGCTAACTGCCTTGGGCAGCACGCTTTCCTTATATGCGTCGGATTGCTTCTCGTACCGGAACCAGCTGGGCATCGATACGACCCGCACAGCGACGCCTTCGCCTTTGAGCTGCTCGTACGCTTGAATGGCCAACCCGACTTCGGAGCCGGTCGCGATCAGGATCAGTTCGGGATCGTCGCTGTCAGCAAGCACATACGCGCCCTTTTCGAGCCCGTCGGCGCTGGCATATTTCGACCGGTCGAGCGTCGGCAGGGCCTGGCGCGACAGGACGAGCGCGTGCGGGTGGCCGCTATCTTTCATGACCGCTTTCCACGCCGCCGCCGCCTCGTTCGCGTCGCAGGGCCGGATCGTATCCATTCCCGGCGTCGCGCGCAGCATGGCGAGGTGCTCGATCGGCTGATGCGTCGGGCCGTCCTCCCCCACGCCGATCGAATCGTGCGTGAATACCCATACCGCGCCGATTTCCATCAGCGACGACAGCCGCACCGGCGGGCGCATATAGTCGAGGAACACGAAGAAGGTGGAGCCGTATCCGCGCAGATGCGACAGCGTCATGCCGTTCACCACCGCACCCATGCCGTGCTCGCGCACGCCGAAATGGAAGTTGCAGCCATCGTAGCTGCCCGGCTCGAACGACGACGCACCCTTGATGTCGGTCTTGGTCGAGGGCGCGAGATCGGCCGAGCCGCCGATCAGCCACGGCACGTGCGGCACGATCGCGTTGAGCACCTTGCCGGCGGCATCGCGGCTCGCGAGCCCCTTGGCGTCGGCTTCGAATACCGGAATGTCGGCGTCCCAGCCGTCGGGCAACGTGTCCGACAGCATCGCGTCGAGTTCCTTGCTCAGATCGGGATGCGCGGTGCGATAACTCGCGAGCGTCGCCTCCCACGCCTCGCGCGCCGGACGGCCGCGATCAGCGACGCAACCATTGAAATGCTCTACAACGCCGTCGGGAACGTAGAAGCTCTTGTCCTCGGGCCAGCCATAAGCGCGCTTGGTCTCCGCGATCACCGCTTCGCCCATCGCGTCGCTGTGCGCCTTCGACGTGCCGGCAATCGGGCTGCCGTAACCGATGATCGAATGGACAATGATCAGCGTCGGCCGGTCGTCGGTCTTGCGGAACGCTGCGAACGCCTGGGCCAGAGCGTCGCAATCGTTGGCGTCGTCGACGTGGATGACGTTCCAGCCATAGCCCTCGAAGCGCTTGCCGACATCTTCGTCGAAGGTCAGGCTGGTCTTGCCCTCGATCGTGATGTGATTGCTGTCGTAGATCCAGCACAGGTTCGACAGGCGCAGATGCCCCGCGAGGCTCGCCGCTTCCTGGCTGACGCCCTCCATCAAATCGCCGTCGCCCGCCAGCGCGTAGACGTCGTGATCGAACAATGTGTGGTCGGGCTTATTGTAGCGCGCGGCGAGCCAGCGCTCGGCGATCGCCATGCCCACGGAATTGCCGCAACCCTGGCCCAGCGGGCCCGTCGTGGTCTCGACCCCGGTGGTGTGGCGGTATTCGGGATGCCCGGGCGTCTTTGACCCGATCTGGCGGAAATCTTCGATGTCCTGCAGGCTGACCGCTTCCTTGCCGGTCTTCCTGCCGTTGCGATCGATTTCCTCGACGCCGGCCAGATGCAGCAACGAATAGAGCAACATCGACGCATGTCCGACCGACAGCACGAAGCGGTCGCGGTTGGGCCAGTCGGGCTTGGACGGATCGTAGCGCAGGAATTGCGACCACAACGTATAGCCCACCGGTGCCATCGCCATCGGCGTGCCGGGGTGGCCGGAATTGGCTTTCTGCACCGCGTCCATCGACAGCGTGCGGATCGTATCGATCGTCAGGCGCTCGATCGATCCGTCCTCTTTCAGATGATCGACGTCGCGGGTGGTGGTTTCGGTATCGGACATGGTAGCTCCCGCTTCGCCTGCATAACGCCGTCATGGCGCGGAGGTTGCGGCCCCTATATGGCGCGTCGCCGGACGGTTCCAGCCGTCACACGCCCGCACGTTCCATTTTCGTAACGATGCCGTCGGCGGCGATGTACGCGGCGGCGATCTCCGTCAGGAACAGGCCGTGGCCTAGCGCGCCGGGGATCGCCTGGAGGTCGATCGCGAGTCGTGCGGGGTCGGCAATGGGGCCGAAATGGCAGTCGAGGATCAGATTGCCCTGATTGGTGCGGAATTCCTTGCCCGCGACGGTCATCCGCAAGACCGGGTCGGCGCCCAGCGCCGTGGTGCGGACGGCGACGAAACTGCGCGCGAACGGCAGTATTTCGACCGGCACCGGCGCGGTGCCGAGCGTCGCAACACGCTTCGTGCCGTCGGCGATCGCGACCATGCGCCGCGCCGCACTGGCCAGGATCTTCTCGCGGAGCATCGCCCCGCCCCCGCCCTTGATCGCGCGGAATTGCGGATCGATCTCATCGACGCCGTCGATCACCAAGTCGAGCTCGGTCTGATCGGCAAACCGAGCGATCGGGATGCCAGCGGCGCGCGCCGCGTTGGTCGTTCGCTGCGAGGTCGAAAAGAACGTTGCGGACGGCCACTCCGCCAACCTTCGCCCGACTGCGGCGATGGCGAACGCGACCGTCGAGCCGCTGCCTAGACCGACACGCATGCCGTCGGCGATTTCCGCTACCGCCGCTTCGGCCGCGAGCTTCTTGTCGTCGTCCTGCATCGCCAATGCGGTACCAGAAAAGCAAAGGGCCGCGCCACCCGTGGGTGCCGCGGCCCGCTAATCGTCAGCGCCGAAGCGCCGTCGGATCAGTTTGCGTTGGCGACGTTGTCGGCCGGAACGGTGTCGTTCAGCACGGTCGCGTTGTCGTCGACCGACAGGTTGGTGTCGTCGATGTTGGTGATGGTGTCGTTGCTGACGGTCGTGTTGTCGACCTTCGGGCCACCGCAAGCGGCGAGGCCGAGAACGGCCGGCGCGATCAGCGACAGAATAACGAGCTTCTTCATATACTTCACTCCGTGGCTTCCGGTTCGGCACCCCCGCTCTGCACCATGCGTCGCGACACCGATCCGTGTGCCGCGGAGCGCTATGCCGTAATCCCCATCCTTTTGATAGGATAAAATGCACGCTTTGCCGCATTTTCGCCCAAATTGGGCAGCCGCGTCATGTTCCCGACGCAAAACAAAAGCCCCGCCGGTCGGTGTGACCGGCGGGGCTTTCATTGGCGCGCCCGGAACGATTCGAACGTCCGACCCTCAGATTCGTAGTCTGATGCTCTATCCAGCTGAGCTACGGGCGCGCATTGGAGGGCGTCCCTTAGAGAGGTCGTTCGGGGAGCGCAAGTGCGTTGCGTGCCGCTGTGTCGCCGCCTAGATCGGACGTCATGAAACGTTCCGCCGTGCTTCCGCTCATCCTGCTTGCCGCCGGTTGCGCGCAGTCGACCGACAAATATCCGTCGCTGGCGCTACGCCCGATCGAATCGCGATCGGAAGCGGAAACGGTGGCGCCGGTACCGGAAGCGACGCCCGACGCCGCGCTTGACGCGCAACTGGCGACGATGCGGAGCAAGCTGGCGCAGATCGACGCCGACTTCGTAGCTACAGCGGCGAAGGCCGATGCAGCGGCCAAGGCGCGCGGGGCACAGGCCACCGGTAGCGACCAGTGGCTAGCCGCGCAAAGTTTGCTCGCCGAGCTCGAAGGCTTGCGCGGCGACACGCTGGGGATGGTCACCGACTTCGAGAAACTGATCACCGACCGCGGCGAGGCGAACCAGCCGCCCTACCCCGCGCTCGACGAATTGCGGGCCAAGGCGCAGGCCCAAGTGGATGGCGAAATCGAAAAGATCGCAGCGATCAAGGCGCAACTGGGCGAGAAATAGGCCGCACGATGCGGTAGAGAATGTGTCGCTTAAGCGGGCTGTCGTCCGAAATCGCCGGATGATCGAAACCCGCGCCGTGATCGCGCTGCATCCCTAGCCGTTCCATCAGTCCCCAGCTTTGAGTGTTGGCAAGGACGGTCATCGCCGCCACCTGCGGCGTTGAGGTATTTCCCCAAGCCCAGTCCAAGCTCGCCACCGCCGCCTCTCGTGCATAGCCGTGCCCCCATGCGTCGCGCCGCAGCCGCCAGCCGATTTCCAATTCGCCGGCGATCGGGGTCCCTTCGGGGCCGGGCTTGATACCGCAAAAGCCCAGAAAGGCGCCGTCGGCCTTTCGCTCGAGAGCCCAGAAACAATAGCCCTGGTCGGCGAGCAACGCATTCATCCGGTCGCGCACCGATTCCGCGTCCGCACGCGTCATCGGGGGCCCGAGGTAGCGCATCACCTCCGCGTCGTTGCCCATCGCAAGGAACGGCGCGACGTCGTCATCGCGCCAGCCGCGCAGGATCAGCCGCTCAGTTTCGATCACGGCCGATCGATCGTGTAGACGATCATCCGCCCCGTCGGATCGCCGACTTCGTACAGCGGATGGTCGAAATCGAGCTCCTCGCGTCGCTCCATGCCGAGCCGCAGCATCAGACCCCAGGACCTGCTGTTCGCGGCATTGGTCCAAGCGGCGATCCGCGGCCGGTCGGTATTGGCCCAACCCCAGGCGACGCTCGCCTCGGCCGCCTCGCACGCGATGCCCTGGCCCCAATAGGGTTGCGCGATACGCCACCCGATCTCGAGCTCGTCCGATACGCCGGTGTCGGGATAACCGCTCAACCGCACCCCACACACGCCCGCCATTACGCCATCGGCCTTATGATCGACCGCCCACATCGTGTGGCCGTCGCGTTCCTGCGACGCCATCAGCCGGTCGACCAGCGCATCGATATCGGCACGCGGACGGACGCCGCCGAAATGCTCCATCATCGGCGGCGTATTGATGATGTCGTTGAACGGCGCCTTGTCGTCCTCGCGCCACGGGCGAAGGATGAGGCGGTCGGTCTCGATCATTGCGGCCGATCCATCGTATAGACGATCAAATTATCATCGGGGCAGCTGCCGTCGGGGTCGCGGCAGTCGAGATCGACGCGCCGCGTCATGCCGAGGCGCTCCATCAGCCCCCATGACCGCGTATTGCCGGCGGTAGTCCAAGCGGCGAGGAACGGCGTGTCGATATTGGCCCAGCCCCAGTTGATCGCCGCCTTGGCCGCCTCGTGCGCCAGCCCCGTGCCCCAATGCGCCTCGGCGATCCGCCAGCCGAGTTCGCGCATTCCCTCTACCGGCAAGCCGGGATAGTCATGCGCTACCCGGATGCCGACACTGCCGACGATCTCCCCGCTATGCAGTTCGACGGCCCAAAAACTGTGCCCGTTGCGAGCCTGATCGTCGATGCGCTTGTCGAACAGCCGATCGATCCCGGCCCGATCCTTCACGCCACCGAAATCGGCCATCATCGCGGGCGTGTTGATGATCGCCGCGAATGCGCCGCGATCATCCTCGCGCCAGGGGCGGAGGATCAGCCTTGCGGTCTCGATCATTTGGCCAACAACTTCGCCGCGTGGAGCGCGTGATACGTCAGCACACCCGAACATCCCGCGCGTTTGAACGCCATCAGCGTTTCCAGCACCACCGCATCGCGTTCCGCTGCGCCGGCTGCGACCGCCGCCTCAATCATCGCATACTCGCCCGACACCTGGTACGCGAACACCGGTACCTGGAACTCCGATTTCACGCGCAGGATGATGTCGAGATAGGGCAAGCCCGGCTTGACCATCACGCTGTCGGCGCCCTCTTCGAGGTCGAGCGCGACTTCGCGTAGTGCTTCCTCGGCATTGGCCGAGTCCATCTGATAGGTCTTCTTGTCACCCTTCAGCAGCCCGCGTGAGCCGACCGCGTCGCGGAACGGACCGTAAAAGCCGCTGGCGTATTTCGCGGCGTACGACATGATCTGGACGTTGACGTGTCCCTCGGCCTCCAGCGCGTCGCGGATCAGCCCGACCCGGCCATCCATCATGTCGCTCGGCGCGATGATGTCCGCCCCCGCCGCAGCCTGGTTGAGCGCCTGGCCGACCAGCACTTCCGCCGTCTCGTCGTTGAGCACATAGCCGCCCTCGTCGAGCAGTCCGTCATGCCCGTGGCTGGTGTAGGGATCGAGCGCAACGTCGGTCAGCACGCCGACCTCCGGCACCGCGTCCTTGAGTGCCCGGATCGCCCGGCACATCAGATTGTCGGGGTTGAGCGCTTCCTCGCCGCCTTCGCTGCGGCGATCGGCCTGGGTGTTGGGGAACAGCGCGACGCACGGAATGCCGAGATCGCGCGCTTCCTTCGCCCGGGCGACGATGCCATCGACCGACCAGCGCGACACGCCGGGCAGGCTGGCGATCGGTTCCTCGACCCCCTCCCCCTCGGCGATGAATAGCGGCCAGATCAGGTCAGCGGGGGTCAGCACGGTTTCGGCGTGCATCCGCCGGCTCCAGGCCGAAGCGCGGGTGCGGCGGAGGCGAAGCGCGGGGTATTGGCTCATGCAGCGCCAAATGCCCCCTCACCCCGTCGGGTGCAAGCGCCCCGCGGGTTCGCCGTCGGCATGGGTGTGCTCTTCCGGTTCGCTCGGATGCTCGGGCGGGACGACCAGCACTTGTTCGCGCCACCGTCCATAGCGATAATAGAGCGCCGCCAGTGTGAGCGACACGATCGACCCCAGCGGAAACGCCCACCACAGCGCATCGGCCCCGAGCCACTTCTGCCCCTCGATCGCGAAGCCCAGGCGGATGGGATAGAAAGCGATCGCCAGAATGACGAGCGGCGGCACCGTCGCGCCGTTCGCGCGGACGGTGGAAAACAATACCATCGTCGCGCCGAACATCACGAAGGTCCAGGACGAGATCAACTGAATGTGGCGCGCGATCGGGATCGCCGGACTCTCCGCGCCGACGAACAGCGCCATGATCGGGCGGTCGAACAGGATGATCGCCGTGATCACGACCAGCACGATGATGGTGTTGTAGATCAGCCCCGACCGCGTGATCGCGCCGACGCGGTCCCACTTACCCGCGCCGATATTCTGCGCCGCCATGCTCGACACCGCGACTCCAATCGCCATCGCGGGCATCTGGATATAGGTCCAGAGCTGCTGCGACACGGCGTAGGCCGCGGCGGTATCCACGCCGAGCCGGTTGACCAGCCCCATCATGGTCAGTCCTGCCGTCGACATGACCAGCATCTGGGCGCCCATCGGCAGACCCTTGGCCAGGATCGTTTTCACCAGCGCGCCTTCGGGGATCAGGTAGCGCACCTCCGCCCCGCGCAGCCGGATCGGCAAGTCGCGCGCGTAGACGTAGATCAGCAGCCCCGCCGACGACACGATCCCCGCGAGCAACGTCGCGGTCGCCGACCCCGCGATGCCCATCTTCGGGAACGGCCCGATCCCGTCGATCAGTAGCGGGTTGAAGGTGCTGTCGATCACCACCGACAGCGCCATGAACCAGAGCGGCGTCAGCGAATCGCCGGTTCCCCGCAGGCTCATCTGGATCAGCACGCCGAGCATCGAGAACGGCAGACCGAGGAAGATCACGCGCAGATAGTCGCGCGCCATGTTCTGCGCCTCGCCGGGTGTCGCGAGCAGCCGCAGGATCTGTGGCGAGAACAGCCACCCGATCACGGCGATCACCACCGCGCCGCCGACCACCAGTCCGACCGCCGATCCGAACGCGCGCCGCGCACCTTCGATATCGCCCCGCCCAACCGACTGCCCGATCAGGATCGTCGCCGCCATGCCGAACCCGAACACGGCGCTGAACATCAGGAACATGATGATGTTGGCATTGCTCGTCGCAGCGAGCGCGCCCTCGCCCAGGAAGCGCCCGACCCAGATCGAGTTGATCGAGCCGTTGAGCGACTGCAGGATGTTCGACGCGAGCGTCGGCAGCGCAAACGCGAGCAGGGTTGAGCCGATCGGACCGACGGTCAGGTCGCGCCGATTACCGCGATGCTGGGGATTGGAAGAGGTCGGCGCGTCCATCACTTCGTCCATGGCAGACGAACGGCGACGAAAACAGGGCCCGTCCTTATAATCTCGAAGCGGACCGTTCCGCCGGACATCGGTGGCCTGAGTGCGTACCTACCGTCACACCGTGCCGGCGAAGCACGTTTCCGCCCAAATGCGACGATCGTCATCGGTGCGACTTGAGCGCAGATATTGCGTCCAAGCCATGGATTCCGCCGCGACGATCCCCATTTCCCACACGCAGAAGGTCGGCCGGACGCCCGATGCGGGATAGGCCGCGTCGAACGGTGCAAAGCCGCTCATCCCGGCATCGCGATAGTATACGGCTTCCCACAATTCGTTCGCGCCGCGCCACACCGACAGCAGCAGGAAATAGAAGCTGTCGCCGCAGCGATGCAGAATGACGAAGCCCAGATCGTCGCCGAGCCCGAGCCTCTCGTCGGCTTGGGCTTTGCGGAGGAAATCTTGAGCATCCCGGGCTACGGCGTCGGTAACCCGCCGATCGTCCGGGGCGAGCACATACCATTTCAGCCGAGCGGCGCCGAGATCGAGGACGCCACCCGGCACCGCCTCCTTGGAGATGTGGCGATAATCCGGGCCGACCGCGCTCGTCATCCCAGCCGCGCCAGTGCCGCCGACAGCCGCTCCGCCTCGGCCGATTTCTCGGCGTGATCGGCGCGGGCCTTGTCCACCGCTTCGGGCTTGGCACGCTCGACGAAGCTGGCGTTGTTGAGGCGTCCCGCAAGGCTGTCCCGCTCCTTCGCGGCGGCGTCGATCGCTTTGGTCAGGCGCGTGCGCTCCGCAGCTAGGTCGATCACGCCTTCGAGCGGGAGCACGAACGTCGCCTCATCGACCACGACTTGCGCCGCGCCGCCGGTGAAGTCGCCTTCGGCGCGATCGATACGCGCCATGCGGGCAATGGCGGGTGCCAGTCGCTCATAGCGCGCCAGCGTGTCGGCCGACGCGTCACGCAGATGCACCGCCAATCGCGCGCCCGGCGGCACGTTGAGCTCGGTGCGGCTCGATCGCACTTCGCTCACCAACCTGATCAACCAGTCGATCTCCTTGCCCGCGCCCGGGTCCATCGCGCGCGCATCGGCGATCGGCCATTTCGCGACGATCAAATCGTAGTCGCGCTGCCCAAGTTTCGACCACAATTCCTCGGTCACGAACGGCATGAACGGGTGGAGCATCACCAGAATCTGGTCGAGCACCCAGCCCGCGACCGCCTTGGTCTCGTCGTCGATCGTGCCCTTGATCAGCTCGAGATACCAGTCGCAGAACCGGCTCCACGCGAACTGGTAGATCGCATTAGCAGCACCGTCGAAGCGATAGTCCGCCAGCGCGAGGTCGACCGCCTGCACCGTCTGGATCGTCTCGCCGATGATCCATTTGTTGACTGCCAGCGTCGACGCCGGGGCCTCCAGCGTCTTCGACGCACCGATCCCGTTCGACTGGCAGAAGCGCGCGGCGTTCCACAGCTTGGTCGCGAAGTTGCGATAGCCCTCGACCCGCTTCTCATCCATCTTGATGTCGCGGCCCTGGCTCTCCATCGCCGCCATGAAGAAGCGCAGCGCGTCGGCGCCGTAGCGGTCGATCAGCCCGAGCGGGTTGACGACATTGCCCTTCGACTTGGACATCTTCTGCCCGTCGGCGGCGCGCACCAGGCCGTGCAGGTAGAGCGTGCGGAACGGCACGTCCTGCATGAAGTGCATCCCCTGCATCATCATCCGCGCGTCCCAGAAGAACAGGATGTCGAAGCCCGAAATCAGCACGTCGTTGGGGTAGCGGCCATGGAGTTTGGGGTCTGTGTTCTCGGGCCAGCCCATCGTCGCGAACGGCCACAGCGCGGACGAAAACCAGGTATCGAGGACGTCGGGGTCCTGCGTCAGCGCGACGCCCTCTCCCGCCTGCGCCTGAGCCTCTTCCTCTGTCAGCGCGGCGTAGATCGAGCCGTCCTCGGCGAACCACGCCGGAATCCGGTGCCCCCACCACAATTGCCGGCTCACGCACCACGGCTGGATGTTCTCCATCCAGTTGAAGAACGTCTTCTCCCAGCTCTTCGGCACGATCTTGATCGCGCCCGATTGCACCGCCTCGATCGGCCGCTTTGCCAGCGTCTCGGCATCGACATACCATTGGTCGGTCAGCCACGGCTCGATCACGTCGCCCGAACGGTCGCCATAGGGGGTCTGGATCGTACGCGGTTCGGCGTCATGCTCGACGCCTTCCTTGTCGATGAACGGCACGAGGAAGCCATCGGCCTTCAATTTCTCGACCACCAGCTTGCGCGCCCAGAAGCGATCCACGCCGAGCAGATCGTTAGGGATCAGCCCGTCGCTCGTCTGCGTCACCTGCGCCTTGGCGTCGAGCATGTTGAGCATCTCGCCCGCCTTCATGCCGGCGCGCTTGCCCACCTCGAAATCGTTGAAGTCGTGTCCCGGCGTGATCTTCACCGCGCCGGTGCCCAGCGTCGGATCGGCATGCTCGTCGGCGACGATCGGGATCAGCCGCCCGGTGATCGGCAGCTTGATCTGCTTGCCCAGCATCGCCTTGTAGCGCTCGTCATCGGGATGCACCGCGACCGCCATGTCGGCGAGCATCGTCTCCGGCCGCGTCGTCGCGACGGTGATCGATCCCGACCCGTCCGCCAACGGATAACGGATCTGCCAGAAGCTGCCCTTGACCTCCTTGGTCTCCACCTCGAGGTCCGAAATCGCGGTACCCAGCCCAGGGTCCCAGTTCACCAGCCGCTTGTCGCGATAGATCAGGCCCTGATTGTAGAGATCGACGAACACCTTGAGGACGGCCTTCGAAAAGCCCTCGTCCATCGTGAAGCGCTCGTTCGCCCAATCCATCGAGCAGCCGAGCCGGCGGAGCTGTTGCGTGATCTCGCCGCCGCTCTCTTCCTTCCATTGCCACACCTTCGCGACGAACTCGTCGCGGGTGAAGTCGGTGCGCTTCTGCTGCTTTTCGCCGAGCTGGCGTTCCACGACCATCTGCGTCGCGATGCCGGCGTGATCGGTGCCGACCACCCACAAGGCATCCTTGCCTTTCAGCCGCGCGTGCCGGACCAGCACGTCCTGCAACGTATTGTCGAGCGCGTGCCCGATATGCAGCGAGCCCGTGACGTTGGGCGGTGGATTGACGATCGTCCACGGCTCCGCCCCCGGGCGATCGGGACGGAACTGGCCGCTCGTTTCCCAATGCGCGTACCAGCGCGTTTCGATTTCGGTTGGGTCGAAGGTTTTAGGCAACTCGCTCATGGACAGGGCCTGTAGCCACTCTGTCCGATAAGCGGAAGGCGGTCCTAGAAAGGCGTCTCGCCGATATAATTGCCGGCGTCGCTATAGCGGCACACCAGCACGTCCTCTTCCGCGCCCGTCGCCATCGCGCAGCCGACGCGGCCGGTGTCGCGCCACATCAGCTGGGTATAGTGGCCGACATCTTCCATCCGGCCGGTCGTGCTGTTGTCGGGGAAACGGCCCGGTTTGTAATAGCGCTTCTCGCGCACCCAGCCGTCGACCATCGCCTCGGCCGAATAATAGCCTCTGGTACCGGCCCACAGATTCTCGCCCTCGGGCTGGCGCGCGTTTTCGGGGGCGTGTTTGAACTGGCCGGTCGTCGCGAGATAGGTCGCCCACTTCGCGGCATCGGCGGCCAGCGTCGGATCCCATGTCAGCGGCGCGATACCCAACGTCGCGCGCTCGCGGTTATGCGCGGCCAGGACGCGGTCGTCGAAATTGGCCGTCAGGCTCGCCGTGCCGAGCAATAGCGGCGATGCCAGTAGCGTGCTGCAGACCAGGATAAGATGTCGCGCCATGGCGACGGATGTACCGACCGGCAATAACTTGCCGGTTTCCGGCAATGGTTGGGGATGATCAACTACGTTCCCGCCGATACGATCGCGACAAGGTCGCCACGCTTGACCTGCGCGTACAGCAACCGTGCGAATTCCAGCGGCACGCCGATGCAACCATGCGTCGCGGAGCCGAACCGCACGTTGCTGGCGTGGATCGCGACGCCGTCGTTGGTCAGCCGCAACATGTACGGCATTTCGGCATCGTACAGGTTGGAACTGTGCTGTTCGGCCATGTCGAGGATCGGGAAGACGCCGGTCGGGGTCGGCTTGCCGTCGGTGCCATAGAGGATCACCGCCGAACCGATCTCCTGATCCGACCGGAACACCGACAGCGTTTGCCGCGCGAGGTCGATGCGTATCCAGACCGGACCCGGCTTCACGCCGTCGTCGTTCCAGACGAAATCGCCGAACTTCATCTTGGTGCGCACGTTGAGCAGGCTCTCGACGGTGCGGCGATCGCCGTTGGGCAAGGTTAAGACGGGCCGCTTTCCTGCAGGGTAGCGCACGCGCGCCCGATCCGGGACCGGCTTGGACGCGGCGGGCAGCGGCCGCGGCGAGTCCGACTGCGTCCAGAACACCAGCGCGACCGCGACCAGCACGATCGGCGAAGCGAACCTGGCGAAGGCCGGCATCCTGATTACTGAAGGACTAGTCCGTTAGAGCGACGCGCTGAGCGGCCGCGCAGGCCAAAACCGATCGCGAAGAAGCCGATCATCAGGCTCGCCCAGGTCGCCGGTTCGGGTACGGCGCTGCCACCGCCAGGCGTATCGCCGCCGACGTTGCCGCCGCCACCGCCGCCACCGCCGGAGCTTCCACCACCGCCGGAGCTTCCACCGCCGCCACCGGTACCACCGCCGCCACCGCCGCCGATGATCACCGGAATGCCGCCGCCACCGGTCGGGCCTGTCCAGGCAACGGCGGGTACCGCCGGATCGGTGACCGTCGAATCGCCGACCGGCAACACCGTCGGCGCGGCCGTCGGGATTAAATCGTTGTCGAACAGGACGTCAGGCACGTTAGCGACCGCGGGTTGTCCGGCGGTCGGCCGAGTCCGCCCCTTGCCAAGTACGCGCTCCTTCGGTCCGAATTCGTCCTTGAGCGACGCGACGCGCCGCGCCTTGGTCTGGGTCAGCGCACCGGGCGCGCGCGCGCCGGGCGACCGCACGTCGAGCATCTGATTCAGCGCATCGACGCCGCCGGCCGCGGCGAGTTTCGCGATTTCCGAAGGGCCGGCGGCAACCGCCGTGGTCGGCGTCTGGGCCACAGAAAAACCGAGCACCACTGCGGCCAGAAGTGCCGCGGAAACCATACCGGTTCGGCCGTTTACTAGATCGTCAGCATTCATGATCGGATCCAGTTACGCAAAACAGATGTCATCCCTAACGCTTGCTTTACGTTAAACACAACGTCGAGGCCCAAAGATGGTTTCTTTTTGTCAACGACCGTTGCAGAGCAGCAACGTCTCGTTTCGACACAAGTTAACGCTGCGGTAATCAGTCCGCAGCCCATGAAACCGTCAGTTGGCGGAAGACTTGCCCGTCCATTTTCCGAGCCAGCCGAGCACCTCGCGATACCATTGCCGGCTCTCCTTCGGCGCGAGCACCCAGTGACTTCCACCGGGGAACACGACGAGCCGCGACGGAACTTCGCGGCGCTGCAGCGCAGTGAAGGCGGCGATCCCCTGCGTGTAGGGGATACGGAAATCGCCCTCGCTGGTGATGACGAGCTGCGGCGTCTTCCACTTGTCGACGAAATTTACCGGGTTCCATTTCTCGAACGCGGCCGGGTCCTGGAAATACGCTTTTCCGCCATGCTCCCATTCGTCGAACCACAACTCCTCGGTTTCGTACGCCATCGCGCGCGCATCGAATACGCCGTCATGCTGGACGATGCACTTGAAGCGATCGGGCCACTGCCCTTCGATCCAGTTCATCATGTAGCCGCCGTACGACGCGCCGAGCGCGCAGGCGTTGTTGCCGTCGATCCAGCTGAACTTGGTCGTGGCGGCGTCGAAGCCCTTCTTCAGGTCCTCGAGCGGCCAGCCACCCCAATTGTTGCGGATGTCGTCGCTGAATTTCTGGCCGTAACCGGTCGAGCCGTGGAAATCGATCGCCACCAATGCGTAGCCGGCGCCCGCGAACACCGCCGGGTTCCAGCGATACGACCAGCTATTGTTGCTCGATCCTTGCGGCCCGCCATGGACCATGAAGGCCATCGGGATTTTTGCGTCCGCAGCGAGGCCTGCCGGTTTCACCGCATAGCCCCACACCGTGTCGTTATTCGCGCCGGTAAAGCTGAACCGCGTCACGGTCGGCATGTCGATGCCCGCCAGCTTGCCGGCGTTGACGCTGGTGAGGCGCGTCGTCTTCTTGCCGGCCAGCCAGTAGAAATCGTCGGGCGCGGTCAGCGAGTTCATCGCGAATAGGATGCCCTTGGCCGTCGGCACGACGGCGGAGACGTTGCCTTCCTTTGTCAGTCGCGAAACCTTGCCGGTCAGCGACACCGACCAGATCGGGTTTTCCTGCGTATCCTCGGCGGTGACGTAGATCGTCTTCGAATCGGTGCTCCAGGCAATCGAGCCGACAGAGCTATCCCAGCTTTCGGTCAGCGCGGTGACCTTGCCCGTCGCGAGATCGCGCAGCATCAGAACCTGGCGATCGGCTTCGTAGCCGGGCCGCTTCATCGCGAACCACGCGAGGTACTTGCCGTCGGGCGACGCGGTCGGAAGGTTGTCCATCCCGTCATTCGCATCGGTCAGGTTGGTCGGCGCGGCCGATCCGTCGGCGGGCGCTGAGAAGATATCGAGGTTGGTCGATAGCGATTCGATGCGTCCCGCCTCGCGCAGCGCGAAGTACACGGTCTTGCCGTCGGCCGACCACGACACTTCCTCGCCGCCGCCGAACGGCTTGGACGGGCTGTCGCCGACCAGTGCGCCCTCGATCGCCGTGCCGTAGCCGGTCGCCTTGCCGCCCGCCATCGGCAGCACGAACAGCTGCGAGCGCGTGCCGTCGCCCCAGACATTCCAGTGCCGAACGAACAGTTGGTCGTAGGTGCGGCCGTTGCCGGCGTCGTCGGCCTTCTTGACCATCGCCGGTTCGCTGGTCGACGCGCCGGGCAAGCGATCGGCCCAGATCAGCAGCTTGTCCTCGGTCGGCGCAACCTTGAACCCGCCGAGCCCGCCCTTCAAGTCGGTGACGCGCGTCGGTGCGCCGCCGGCGATCGCGACCGCCCAGACATTGTCCTCGCCACCTTGGTCGGACTGGAACCACACGGTCTTGCCGTCGGCGGAGAATTGAGGCGACGTCTCGTTGGCCACCGGATCGGCTGCGAGTTTCTCCGGCTTGGCGCCCTTCGTGGTCAGGTCGAGCCGCCACAGATCGAACCGGCCCTTGTCCTTGGCGATGTCGGTCTCGCGCTGCTGCCACACCAGCCAATGCCCGTCAGGCGACACCGCCGGCGCCGACACGCGACTGAGCATCGTCACGTCTTCGATCGTGAGCTGACGCGCGGTAGCGGGAACGGCGACGATGGCGAGCGCGGCGCTCGCGAGCAGGAAATGCTTCATGCCGCGACAATTGCCGCACAATCGTAGCGCGGGCAACCATTCAGCGCCCAAAAACACCGCGTCGCCTCGGCTGAGACTGGCCTCTCAATCAATGCCGTACGGCGGAAAGACTTACCGCCCGCCGGTGATCCGCGCGATTTCCTTGGCGACCATCGATTCGACCAAGTCGGGCAGGTTCCGGTCGAGCCAGTCGCTCAACATCGGGCGCAGCATCTCGCGGACCAGTCCTTCGAGCGTATCCGCCCCGGCCGTGTCGGGCTTCACCACCAGCCGCGATAGATTGTCGAGCGGCGCGCGGCTCGCTTCGGCGGTCTGCGGCGACACGATCGTCTCCGGGGCCGGCGCGGCTTGCGGCGCGGCGATCGGTGCGGGCGCAGCAACGGGTGCGGCGGCCACCGGCGGCGACATCGGCATCGGCGCGGGCGCGACCATCGGCTCGACCGCGACGGGCTCGGGAGCGATCGGTTCGGCGACAGGCTGCGGCGCCGCCGGCGGCTCGGGCGCCTGCTCGCTCAGTTCGAGAACGTCGTCATCCTCGACGAAATCGTCGACCGGCGGTGGCACCGGGCGCCGGCGCGCGCGAATCGGTGCGCCGTTCTCGGCGTCCTCGGCGATGATCCGTTTGATGGAGGCAAGGATGTCCTCCATCGACGGTTCTGCGCTTACATCCCCCATATGCAGCCTGCTTCCCTGTCGTGCCGAAAGGCCACGCGAACCGCGTGGTTAATTCGTCTTCGGCACGTTTGCGGGAGTATCGGGCGCCGTGTCAACCGGCGCGTTCAATTGCGGGTCGAGCGGACGGCCCTGCGACGAGTCCTGCGCGGGCGTACTGCGCGTGCTGGTGCCGGTCGGCTTGTACTCGGGCTTGCCGCCGAAATCGCTCCAGCTGCCCTTGACCTTGTTGTAGTTGGTCAGCGGGTCGTACAGCGCCCCGCCTTCCAGCCCCAGGTCGCGCGCTTCGGCCTGACCCATCGCGGCAAGCAAAGCGAAGCCAGCGACATAGGCGTCGCGCTGCGCCGTCACGAGCGTCACCTGGCTGTTGAGCAATTCCTGCTCGGCGTTCAGGATATCGAGGATCGTGCGATTACCGACGCTGTTCTCGGCGCGGACACCCTCGAGGCTCAATTTGTTGGCTTCGACCGCGCGTTGCGCCGACGCGATCACTTCGAGCGACGATTTCCAGATTGCATAGGCCGATCGCGTCTGGGCGATCACCGCGCGTTCGGTGTCGGTAACCGTCTCCAGCGCCTGCGCCCGGCGTTCCTGCGCCTGGCGGAGCTGCGCCGCGGGCAAGCCACCCTGGAACAGCGGTAGCGTGAACTGCAGCCCGACAGTCCCCGCGCTGCCGGTCTGGCCGGGCTTGGGCCCCGTAGTAGCGCCGAGCGACCCGAGATAGTTGGAGTAGTTGCCGCCGATGACCCCCGATACGGTCGGCAATCGGCCAGCGCGCGCGGCGCTGA
This sequence comes from Sphingomonas panacisoli, assembly GCF_007859635.1. Lineage (NCBI taxonomy): Bacteria > Pseudomonadati > Pseudomonadota > Alphaproteobacteria > Sphingomonadales > Sphingomonadaceae > Sphingomonas > Sphingomonas panacisoli. The sequence goes on along the minus strand of NZ_CP042306.1, from coordinate 1,412,087 downwards.
CGTCGTACTTGCTCGCATCGCCCGCGCGTACCGCCGCGAGCAGATTCGGGTTGTTCTTGAGCGCCATGTCGACCGCCGCGTCGGGCGACGCCGGCAGGTTCGGCAAAGCGGGCGGATCCTCGAGCACGCCCGGCGGCGTCCCGACGAAGCGGATATAGCTCTCCTTGCTCGAAATCAGGCGGGCCATCGCGGTCTCGAGTTGGCTGCGCGCGATCGCGAGCCGCGCTTCGGACTGCGCGACGTCGGTGCGGGTCAGGTCGCCGACCTGGAACCGGTCCTTGGCGGCCTGGAGGTTTACCTCCAGCACCTTCACGTTTTCCTTGTTGAGCCCGACGATCGCTTCGTCGCGGATCACGTCCATGTATGCGCCGACCGTGCCGACGAAGAGGTCGGATTCGCTACCACGCAACTGATCGCGCGCAGCGTCGGAACGGATTTCCGCGCCCTTGACCGAATTCGCCACACGCCCACCGCGGTACAGCGGGACGGTCAGCTGGGTATTGCCCTGGAGCAGCCGATCAGGCGACGCCAGCGAGTTCGAGCTGTTCAGCGCGTTCTCGGTATAGGCGCCGTTGACGCTGACGTTGGGGCGACCCGCCGACTTGGCGATCGGCACGTTCTCGTCGGTCGCGCGCACGTCGGCGCGCGCCGCGGCGAGGCCGGGATTGGAATTGTACGCCTTGACCAGCGCTTCACGCAGCGTGTCGGCGGCGGCGGGACCCGCCACCACACCGAGCATCGCCACGCCAGCGAGCAGAACCGAAACGCGCATCAAATCCCCACTTCGTTAGAACGCAAAGCCGCGCGGCGCGGCAAAACCGGGCAACGCGACGCAATCGATATCGGCGAAGGCACGCAGCCCGAACCCGCCCTTGATCGCGCGGCCGGTAGCGAGGCGACGCACGCCGCGCTCGACGATGCCGGCAACGACCCGGCCGCCGGGCGCGACCTGGCTGACCAGGCTCTCCGGCACTTGCTCGACGCAACCGTCGATCACCAGCACGTCATAGGGTGCGCCCTTGGCATGGCCCTTTTCCAGCGGCCCTTCGACCAACGTAACGTTCGCCAGCCCATCCAGCGCGGCCGTGGCATGCGTGGCGAGATCGTGATCGCTCTCGACCGCCACCACTGACGCGACCAGCCGGCCCAGCACCGCGGCGGTATAGCCGCCCGCCGCGCCGATCAGCAGAACCTTGTCGGTCGGCAGCAGATACGCCTCGGTCAGCAGCTTGCCCGTCGCGATCGGCACGTTGAGGAACCGGCCGTTGCCGATCGCCACCGCGGTGTCGCGATACGCGAGCCGGCGCACATCCTCGGGCACGAACTTCTCGCGCGGGACGATCGCCATCGCGGTCACCACGCGCGGATCGTTGACCGCGTTGGTGCGCAACTGGCTCTGCACCATGGCGTGGCGCATTGCCTCGAAACTGGTGATGTCCGCCGCCGGATCGCTCATAGCCCGCCCATTCGCATAACTGTTTTACTTATGCAACACACTTCGTGCTGCGGCTTTCCTATATGGTGCGGCGCGGCGCACGCCAAGCGAAGACCGATCTAAATTGCGATCGATCGGCCAAGCGGTGGTTGACTTGGGCGGGAGGCTTGCGCAAAGCCCCGCGCCTTGCCGCATCGGGGCCCGATGGCGGAGTGGTGACGCAGAGGACTGCAAATCCTTGCACCCGGGTTCGATTCCCGGTCGGGCCTCCAGCGACGTCAGGGCAGCTTTTCGCCCATCGCCGCCTGCAGCACACCATACCATTCGGTGCGGGTCCAGCTGACCTTGTAGGCGTTCGCCGCGTCCCGGATGCGCTCCGCCCGCTGACTGCCGACGATCGGGATCACCCGCGCGGGGTGCGCCATTACCCAGGCATACGTCGCTGCGGCAACCGACACGCCCGTTGCGTCGGCCTTGGCCGCCAGCAATGCTGCGGCATCGCCCTCCCCCTTCAGCCAGGCGCCCACCGCCGAGCGGCGACCAGGCCAGCACGGCATGGTCGCGCACCATCGCCGCATCCAGCGTTCCGTCCCACAGCGGCGCCGTATGAAGCGGCGAGAATTCGGGCTGCGTGCTCGCGATCGGGATCGTCAGAAAATGTTCGAGCGCGGCAACCTGCGCCGGCGTGAAGTTCGACACACCGATCGCCCGCGTCTTGCCGCTTGCGACGAGCTTTTCGAGGGTGGCCGCGAGTTCCTGTGGATGCTCCAGCAGATCGGGGCGATGGATTTGCCAAAGGTCGACATGATCGACGCCGAGCCGTCGCAACGACGCGTCGATCGCGTTCTCCAAATAGCCCGGGCTCGAATCGTACGGCACACCGGGAACGATCCCGCCTTTGGTCGCTAGCACGATCCGCTCGCGCAGCCCCGGCGCATCGGCGAGCACGCGGCCGAACAGCGATTCGGCGCCGCCGAATTCGCCCTGCCCATAGATATCCGCCGTATCGAACAGCGTGATCCCCGCCTCCAGCGCAGCCTCGGCCAGCGCGCGGGCGTCGGCGACGTCGCCCGACAGCCGCCACATGCCCCAGGCGATCGGCGACACCATGATCCCGCTCCGGCCGAGCGGACGCGATTCGGAAGAAAGTTGCTGCTGCATGCCGGCGCCTATCGCACGCCCATGTCGCGCTGTGGAGCGGGCAGTTAGAGGATCATGTCCCCGTCACCACCGGCAAGGATGCGGCCCATCGCCTCGAACAGCGCGTCCATCGCGACCGGCTTGAACAGCACTTCGTCGGCGCCCGCCGCCAGGCAGCGTTCGCGCAGGTCGAGCGCGGTGTCAGCGGTGACGACGATGATGGGCAGCTTCGCCTTGGCATCGGTGCGCGCGCGAATCTGCTGGATCGCGGTGATCCCGTCCATGCCCGGCATGCGCAGGTCAATCAGCGCCATGTCGAAATCGGTCTCGTCGATCAGCTTCAGGCCGATCTCGCCGCTCTCGGCCTCGGTCATCGCGGCACCGGCGACATTCAACATGTCGCCGACCACGCGCCGGTTCATCGGGTCGTCCTCGATGAAAATCACGTTCATCAGCGAGCGTCCTGGCAGGCAACGCAGGAAGAGGTTTCAGACAGCATCACCTGATCCCCTATCACCCTAAGCCGCACGACTATCAATATCATCTTGATAAGTTGCCGTAACGATTTCCTTTACCAGCGCGGCGCCGGCGATCGGTTTGGCGATCAACTGATCGACCCCGGCCGCCGCGAATCGAGCGCGGTCGTCATCGTTCGGATTGGTCCACAACAACGACAGCGGCACCCCGGCCAACGCACGAACGCCGTCGATGGCGTCTCCGTCCATCGCAATCGTCAGTTCATCAGTGAGCACGCGATCGATCCCGCCCTCCGCGATCGCCGCCGCCGCGTCCGTGATCGATCCGGCGATCCTTATCGCGGGGACGCGCGGCGTGAACAACGTCTTCAGCATCGCGCGACTGATCGGATTCTTGTCGACGATCAACAGCGCCGCCCCGCCCTCTTCGGCTTCGACCGGTACTTCTTCGGCGACGCGAACCAGCGGCACCGCGAAGGTGAAAGTCGATCCCTGTCCTTCGACGCTTTCCACCGTCACGTCGCCGCCCATCGCGTGCGCGATGTTGCGGCAGATCGCGAGGCCTAGCCCGGTGCCGCCGAACTGGCGCGTGGTGCCGGCATCGGCCTGGCGGAACGATTCGAAGATCAGGTCGAGCTTTTCGGTCGGGACGCCAATCCCCGTGTCGCGCACCACGATCGCAACTTGCTCGCCATCGGCGCCGGCGATCACCGTCGATGAGACGTGGATCGACCCGGTCTGCGTGAACTTGAGCGCGTTGGACAAAAGGTTGAACGCCACCTGGCGCAGGCGCGCGGGATCGCTTTCGATGCGGCTGGGCGCGGCGCTGACGTCGAGGTCGAACGTCAGACCCTTGGCTCGCGCCTGGTCTTCCCACATCCGCGACACGTCGCGCAGCATCGCGGGCAAATCGACCGGCGCTTTTTCGACGGTCAAATTACCCGTCTCCATCTTGGCGACGTCGAGGATGTCGTCGACCAAAGCGCGCATCGACACACCCGCGCCGTGCACGACGTTGATGCGATCGCGCGTCCCCGCGTCGAGCTTCTGGTCGGCCAGCATCACCTGCGTCATGCCGAGGATGCCGTTGAGCGGCGTGCGGATTTCGTGGCTGGTCGTCGCCAGGAATTCGGTCTTGGCGGCCAACGCCTTGCCCAACGCGACGTTGGTCGACGCGAGATCGACGTTGGCGGCGCGGACCTGATCGCGGCTCTTGCGGATCGTGACCAAGCCGAACCCCAACATGCCGATGATGACCGCGGCGGTAATGCCCGACCCGACGAAGATCCAGAACTGCGTCAACGCCTTGGCGCGTTCATATTCGGCCGCGCGCTTCGCCTGATCGCCTTGCAGCTTGGCGATCTTCAGGTCCTGATTGGCCGAATCGAATCGCGCGCCCATCAGCGCGGTGTTGGCCGACGCCGCGACCTTGCTGCTATTGTCGTCGAGCTGCTTCAGCGCTTCGAGGTGGACCAAGGCGCGGTCGGACTGGCCGAGCTTCTTGTAGATGTCGAACGCGGTCTTGTGCGCCTGCCACCAGGTCATCGTCGGTTCGGTCACTTTCTCGTCGGCGAAGGCGCGTTCGATCTGCGCGCGCGCTTGATCGAGATTACCCCGCTGCAACGACGCCTGCGCCGCGACCGACCAGAACAACGCGGTCGATCCCGCGCTGTCGCGGTCGCGCGGGAGGCGGAACCCTTCGGCGACGGTCTGGTCGGCGGCGGCGAGCTTGCCGGCGCGCAACTGAGTCCAGGCAAGGTTGCGCAGGATCTGTGCCTGCAGCACCGTGCTGTCGAGATCGCGCGCCAGCTTCAGCGCCGCGCGGAAGTCGGCCTCCGCCGCGGGATAGCGCTCCAGTTCCTTGAGCATGTCGCCGCGATTGTTGTACATCGCGACCAGCAGTTGCGGGTCGCCGCGATAGATATCGAGCGCCTGGTTGTACTTCTTCAGCGCCGATTCGTAGTCGGTCGCGTCCTGATACAAGGCGGCAATCCCGAGCAGGGCGATGGCCTCGCTGCGGGTATCGTTGATCGTGCGGTAGATTTCGAACGCGGCCTGATAGTCCGACAGCGCCGCCGCGATCTTGCCCGCGGTCGCGTGATAGCCACCGCGGGACCGCAGCACGTCGCCTTTCAGCTTGGTCGCCGGCAATTCCTTAAGCGTCGCATACGCCGCCTCGATCAGCGGGCCCGCGGCGCCGGGATCGTTCAGCCGCAGATGCGCCTCGCCCTCGAGCCATTGCGTCGTCGCGATCTCGACCGCGCGATCGGGGCCGGTATCGGCGGTGGCGATCTTGCGCGCGGTCTGCGCCTTGCCGATCGCCTGATTGGGATCGGTCATCATGCTGGCGCGAGCGTCGGCGACCGCGGCTTCGAAGCTAGCGGTCCGTGCGGTCTGCGCGGCAACAGGCGCGGCGCCGGCGAGCACGGCACAGAGCATGACGATCAGCAGATGAAGGCGCCGGACGGTCATCGTGCGCGCACCATGCCCATGTGGTGTTAAAACGACGCTAAGCTTGATCGCCGGAAATCAGGCGACGCGGCGAAAAGCACCGGCACGGAAGGTCGCGCGCGCGGAATCGACGAGCGCCGCGTCCTTATGATCGCGCATATATTGGCGGAACGCCTCGATCTCGACCGGGCGGCTGATCAGATACCCCTGGATCATGTCGCAGCCCATCACGCTCAGCAGGGCGAGCGCGGCGGGGGTTTCGACGCCCTCGGCCGTGACTTCCATTTCCAGCGCATGCGCGAGGTCGATGGTGGATCGCACGATCAGCGGGTCGCGGTTGCTGCTGGTCAGCTGCAGCACGAACATCTTGTCGATCTTGAGCTCGCGCGCAGGAAGCTGCTTCAGATATGCCAGGCTCGACAGGCCGGCGCCATAATCGTCGATCGCGATCGCGATGCCGTGGTCGGCAAAGATGTTGAGGTTGGCGATCGCACTGACGGGATCGCGGATCACCGACGTTTCGGTGATCTCAAACCCGAGCGGCACGTCGGTCGCGCTGACGATCTCGCAGGCGCGCTTCACGAACTTCGCGTTGCTCAGCAGCTGGCCGGATATGTTGATGAAGACGGTGATGTCGCGGCCGTCGGCGCGCAGCAATTGCTGATCGGCGATGACTTGCTCGATCGTCCACAATGTCATGCGATCGATGTCGCGCGTGGCTTCGGCGAGCGGGATGAAATCGTTCGGCAGGATCAGGCCGCGCGTCGGGTGGCGCCACCGCAGCAATGCCTCCGCGCTCGCCACTTGCTGGCGACGGACGTTCACTTTGGGCTGGTATTGCAGGAACAGTTCGCCGCGATCGACCGCGCCCGACAGATCCCGCTTCAACACCATCGCATCGACCATCGGGTCGATCAGCGACAGGTCGCGAACCACTGGAGCGTGGTCGTTGCGCGACTGCACCATCGCGTCCTCGACCTCCTCGGCCAAGCGGATTTCATCGACCGAACCCGGCGGCGCCGCGGCAACGCCGATGGCGAGATCTAGCGTGTGTTGCTCTCCGTCGAGATCGAACGGCTCCGCGACCATCGTTGCCAGGGTCTTCGCGAACAGGTGCAGATCGACCGAATTGCCCAGATAGGTTTCGACCTCGATCGTCCAGCGCCCCACCACCGCGACGGCGGCGTCGGGAATCAATTCGGCGATGCGATCGGCGATGTCGAATGCGACTTCGTTCGAGCGCGCAACGCCGAGCAAGCGGCGGAGTGCGGCCTGGTTGGTCAGTTGCAACAAAGCCTGGGCGATCCACGGCTTAGCGACCGATGCTTCGATCGCCTGTGGTTGACGCCGGCTTCGAACGCGTCGCGCAAGGCCGCCGCTCGGCCGGGACGACCGGTCTTCGGCGGGACTCTTCGGTGTGCGAACGCGCGACATGGCTCAGGCGATAGCGTCTCCGCCTGAAGGAACTCTTAAACGCCGCGGCAACCACCGCCCGATGCGACGAAAGTATGATCGTAACGGCTGCGAGACCGTTTGCTTTTTGGTTAAATTTCAATTAACAAAAGCTCGTGCCCGGGGTGGGCGCACAAGGAGTGAAGCAATGCTCGCGTTTATCGTAGCGCTTATCCACGGCGATCTTATTCGCCCCTGGTAAAAGCGATTTAGACGGCCCGCTTTCTACCGGATTCCCTCGTTTTCCAACGAGATACCGGTAGAGGCGGGTCGTTCTTTATCCAGTGCAGATCGATCGCTCGAACAGCAGTATTGCTGACCGAAAATCCTTTGAAATTAACTATTTGTTAACCTTTCCGAATCGGGCCTTTGGCTCGATCCGAATGGTTAGGCGCGCGTTTACCATTGCGCTTCTGCCGCCCATTCTGGGTCAGCCAGTGTCCTTGTCCGACCAGCCGCCGCCGATCGCCTTGAACAACGCGACGCTCATCTGGCGAAGCTGCGCGTCGCTCGCCGTCAGACTCTCTCGCGCGCGCAGGACATCGACTTGCGTGTTGATGACGGTGTCCTGCGCGACCAATCCCGACTGATAGCGCGCCAGATCCGCCGCGGCCGAGCGATCGGCATCGGCCAGCGCTTGCCGCAGCAATGCGTTGCGCCGCCGCTCGGCATCGATCCGCGTCAGCGCGTCTTCGACGTCACGCAGGCCTTGCAACACCGCGGTGCGATACGCCTGGTACGCTTGCTCGCGCTGTTCCTTGCGGACGCCCACGGTCGCCTTGCGCTTGCCCCAATCGAGCAGCGGGAAACTCGCGGCGCCGGTTCCCGTCAGCTGCAGGCTGTCGCCGGTGAATAAGGTCGCGAGCGAGGTGGAAATCAGCTGCGCGATCCCGGTCAGACTGAACTTGGGATAGAGGTCCGCGACAGCGACGCCGATGTCGGCGGTCGATGCCGCCAGATTGCGCTCGGCCGCGCGGATGTCCGGACGACGGCGCAGCAGATCGCTCGGCAGCCCGGCAGGGATCGTCGGCGTCACGGCGAGCGCCGGCAGCGGCCCCGACAGCTCGCCGAGCAACGCTTCCGGATTCTGTCCAAGCAGCACGCCGAGCGCATGCTTGCGAACCTCCAGATCGGCCTTGAGCGGCTCGATCCGCGCGCGCGTCGCGGTGATGTTGCCGTTCTGGCGCGTCACGTCGATACCGGGGACCAGGCCGACCTTGGCGATGTTGCCGGCAATCTGCAGCGCCCTGCCCTGGCGTTCGATCTCACTGTCGAGCACCGCGATCTGATCGAGGTCGAGCCGCAGCGCGAAATAGGCGTCGGCGACTTCGGCCGCGAGCATCACCGCGGCATCGCGCCGGTTCCATTCGGCTGCCTCGGTCCGCGCCAGCGCCGCTTCCACGCCGCGCCGCCCGCCGCCGAAAACATCGATTTCCCAGCTCGCGTCGAACCCGACCGCGAAGGTCTTGATGCTGTCACCCGGCAGCGCGACGCCGCCCGCGGTACCGCCGCCCTGCCCGCCGCCACCGCCCGAAAACGCGCGCGCGAGCGAGGAGAAACCGGCATTCTTGCTGAACTTGACGTCGGTCGCGTTGGCGGTCGCATCGACCGTCGGCTTGTATTGCGCGCGCGCCTGGATCTCGCCGAGCCGCGCCTGGCGCACGCGGCTGGCGGCGGCCGCCATGTCGGGATTGTCCTTCAACGCGCGGTCGATCAGGCCGGTCAGCGTCGGGTCGCCGAACGCTTCCCACCAGCGCGCCGGGTCGATCGCCTGACCCGGCGGGACGGCGCTTTGCACACCCGCATACGTCGCCGGCACCGCGAGATCGGGCTTGGTATAGTTCGGGCCGACGGTGCAGGCGGTGACCGCCAGCATCGAGACGATCAGGATCGGTTTCTTCAACATATCAATGTCCCATTCCGCCGCCGCCGCCACCGGGATTCTTGCCCGACCGCATCAGGAAGACGCACGGCGTCAGCACCAGGATCAACAGCATCAGCGTACGAAACACGTCGAGGAAGCTGAGCATCGCGACTTGCCGCATCATCTGCTGGAACAGCACCGCCTGCGGCAGCACGTTCGGGTCGCCGACCCCGGCGAGCGCGCCCTTCGCTTGCGCCAGCCATTGGTTGTAATTCGGGTCGAGCGGATTGAGCTTTTCGACCATCGTCGATTGCCGCCGCTGCATCGCGTGCGCCAGCATCGATTGCGACAGCGAAATCCCGATCGACCCGCCCAGATTGCGCGCGACGTTGAGCATGCTCGACGCCTGGTTGGTGCTTTCGCGCGGCAGGCCCTGATACGCGACGGCGTTGATCGGCACGAACAGGAACGGCAGCGCCATCGCCTGATACAGCCGCCCCATCGCCGCATCGGCAAAGCTGATATCGGCGGAGAAATGGGTCATGTTCCACAGCGCCGCAGCCTGGACGAACAGTGCCCCGCCGAGCAGGATCCGCGCATCGACGACGCCGACCAGCCGTCCGGCGAACGGCACCGCCACCAATGTCGCGATCCCGCCCAATGTCAGTGCCAGCCCGGCGTCGAACGAGCTGTACCCCATCACTTGCTGCAGCATCTGCGGGATCAGTTGCGTGGTGCCGTAGAGAATGAGGCCGGTGATCGCCATCACCATCAGCACCGCGACGAAATTGCGGTTCTTGAACAGCTTGACGTCGATCACGGGATGCTTGTGCTGCGATTCCCAGAAACCGAGCACGACCAGCGACACGAAGGATATTGCCGCGGTCGCGCAGATGAACCCGCTCGAAAACCAATCCTCGCGCTCGCCGCGGTCGAGCGTCAGTTCGAAGAAGCCCAGACCCAGCGCGACCAGCAGCACGCCAATATAGTCGATCCGCAAGCCGCCCTTGATCCGATCGGCGCGATCCTTCTTCACTTGCTTGGGCTCATCGACGAACAGATCGGCGAGAAAGAACGCGACGATTCCGATCGGTACGTTGATCAGGAACACCCAGTGCCAGCTCGCCGTCTCGGTGATCCACCCGCCAAGCGTCGGGCCGAGCACCGGTCCGACGACGACGACGATCGCGAACGCGGCGATCGACATGCCGCGTTTTTCGGGCGGGAACGTGTCGATCAGCATCGATTGCTCGACGGGCGCCAGACCCCCGCCGCCTATCCCCTGAAAGACGCGGGCGATCACCAACGTCGTCAGGTTCGGCGCGATCCCGCACACGAACGAGGAGATCGTGAACAAGGCGATTGAGATCAGGAAATACCGCTTCCGCCCGATCGCGTCGGACAGCCAGCCCGAAATCGGAATGACGATGGCGTTGGCGACCAGATAGCTGGTCAGCACCCACGTCGCCTGGTCGATCGTGACCGACAGGCCGCCGGCGATATGGTCGAGGCTGACGTTCGCGATCGAGGTGTCGAGCACCTCCATGAAGGTCGGCAGCGAGATGATGCCGACGATCAGCCAGGGATTGTACGGCCCCGCGGCGGAACGGCTATCGTCCCACGCCTCCCCCCGCCGCTTTTCGCGGGTGCGGGCTTACCCTCGGCGCCTTGTGCGGCGCTCGCCATCTCAGCGGACCTTGACCGTCGGGACGACCGACATGCCGGGGCCGATCGGATAGTTGCGCGGATCCGGATAGTCCTTGCCGATCAGGAAGGTGATCCGCACCGGCACGCGCTGCACGACCTTGACGAAGTTGCCCGTCGCGTTCTGCGGCGGCAGGATCGAGAAGGCCTGGCCGGCACCGCGCTGTATCGAATCCACGCGACCGCGAAACTCCACGTCGGGGAAGGCATCGACCTTGATCGTCACTTCCTGTCCCAGCCGCATGTCCTTGAGCTGTGTTTCCTTGAAATTGGCAGTGATCCACATCGCATCGGGAACGATCGCCATCACTTGCGTGCCCGGCGCGACGTACGACCCGACGTTGATCGAGCGGTTGACCACTTGCCCCGACACCGGCGCGGTCAGGCGCAGGTCGTTGAGCGTGATGCGCGCCTGATCGGCCTGTGCGCGGCGAGCCTTGATCAGCGCGCCAGCAGCGTCGGCGGCCTTGCGCGCGACCGCGATCTGGGCGTCGGCGCTCGACACCTGGCGGCGGGCGGCGGCGGCCTGCCCGGCGGTCGATCGCGCATTGGCGCGCGCCTGATCGAGCTGGGTGGACGCAACCGCCGAGCGATCGATCCGCGCAAGGCTTTCGTAGCGCGCCAGATCCTGCGCCGCCTTGGTCGCCGCGGCGATCGGCGCGAGCGCCTGCGATTGCGTCTGATCGCGCGTCGCGACCGCGGCGGCGATCTGCGCTTGCGCCTGGCTGTATTGCGCCGTCGCCTGGTCGATCCCGGCCTGCGCCTCAGCGAGTTGCGCTTGCGGGCCGCTCGGCTTGATGACGGCGAGCAACTGCCCCGCCTTGACGTGGCGATTGTCGAGATCTGCGACCTCGATCAGCGTCCCGGACACTTCGGGCGCGATCCGCACGATGTGCGCGTCGACGAACGCGTCATCGGTCGATTCGAACTGGCGCGAGTGGAGGTAATAGAGCGTCCCGCCGATCACCAGCACCGCGACCACGGCGATCGTGATGATCCAGAACATCGGCTTGCGGAAGATCGGCGTCTTGTTCTCGCCGTTCTCTGACTCGTCCTTTTCGGGGACGTCGTCCCGATCGGTGTCGGTCGCGTCGGCGGGCTTGTCCTCGCTCATATCTGCTCCTGTCGCTCGGCGATCATCCGGTCGAGGATGGCGTCGATATTGGCCACGACCCGCGCGGCATATTCGTCGATAATCTCTTCGCTCAGCGTCTCGCGCTCGAGCATCTTGCGGCACATCGCGCGCGCCGCCTTCATCACCAACACCTGGCCGAACAGCGAAATAGCCGCGAGCCGCGCCGCTTGCCGGTCCTGCCCGCCGGTGGCGACGCAGATCAACTCGACCAGCACTTGCCCGGTCTGGCCCATCGGTCCGGCATAGATGCGCTCGAACGCCTCGGTCGGATTGAGCTGCTCGCGCATGATGAACAGCGCCCATGAATTGCTCTGCGGCTGCTGCAAGCGTTTCAGAAACACGCGCATGATGTCGGCGATCGCGCCGCGCGCCGCGACGGGATCACCGGACGCGGCAACCTGTTCGAACGCGCTCACTTCGTGGCCGCCGCCCATCTGTTTGGCGACCTCGTCGGCGGCGGCGAGGTACAGCCCCTCCTTGCCGCCGTAATGATAGGTGATCGACGACATCGCGGTGTTCGCCGCTGCGGCGATCTCACGCGTACTGACACCCTCCAACCCATGCTGGCCGAATTGCTCGATGGCGATGTCGAGGAGTCGCTGCTGAACCACGCGCCGCCAATTAGTTCGTTCGAACGAACAAACAACCCCAAATCTGTACGGCGGGTGAATAAATCGACAACGATGCGACGCGACGGAGGTTCCGCAGCCGGGCGAAGTTGCCGAAATCTTCATTTCTCGCCGTTAAATTTGCCCGGAGTAAGCGTGCGTTTCGCGAGGGTTGGAATGAAAAAGAACGATCGCCAGTTCATGGTCATCCTGGGTCTCGTCATCGCGACGGGTCTGGTGATGGGCCTGATCGCGTTCCGCATGACCGCGGGCGGCTCGGCAGCCGCGGCGACGGCCGCCGTCAAGCCGATCGGTGGCGACCCCAACGCCCCCAAGCCGTCGGCCGCCGACGAAGCGAGCGCGCAGGACGGATCGTCCGGATCGACGGAATCGCAAGCGAGCGACCAGGTCGTGTCGAAGGACGGCGAAGCTACCGACGTAGCGACGCCGGAGCCTGCGGCCCCGCCTCCTCCCCCGCCCCCTGTCGCGACGGTCGAGGAGCCCAGCGACTACGCGCAGCCGTCCGGCGAAACGCAGTCCTAAAGCCCGTCATGCGCATCGGGACGATCCGCGGCGTGATCGCCGCCGCCATGCTCGTCGCGTCATGCGTGCCGGCCGATCAGCCCAAGCCGGCCGCCTCGCCGACCTCCGCCGCGATCGCCATCGCCCCGCGCGCGACACCATCGGCGAACGTCGTTTCCCTGCCGATCCCCGAGCCAAACGCGAAACCCAATCCCGCGCCGCAGCGGCGCACGGCACCCCGCCCCGTGGCGAAACATCCGCAGCTGCCAGACCCCGATCCGGAAACCGTCACGATCACCAATTCGTGGTGACGCGCGGCTGCGACAATTTGAAACAATTGCGACATTGATCGGCGACAAACGTCGCCTATCTAGGCTGCGTCGCGGCAATCCTCCCCTTGCTTGCCGCGATCGTGGATCGGCCCTCCCCCTGTTGCCGATCCCCCGAACTACGGGGCGGTCCATCCGGGCCGCCCCGTTTTTTCTGCGCGTCAGGCGGGCGGCAGGGTGCCGGTCCGCTTCATCTTCAGCGCGGTCAGTATCTGATCGTCCTTCAGCGGCGTTTTCTGACCGGCTTCGTGGCCGAACATGCCGTGTGCCAGGTTCAGCATGTCGGCGTCGTCGGACAGGTCGAGCACCGACGTCGCGGTCAGCGACGACGCCCATTTGGTCCAGCCCTTGACGTACGACTGGGCGGCGGGGTCGCTGGCCGACGCGACGCCGGCGTAGCGCCGCGCGAGGTCCTGCAGTTCGACTTTGCCTTGCTCGCCATAGCCATAGCGCCCGGTCATCAAATAGTGCCACGCGCCCACGCCATGTTCCGGCGTCACGTAGATCGACGTCACATTCTCGGCATGATCCGGCGCGGTGACGCCGACGAACCCGGGGAAGACACGCTGCCAGCCCGTCACGTTTAACGCGCCGGGATTGTTGGTGCGGATCGACCGGCGCTGCTTCAGGTCGTACGGGTCCTTGCTGAAGAACCCGCCGGTCAATGACCGGTAATTGGGTACAGCGTGCGTTTCGGCCGCGCCCGCAGCCGACGCGGATCCGGCGGCTTCCGCCGACAGCGCGGTCGGGGCGCCGTCCATTCCCTCATACCAGACGGCGATCGAACTCGCCTGCTTCAGCCAATGGTCGGGACCCGTTTCCTGGATCGCGTCGTGCTGTTGCGTCCAGCCGCCGAGCGAGCAGTGGATGATCTTGGTCACCCGAGCGATGCCGGTCTTGGTGGGGTCGATCTCGGTGATGATCCCGATATGCCCGTCATGCCTCTTGCCGTCCGCACCGCGATAGTCGGGATAGACCAGGAACGCGCCGACGACAGGCTCGACCTTGTGGAAATAGCCGGTGCCGGTCAGCCCGTCGGCATGGATCGCCGTGGTCTCGAACCAGCCGCCGTTGATCTTCTTGTACAGCGGATGATCGACCATTCGCGATTCCGGCGGATTGGATGCAAAACGGATGCACCAATAGACGAACCCGCTGCAATCGAGCTCGCCATGATCGGGAAAGCTGGTGGCCGCGAAATGCGGCATGTGGCCGGGGCTTTTGTAGACCGTATGCTTGCCCAGCCCCGAACTCGCGCGCGCCAGTACCGTCGTGACGTCCATGTCCACCCCCTCGTCGTTGCCGCGCGAGGATGCGGACGAGCCCATTGCGAGGCAAAGCGAGATCGGACCGATCCGGAGAGGTCGGTGCGCGGCCGCAAGCGGCGGATGCCGGGTTGCCCGCGCCGCCCTCGTTCCCTACCTGTTCACGCGTGACTCAGCCTGTAAGCTTGCCCGACGATCCCCCGTACCTCCGCGGCCTCAACCCGCCGCAGCGTGAGGCCGTGCTGACCACCGAAGGCCCGGTCCTGGTCCTTGCCGGCGCGGGCACGGGCAAGACCGCCGCGCTCACGGCCCGCCTCGGCCATCTGCTCTACACCCGCAAGGCGTGGCCGTCGGAGATCCTGTCGGTCACCTTCACCAACAAGGCCGCGCGCGAGATGCGGCATCGCGTCGGCGCGCTGGTCGGCGACGTCGTCGAGGGGATGCCGTGGCTAGGCACGTTCCACGCGATCGGCGCGAAGATGCTGCGCCGCCATGCCGAACTCGTCGGGCTGCACCCCAATTTCACGATCCTCGACACCGACGACCAGCTGCGCTTGCTGAAGCAGCTCGTCCTCGCCGCCGATCTCGACGAAAAACGCTGGCCTGCGCGCCAGCTCGGCGGGCTCATCGACGAATGGAAGAACAAGGGCCTCGTCCCCGCCGACATCCAGGCGGGCGAGAGCGAGCGCTACGCCAACGGCCGCGGCGGCGAGCTCTACGCCATGTATCAGGCGCGGCTGAAGGCGCTCAACGCCTGCGACTTCGGCGACCTTTTGCTCCACATGCTGACCATCCTGCGCGGCCACCGCGAAGTGCTCGCCGACTATCAGCGGCGCTTCAAATACATCATGGTCGATGAGTATCAGGACACCAACAGCGTCCAGTATCTCTGGCTCCGGCTGCTCGCACAGGAGCGCAAAAACCTGTGCTGCGTCGGCGACGACGACCAGTCGATCTATTCGTGGCGCGGCGCGCAGGTCGAAAACATCCTGAAGTTCGAAAAGGACTTTCCGGGCGCGAAGGTCATCCGGCTCGAACAGAATTACCGCTCCACCCCGCACATCCTCGCCGCCGCGTCGGGCGTCATCGCCAACAATAGCGGCCGGCTAGGCAAGGAACTCTGGACCGAACTCGACGCCGGCGAGAAGGTGAAGGTGCTCGGCGTGTGGGACGGCCCCGAAGAAGCGCGCCGCGTCGGCGACGAGATCGAGGCGGCGCAGCGTAACGGCACCAATCTGGACGATGTCGCGATCCTGGTCCGCGCGCAGCACCAGACCCGAGAGTTCGAAGACCGCTTCATCGCGATCGGCCTGCCCTATCGCATCGTCGGAGGCTTCCGCTTCTACGAGCGCGCCGAAATCCGCGACGCGCTCGCGTATCTCCGCGTCGTCGCCCAGCCCGCCGACGACCTCGCCTTCGAACGCATCGTCAATACGCCGAAGCGCGGCCTGGGCGACAAGGCGCTGGCGAAGGTCCACCAGCTCGCCCGTGCCGAAGGCGTGCCGCTGACCAGCGCCGCCGCGCGCATCCTCGACACCGACGAACTCACGCCCCAGGCGCGCCGCGCGCTCGGCAACCTCGTCGGCGACCTCGCCCGCTGGCGGCAAATGGCGCAGGAACTCCCCCACCCCGACCTCGCGCGCCAGATCCTCGACGAAAGCGGCTACACCGCGATGTGGCAGGCGGAGAAATCGGCCGAGGCCGCCGGACGCCTCGAAAACCTCACCGAACTCGTCCGCGCGATGGAGGAATACGAAAATCTCGGCGCGTTCCTCGAACACGTCTCCCTCGTGATGGACAATGACGCCGCGGCCGACGAGGCCAAGGTCACGATCATGACGATCCACGCCGCCAAGGGTCTGGAATACGACACCGTGTTCCTGGTCGGGTGGGAGGAAGGGCTGTTCCCCTCGCAACGCTCGCTCGACGAAGGCGGGCTCGCCAGCCTTGAGGAGGAACGCCGCCTGGCCTATGTCGCGATCACCCGCGCGCGGCGCCGCGCGACGATCATCCACGCCGCCAACCGCCGCATCTACGGCCAGTGGACGTCGAGCATCCCCAGCCGCTTCGTCGCCGAACTACCCGACGCGCATATCGACAGCGAGAGCAGCATGGCGGGCGGCGAAAGCCTGTGGCGCGCCAATTGGAGCGAACGCGCCGACCCCTTCGCGGACGTCGCGCGCGGGACGGGCCGCGGCCCGGGCTGGCAGCGCGCGGCGGGGGTCGACTTCGCGAAGCCCGGCGGCAGCTTCACCAGTCGCACCTTCACGCGGGAGCCAGCGCGGGTGGTTGAAGCCCGCGCGAGCGCGGTCAGCCTGGGCAACAAAGGTAGGTCCGATGTGGCGATAGGGATGCGCGTGTTCCACCAGAAGTTCGGCTACGGCACGATCGAGGAGATCGAAGGCAACAAGCTGGAGATCGAATTCGAACAGGCCGGGCGGAAGCGGGTGATGGATAGCTTTGTGACGGTGGGGTGAGGGCGTTGGGAATTCTCCCAGATCAAGAGTTTATTTTTGACGTTGCCGATTGGCAACGTGACGAAAATTACGAAATATATCCAATCGGTAGCCGTCCAAAGGAGCTTTTGATTGCTCCTGATCCGTCGCCAAGTCCGCTGATCCGGTCTGGGCATCATTATCTGTTTAAGCGGTCATCACACAATTACCCCAACCAGTATTGGGCGGAAATACTCGCCTATCGAATAGGTTTAGCGGCGAAGGTTCCAGTTCCTCCAGCTCACGCGGCCGTGGATTCTTCGACCGATCAACGTGGCGCGTTGATCGAGTGGTTTTACGACATGAACCAAACCGTCGGGACCGATCGCTTCGTGCACGGCGTAGAATATATGAAGAGAATAATCCCGGACTTCGATGTTAAAACGGGTAGTCAGCACAACCTTCGAACGGTCTTGGCGTTCTTGAATGCCGTTCGTGCCCGCCGTTCGATGCCTTCGCCAATTCTGTATTGGGCTAGGACTTTTGCTTTCGACGCATTGATAGGAAACACCGATCGCCATCAAGAAAACTGGGGGCTACTTTGGAGCAATAGTGGCACTGTCCCTCGAGTCCGTTTTTCCCCCGCTTTCGATAACGGAACCAGTTTAGGTCATGAGATTACCGAGGCAGCATTGCCAAAGTTCGAAGACGATGTGCATTTAGCTAGATATGTGAGTCGCGGACGGCATCACATGAAGTGGACTTTAAGCGATGGGCGGCTTGGCCATTTCGAAATGCTGCATCGGCTGCTCGAGTCACATCCTTCTGCCCGTCGCGCGGTGAGGATGGTTGCGAATGCGGGTTGGGAATCTATCGCTGAGGAAATCAATGGCGTTACGCAACTTGCCCGAACAATCGACATGACGCAAGAGCGTTCATCTTTTGTTCTTGCATTGACGAAATATAGACACCATCTGTTGCAGGAACTCCGATAACCGATGCAACAGATTCGACGACTTTCAGAGCCTCTAAGGCTCCTTCTTGCGTGGCAGTCCTCACGTAAGGGTTCCTCTCGCCGTCGATGGGAAATCGGAGAATTGCGCCGATCGTCGGCGGCTTCGGACTCAGAAGTTACGTTTCGCTATTTCTCAGATGATGCGCTTGCTGGAGCGAGGGATGAAGGATTTGTTGGTTATCCAGCTTTTGCTTTGCGTGCTGGCGAATGGTCTAATGATGTCCTGGAAACGTTTATGCGGAGGCTACCTCCGCGCAAGCGCTCTGACTTTCCACGCTATTTAGAAACACTTCGTATCGACCCAGCGGCCAAGTTTACCGATTTTGCTCTCCTCGGCGCTTCCGAGGCAAAGCTGCCCAGCGATGGTTTCTCCATCATTGATCCGCTTGATGATACAGACGACGATCGCGAAATGGTAATCGAAGCATCAGGGTATCGGCATTTAGCGGGATGTCCGCTTGTCTCTGCCGGTGAAGTGGTGTCGTTTGAACTTGATCCTGAGAACCCAAAGGATCCCGAGGCGGTTGCGATTCGAACTGGTTGTGAGCTTGTTGGCTGGGTCAATCGACTGCAAACGCGTGCTTTCCGACAGTGGTTAGCCGATGATCGATTGTCCGCGGTCGTAGATAGGCTGAACGGTACAGTCGAAGCACCGCGACTTTATGTCTTTGTGTCGGTGTCAAAGGCTTCGTCGAAAAAGTGACGGAATTGGGCGAGATCAAACTTCCAATGTAGGATTTCCTCTGATCTACCCTGGTCGATGCGCGACCAGTCCCCTCCCCATACGCCAGCCGCCCTCACCCCCGACGACGATCCGCTGATCTTCGCCCCCGTCCCCGGCCGTGCGCGGCATGACGGCTGGACGCCCGACCGGCATTACGCCTTCAAGCAGGAGAGACCAGCCCCGCAAAACCACGTCGCTAGTGTCAACCTGGTGTCAACTTAGCGGCCCCGCCTCACCACAAATGCTTCCCATCCACCACCGTCACCGGCCAGTCCGCCGCCTCGAAATCGTCGATCAGCCGCGCGTTGATCGCGATGCGGCGGGTCTTGCCGTCCCACAATCCGTCCTGCTGGAAATCCGGGCTATTCGCGCCGATGTCGCAGCCGCAGGCCGAACAGAAGTGATTGGCGACCAGCTTCGAATTCCAGCGATACACCGCGTCGCTGTCGGCTTGGGGGAATTTGACCCTGTCCGGCTTGTAGTAGGCGTAAAGGTGGCCGCGCTTGCTGCAGAACGAGCAGGTGCAGCGGGTCAGTTTCTCTGGCAGCTCGCCGTCGATCTCAAACGTGTTGCGCCCGCAATGGCATCGGCCGGTCAGCGTCATGCGCGGTCTCCTTCGCCTGTGGCTACGCGCGAGGGCGCGGATCGGTTGCTTGCGCGGTCGCGACCTGTACCTTGCCCGACGCCGGCGTTCAGGAACCATGCGCGCGGCGGGTCGTATGACTGGCATCGCCCCATGACGGGGTTCGAGAGGATGTATCCATGAAACGCCTATTGATCGCTGCCGGGATGGCCGCTCTGTTGCTCGGCGCGGCGCCCGCCGTCGCTTCCCCGCAGGCGCGCGACCAGGTAACCGGCGGCTATGGCCAGGGCTATCGCGACGATGCCCGGGTCGAGCGCCGCGACTGGTCCCGCAAGGTGGTCCGCACGCAGGAGCGGCGTCGCGATTGGGATCGCCGCCGGCACTGGAACGACAACCGACGCTCGTGCCGGAACGAGCGCCGGCACCATCGCTGGGTGCGCGTCTGCGGTAGGCGCTAAGGCGTAGGGCGCGGCGCTGCCTGGGACGTGCGGTGAAGCCAGCGGTTCGCGGCGAACACCGACAGCGCCCAGGCGGTGCCGAAGCTCCACCCGCCCAGCACGTCGCTCGGCCAGTGCACGCCGAGATACACGCGACTGCACCCGATCAGCACGACGAGCAGCGCGCCGAACCCGACGATCGCGATCCGCGCGGACCAGCTTTTCGCGCCCTCGGCCAGCATCAATGCCAGGGTCAGGTACAGCGCGGCGGACACCAGGCTGTGGCCGCTCGGGAAGCTCGCATTGTTGACCTGGACGAGGTGCGGGACGAGCGCCGGGCGCGGGCGGCCGATCGCGTATTTCAGGCTGTTGCTGATCAGGCTTGCGCCGATCAGCGACACCGCAATCCACGCCGCTTCGGCGCGCTGGCGGCGGTAGAGCAGCCAGATCAGCCCGGATATGCCGAACAGCCACATCAAGGTCGGCCCGCCGAGCGCCGAGATGTCCACCGCCGATTGCTGGAGCCAGGCCGGCCCGATCGGCCGCTGGAGATCGCCCGGCACGCGCAGTCCGAGCAACAGGCGCTGGTCGATCGCCCACCCCTCGCCCTCGAGCAACTCGTCGGCAAGGTACGCCCCGAGCCCGACGAGCGAGGCGACGAACAGCCCTAGCGCCGGCCACAGCCACGGGCGCACGATCCTGGGTTGGGGATTGTCCTCGGTCACTGCGGCGACCTTGGCACAATGGGTGCCGGTGAGGCTAGCGCTCGATCATCATCAGCGGCTGCGCGACGAACCGCTCGTCGGCGGGGTCCCACAGTTCGCTGGTCTGGAACGGCCGGTCGGTGATCGCGATGTCACCCAGCCCGTCGAGCTTGAACACGCCCATTTTGTATTCCTTGGGCACCGCACTGCCGCGCTCCAGCGTGACGCCGCCGACATGCAACGCGTCGTTCTTCATGAACAGCACGTGCGGCGCGAGCACGATATCCTGCAGATTGTAGGTGGCCGTGACGCAGTGCTTGGTCACGATCGCCTGCAGGATCGTCGGCGTCGCACCGGTCGGCATCGGCTCGGCCTTTTCGGTCAGGTACATGAAGTTGATATAGCATTCATGTTGCGGTGCAGCAATAGTCGTTACGCGCTCGGCGCCACGACCGGTCCCGCGCCCGGCACCTTTGGCGGGATCGGGACGAGTTCGTAGATGTCGAGTACGTCGCCACCGCTGCCGTGCGGCACGACCATCCGCCAGCGGAACGGTGCGACGCGCTCGATCACCGCGGCGATGTCGCGGGAGGGGTCGTCTCCATAAGGCGGCGCGGTCCCGGCCGCGGTGGCGCGATTGGTGCCCAAGAACACCTGACGCATGTCGGTGTCCGCGAACAGCCATCCGCCGGGCAGTGCGGTACCAGTCTGCTTGGTAAACGTCCGCTTCTCGCCTTCGTCCGTGATGTAGCAGAAATCGGGTTTGAACGAGACGTAGCCACGCTGGCCGCCCAGCCGGATAAGGCGGCACAAGTAATTGCCTGGTGACAATTCGGGCAGCGTCAATGCTCCGGCCGGTTCCAACAGTGCGCCTTCCGCCGTCACCTTGCCGCGCAGCCGCGCTGGAATCTGCCCCAGCGCCTGCTTCCACAGCCCGGGCAGCGCGTCGATCCGCGCGCGGTCGGTCGCCGATGCCGTCGCGCGCCATCCGGTTAGAACGGGTTCCACCGGCGCAGGATCGGAAACGGCCGCGACTGGCTTAACCGGCACGCTCGCGCACCCGCCCAGCAGCGTCATCAACAGCGCAAACGTACCCAACGCGCGGCGCATCCAGCCCTCCAGTCGCTTTCGAAAACCGTCATTTCAACGTGTTAACGAAAGATGAGCGGAGACGGTTAACAAATGGTTAATTTGCTGCGAGCGCTAAGCGGTTCGGCGCACGCCGCCCACGCTCCGTCGCTCCATCCACCGTCTCAATATCCACTCATCGAATACGGTCGCGAGGCCAGGTTCGTTCCCCAGGATTTGTTCGGCGTCGCGCTCATCGTGAAGCGAAGCTCGCCGCCGCGCTCGATCTCGTCATGCGTGAGGTAAACGCGGTCGAGCGGTTTGCCGTTCAGGGCGACCGCGCCGACATATTTGTTGGCGTCGCTCATGCCGTTCGCAACGATCGTGAAGCGCTTGCCGTTGGGCAGTTTGATCGTCGCGCGATCGACGAACGGCCGGCCGATGACATATTGCCCGCTGCCCGGCGCGACGGGGTAGAAGCCGAGCGACGTGAACACCAGCCACGCCGACATCTGGCCGATATCGTCGTTGCCCGACAGCCCCTGCGGCGTGTCGTTATACTGGCTATCGACGATCTGCTTGAGCCGCGCCTGCGTCCGCCATGGTGCGCCGGCGAACGCGTAGAGATAGGCGACGTGGTGGCTCGGTTCGTTGCCATGGATGTACTGGCCGATAAGCCCAGCGATATCCTCCGACTTCGAATAATCGAGCTTCGACGTGTCGAAATCGAACATCGCATCGAGCTTCGCCACGGTCGCCGCGTCGCCACCGAGCAGTTTGATCAGCCCACCCTGGTCGTGCGGCATGAACCACGAATATTGCCAAGCATTCCCCTCGGTATAGTCGGACCCGTAATTGATCGCGGTCGGATCGAACGGAACGCGGAAACTGCCGTCGGCCTTGCGCGCGCGCAGCCAGCCGGTCTTGGCGTCGAAGGAGTTACGCCAATAAGCCGCGCGCTTCTCGAACGTCGCGGCGACGTCCAGCCGCCCCATCTTCCGCGCCATCCGCGCGATCGTCCAGTCGTCATAAGCGTATTCGACCGTCTTCGACGCTGCCTCCGGCTCCCGATCGATCGGGACATAGCCGAGCGTCATATAGTCGCCGAGCCCGCCGTAAGGCGCATAGGTCGCACTCGCGACCATCGCGTCGAGCGCCTTGTTTGCGTCGAAACCCTTCATGCCCTTCAAATACGCGTCGGCGATGACGGGAACGGCGTGATAGCCGATCATCGTCCATGTCTCCTGCCCTTGGAACTGCCAGACCGGGAGGATCCCGTATGGGCTCGCTTCGCGGCTGGCGATTAGGGAGCGGACGACGTCGCTGGTGGTCGATGGCGGCTGGACGATCGTCAACAAGGGGTGTTCGGCGCGGAACGTGTCCCACAGCGAAAAGGTCGAACGGAAGGTGAAGCCGTCGGCCTTGTGGATCTGATCGTCGGGGCCGCGATAGCGCCCATCGGCGTCCGACAGCACGCTCGGCGCCATCAACGCGTGATAGAGCGCTGTGTAGACGGTACGCTCTGTTTTCGCGTCGGCCTGAACGTCGAGCACCGACAGCGCCGTCTCCCAGGTGGACTCGGTCTTCGCCCGGATCGCGTCGAAATTGCCCGGCTCGCTGGACAGGTTGGCGATCGCGCCGTCCTCGTCCACCGTCGAGATACCGACCTTGACCTCGAGCGGCGCGTCGAGCCGCCCGAAATCGAGCCGCGCGACCAGCGCCCTGCCTTTCAATTCGGCGATGTCGCTGCCCGATCGGCCCGGTCCTTTGAACCCCTTGTACGGCACGTCGGTCTCGGTGTTGCGGAAGTCGTGGCCAAGCAGCGGTCGCGAGAAGCGCATCGCGAAAAACAGCTTGCGCCCCGGCGCCCAGCCGCGCGTCTCGCGCCCGCCGGTCAGCGTGCCGTCGGCCCGCAACCGGATCGACGACCACGATACCTTGCCGGGATAGTTATAGAGGCTGGTGCGCAGGTCGAACACGAGATGTGCCGGCTTGTCCCTGCCGAACGTGTAGCGTTGCACCCCGATCCGCGTCCCCGCCGTCATCTCGGCGCGCACGCCGGGATCGGTCAGCGTGACCGCGTAATAGCCCGCGCTCGCAATCTCGCTGCTATGGCTGAACCGTGATCGGTATCCGCTGCCCGCCTTGGCCGCGTCACCCGGTTCGAGCGGCACCGCGTCGCCCGCGACGGGCATCATCAGGAAATCCCCGAGATCGGAATGCCCCGCGCCCGAAAAGTGGGTCATCGAGAAACCCTGGATCGTCGGGTCCTCGTACCGATAGCCGGCGGCATGCGGATAGCATTTGCGGATAACGCACTCGGCATCGGTGTCGGGCGACAGCTGCACCATGCCGAACGGCGCGACGGCGCCGGGGAAGGTGTGTCCCTCCCCGCCCGTTCCGATGAACGGGTCGACCGCCTTCATCGGCGTTAAAACCGCTGCGTCGGCGATCGGCGACAGGATCAGCCCCAATCCGGCAAGGATTGCGGGCAGGCGGCGCAGGGTCTGGCTCAGCATCCCCGCATCAAAGCATGACGGCCGTCTTTGTCCAAGACGGCCGATGCACAGATCAATGCCAGAAGATCAGCAGCAGGATGATGATCGGCAGTGGAATGCCCAGCAGCCACAACAAGATGCCCTTACCCATGATCGCGCCCTTTCCGATTTGGTTTCGCTGGCGACACAACCGGCAAAGACGGCAACGCGTTCCGAAAATTGATATTGATGCGGATCAACCTGCGACATTGCGCGGGCGGGGGAAATCGGCATGACGGCGCAATGAGCGAGACTCCGCGCAGCATCGTGATCCTCGGCGGCGGCACCGCCGGGTGGATGGCGGCGAACCTGATCGCGCATCATCTCGGCCTCGAAGCCAGCGTTACCGTGGTCGAATCGCCGGAGATCGGAATCATCGGCGTCGGCGAGGGCTCGACCCCGCAATTGAAGGCGTTCTTCGACACGCTCGACATTGCCGAAGCCGATTGGATGCCGCGGTGTAACGCGACCTACAAGACCGGGATCGGGTTTCGCGACTGGTCCGAAGCGCCGGGGTTCGACGCCTATTTCCACCCCTTTCCTACCGACCTCGACGGCTTCACCGCGCCGGCCTTCTTCGCGAACGCCTATGCGCGGCGCCACGGCGCGGACGTGTGGGCGCATCCCGATCGTTTTTTCCTGCCGACGGCGCTCGCCGCCCGCCGCCTGGCACCGATCGTACCCGATCATTTCCCGTTCCAGATCGGGTACGGCTATCATTTCGACGCCCACCTGGTTGGTGCGTTCCTGCGCGATCATGCGATAGGGCTGGGCGTCCGTCACTTGCAGCATCGCATCGTCGATGTTGCCGTCGCGGACGGTAACGTCAGCCATCTCGTCGCTCAGAACGACATCACCATACCGGGCGACTTCTTCATCGACTGTAGCGGGTTTCGCTCGGTCATCGCCCAGGGCGCACTCGGCGCTAAGTTCCTGCCGTTCGCGGCCAATCTGTTCAACGACGCCGCGGTGGTCATGCCGACCCCGCGCGACCCCAACGGCACCAACTGCCAGACGATCTCGACCGCGATGCAGAACGGCTGGGTCTGGGATATCCCGCTGACCAACCGCACCGGCAACGGCTATGTCTATGCCAGCGGCTATTGCTCTGCCGACGAGGCGGAGACCGAGTTGCGAGCGCATCTCGGCTTGCTCGATTCGCCTGTCGAGGCGCGCCACCTCAAGATGAAGGTTGGCCGGATCGCCGAAAGCTGGACCGGCAACTGCCTGGCGCTAGGATTGTCGCAAGGGTTCATCGAACCGCTCGAAGCCACCGCGCTCCATGTCGTACAGGCAACCGTCGAAGGGTTTTTCCGGGCGTGGCGCGACGGCGGGTTCACGCCACGACATCGCGACGCCTTCAACCGCGCGATTGCCGCCCGTTACGAAGGGATTCGCGACTACATCGTCTGTCACTATCGGATGAACCGGCGCACCGACACGGCCTATTGGCGTGACAATGCCACGCATGACGAGCTGTCGGATTCGCTAAAGGCGATCATCACGTGCTGGTTCACCGGCCGCGATCTGGAGGAGGAAATCGCGCGGCAGGATATCGCGCATTATTACGCGCCGGCATCATGGCATTGCCTGCTCGCCGGCTACGGCCAGTTCCCCGGGCGACTGTCCGCCGACGCGCCCGCGCCGCCGACCGACATGGCGGCGATCGACGATTTCATTACCCGTTGCGCGCTCAACTTCCCATCGCACGACGCAGCCCTGGAGGCGCTACGGTGACCGACGGCCTCCCCCTGCCCCGCCGCTACGGCGCGATCGGCGCGCTGTGTTGCGGCACGGCGCTGATCATCATCGACGGCGGCATCGCCAACGTCGCGCTGCCCAGCATCGCGCGCGACCTGCACGTCGAATCGAGCGCGGTGGTGTCGATCGTCACGGTCTATCAGCTTATGCTCGTGATGCTGCTCCTGCCCTTCGCTGGGCTCGGCGAGCGGATCGGGCTCAAGCGGATGTATCAGGTCGGTCAGACGATCTTCACCGTCGCAACCCTATTGTGCTTCTTCGCCAAGAGCCTGCCGTTCCTGCTTATCGTCCGCGCGGCGCAGGCGATCGGTGCCGCGGGCGCGCTCAGCGTATCGTCGGCGCTGATCCGATCGACCTATCCGTCCAGCCAGCTCGGCCGCGGGCTCGGGATCAATTCGGTGATCGTGTCGAGCTCGGCCGCCGCCGCGCCGACGATCGGCGGGCTGGTGCTGGCGGTGGCGCCCTGGCCCTGGGTGTTCGCCTGCGCCATCCCGTTCGCGTTGCTCAGTCTGCTTCTGGGCCGCGCGCTCCCCGATCCCAAGCCGCAGCACGCGCATTTCGACGTGCTCGGCGCAGTGATGTGCGCGGCGATGTTCGGGCTGGTCATCGGCGGCGCCGAGAGCGCAGTGCACGGCAACAGCCCGGTCGTCTCCGCCGCGATCGTGCTGACCGGGACGTTGGTCGGCTACTATTTCGTCAAGCGCGAGAAAGGCGACGCCAACCCGATCCTCCCGCTCGATCTGCTCGCCCGGCCCGTCATCGCGCTGTCGGTGGTCGGCGCCTATACCGCGTTCATCGCATCGATGACCCTGCTGCTATCGACGCCGTTCCGACTGACACAGGAGTTCGGATTCAGCGCGGCAATGGTCGGCGCGGCGATCGCACCGTGGCCGCTGACCAACATGATCGTCGCGCCGCTGGCCGGGTGGTTATCGGATCGTATCCCGGCGGGCCTGCTCGGCGGCATCGGCATGTGCATCAGCATCACCGCACTGCTGCTGATCGCGTTCCTGCCCGCACACCCGGGCTATTTCGACATCGCCTGGCGCATGGCGCTGTGCGGATCGGGATTCGGCACCTTCCTGCCGCCCAACGCCCGCCTGATCATCGGCAGCGCCCCGCGCGAACGCGCAGCGGCGGCGGGAGGGCTGATCTCGACGGTGCGCCTGACGGGTCAGACGACGGGGGCAACCGTCGTCGCACTACTGCTCGCGCTCGGCATCGGCGCGGGACGCGTCCCCCCGCTCGTCTCGGTCGGCCTGGCGGTCGTCGCCGGCCTTTGCAGTCTGTCGCGCCTCCGCCCCTCGATCCGCAACCCGCAACGGACCGAGGTGCAGGACGAAGTGCCCACCCTGAAGACCACGCGCTGATACCCCATCCGTTCGTGCTGAGCTTGTCGAAGCACGTGTTCTAGTCACGCCCTACGACAAGCTCAGGGCGAACGGTGGAGTCAGAATACGGCCTTCGCGTCGCCCCCCATCATCGCCGCGCGGACCAGCGGGATCGGCGGGCCGCCGAACGACAGGAACTGGTCGTGGAAGTCCTTCCACGCTTTTCGCCCGCCACGCGTCGCGATCCAATCGTCGCGCAACTTGCGGATCATCAGCTTGCCCATCGTGTAGTTGAGGTAGGCCGGGTCATAGGTCCCGCGCGCCGCTTGCTGGTCGGCGTTTCCTTCGTCCTGATAGCATTGCTCGCGGAACATCTTGAACGAGTCCGCCTGCGTCATGCCGCGCGCGTGCATCCCGATCGCCGACAGGAAACGACAATCGCGTAGCAACGCGTTGCTGATCTGACCGATATGCGTTTCGGGATCGCCGTTGTTGAGCCCGGCATCCCACATCATCTCCTCGGCATAATGCGCCCAGCCTTCGGCGAAGGCGTACCCGACGAACAGCTGGCCGAAGAGCGACGGCGAGCGGTTGGCGTGGAGGAACTGGACGAAATGCCCCGGCATCACCTCGTGGACCGAGGTGAACAGCAGGTCCATCTTGCCGGGCACGAAGCCGAGCTGCTTCTCCTTCGACCAGCTCGGGTCCGGCGGCGAGATGTAATAGACCGACGGGATGCCCTTATCGAACGGTCCGGGCGGATCGATATAGGCCGAGTTCTGCCGGTTGTAGGGCGGGCTCTCCTCGACCAGCGCCTGTTCCGTGCCGGGGACCGAGACGATATTGTTCGCCACCACGAACGCCTTGAGCATCGGGATCTGTCGCCGCGCTTCCGCGACGGGGTCGTTCCCCGCGGGCTTGTTGGCGCTCATCTTGGCGACGCACGCCTCGATCGTCTTGCCCTTGGCGTATTTGTCGCACGCTTCCTTCAACGCGTCCTGGTTCTTCTTTAGGTCGGCGCGACCCGCCGCCTCGAGCTGGTCGAGCGGCGTATCGACGCCCTCGGTCTCGAGCACCATGCGTTGGAACTTGTCGGCGCCGAGCGCGAAGTCCTGCGTCGCCGACCCCTTCTGACCGTCGAGCCACGTCGCGAGATCGCTCATCGCCTTCGACGCCGCGGTGGACGCGTCGGCGAAGTCCTTCTGCATCGCCTTGTCCTTGACCCCGGCGAACGCCTTCTTCGCATCGCCGGTGTAATAATCAGCGAAGCCCTTGAACCCCGCGACACCGTATTTGATGAAGCTCGCCGGCATCGGCATCTTCAAGTTGGTGCGAATGTTCGCGGCGGCCGACGGCACTTGGCGCAGGAACTTGATGATCGCGGTCATCCGCGTCTTCGCGTCGGCATAGTTGCGCGCGATATAGACGTTGGGGTCGAGCCCACCGCCGACATAGTAAGCCGGGTTGTGGTGCGGCTGGTCGGCATCCTCCAGCCAGAACAGTTTCCCGCGCGCGACCTGGATCAGGTAATCGCGCTCGAACGCGTCCTGCTTCGCCATCTTGGTTTTGTCATACGCCTGCGCATCGGCGATCGCCTTGCGGAAGAAATCGGCCTGCGCCTTCAGTCCGGACGGGCTCCAGTCGGGGATGCCGCCGTCGTAATCGTGCTTGCCTTCGTAGACGGCGAAAGCGGGGTCGAGCTTGAACACGCCGTCGACAAAGGCATCGCGGAATTGCGCCCAGGGCTTCGTCGTCGTGGTGGTCGTCGTCTTGTTGGTCGCCGTCGTCGTGTTGTTCGTACTGGTCGACACATTGCACGCGGTCAGCGCCACGCAGGCGACCGCACTCAACAACTTAACCTTCATCAGTCTCTCCGCGAATTTTCTGGCAAGCGTGCTGCCAGATTGCGCGGGCGAGCGCCAGAGCGCTACTTGAGAGGAACGACGACTTCGTTGGGATTGACGACGTTCAGCTGCTTGCGCGTGAGTTCGTCGGCCATGTCCGGATCGACCTTTTTCGGGTCGAGCAACTGCACGCGATTGGCGATCTCCGCCTGCTGCCGCTTCAGCGCGACGAGGTGCTGCTGCTGGCGCTCCAGCATGCGTTGATAGTCGCCATAGGCCAGCGCGCCGTTCGATCCGACCACGGCATAGGTACCGAAGAACGCCATGATCGCCAGCGCGAGCGCCGGGAATGCGGCGCGGCGGAAAACCGAGCGGAACGTGGTGGGACGGCGCGTCATCGTACCGTCATCTCTCGCTCAACCGGACTCGCTGGGCAAGCCAAAATTAACCATGATTCGCCGACTTGAGTCGAATGCGCGCCGAAGCGAATCGGCGGCGCGGAACTTACCGCGCCGACCGCAACACGCCCCGCCCCGCATAGACCGCGACGTCGCCCAATTCCTCTTCGATCCGGATCAGCTGATTGTACTTCGCCAACCGGTCGGAGCGCGCGAGCGAACCGGTCTTGATCTGCCCGCAATTGGTCGCGACCGCGAGGTCGGCGATCGTCGCATCCTCGGTTTCGCCTGAGCGGTGCGACATCACAGCTGTGTAGCTCGAGCGCTGCGCCATCGAGACGGCGGCCAGCGTTTCGGTCAGCGTGCCGATCTGGTTGACCTTGATCAGGATCGAATTGCCCAGCCCCTGCTCGATCCCATCGGCCAAGCGCTTGGGATTAGTCACGAACAGATCGTCGCCGACCAATTGAACCTTGTCGCCGACCAGGTCGGTCAGCGCCTTCCAGCCCTCGAAATCGTCCTCGGCCATACCGTCCTCGATCGAGAAGATCGGATATTTGGCGACGAGATCGCCATAATAGGCCGCCATTTCGTGCGGGCTCAAAATCTTGTTTTCGGCCGAGATGTTGTACTTGCCGTCCTTGAAGAACTCGGTCGAGGCCGGATCGAGCGCGAGCATCACGTCGTCGCCGGGCTTGTATCCCGCCTTCTCGATCGCGCGCATAATGAAGTCGAGCGCGTCGGTGGTGTTGGCGACATCGGGCGCGAAGCCGCCCTCGTCGCCCACGCCCGTCGACAGGCCTGCGTCGTGGAGCATCTTCTTCAGCGTATGGAAGATCTCCGAACCGTAGCGCACCGCCTCGAACAGCGAGTCCGCACCGACCGGCACGATCATGAACTCCTGGAAGTCGATCGGATTGTCGGCATGTTCGCCGCCGTTGATGATGTTCATCATCGGCACCGGCAGTACGTGCGCGTTGACCCCGCCGACGTAGCGATAGAGCGGCAGGCCCCGCGCGTCCGCCGCGGCTTTTGCGGTTGCGAGGCTCACGCCCAGGATCGCGTTCGCCCCCAGTCGCGCCTTGTTCGGCGTGCCGTCGAGCGCGATCATCGCATTGTCGACATCCGCCTGATCCTCGGCATCGAAGCCAAGGACCGCGTCGGCGATCTCGCCGTTCACCGCGTCGACCGCCTTCTGCACGCCCTTGCCCGACCAGCGGGTCTTGTCGCCGTCGCGCAGTTCGACCGCCTCGTGCGCGCCGGTCGAGGCACCCGACGGCACCGCCGCACGACCGAAGCTGCCGTCCTCCAGCATCACTTCGACCTCGACCGTCGGATTGCCGCGGCTGTCGATGATCTGGCGGGCGTGCATGTCGATGATTGCGGTCATGGAACGGTCTTCCTAGATTGGGGGAAGCAAGGGTGTCGCGGCGGCGCTCTATCGGGTTCGCTTGGTCCGGGCAATTCGCTTGGACGACGGAACCGGTGAAAGCCGCCTTGGTTGTTTGACCAGTTGGAGTAAGGAACACGATCATGGCCGATACCGCACCGAACGAAACCATTGTCGACAACGATACCGGCGCCACAGCGAAGGACGCCAAGGCGAGCGTCCAGTCGTTGAAGGACAATGTCATCAAGTTCGCCAACGACGCCGGCGACAAGGCGAAGGCCGCGGCCGAGGACGGCAAGACCCGCGCTGGCGGCGCGCTCGACGAACTGGCGGCGATGCTGCACGATGCGGCCGGCACGGTCGATGAGAAGGTCGGCGATCAATACGGGCAATATGCTCGCTCGGCCGCCGACGCGGTCGCCAATTTCTCCAAGTCGCTCCAATCGAAGCAGGTCGACGACCTGATCGACGAAGCGCGCGAGTTCGTGAAGAAAAGCCCCGCGGTCGCGATCGGCACCGCCGCGGCGATCGGCTTCGTGCTGGCGCGGCTGGTCAAGGCTGGGCTCGACGAGCCCGCCGGCGACAAGAAAGCCTGAGGGCTCGGACCCGCTGCGTGGAGGAGGAGCAGCCGCCCCAACAGGAAAGCATCCCAGCGTTGGTCAGCCGGCTGATCGACGATGGCGAGGAATTCGTCAGGGCGGAACTGAAACTCTACCGCGCGCGGTTGTTCTCGCGGATCGACGGCGCGCGCAACGCGATCATTCTGGCGGTGGTCGCGTTGTCGCTGGCCCAGGCCGTCATCGTCGCGGCCTTGGTCGGGTTGCTGATCGTCTTGCGGCCACTGTTGGGGCCGGGTGGCGCGACCGGGGTGGTCGTCGCGGGTGGATTGGCGCTCGCGGGCCTGCTGGCGTGGCTCGGCTGGCGGCAATTGCTCAAGGCGACCGAGATCAAGGACAAGGACGATCGGCCATGAGTCTGATCGAGGACGAACTTGCCAAGGCCGAAGCGCAATCGGCGGAAAGCCGGCAGCAACTGGCGAGCACGGTCGTCGCGCTGCAATCGCGGCTTAAGCCGAGCGCACTTGCCCGTGACGCGATCGAGGAATTGAAGGAAGTCGGCGGCGAGATCGCCCAGGCCGGCGTCGACACGATCAAGCGCCATCCCGTCACCACAACCGGCGTGATCGCGGCGGTGACGGCGTTCTTCGCCCGAAAACCGCTGAACCGATTGCTGCACCGGCAACCGCGCGACGACTGACGAGTTCAAAGCATTCCAGAGTAGAGGACCGACCAATGCCCGACACCGCCGACACCGCCGTCAAGAAGCCCAGCGGCCGTATGGAAGCCGCGATGACGACGGCGCGCGGCGCCGCCAATGACGCGCTCCACGAAACGCGCAAGGCGGCGCAACGCGTCGGCAAGGCGGCGGAAGCCAATCCGCTGGCGGTGGTCGCGGGCGGGATCGCGATCGGTCTGGCGGCGGGTGTGCTGCTGCCCCGCACGAAACGCGAGACGGCGTTGCTCGGCCCGGTCGGCAAGCGGATCAACAGCGCCGCCGCCGGTGCCGCCGAGGCGGCCAAGGACGCGGCCAAGGCCGAACTCGGCGCGTTCCCGCTGAGCAAGCAGGCGGCACGCGCGCAGGTCAGCAAACTGCTTGACCAGGTCGGCGCAGCGATGTCGGCTGGCGGCGAAGCTGCACTGGCGGCACGCGAGGAAGCGCCGGCGCCTAAGCCCGTTAAAAGGACGCGGCGAAAGGCCGATTAACCTTTACTTGGCGTCCTTGCGCGATATGGGGCCGCCATGAGCAAGCTCCATCTCGTGTTCGGCGGCCGCGTCAAGGATCCGCAGACCCTCGATTTCGATGAATCGACGATCGAAACCGTCGGTATCTTTCCCGACTTCGCCAGCGCCGAGAAAGCGTGGCGGGCCGCGGCGCAGCGTACTGTCGACGATGCCGAAATGAAGTTCGTGGTGGTCCACCTCCACCGCCTGCTCGAGCCAGATCCCGATCTGCAGGGCGGCGCCGACTAAGCCTTGCGGTAGCGCCAGAGCAGGATCGGGCGGGTCAGGATCAGCCCGGCCAGAAACCCGCCGATATGCGCGCCGACCGCGACCGGCTGCGGGCTCAGCATCGCCAGGTTGATCAGCAGATTGATGATCGTCCACGCCGCGCCGAGCCACAGCGCGTGGAGGAAGCTGGCCGACAACGGCCCGACTGCGCGCACGCGATTGCGGCCGTACAGCAAGGCATAGGCGGCGATGATCGCGGCGATCGCACCGCTGGCACCGATCGTCGGCACTGTCGATAAGGGGTTCTGCACCCACTGCCCTGCGGCGGCGGCATAGGCGCCGACCAGATACAGGATCAGGACGCCGACCGACCCCAGCGCGCGCTCGGTCTCGCGTCCGCAATAGACCAGCATGCCCAGGTTGAAGAGCAGGTGGAGCACGCTTCCGTGCAGCAACGTGCACGTCAATGGCGTCAGCCACGCGGGTATTGCGGGGCCGGCCCAGGCGACCGCCTGATTGGGAACGAGCGCCGGGATAAACCCGCCGACCAAAGCAGCGGCCTGGCTGCTGCCCATCAGACCGACCACCGTCGACACGATGAACGTCACCGCGGCGAGGGCGTAAGTCGCGGGCGCGTCGCGCCAGGTTGGCTGGTCGGTCAGATGAACTCGATCTTGCTGACGAGATAGTAACGGTCGCCTGCGGGCACCGACACTTCGACCTCTTCGTCGACCTTACGGCCGATCAGCGCGCGTCCGATCGGCGAATTGTAGCTGATCCGGCCGGTCTTTGCGTTCGCCTCGGTCTCGCCGACGATCTGATACTTGGTCGGCTTGTCGTCTTCGTCGAGCAACGTCACCGTCGCGCCGAACACGACCTTGTCGCCCGACAGTTCCTTGGGATCGATGATCTGGGCGCGGCTCAATTTGCCCTCGATGTCGGCAATCGTCGCCTCGTTCTGGCCCTGCTGCTCCTTGGCGGCGTGATATTCGGCGTTTTCCGACAGATCGCCGTGCGCGCGGGCTTCCTCGATCGCATCGACGATCAGCGGGCGCTCCTCTTTCAAGCGACGCAGATCTGCCGTGAGCTTTTCATAGCCCTCTTGCAGCATCGGCATCTTCTCGACGGTCGCCATACCCCTATTCCCTCGTCAAATCGTCTTCCCCAAGCGACCCTGTCGAGCCGCCCGCACCTTGTTTCTCTATGTGGGGATCAATTGTGCGAGTGCGAATGATAAGACTGGAGCGGCCGAACTTCAAGAGAGCGTGTCGAAAGGCCGACGATCGCGCGTGCCGCTTCGACACTGGCCGGGGCGGTGGTGAAGTACGGGATCTTCTGGCCGAGCGCCGCGACGCGGATCGGTTTGGAGTCCTTCAACGACTGCCAGCCCTCGGTGGTGTTGAAGATCATGTCGATCCCGCCATCGACCACGCGATCGACAATGTGCGGGCGGCCCTGCGCGACCTTGTTGACGCGTTCGACCGCGACGCCATGCTCGCTCAGATAGTCCGCCGTGCCGCCCGTGGCGACGATGGTGAAGCCGAAATCGGCGAGCGCGCGCACGCCCGGCAGGATCACCGGCTTGTCGCTGTCCTTGACGCTGACGAACACCGTCCCGCTTTCAGGCAAGACCGTTCCTGCCCCCAACTCGGCCTTGCCGAACGCGGCAGTGAAGTCCTGATCGATCCCCATGACTTCGCCGGTGGATTTCATCTCGGGCGACAGCACCGGGTCGATGCCCGGGAAGCGGTTGAACGGGAAGACGGCTTCCTTGACCGCGAAATAGGGGATGTCGCGGTCGATTTTCGGCAGGTTCGCCAGTTTTTCGCCGGCCATCACGCGGCTGGCGATTTTGGCGATGGGCGCGCCGATCGCCTTGGCCACGAACGGCACGGTACGGCTAGCGCGTGGATTGACCTCGATCAGGTAGACCTTGCCGTCCTTTACCGCGAACTGGATGTTCATGAGGCCGACGACGTCGAGTGCGCGGGCGAGCGCATCGGTCTGGCGCTCGATCTCGGCGACGATGTCGGCGGGCAACGAGTAAGGCGGGATCGAGCACGCGCTGTCGCCCGAATGAACGCCCGCTTCCTCGATATGCTGGAGCACGCCGGCGACCACGACATCGGTGCCGTCACAGATCGCGTCGACATCGACCTCGATCGCGTCGCGTAGATACTGGTCGATCAAAACCGGTGATTCACCAGACACTTGCACCGCGGTCTGGATATATTCTTCCAGCTGCGGCCGCCCATCGACGATCTCCATCGCGCGCCCGCCCAGCACGTAGCTCGGGCGCATCAACACGGGATAGCTGATCCGCTCGGCGACCGCGACGGCCTCCTCCCCACTGCGGGCGATGCCGTTGGCGGGCTGGAGCAAGCCTAGCTTGTTGATCAGCGCCGCGAACCGTTCGCGATCCTCGGCCAGATCGATCGCGTCGGGGCTGGTGCCGAGGATCGGAATGCCGGCCTTCTCCAGCGCGCGCGCCAAGTTGAGCGGGGTCTGCCCACCGAACTGGACGATCACGCCGACCAGTTCGCCCGCCGATTGCTCGACGTGCAGGATTTCGAGCACGTCCTCAGCAGTCAGCGGCTCGAAATACAGCCGGTCGGACGTGTCGTAATCGGTCGACACCGTCTCCGGGTTGCAATTGACCATGATCGTCTCGAACCCGGCGTCGGCCAGCGCGAAACAGGCGTGGCAGCAGCAATAGTCGAACTCGATCCCCTGCCCGATCCGGTTCGGCCCGCCGCCCAGGATGACGATCTTGCGCCGGGTCGAGGGCATCGCCTCGTTCTCGGGCTCACCGAAGCTGGGCGCCTCGTAGGTCGAATACATATACGGCGTCCTGGCGTCGAATTCCGCCGCGCAGGTGTCGATGCGCTTGAACACCGGACGTACGCCGAGTTTGTGGCGCAGCGCGCGCACTTCGTCTTCGTTGACGCCGCCGACCATCGCCTTGACCGCTTCATGGATCAGCCCGCCGCGCGCCTGATAGCGGTCGCGCAGCCCCGCCGAGGTTAGCGCGAGGAAACCAAGCCGCTTGTCCGAAAAGCCCATCGCCTTGAGCCGCCGCAAGCCCGCCGCGTCCTGCGGCAGGCCGTTTTCCAGCACTTCGTTCTCCGCCGCCACGATCTCCGCGATGCGCTCCAGGAACCACGGATCGTATTTCGCGATCGCGTGGACCTCGGCGACGGTGAAGCCCTCGCGCAGCGCCTGCGCCGCCACCAGCAACCGATCGGGCGTCGGCAGCGCCAGCGCCGCCTCGATCTCGTCGCGCGGCGCACCGACCAGCGCATCGACGATGTTGAACCCGCTTAAGCCCGTCTCGAGGCCCCGCAGCGCCTTCTGCATCGACTCATGGATGTTGCGGCCGATCGCCATCACCTCCCCGACCGACTTCATCGCGGTGCCGAGCAACGGCTCCGCGCCCTTGAACTTCTCGAACGCAAACCGGGGTATCTTGGTGACGACATAATCGATCGTCGGCTCGAAGCTCGCGGGCGTCGCGCCGGTGATGTCGTTCTCGATCTCGTCGAGCGTGTAGCCGACCGCCAGCTTGGCCGCGACCTTGGCGATCGGGAAGCCCGTCGCCTTCGACGCCAGCGCCGACGATCGCGACACGCGCGGGTTCATCTCGATCACGATCAGGCGGCCGTCCTTCGGGTTGACCGCGAACTGGACGTTCGACCCGCCCGTCTCCACGCCGATCTCGCGCAGCACCGCGATGCTCGCGTTGCGCATGATCTGATATTCCTTGTCGGTCAGCGTCAGCGCCGGTGCGACGGTGATCGAATCGCCCGTATGGACGCCCATCGGATCGACATTCTCGATCGAGCAAATGATGATGGCGTTGTCGTTGCGGTCCCGCACGACCTCCATCTCATATTCCTTCCAGCCGAGCAGCGATTCCTCGATCAGCACTTCGGTGGTCGGCGACAGGTCGAGCCCCGAGCGGACGATCGTCAAGAATTCATCGCGGTTGTACGCGATCCCGCCGCCCGATCCGCCCATCGTGAAGCTCGGCCGGATGATCGCCGGCAGCCCGACCTTGTCCAGCCCCTCCAGCGCCTCTGCCTCGGTATGCGCGATCGCCGAGCGCGCGCTTTCCAGCCCGATCCGGTCCATCGCGTCGCGGAACTTCAGCCGGTCCTCGGCCTTGTCGATCGCCTCCGCATCGGCGCCGATCATCGTCACGCCGAACTTCGCCAGCGTGCCGTCGCGGAACAGCGCCAGCGCGGTGTTGAGCGCGGTCTGCCCGCCCATCGTGGGGAGCACCGCGTCGGGCCGCTCCTTCTCGATGATCTTGGCGACGACCGCGGGGGTGATCGGCTCGACATAGGTCGCGTCGGCCAGCTCGGGATCGGTCATGATCGTCGCCGGGTTCGAATTGACCAGGACGATGCGATAGCCCTCTTCCTTCAGCGCCTTGATCGCCTGCGTGCCCGAATAATCGAACTCGCACGCCTGGCCGATGACGATGGGACCTGCGCCGATGACGAGGATCGAGGAAATGTCGGTGCGTTTGGGCATATCAGTTATCTTGTCCGGTGTGATCAGCGGCCACGTCAGCATCCCAACCATCGTAGATAAGTTCGAATTCACCAGCAGTTTGCATCATGACCGGGACAACGCGTCGAACCCAACCTTCACCAACTGCAACTTGCTCGCTCACAACCAGTCGACCACTTCCCATCTCGTCCGAAGAATAGCCCAAGCTTTCTAAGAGCCTAGACGCACGATCGAGGTCACGATCGTTGCCCAAGAACAAGTGCGTCACCATGCGCTTCCTAGTGAGATCAATGCTTCCAACGCGCATTCGAGAGAGCAGAGCGTCGCTAGCTGAAATCATCTCCGATGTTTCTTCGTCAAATTCTTCAACGTCTCCTCGAGAAAGCGCGCTCGGGCCATGCACACGCCGGCGAACCCACTTAAAGAAACCCATTATGCCATCATCCCCACAAACCGCTCGAACAGATGGAAGCTGTCCTGCGGCCATAGGCTCGCTTCGGAATAGTGTTGCACGCTGAACGCGTTGCGGTCGGTCATTGCCCATTCCCCACCGGCTCGATCGCATCGCTCAACGGCCCGCTCACGTTCAGCGACGGATCCTCGATCACCCGCACGGTCATGCCGTGGCACGCGTCCCCGCCGCGCCTGGCGGCGGGCGCGACGGCCTTGGCGTTGGGATCGCTCGGCAAGCCGTAGCGCACCACCAGCGCATCGACGTTCCACGACAGCCGCACCCAGCGTTCGGCCTGCAGCCCGGTGAGCGTCGCCGCGGTGCAATCCGCGCCCGCGCCGGTCACCTTCACCGCATAATAGATCGGCTCCACGCTGCCGCCGGGCCGTTCGAGGTGCGCGGTGCGCTTGCCGTCGGGCGACTTGGTGTCGAGGAACACGTGCGGCCCCGGCGCCATCACGTCGATCACGCCGGTCAGCATCAGCCCGAGCGCCACCACGACGGCAACCGACAGGATGATCAGGAGATTTCGGCCACGCCTCACGCCCGCAGACCCGCCACGAACTTTTCGAACAAGTAGAAGCTATCCTGCGGCCCCGGGCTCGCTTCGGGGTGGTATTGCACGCTGAACGCGGGTGCGTCGGTCAGTTCGAGCCCCGCGTTCGATCCGTCGAACAGCGACACGTGCGTCTCGCGCGCATTGGCGGGCAAGCTGTCGCGTTCGACCGCGAAGCCGTGGTTCATGCTAGTGATCTCGACCGCACCGTCCGAAAGGCGCTTGACCGGATGGTTGGCGCCGCGATGGCCCTGGAACATCTTGGTCGTGCGCGCGCCGACCGCGAGGCCGAGCAATTGGTGGCCGAGGCAGATGCCGAACAGCGGCTTGCCCGTCTCCAGCAACTGCCGGATCACCGGCACCGCATAGTCGCCGGTCGCGGCGGGAT
The DNA here is from genome assembly GCF_007859635.1 of Sphingomonas panacisoli. Lineage (NCBI taxonomy): Bacteria > Pseudomonadati > Pseudomonadota > Alphaproteobacteria > Sphingomonadales > Sphingomonadaceae > Sphingomonas > Sphingomonas panacisoli. The sequence continues at coordinate 1,373,560 of NZ_CP042306.1, read as the reverse complement.
CGCCCGGGCCGTTCGACAGGAAGATGCCGTCGGGGTTCAGCGCCATGACCTGATCGAAGGTCGCGGTCGCGGGGACGACGCTGACCTTGGCGCCGGCCTGCACCAGGTTGCGGTAGATGTTGCGCTTGGCGCCGTAATCGATCGCGACGACGTGGGGGCGGTCGCTCTCCGCGCCCTCTCCACCATAGCCGAACCCGAGCCGCCAGACGCCGCCTTCCCAGCCGTAATCGGCCTCGGTCGTGACCGCGATCGCCAGGTCCATGCCTTCCAGCCCCGGCCACGCCCGCGCCATGTCGAGCAGCAAGGGAATGTCGAACTGCCCGTCCGCCGCATGCGCGATCACGCCGTTGGGCGCGCCGCCGGTGCGCATCCGCCTGGTCAGCGCGCGCGTGTCGATCCCCGACAGCCCGATCCGCGCGTGACGCTTCATCCAGTCGTCGAGCCGCTCGACGCTGCGGAAGTTGGACGGCGCGGTCACGTCCTCGCGCACGATCATGCCCAGCGCATGCGGCAAGTCCGCCTCCACATCGTCGGCATTCGCGCCGACATTGCCGATATGCGGAAAGGTGAAGGTGATGATCTGGCCCGCGAACGACGGGTCGGTCATGATCTCCTGATAGCCGGTGATCGCGGTGTGGAAGCACACCTCGCCGACCGCCTGCCCCTCCGCACCGAATCCGCGGCCCCACACCACCTCCCCACTCGCTAATACGAGAACGCCCGTGGCTCCGTCAGGCGCGCGAAAAGTCGTGGCGTCGGCCATGATGCGGCGGGCACTCCGTTGGTTTGGACAGCGATGTCGCTAAGTCGCGGGAGCTAGACCCCCACCCCCCTCGCGTCAACCGGTTGCCGTCGCTATGTGGGGGAAATGATCAGAGACGACATCAAAGCCGCCCAGATCGCCGCCATGAAGGCCGGCGACAAGGATTCCCGCAACGCGATCAGCCTGATCCAATCGGCGATCAAGAATCGCGACATCGAGGAACGGACCAAGGCGCAGCCGACCGACGACGACACGCTGGTGGTCGAGGTGTTGCAGAAAATGGTCAAGCAGCGCCGCGAATCGATCGAGATGTTCCGCAAGGGTGACCGCGAGGAACTGGCCAAGGCCGAAGAGGCGGAGGTCGCGGTGATCGAACGTTTTTTGCCTCAGCAAATGAACGAAGCGGAGACCGCCGCGGCGATCGAGGCGATCAAGGCGGAACTCGGCGCGAGCGGCATGAAGGACATGGGCCGCGTGATGGCCGAACTGAAGGCGCGGCACGCGAGCAGCCTCGACATGAGCAAGGCCAGCGCGGCGGTGAAGGCGGCGTTGAGCTAAGCGCAAAAACTCCCCTCCCGCGAGCGGGAGGGGCTGGGGGAGGGCATGGAACTCACGAACCGCGCACGCGAGCTACGGAACAATCCGACGGACGCGGAAGCCAAGCTCTGGCAAGCGCTGAGTGCGCGGAAGGTAGCGGGCGCTCGCTTCAATCGTCAGGTCAAGATCGAGCCGTTCATCTGTGACTTCGTGGCGCGAACACCTAAGCTGATCGTCGAGATCGACGGCGGCCAACATGCTTTGCAGACTGAGCGAGACTCCTCACGAACGTCCCATCTCGAGAGCAAGGGTTATCGCGTCATTCGCTTCTGGAACAACGAGGTGCTGGGCCACTTGGACGGCGTTGTCGCTGAAATCGAACGCGCGCTTGCGGAACTCCCCTCCCCTAACCCCTCCCGCAAGCGGGAGGGGAATTGATAAGCGCCGCTGCTTCCGCCATAGCCATGCTATAATGCGCGGGTGAGTCTCACCCCCGCCTTTCTCGACGAACTCCGCGCGCGGACGCTGTTGTCCGCGCTGATCGGCAAGACCGTCAAGCTCACCAAGGCGGGGCGCGAGTTCAAGGGCTGTTGCCCGTTCCACAACGAAAAGACGCCGAGCTTCTACGTCAACGACGACAAGGCGTTCTATCACTGCTTCGGCTGCTCGGCGCATGGCGACGCGATCCGCTGGATGACCGAGCAGCGCGGCCTGCCCTTCATCGATGCGGTAAAGGAACTCGCCCAGGCGGCCGGGATGGAAATGCCCGCGCAGGACCGCCAGGCGGTCGAACGCGCCGAGCGCGCCAAGGGGCTGCACGACGTGATGCAGGCCGCCGCCGACTGGTTCGAGGCGCAACTCGGTGGGCTGGACGGCGGCGAAGCGCGCGCTTTGTTGGAGCGGCGCAAGATTTCGGATGCGACGCGGCGTGCCTTCAACTTCGGCTATGCCCCGGATTCGCGCGGCAAGCTGCGCACCGCACTGGGCGATTTCGGTGACGCGTTGCTCATCGAGGCCGGCCTGCTGATCAAGGTCGAGGACAAAGAACCATACGATCGGTTCCGCGGACGCCTGATGATCCCGATCCGCGATCCGCGCGGGCGGGTGATCGCGTTCGGCGGCCGGATCATCGGCGACGGTGAGCCCAAATATCTCAACTCGCCGGACACACCGCTCTTCGACAAGGGGCGCACGCTCTACAATCTCGACAAGGCGGCGCCGGCCAGCCGCAAGACCGACCGGCTGATCGTGGTCGAAGGTTATATGGACGTCATCGCGCTCGCCCAGGCCGGGTTCAGCGATGTGGTAGCGCCCAACGGCACCGCCGTGACCGAGGCGCAACTCGAACGGATGTGGCGCATGGCCGATGTGCCGGTGATCTGCTTGGACGGCGATGCGGCGGGACAGAAGGCGGCGATCCGGGCGGCGCATCGTGCGCTGCCGGGGCTGGCGCCGGGCCGCAGCCTGAGCTTCTTGACCCTCCCCGACGGTCAGGACCCGGACGATCTCGTCCGCACGCGCGGCTCATCCGCGTTCGAGGCTCTGCTCGACAAGCCCGAGCCGTTGGTCGACTTGCTGTGGCGCCACGAATACGCCGCCGAACCGCTCGACACGCCCGAACAGCGCGCGGGCCTGAAACGCCGCCTCGCCGATCACGCCAACACGATCGCAGACCCGAACGTCCGCCACGAATATCTCGCCGAGTATCGCCGCCGCGTCGATGATCTCTTCGCCAAGCCGCCGCGCGACTTCACCCCTCGCACTTTCACCCCGCGCCGCCCGGGCGCGAAGTGGACGGCTCCTACCCCGCCGGCGACGGCGCAGGCGAAGGCCGTGCGCGCCGCCGGGATCGACCGCGTCCTCGCCAAGGCGGTGCTCGCCGGGCTGATCCGCCACCCCGCCGAAATCGCGCGCCATATGGAGGTGCTCGGCAGTCTCAAGATGGTCGATGGCGCGCTCGGACGCCTGTTCGAAGCGGTGGTCGATCTCGCGCTGGAAGACCGGGCGCTTGATAGCCAGCGCCTCGTCACCATATTGGCGACATCCGGACTGGGTCAGATCACCGACGAACTCCTCCGGCCCGACCGAACGCCTTATTCCTTCACGCTGGCGGCTTCCGATGCGAAGCGAGCCAGCGCCGATCTGGATGAGGCGATCGCGATCCCTGGTGGCGCGGCCCGAGGTGGATGCGGCGCTGGCGGAGGCGACGGCGGAACTGGAAACGAAGACATCCGACGCGGCGTTCGCTCGGCAAATGGAACTGCTGAAAGAACAACGCGCTTTGGAAGAGCGGCTTGCAAATCTGATCCAGGCTAATAACGACGCGGACGAATTCGAGATTGAGGGCGATTGATGGCGAAGAATAACGGCGGCGAAGGCGACGAAACCCTGGAAATGGGCGACGCTCCGCTGATCGACCTGAACGATGCGAACATCAAGAAGGTGATCGCGCGCGCCAAAAAGCGCGGGTACATAACGTACGATCAACTCAACGATGCTTTGCCGCAGGGCGAGATGTCTTCGGACCAGATCGAGGACATCAGCGCGGCCTTGTCCGAAATGGGCATCAACATCGTCGAGAACGAAGAAGCCGGCGAGGAAGGCGACGAGCAGCAAAAGGACGACGACGACGATATCGATCCGGTCGATTCGTCGGAGGAAAACGCTCCAGCGCTCGAGACCAAGAAGAAGGAAACGGTCGACCGCACCGACGACCCGGTGCGCATGTACCTGCGCGAGATGGGCGCGGTGGAATTGCTCAGCCGCGAGGGCGAGATCGCCATCGCCAAGCGGATCGAGGCCGGGCGCGACACGATGATCCTCGGCCTCTGCGAAAGCCCCATCACGTTCAACGCGATCATCGATTGGTCAACCGCGCTCAACGAAGGCACGATGCAGCTGCGCGAGATCCTCGATCTCGACGCGATGCTGTCCAAGGGTCCGTCGGCCGAGCAGGTCGAAGGCGCCGAGGACGACGATTCGGGCGAGATCAGCGAGAAGACTGCCGGCGCCAGCTTCAAGGAAGAAGAGGACGTCAAGGAAGAGGTCTCGGCCGACGAGGACGAGGACGACATGACCGAGCGTCGTGCACCCCGCATCTCCGACGACGAGGAAGAGGACAACACGCTCAGCCTCGCGCAGATGGAGGAGCAGCTCAAGCCGATGGCGCTCGAGCGGTTCGCCAACATCACGTCGATCTACAAGAAATTCTCCAAGATGCAGGCGACGCGCCTGGATCAGATGAGCGCGGGCGGCGAATTGTCGGCAGGCGATGAGCGCAAGTATCAGAAGCTGCGCGAGGAACTCACCGCCGAAGTCGAGAGCGTCCAATTCCACCAGGCGAAGATCGAATATCTCGTCGACCAGCTCTACAGCTTCAACCGGCGCCTGACGGCGCTGGGCGGGCAGATGCTGCGCCTGGCGGAGCGCCACAAGGTCAGCCGTGCCGACTTCCTCAACCGCTATGTCGGGCACGAGCTCGACGAGCATTGGCTGCCGACGGTCGCGAGC